>VERI01000052.1 GCA_018882785.1 Burkholderiaceae bacterium | reverse complement strand
CCTCTGGATACCCCTTCTCGAATGCGAACAATGGTGAGCACGCTGCAACCGAAGATGGTGATTATTATTAAATATGAATTTTGGTATCATTTTCTACGAGAATTAAAAAGAGCCTCTGTCCCGATTTTTTTAGTCTCCGGTATTTTCAGAAAACAACAAGTTCTATTCAATGCCGGAGATTGGACTGTCCGAGCATTCATGCTGCTGGAGCAATTCGCCATCATCAGCAGAAACGAAGAGTTCACCATGGATGACTTTAAAGAGTACGCCAAGGTCTATGGCCTCGAGGAGCCCCATCACCCTAATGCCTGGGGCGCATTGACCTCAGCGGCATCTAAGGGCAAACTTATCAAGTTCACCGGAAAGATGGTTCCGAGCAAAAGGCATGTCGCCAAGGATCACATGATACGAGTATGGACAAGAAACTAATCAATCTCAATCCAACTTCACGCACATATCCACGAACCATGGCTGAAGCCTTCCCTGACCGGATAGAGCAAGCAGAATGGTTCTATCCCCCACCTAAGAACACCACCCTATCCAACATCATTGTGGGTATCGCTGGGGTTGTTATGTGGATTGGCTTGGCTTACTTACTGGCAATGAATTGAAATGAAAACCCTCAAAATCCACATCCTGACGGTGCTGACCTGCACCTACCCATTGGCAATAACTATGGGCATCGCATGGCTCATAGGCTCCTTCTTAGAGGCATCCTTAAATATCCGTGACTGGACTTGGAATGCTCGATGTGTTGCCATCATGTTTGGCGTGGTCTATGGCTATGCCCTTTACCTCAAAGTATCGTGGGAGGCCAAAGAATGAGAGCTCTATTGATTGCGATGGCCTTCTGTACCAGTGCAAGTGCTGAGTACATTGATGGCAACAAACTGTTGGAGAAGATGCAAGGTAGCACCGGTGATCAAATGTTTGCCTTGGGTTATGTGGCTGCTTCTATGGATGCCGCATACAAGCTGGTGGTTTGCCAGCCAGCCAATGTAACGATTGGGCAGATTAATGACATGGTGCGGAATTACTTGATTAACACGCCAGCAGAGAGACATCATTCTGCTGATGCAATTGTGATGAAAGTTGGCTCAACTATTTGGCCTTGTAAAGAACAAAGAAGAGGGACAATACTATGAGCAGAGAAGCAATGAAGCTGGCGTTGGAGGCGTTGGAGCTTGAAGACTTGGCTTGTCGATACGAAAAAGAGCCAACGCCTAAACACATTTCAAAAGCCATTACCGCCCTTAAACAAGCCTTGGAACAGCCAGAGCCAGAGCCTGTGGCGTGGCTCATTACAGATGAAAAAATAAACAGCATTCAAGTGGATTCAATCCAACGCTTAATTGACAGAGCAAAACACGCCCACATGACCGACATCAAGTTGCGTATCAACGGACAAGATGAGTGGTATCAGGCTGATTGGTTAAAACACATGATTCGCACATCCCCAACAAAACCAGAGCCTGTGGCGTGGGCTATCAGTTTTGACGGGGAAACACCATACAAACTTTGGGATGGCGGTGATTGTGCATTGCTTGACATTGAGGTTAAACGACATGGCGGTAAGACACGGAAGATGCCACTCTACACATCCCCACCCAAGCGGGAGCCGCCCTGCAAGACAGGGAGCCAGTGCACAACCAAGTGCATGGAGTGCGCCGAGCCAGAGCCTGTGGCGTGGGTTGAGCGTGACGGCGAACTTGTGTGGAACAACCGTGAAGCAGCGATTGGTCGAAACCTTTACGCATCCCCACCCAAGCGTGAGCCAGAGCCTGTGATTGACAAATCTGCGGCAATTCGAATTGCAACTTCACTTGGCTGGACACCACAGCGCAAGCCGCTGACGGATGAGGAGTTAAAGCCAATTTGCGATGAGTACCGCATCTTGTTTGGTTATTGGGTAAATGACTTTGCCCGTTCCATTGAAGCCGCACACGGCATTAAGGGTGAAGCATGACTGACTGCCCAAACTGCCAACGCTACAAAGCCAGCGCATCCATGTGGCGAAACAAAGCCTACGAGGCGATTGGCAAGCCGTTGCCTTGGAAACCCGACGAATTGTGGGTTGGGCTGACGGATGATGAAATTGAAGCAAAGTTCAAAAAATGTGGCGGCAAATGGAATGGCGACCAGTGGGTGATTGAGGATGCTGATCTACATCCGTTTGTGCGATCTATTGCGCCGCCAGAACTACATACGCTGCGTGCAATTTCAGACGAATACAACGCATGGATTCGACATCACGCCGCTGGGCACACATATGACGATTTCTTGGCCATGCTGCGCGAGAAGAACGGGGGAAGCAGTGCTGCGTGACTACCAACAGCGAACCATCGACCAGCTCTATGCGTGGTTCGAGGCTGGCCATCCAGGCAATCCATGCCTGGTGCTGCCGACCGGGTCAGGCAAGAGCCACATCGTGGCCGCGCTGTGCAAGGACGCGCTGCAGAACTGGCCAGAGACCGTGGTGCTGATGCTGACGCACGTCAAGGAGCTGATCGAGCAGAATGCCGAGAAGATGCGTCAGCACTGGCCTGGCGCGCCGATGGGCATCTACAGCGCCAGCATTGGCAAAAAGCAGCTCGGTGAGCCGATCACCTTTGCCGGCATTCAGTCCATCCGCACCAAGGCCAAGCAGATCGGCCACGTTGACTTGGTGATCATCGACGAGTGCCACCTGGTCAACCACAAGGACGAGGGTGGATACCGCCAGTTTCTGGCCGATCTGAAGGCCATCAATCCTGCGCTGCGGGTCATCGGCCTGACGGCCACACCATACCGTTTGGGGCACGGCCTGATCACCGACAAACCTGCGTTGTTCGACGACTTGATCGAGCCGGTCAGCATCGAGGAGCTGATCTTCAAGGGTTACCTGGCCACGCTGCGCAGCAAAATCACCAAGGCCAAGCTGGACACCTCTGGCGTCCACAAGCGTGGTGGTGAGTTCATCGAGTCCGAGCTGCAGGCCGCAGTCGACACCGACGACAACAATCAGAAGGTGGTGAGCGAGATCATCGAGCTGGCAGGCGAGCGCAAGGCCTGGCTGGTGTTCTGCACTGGCGTGAAGCACGCGCACCATGTGGCCGAAGTCCTGCGCCAGCGTGGCGTGGCTGCGGAGTGTGTGACTGGCGAGACGCCGAAGAAGGAGCGCGAGCGCCTGCTGGCCGAGTTCAAGACGCACAGCGCCAAGAGCTTTGCCGACCTAGAAAAGCATGGGGTCGAGAAGTCCAAGCCCGAGCACTTCGTGCAGATACAGCTCTATATGCATGGCACCGACATTGACCGTGCCCTGTATGTGGCCGTCTGCAAGGATGATGACCGCATCTACACCGAGCGTGTGAAGTATGACCAGGCCGTGGCTGAGAAGTTCATCGAGCGTGGCCGCAGGCTGGCGCTGGAGGACAGGATGCCGCCGCCCATCAGCACTGACCCATCCTGGTACCAGTGCAAGTTCTGCGATGCGCACGAGTTCTGCCACAGCACCAAGACCACCAAGCATGTGAACTGCCGCACCTGCGCGCACAGCACGGCCAAGGAGGACAGCACCTGGCGCTGCGAGCGTCACGAGGCAGATGGCATTCCGGTGGAGTTCCAGCGCCAGGCCTGCGACAGCCATGTCCTGCATCCTGACTTGGTGCCTTGGGAGCGCAAGGACGGCCTGGACCAGTGGACGGCCGTCTACGTCATCGAAGGCCGCGATGTGGCCAACGGTGAAGGCGATGCGCACGTCTACACCAGCAAGGAAATCCTGGCCAACCCCAAGATGTGCAGCCTGGGGGACAAGCTGGTCGAAGAGCTGCGCGAGACCTTTGACGCAAGGATTGTGGGATGACACCGACACTTTTAGACCTAGCACTGAAGGCTGGATTCTCTGACCCCATCGAGGGCTGGATGGGCGAGGCATACGAGGAACGCCTTGAAGCCTTTGCCAAACTCATCATTGAGCATGAGGCTGCGAAGCAATCAGCCGAGGAGCCGGTGGCGTGGCAAGTAATGGTTGAAGATGAAGCTATGAAAGAGTTTTCAATAAGAGATATGGCACATGACTGGTGCGTGCAACAAAAACTCAGAGGATCAACTTATGCCTATTGGATTCGTCCTCTTTACACCCGCCCCCAGCCAGCCGCGCAGTGGGTTGGTCTGACGGATGAGGAGCGTAACAATCTCTGGCGAGAAGTTGTCGGGTGGGGTGACCCATCGCATGACGATGAAGACCTAATGAAAGCCATCGAAGCCAAACTCAAGGAGAAAAATGGA
>VERI01000051.1 GCA_018882785.1 Burkholderiaceae bacterium | reverse complement strand
GCGCGTGTTGCCCCCTCCTTGGACCTCTCGCAAGATCCCGATAATTTGCTCCTCGCTGAATCGACTCCGTTTCATTGGTTCTGCTCCTTCTAATGGCGCAGAACTTCACTTTTCAACTGTCCTCTTTTAGGGGGGCAGGCCACCTTGTAGATGCGATTGATCGTTGGAGCCTTGACCACACGACCGAACCACTCGGCGGGGTTGAGTTCCGGACAATACGGCGGCAGGGACAACACGCGCACCTTGGCCGGCAGCCGGGAGTCGTTCGGGCGCAAATGGAAACCGGCTTGGTCCATGATCACCACGTGCAGAGCGTCAGGGTCGCTCTGGGCGATTTGCTCCAAAAACACCGCGTGAGTGTCCTGATTGATGCCTGGGGTAAAGAGCAACTCCACAGCATGACGGCCATCGACTTCCAAAGCTTCATGGAGATAGCCCCACTGATAGGTGGTTTTGTAAGGGGCATGGACCCGAACACCCCGCCGGGCCCAGATGCGCCCGATGATCGGCAGAAGTCCGTAGCGGTGTTCATCAAGCACCCAAATCCTCACCGCTTGGCCCACGGCCCCGCCGATAACCTCAGCCAAACGCTCGGCCAGGCCTTGCCGGAACTCGGCGGCCGCTTGACGGTCCTTTTTGACATGGCTTTTGCGCGGCACTTTGAGCCGCCCGCCCACGCGTCGCATGACCTTGCGCACCCCGCTTTCGCTTAGCGTCTTGCGCGTGCGCTTCTTGATCCAGCGCTGCGCATCGCGCGCTTGCCGGAAAGCCCCGCTTTCCAACCGGGCCAAAAACTCACGCAAAACCGCCCCATGCACCACCGGAGTGCGCGCCCCGCCCCACCCGCGCTTGAGCAAAGCGGCCACCCCTCCGGCCACAAGCTTGTCGCGGTAGCTGAACACCGTCTGCCGTGACACCCCGGCGATCTTCATGATCTCGGCCACCGTGTGTTCATGCTGGGCAATCAATCGAACCACCAGCAGGCGCTGGCGCGCCTAACCCGGCTGCGGCTGCCGCCAAGCCGCTTCAATTTGCTTCACCAAATCAGAACCCAACAATGGAAGTGTTCTCATCAACACGAACACTCCTCGCCAAAACTCACCTTGTAAAGTCTATATCCTAAGGGACGTTGGTATAAAACACTCCCGAAGGCAATGACGTTTGCACCCGGTAGAAGCGCTGTATTCCTGTAATCGGGATCTGCACCCGAACTCTCTCGTAATTGTTGTCGATGTCCGCCAGCTTGCTGGCCGTCGGCGCTGGAGTGACGGATTCCCAGATGGCAGTCGGCCCATCCATCGCTGGAGACGATTGCACGGCATAGCCTATGAGCGTGTTTTTGCGTCGGATCCAGGTGACGGTGATATTGCCTGACGAGGTCGAGATATCGACCGGCAAGGCGTCCGACGAGGACGGATTCATGCCAAAGGCAAACTCCCTGAGGTTGCTGGTTCCATCGTTATCGGGGTCGGCACCGGCGAGTGCATTTGCCCCGCTCAAGCCATATTTCGCCGACCAAGAGGCAAACGCCGGCTCAAGCTTGATCACAATGTTGGTGCCGGAGCCCCCCGCACGATTGAAGGCAGCTATACGGTTGGTGGTAGTGCCTGCAGACGTTGGCGTTCCACTGATTACCCCGCTGGCGGCATCTAAAGACAGCCCATCGGGCAGGACAGGCATCGACTGGACGGAAAAATTCGTCGGCGAGTTCGAAGCGGAAAGCGTTGCAGAGAACAGCTCACCGACAACTCCGGTGAGTGTGGCCGCCATCAACGAGGCCGGCGGCGGCAACACATCGAACGTGACCGTATTTGATCCGACCAAGCCCGCTCCCTTCGAGGCGTAGATCGTTGAAACATTCGTGCCGGACGCGGACGGCGTGCCAACGATATAGCCCATCCCTCCGATTTTGCTTACCACCAACCCAGCGGGCAGATTCGAGGCATAATAGACCGTGTTGGAGACCAGATTCTGTCCACCTATGGCGTTGCTGTAAGCGATATTTATCGGGATGGTGTTCGTCCCACCGTTTGTAATCACCGGCGGCAGCAGGCCGGCGATCATATTGGTCGAAATCGGACCTGCGTTGGTGGTCCAGTTGTTGGTGGCGGGCGACAATAAATATGTTGCAGCGATACCTTGGACAAGCGGAGCAAAATTGGTGAGAGCGGCGCGCAGGTTTGTATCACTCACGTTGCCCGGCTTGATCTGGGAATAAAGTCCCGACATAAAGGCGTAGGCAGCTCCGAACCTCGTATTCGTCGGCGCATAAGCCCCAATCGTATTGAGGATGTTTTGCTGATTGCCGATCGATGCCGGAGTTTGGTTGGTCGGAAAATCCTGGGCAAGATAAGGCTGATTGAAGGACCGCAGCATCCAGTTCATGAAAGACTGGTTGTCCAAATTTTTAACCAAAGACCCAGCCCAGGTCTTGGTGACAGAATTAATAAGGGCTTGCGCTACTTGAGACTGCCCTACGCTCGCCCCATAGGGGGATGCAACGAGGGCCGGCGGTGTCCCTACGCCTGCAGACATGGTGGACGGCAGCGGGACAACTCCGGCGACATTTGTCATGGTGGCTAAGTAACTTAGCAGCTCATTTGTCCCTGTCGGCTTTAGCCCCATGCGCAAGTAATAGCCAAAGAGAACAGCTTCATTAGCGCTAAAACTTGGGCTATTCATCATCGCCATGATCACATCAGCCTGTATGGAGCCGCGACTTAGCATGTCAAGATACTCGCTATACTCATCGTAAGTAGGCCCTCGAAAATAGATCTTTTTAAAGTAATCAATGACGAATTGCGCGTTGGATCCAGCTGTAGGATCGGTTGGAACGTAGCGGACGGTGAGGATTTCTGGCCCGGAGACGATGGAACTGTAAAAATCCCCCCACGTCCACCACCAGATCGAGTAGTTGAAGGCGACCGCGCGGGCATAAACGGTGTAAGTTTTTTGACCAAGTGGGTTGCTGTCTGTAATATTTGGCGTCTTCCAATTATAGCCGTATATCACTACGCCATCTGAGTTGGTAGCACTTGGAACGCCTTTGCCAACGTAAACTTTGTTTACATAAAACTCCACAGAATTTCGATCGTCAGCGGGCATAGGAAAGGTGACTGCTGCCTGTAAAGTTACAGATTGACCTGCGTTGACAGGGGATGCCGAGGCAACAGGCAAAACGTCTATTTCAGGGGGCAATGTTTGAATGACACCTAAACGAGTATAGAGAGGGGAGCTGAACCCTGTATTTGTGAGGGCGGATGTATTGGTGGAATAAGCTGTAGCCCCCAATGTGACAACTTGATTCACCATGGTTGGCGTATAATTAACGCCATAAGTGTCACCTAACTGCTCAACACCGTCCAGCGGGGTATAGGGGGTGTTATCGATAGTGAACTGGATATCCTGTTTTTCTACTTTCCAAGGATCACTAACACTGACTTTAGCATTGATAAAAAATTGACTACCTGTGACAAAATTTTTTGTCACAAGATTAGTCGACACGCCGCTGGCGCCGGATGTATCGGTTAGAGGCTGTGTCAAGTAAACAAAAGGCGCATCTGGCCTTGGATCAGTAGCGACTACCGTGACAGAGCTGAAGTGAGTCATCCCCTTACTGTCCATAGCAATCACCCTAAATACATATGTCCCAGCTGAATAGACAGTATAGTCCCACGCATAGGGCACGGATGTAAATGCTCCCTGCGAAACGTTGTTCACGAATAGTTCCACTGAAGCTATTGTTTTGTCCATTGCCGCGCGGGCATCAGCCGTGATAAAAATTTGAGTTCCCGGTTGGACCTCAATACCATCAGGTGGTGAAATGATATTGACTGTTGGCTTTGTGGTGGGCTGAGGTGGATTGTCCCCCACACTACTTCGATCATGCACGAAAACATCGCGGAATTTGGTGTTGTCGAGCGGCGTCATGTTGTTTGGACCGAAGATAAGCCCTCCCGCTCCCTCAGAGTCGGAACTGAATGCGACAAACCTTCCGTTGGCACTCAGCGACGGCGAACTGCTGTTCGCGCTCGTTGTCGCCTCCAGACCTGTAAGCTCCTCTCCGAAAATTTTGGTCTCGTAGCCAAATTTGTTGAGGCTGACGCGTGTGGTCGCGATATTGCCATCCAGATCGAAAGCACGCGCCTCGTCGGCATCGGCTAAACGGTCATGAACAAAGACATTGGATGTCGGAAAAATGAGAGGGCGGATCAGTTCGCCGGTAATCGGGCTCGTGGGATACGAATTGGCATCGGTGGCGATATGGACATCAAGATTCTCCGCAATGG
>VERI01000084.1 GCA_018882785.1 Burkholderiaceae bacterium | reverse complement strand
GACAACGAGATCATCAACTACGGTTATATCTCGGGGAATACCCTATATAACTGCTTCAGAGCGCAACAAAACACCACTGCGGCCACACATGCCGATAACACGCCGGTGTATTGGGCTCAGCTTCCGGCCATCACGGTCTGGCCGACTCCTGATGCAGCGCAGCAATATCAGTTCGCCTACTGGCGCTTGCGCCGTACGCAAGATGCGGGGGGTGGGGTGAGCGTGGCCGACGTCCCGTTTCGTTTTATTCCCTGCATGGCGGCGGGCTTGGCTTACTATATTGCGGGAAAGATTCCCGAAGGGATGGACAAACTTCCCGTCCTGAAGGCGCAGTACGACGAGGCTTGGGAGCTTGCGGCGTACGAGGACCATGAGAAGGCCGCTCTGCGGTTTGTGCCCCGCCAGACCTACATCGGAAGGTCGTAATGGGAAACCGGTTTGCCTCTGGTAAAAATGCAATTGCGCAGTGCGACCGCTGTGACGGTCGATACATGCTCAAGGTTCTGCGCCGTGAGGTCATCAAGGGCCGGAACTACGATTTGTTGGTCTGCCCGGAATGCTGGGACCCTGACCATCCCCAGTTGCATCTGGGCGAGTTCCCGGTGGACGACCCGCAGGGTTTGAGGAATCCTCGTCCGGATCGCAGCTATGTGGTCTCCGGATTGAACGGCTTGCAGTTGGTGGAGACGACAAGCCCCAACCAGAACGCTCAGGGTACGCTGGAAGGTGGTAGCCGGATCATCCAGTGGGGTTGGAACCCCGTGGGTGGGGCGAGCTTAAATGATGATGGATTGACCCCAAATAACTTGGTTTTGCGAGTAAATTTGGGTACAGTAACGGTAGCAACGACGTAAGGAGTCGAACATGGACGCAAAACAGGTCAAGCGTATCGCTGACAAAGAAGTCAAGGCGCACGAGAAGCGTATGCACAAGGGCATGGCCAAAGGCGGCGTGACCGGTGAAGCTATGCGTAAGTACGGTCGTAATCTAGCTCGCGCCATGAACCAGCGCGGCTCTTCGCGTGGAGGCTAATATGGCCAA
>VERI01000083.1 GCA_018882785.1 Burkholderiaceae bacterium | reverse complement strand
AACCAATGCCGAGCGGTTACTTGGCACCTTCAAGAATCCACTGCGACAAAGCAGTGAGCTCATTGTCTTTTAAATTCGGATGGGGTGGCATTGGGACTGCCCCCCAGTTGCCCGCCCCACCCGACTTGATTTTCTTAGCCAGCATGGCGGGAGCCTTTGCATCGCCCTTGTATTTTTTGGCAATCTCTGCCCAGGACGGTCCCACCATCTTGGCAGCCTGGGCATGGCAGGCCGTACAGTTGGCCTTCTTGGAGATCTCAGCAGCATTTACTCCGGCGGCCGCGGCAGCGGAGGCGGCCGGTGCTGATGCCACCACGACGGGACGATCCGATGGTGGTACGGCAGCCGCAGGCCTCGAGGTATCAATCGCTCGGGCCGGACCGATCGGGCGGTGCTGGTCTTTTAAGTTGCCGTGGGCATCTCGGGCTGACTCCGGCAAGAAGGAGGTAATTTTCAACTCAGTGGCACAGTTACTCATGCACAGGGTGCCGACCACATCGGGCTTGCCCTTTAGGTCCCATAGGCCGTGTTTTTCCGTCATGCCATTGCGATTGGGCATGCGTTTCTGAACTTCGGCGATGTTCTTATCGGAGAGCACAAAGTTCTCAGGAACAACCTCTGCCAGATTCAAGATATAAGCGGTGACCGCATAGACCTCTTCCACGGTCAGGGTTTTCGGATTATTCCACGGCATAGCACGATTGATGTAATCCCAGAGCGTAGAAACGGTGGCCACTTTCATCATGGTCGTGCGCTGCGGGAAATCCTCGCGGGCCAGATTGGCCACCCGGCCTGTTTCGATATCTTTCTTGGTGGTGCCGCCAATGATCGGAGTGAAGACCTCGGTGCTCTCGCCAAAAACCCCATGACATGAGGCGCACTTCGCCTCCCAGACATCCTGGCCTTTGGCGACCGAGCCAGCACCCGCAGGCAATCCCTTGAAATCCGGCCGGACATCGATATCCCAGGCCTTGATTTCTGCAGGAGTCGCGGCGCGACCAATGCCGGAGAATTTTTGATTCGCACCCTGGGCAAAGACCGATAC
>VERI01000050.1 GCA_018882785.1 Burkholderiaceae bacterium | reverse complement strand
GGCCTAGAGGGTCAGTCAAGCGAGCTCCGAAGCGGCTTACCCAATCCAGGGATCATAGATGAGCCGCGGGTAGGTTAATCAGTTTTATTTGATAAAGCGGAGATTCGAAATAATCACAGACAAATGGAGGCGGGGGTCGGAATCGAACCGGCGTCCACGGCTTTGCAGGCCGCTGCATAACCACTCTGCCACCCCGCCCTGGGCATGGACTTGAAAACAAAAGGGAAGCCTACTGTGCCCGCAAGCTTCCCTTCCGTTGAATCTATTTGGAGCGGGAGACGAGTCTCGAACTCGCGACCTCAACCTTGGCAAGGTTGCGCTCTACCAACTGAGCTACTCCCGCATTGCACGAAGCCTAAGATTTTAGCTTTTTTAGCCCTTTTTCTGCAACTCGGGCCAGGCGGCCCTTAGGTAGTAGGCCATGGATGCCACGGTCAGCGCGGCCGCGCACCAGACCAGTACCTCTCCCCAGACCCGGGTATCCAAATAACCCCAGAAAATCGGCCCGTTAAACAGCAAAAACGGGATGGCCACCATCTGCGCAATGGTCTTTGCCTTACCCATCCAGTTCACGGCCACGCTGGCCCTTGCGCCAACGGTCGCCATCCACTCGCGCAAGGCCGATATCGTGATCTCACGGCCCACAATAATTAGTCCAATGATGGGGTTCAGACGGCCCAGTTCAATGAGTGCCACCAATGCCGTGCACACCATAAGCTTATCGGCGACAGGGTCCAAGAAGGCACCGAAGTGAGATGTCTGGTTCCATTTACGTGCCAGCCAGCCATCGATCCAATCCGTGATGGCAGCGACCACGAAGACTACGGTCGACCACAGATTACGCTCGAACTCACTGAGCCCCATCGGCAGGTAAAACAAGGCAACCAACAATGGGATCGCAACAATCCGCGCCCACGTCAGTAGATTTGGCAGGTTCCAGACCATCGGCGGATTATGACCCACGCAATCGACGGTACAACTCCTGGGCGGTCTGGCGGGATATGCCCTCCACAGTGGCTAGATCCTCCACGCTTGCCGCCTTCAGCCCCGCCAGCCCACCGAATCGGGCCAGCAGCCGCTGGCGCCGTTTGGGGCCAATACCCTCGACCTCATCGAGCACCGATCCGATCTGGGCCTTGGCCCGTCGCGCCCGCATTCCCGTAATTGCAAACCGATGGGCCTCGTCCCGAATCTTCGCCACCAGCATCAACGCAGGGTGATCAGGACCGAGGGCGATCTCGCGTCCGTCAGGAAATACCAAGGTCTCAAGGCCCACCTTACGGCCCTCACCCTTCGCCACCCCTACAAGTAGGCCCGTATCTATCCCCAGACCCTCGAAGACCTCCATTGCGACACCAAGCTGGCCCTTGCCGCCATCGATAAGCACCAGGTCAGGCAGATTCTCAAGAGCGTCGTAGCGACGAGCCAAGGCCTGACGCATGGCCGCGTAGTCATCACCCGGTGTGATATCTCGGATATTGAAGCGCCGATACTCCGATGGCCGCATCTCATGGTGCTGATAGACCACGCACGACGCCTGGGTCGCCTCACCGGCGGTATGGCTGATATCAAAGCACTCAACGCGAAGATCAAATGGATCCTCAGACTCACCCGTGAGTCCCAGCGTCTGGGCAAGTATCTGTGTCTTGGACTGCTGCGAACCCATCTCCTGGGCACGACGCGCAAGACCGAGCCGCGCATTGGACTCAGCGAGCGCCAGCCACTCGCGTCTTTTCCCCTGCGGCTGATGTAATACCCGAATCTCTCGCCCTGCCTGTGCGGATAGCCACTCCGAAATTGCTGCCGCACACTCCGTACGGTTCACCACCAACGCCAGAGGGCTCTCTTGCGCGGTGTAGTGCTGGGATACAAAGGCCATGAGCGCCTCGTCTTGCAGCTCATCCAGATCAGCCTCGCTGATATCGATTGCTGCCGATGTGTAATGCACGCGGTCCCCGAGATGCCGCCCACCCCGAACCATCGCAAGATTAACGGCAATTGTTTTACCGTCAGTCGCCACTGCCAACACATCACAATCAAGCTCAGGATGGGTCTCCATATTGTGCTGCTCCAGCACTTTGGACAGAGATGCGATCTGATCCCGGAAAAAAGCAGCCTGCTCATAATTCAACTCGACGGATGCCTGATTCATTTTCTGCTCAAGCTCATTGAGTAGCTCTGCAGAGTCTCCCTTTAGAAAACGGATTGCCCGCCCCACGTCGGCAGCATAGTCCTCTGCAGAAATCTTCTTTACACACGGAGCACTACACCGATGGATCTGGTGCAATAGGCAGGGCCGAGAACGATTCGAAAGTATCGAATCCGTGCAACTGCGGAGCTGAAACACTTTTTGCAGAATATGAATGCTTTCTTTTACTGCCCATGCATTCGGGAAAGGGCCAAAATACTGAGACTGACGGTCAACCGTTCCCCGATAGTAGGAAATCCTTGGAAACACATGACTGCTTAGCTTTAGAAATGGATACGACTTGTCATCCCGGAAAAGAATATTAAATTTCGGTGCCAAGGCTTTGATCAGGTTATTTTCAAGCAGCAGTGCCTCCGCCTCGCTTCGGACTACCGTGATCTCAATATCTCGAATCAGGCTCACCATCTTGGCAATACGCGGTGACAGTCCCGAAGATCGAAAGTAAGATCCCACGCGTTTCTTTAGGTCTTTGGCCTTGCCGACATACAGCACCTTGCCTTCCTCGCCGACCATGCGATAGACGCCCGGCAGGTTTGGCATAGAAGCCAAGAGTGGTTTTAGCCTGTCTCGCTGCTGCTCCGATCCTTTGGCCTGCGGCTGAGGTAGCCCAGATGCGGCAACGCCCTCCTCAGACATAGCGGCGTACCTGCGAGAAGACGGCAGCGAACATGTCGGGAGTGAGCCGCCCGGTATTTGTGTTGTAGCGGCTCGGATGATAACTATCAATGAGTCGCACCCCCCCTACCGCATGCTCGGCACCGTGTCCGAAACGATAGTCAGTGCGCTTTAACCCAGAGAAAGAAACCTTCAGGCAGGACAACACGGCGTCATGGGCAACTGCGCCCAGACAGACAATCACTTTCGGGCGGACTTCCGCAATCTCCTGACCGAGATATCGGGCACACGTTCTTGTCTCTGCGGGCGTCGGTTTATTTTGCGGCGGCAGGCACTTCACCGCATTGGTCAAACGGCAGTCAATCAACTCCTGATCATCATCACGCGAGACCGATCGCGGAAGCTTGGCAAAACCAAATCTGTGCAAGGTGCCATAGAGCAGATCACTGCACCAATCACCGGTAAAGGGTCTGCCGGTGGCATTTGCGCCATGCATCCCGGGCGCCAGGCCAACAATGAGAAGGCTGGCCCTCTGGCTACCGAAAGGCGGAACAGGCCTGCAGAAGTAATTGGGGTGATTACCCTTTACCTGGTCCAGAAATGATGCCAGCCGAGGGCATTGCCGACAGTCTGGATCATAGATCGCCTGATCAAACTGCATCGAAGCCCCTAGGAAAGCGGCCGCAACAGCTCCAGCCCCCTGCGGCGCGGATCATTCAGGAAAGTGGGTATTCTGCGCGGGACTTCATCCAGAGCCTGCTCGACTAAATCCTGGCGATTACAGATCAGCGTGGCATCGCATCCCGCGGCAAACGCTGCACAGGCCCGATCGGAAACCGATTCGATAACTGCCGCACCGGCCATTGCAAGATCATCGGAAATTATTACCCCTTCAAAGCCGAGCTTGTCCCGCAGAATATCCTGCAGCCATTTCTTAGAAAACCCGGCTGGCTGTTGATCCACCTGGCTATATCGAATGTGTGCGGGCATCACTGCCGTTAACGCAGGCGAACCGATACGGGCATAAGGCAATACGTCCTGCGCCAAAATCTGCTCAAGAGGCCGCTCATCAATCGGAAGATCGAGATGGGAATCCGCCTGAGGCCAGCCATGGCCTGGGAAATGCTTTCCGCAGTTCTTCATGCCTGCCAAGAGCAGGCCATGCATCAGTGCCGATGCCAGTTCGCTGACGATGTACGGATCACCATGAAATGCCCGCTCCCCAATGATCTCGCTTTTTCTCCAGTCTAGATCCAGGACTGGTGTAAAGCTAAATTCAACACCAACTTCTCGTAATTCCTTGGCCAGCACAAAGCCAAGCTGACGGGCACGCGCTATTGCCGCTAGACGCGATTCTGGATCGTTCTCCTTGCACATTGCACCGATCATGGACATTGCCGGAATCTCGGTGAATCCCTCTCGAAAACGCTGCACTCGGCCGCCTTCATGATCTACGCATATCAGTAACGGCGCGCATCCTGCAGGCCGTGGCACCGCCTGAATCTCACGTGACAAGGCGGTGATTTGGGCCTTACTCTCAAAATTGCGCGTGAAGTAAATCACGCCGCCCACCCAGGGGTGGGCCAGCAATTCCCGATCCCGCGCGGTGAGGCTGCAC
>VERI01000082.1 GCA_018882785.1 Burkholderiaceae bacterium | reverse complement strand
CTGTTTTTGTTGCGCTCCATCAGCCTTTGCTGATGGTATTTCTATTACTGGTGCTCGTTGTCTCCGGCTTGATCGCATTTAAGAATCTGCCGATCGAGGCATTTCCAGATGTCTCGGATACCCAAGTCACGGTGATTGGGCTTTATCCCGGCCGGGCTGCCGAGGAAGTGGAGCGGCAGCTGACCCTGCCAGTTGAAGTAGCGCTTTCAGGCCTTCCGGATTCGGTTCGGCTTTTCTCGCATACACAGTTTGGGCTTTCCTATACCGTCATTACCTTTAATGATCGGCCATCGGATCAGCTGGCGCGGCAGCGGGTCAATGAGCGACTTCAGAATGTCAGCCTGCCGCGGGGCGCCGAGATTCGAATTCAGCCACCGCAGACTGCGATTGGCGAGATTTTTCGTTTTCGATTGGTGGGCGAGGGCTATACCACCCAGCATTTAAGAACGCTGCAGGACTGGGTAGTGGAACGCCACCTGCGCCGAGTTCCCGGAGTGGCCGATGTAGTCACCATGGGCGGCACAGTCAAGCAATACGAGGTCAATCCTGATTTGGCCAAGATGCGGGACTACAAGATCACACTGCCGCAGCTTTTTGAAGCCATCTCTCGGGCGAGTGCGAATGTGGGCGGCGGTGCCGTGAGTCATGGCAGTCAGCAGTATCTGATTCGATCCCTGGGCGAGCTGCGATCCTCCGCAGATATCGCCAATATTGTTGTCGTTGCCAATAAAGGCGTACCAATTCTGGTGCGAGATATTGCCCAGGTCCGACAAGGTGGTGCGCCAGCTCAGGGTGTGATGGGACAGACGGGTCCGGAGGGCAACCTCGATGACATGGTCAATGGCATTGTCGTGATGCGCAAAGGCGAGAATCCATCGGATGTTCTTCAGGGCATAAAAGAAAAAATTGAATTTATCAATCGCTCACAACTGCCCAAGGGCGTGGAGATTCAGGCCTACTACGACCGCTCTTGGCTAATCGATAAAACTCTCACCACAGTTTTTACTAATCTGCTGGAGGGTGCATTACTGGTTGTCGCAGTGTTGCTGCTTTTTCTGACCAATCTGCGGGC
>VERI01000024.1 GCA_018882785.1 Burkholderiaceae bacterium | reverse complement strand
GATCGGCTGGGTGGATGCCCAGGCCGTACGTTTTGCGCATGATCCCCTCGAGGTCGCCGATATTTTTCAGGTTCCGCTGCCGTTTTTAATGAACCCGGCCAACCACCAGGTTCGGGCGCTGGCTGCAGAGCAGAGCCCCACCGGCGAGCTGATTCGGTTTTACGCCATGCCGTATCTCGGCGAGGCGATCACATCGCCGGGCCGGGCGCGGGAGTTTTTTATCTGGGGGGCTACCGCCGCAATGCTGCGCAATCTGTATCACCTGTTGTGGGCCGCATGGACTCAGCATCAACAGCTCTCAGAACAGGGTTAGACTTTCAGCCATGACACTGTTTAGCTTTATTTTCGCCATGCTGTTGGAGCAGTTCCGCCCGGTGCGGGATGACTCGCGGCTCGCAAAATCGATTGAGCGGCTGTTTCTGAAAATGGAACAGGCGACCAATTCGGGTGAGATCTCATCGGCCCGGATGTCATGGTTTGCAGTCGTGGTGGGCGGAACCTTGTTGACCTGGCTGGTGGTGGCACTGCTGACCGAGGTCAATGTCTTTCTCGGATTTCTGGCCAATGTCGGGGTCCTGTATCTGTGCATCGGCTTTCGCCATTTCAGCAATCGCTTTACAGATATTCAGCTGGCGCTGGCCAACAACGATCTGGATAGCGCGCGTCTTGCGCTTCGCAAGTGGCTCGAGCATTCGGGCGGGGATGTCATGACCCGGCTTGCAGCGGAGTCAGGCGATGCGTCAGCAATCTGCCGCGAGGCGATTCGGCTTGCCCTGGTGGGCGCCCAGCGGCATGTGTTTGGTGTGATTTTCTGGTTTGTGATTCTTCCTGGGCCTGCGGGTGCTGTGCTGTATCGGCTAAGCGCAGAGGCGCGGCGTGTCTGGGCAGATGCGCGCGACCCATCGATCGCTACCTCGAGTGGGGCTGCCCGGCAGTCACCGTTCGGGGACTTTGCGGTGCGGGCCTTTGCCTGGGTGGATTGGTTCCCGTCTCGGGTAACAGCCATTGTGTTTGCCATCGTGGGCAACTTTGAAGATGCGATTCTGATGTGGCGGTTTAAGTCCGGTTTCGCACCCCATAAAAACGATACCGAACGCGTGATCCTGTCGGCAGGTGCAGGTGCCATGGGCGTTCGACTCAGTGTTCCCGAGGCGCCTTCGGTGTCGATTCGTTTCGATGAGCCCTCGGAGACCGAGGCCCTTGGCGGCCCTTGGCCGTCGCTTTATCAAGACATGCCCGAACTGCGCGAGGCCAACGAGGCTGCGCTGCGTTCTGCGGTGGGGCTGGTGTGGCGGGCCCTGATTCTTTGGGTGGCCCTGGTGCTCTTAGTGTCGATTGGACACTGGCTGGGGTGGCTGGCCTAGCGGGCGAGAGCCGATAGACTTTTGACCGCGGACTTACTGATTCTGGGCCGCGTTGCTTTTCTCGTGCATGCTGTGGACTTCGGCCTCGGTCTCGGCGACCTTTTGCGCGATCTCTTCCACACGCTTTTCAATCTGAGGAATTTTTTCCGAGGTGTCGTGCATGGCGTTTTGAATCGTCGCAGACATTCGATGCTCAAGATCTGTGCGAATGCGTTCGACTCGTTCCTGGGTGTTTTTTAGCTCGAAATACAGCACCAAGGCCACGATGGCCATTGCGATTGCGAAGGCAAGCACAAGGGTTTCCATGCGTCAAAGTATATACTCGTCCCATGCAAGCGGCGCGTTTATTTTTGCTTCAAACCCATACGCAAGACGCGGCAATACTGGACCCTTTGGCGGAATTTCTTCGCCAGGCGGGCCGTGACGTGTCCCGAATCCTGGTGCCCCCGGAGGTGCTCGACGGGACTGACCAGGCCGCGATCGCGACCCTGTCGCAGCTACGTGATGCATCGGGTGCTGTCACAACAGATGCATCACGACCGAAAACCATCCTGATTGCATTCGGCATCTCGGCATCGTTTGCCCTGTGGATGAATATTCTCGATCTCACGAAGCCCAAAAAAACCCGAATCCGATCCTCTACCGTGATTCATCCCGATGTCATTGAGCAGCCGCCCGTGCTCGATGGGGTGATCGCGGCCAGCCCTTTTCTTGGATTCGACTTTCGTCGCAATAGCGCCGTGCTCGGCACCGACCGTTTTTCAGAGTGGCGACTTGCCCAGGCTCGCGGGGCCTTGGCGGGGCTTTTGGGTGGGTTTCTTGTTCGGCGGCCACGGGAGCATGGCTGTTGGGCAGAACTCGGCCCGATCCGCTGGGATGCGCTGGCCAAGCGGCTTGCTTACGCATCGGTCGCCAAGACCCTGCCCAGCCTGAAGCGGCCCACGGTCCTGATCCTGGACTCAGGGGATATGGCCGACCGGACCGAGGTCCAACTTTGCGCGCTCAGTGGCAAAGTCAGTGTGATGGATTCCCCGATGACGATGCCAGAGGTCGGACACGTTACACTTGCCGCTGTTGATTGGATCCTTAAAGGCCCCGGCCAAACCTGATGATCGACGCGGCGTCCGCCATTAGACCCGGAATTTGGATCGCACTGATCTGCTTAGTGTTGCTTGCCGCCCTGGCGGTGGTCGCAATGCGGGATGCACGGCGCAAGAAACATCGCGTCGCCGAGCGCAAAGAGGTCGTTGAAAAAGCCATGGCGGGGGTGCCGCCCGCCTCCAACGATGAGATCGATGTCTTGTGGGGCGAGGCGCTCAAAGGCATCGAGACCCTGCAGACCCAGCTAAAAGACGAGATCAAGACCCTGGAGGGTCGGCTTGCGGCCGAGCGCGAAGAGGTCCAGACCAAGACCGAGGCCCTGAAAAACCTCGCCCGGCAGAATCGTATTCCCATCACTCTGTATGAGCTCTATGAAGGCATGCGGCACTTTGGCCGCAAATCCAGGGATGCCCAGAAGTCCGATCTGGACTGGCACGGCAAGATCGGCATCACTCAGATCGATGTGGTGGAGACCGTGCAGGTGCAGCCGGGCCATGAGATTTACTTCACCCTCGAGGACCAGTCCTTCCTGCTCGTCGGGTCGCATCATCGCTACAGTCGGCTGTCTTATATCGAGCTCAGCCTGTTTGACCAGAGCGATGCCAATCTGGTCACGGTGCGTGTGCGGCCGGATCAACGGGGAGGGCAGCTGATCGCGGATGCGGTGATTTCCATGAAATCAGGGCCCTGGATCCAGACGCTGCTGGCCTGCCGGGCCAAGATGGATGTTCGCCAGCGCGAGGTGAGCCTTCTGGCCGAGCATCGCGATGTGCAGCAGCTGAAGGAGAAATTCTCTCTAGATGCTGAATCTTCGGACCTCACGTAGTCTTCGGGTATGAAACCTTTTCAGAGCATGAGTGTGAACACCAAAAGCCTGTCCTTTGTGCTGGTCTGGACGGCCTTTGGTTTTGTGGTGTTGACGGCGATCTGGCTGTCGTATGTGGGGATTCAGATTTCCTCGGCCGGGCATCGCTTCACAGCCCAGGCACTGAAGGCCCCTGATGTTGACCAGTACCGCAAGGCCCTTCGGCTTGAGCAGCTCGCAGCGCCCAAGCCTGTGGGCTTTGACTCAGAGCGTGCAGCCCGTGATGCCTCGATATCGCAGATCTTTGAATGGATCGCGGAGTTCGAGAACGGGCGCGCCAGTGATCGGATGAAAAAACTTAAACCTGCGCTATCGGGCGTGGTGTTTGGTGGCATTGCAGAACGAATTGGCATGCGTGCCGGAGACGAAGTGGTCAGCGTGAACGGCGCGAGTGTCGATTCGGTGCTCGCGGTCTATGACATGCTGGATCAGCGTGGTGAGCAGACGGTGCAGCTCGTGATTCGTCGGCAGGGCCGGCTGTTTTCAGCAAATCTCGCTGCACCTCCCGGAGAGCGGATCAACGCCGAAAACAGCGGCATGCTCTTTAATGTGCCCAAGGGCCTGAATATCGTGGGCAAGAGCCAGGTCGCCGCGCTGGCCGCACAGTTTGATACCCGCTTTATGCTGCTGGTGCCGCCCGAGTGGCGCCGTCAGTATCAGACCTCGCTTGCAGTGATTGCCCATGAGCTGCTGACGTACATCGACTCCCAGCGCGGGCTGGTGGAGGGCGATCCTGGGTTTATTCGTGTCGACCAGATGTTGTCCTGGCATCACGATGCATTTACCTCGGCCATTGAGCAGCACGTCGAGAACACCCGAAGCGCCAGCGCCAGCCAGCTGGCAGCCTTGGGCAGCTTTGGCGATGCCATTATTGGACTGATCGCCGCCCTGACCCTGTTTTTTGTAGCATTCTGGTTTCACAACCGGTCGGTACTGGGGCTGATGGATGACTAACCGCATGGGCGCGCTCGCCGCATGAACACGCTAACTCGCCCCTATCGCTGGTTTGGGCTGGAGATCCATGGCCGCCGCTACGCCATCGATTTCAACTGCATCAACACCGCGTTTTATCAGCCAACCGAAGACCATCAGTCATCGCGCATGGCGGTGGAGCGCGGCCCATTTCTTGATATCCGCGGGCTCTTGGTGCACGAGGGTGCGCCGGTGTTTCTGCTTCCTCCGAGCCGCTTGTTCACATCCGCCTCTGGACTTCTGGATCCCGCAGAGCATGATCATCAGCCCAGTGATGCAGCCCTGCCACCCTGGGTAGTGATTTTTAACGGTGACTCGTTATCAGGGGTCGGCATTCGTGTTGATCGCGCCAGCGGCCCATTTCGTATGAGTCCCGAGATGGCCGAGGCCGAGGCCTTCATGAAAAAAGAAATTCAACATCTTGATCAATGGTGGCAGGTGGTTCGACTGCGGCCCAATGTCATCGAAGACATCCAGGGAGAACACAATGAGTGACTCGGCAGCGGTCGGCCGCATCATCTTTCGCTCCCGTCTGATCTCAGCGTTATTGCTGCTGATTGCAGTGGGGTGCTTTTTTGTAATGGCGATGCTCGCTGAGCCATCGAAAACCGCCCCACCAGCGCCTGAGCCCGTTAAGACATCGCCTAAGGCAGCCGGTGCGTCAAAAGAGGCGAATAACAAAGACACAAATAACAAAGATGCCCCCGCAACTCCGGTCTCATCCCAGGATCTCTCCGAGCAGATCAAGGCCCGCCTGTCGGCGGCAGATTACTTTGATGCCGAGTTTTATCAGTCGTTAAATGCGCTGCAGTCCCGGCTGTCTGCCTTGAATCTGCCGGAAACCGGGCAGGCCCAAAAGCAGTTAAGCGCCCTGCAGGAGCTGGAAAAGCGGCTGGTGCCCATTCGCGGGCTATCGCCCACGATTAATCGCGAGCTCGAGGGGCTACTGTCGCGCGGCGGTGCACTCTTTAAAGACATCATTCCCCCAACCTCACCGTTTGTCCCAATTTCGAATGCGCTCGAAAAACTGCGTATTGATTTTGTGGCGATTCAGGCAAAAAAACCGCTCGATAGTTTTAAAGGATTTCAGGCCTCGCTGAAGGCGCTGATTGAAGCGCGGGAAAAATTAAATGATCCGGGGCTTGCCCCTGAGATGAATGAACGGCGCAAGGCAATTGTTGCGCGGATCGATTCGCTGACCGTGGTGCGCCGTGCCAAGGACTGGGAGTCGGCGACATTTACTGCGGTGGCGGTCTCCACAGAGCTGAATCGAATCGCCAATGCCATGGCGGCACCCGCCGATCAGGCCAGCGGTGCTGAAGGTATTGGCTTTGATCAGGGCATCGTCTCCCGAATTTTTGGCGCCCTTGGGTTTATTGCCCTGATCCTGGCGTTGGTGGAAGTGGCCCGTTGTGATCGCAGGCTGCTGTCGACTATTGATCTCACCGCAGTCGACTCGGCGCTCAATAACTCCAATCGATTTGAGGCCTTGCAAAAGGCCAACGAGGGGCTGCCCTATCTGCAGATTGCTGCCAAACAGATCTCTGATCTCGGCAAGCAATTAATTGGTGCAATCAAGCGTTTGGGCGAGACCGCATCGTCGCTGCAGCAGCCGGCAGATGCCTCTGCAGACGATCCGGGCGTGAAGGCCTTAATGGACACCCAGTTTCGTTCGCGTGAAATACAGCGTTCTTTTTCTGTTCTGAAAGAGCAGAGTATTCGACTCTCGCTTGCCTTATCTCAGGCCAATCTTGAGCCAGGCATTACCGATGTAAGCGACAAGGTGGTCGACAGTATTGAGCATGCAGATTCTCTGGTGCGGTCCATGCAGCAGGATCTCGATGCCGCTGTCGCCCGACTGATGTCGACAGACCAAGACGAAGCGCTGCGCAGCCATGCAGTGGGCTTAAAGCGCGATACGGAGGCGTTGCTGGTGGTTGCAGGCCAGTGGACACGCCAGTTCGATCGGTTTAACGATGCCCTAGCCGATCTGGATCGCCTTTTGGATGTTGCCTCCAGCACCTCCACGCGCAGGCCTGGCGAGGTTCTGGAGGAACTCAGTGAACGGCGGGAGCCCTCGTGAACGACCTCTTAGGCCTATTTCTGGTTGATCTGAACCGGGCCATGGATGGCCTGAATCAGAGTATTGATCTGGGGCCAGAGGGCATGACCCAGGCCTCATTGCATGCCCGCGATCTCGCTGATGCCTTACAAAGCGTGAATCTTCCGCGGCATGCCGAGATCGCCCAGGTGATCTCGCGGCATCTGGCAGCGGGCCGTCCGGGCATGGAGGCTCTGACAAGGGAACTGTTGGGTTTAGTCAAAGAGGCCATCGATGCATTAAACGGTGAGCAGACCGATGGCGATGCGGCAACGTTTCCGAATCAGGATCAGTCGATCTCTAATCTGGCCCGCTCGGTCTCGGTGTTTGGTGAGCAGCCTGCGGATTTCAGTTCAATGGCGTTTCAGTCGTCAGAAGACTCATCGCGAAGCGGATCGGCGCGCTCGGATGCGGATGCCGAGTCTGCGGTGACCGAGGCCGAAGCCTCCGAGGGTGTGATCGATCTCGAAGAAGTAACGGGCCTGATGTATTTCTCGGGCAAAGAGACTGAGTCGCCGATGGCGCGCGTGCCGTTATCGACAGAACTCACTGGGCCGGATGCGATCCATGTGCCCAAGATGACACTGCATGATCGGCTCTATGCGTTTAAGACCATCCAGGCCTTAGACCATGAGATCACCAAGTCGGCAACGCCAGAGCTCTCCCATCAGACACGGCTCAGGCTCACCGATCATGCCAACTGGATTTTGTCGCTTGCGCAAGAGCCGCTTCAGAAACGCATGGTGGGCATGGCCCGGGCAATCGAGCTCACCGGAGTGCGCGCCGATGCCGATGTGATCGACTACATGATCTCTGCCATGAGCGTGCTGCCCCAGCCCGCCGCGATTAAGGGCTCGAGTCAGCAGCAGACGCTATTTGTCGATTTGATTGATCTGCATCCCGATGCCGAGAGCCGACAGAAGGCGAGCAAGATCGTGCAGATCCTTGCAGGCCGCATGGATGAAACTGCCGATGGCCTGCGGCTTATTCTTCCTTCGAGCTTAAGCCGTCTGCGGGTCGTGCCCTTTGTGCGTGGCGGTCTTACCTATGCAATCAGCTGGGCCCAATTTCTGCGGGCAGAGGCCGTCAAGGGTGCAGAGGCTGGCCCGCCGGATCTCTTGGGGCCGACCGAGGGCACTCGGCTATGCCTGCGTCTTAAGTCCGGTACAGAGGAAATATCGGTGTATGCCGATGAGATTCGGCCCTTCGAGGTCGCCAATGCCTTTTTACTTCCGCCCTCGGTCGAGGCGCCGGATTGGGTGGCAGGTGTACTCGTCGGCGCATCGCCCGAACCGGTGATATGGGTAGTCCCCGCAAGTTCCTGATTTATTTTCTGGTAGCTCTGGCCGGCGTGGTGTTCTTAAGTCAGATCGCCCGGGCCCAGCGGGCGCTGGAGCCGTCTCGCGCAGAGCAGGGGGCTGCAGGCCCCGGGGCGGCCGAGGAAGACCTTCCGCAGGAGCTTGTTGCCCGAATTACCCAGACGGTTAGGGCCCATCCCAGCTTAGATGGCTTAAAGGTCGAGGTTCGGGTAGCCCGGGTCAGGCAAAAGATCGCCGAATGCCCGACCCAGCCCGAGGTGGTTTTTTCTGCCCCGAAGTCACGGCCCTGGGGCAGTTTCAACATGGTGATTCGTTGCTCCAAGCCATTTTGGGGTGTCACTGTTTCGGTTCAGACCCGGGTCTTTGGCCCCCAGGTGGTCGCAAAGCGCTATCTGCCCCAGGGCACAAGGCTAAAAACCGAGGACCTGGAGGTCACCGCGGCCGACATTACCCGCTCGCCTGTGGACCTGGCCCGCTCCCTGGAGCAGGTCCAGGGCAAGGTGCTTAGCCAGCCCCTGCAGCAGGGGGGGGTGGTCGGACTAAACATTCTTCGCGAGCCATCCGTTATCAAGGTTGGAGAAGGAGTCCGTGTGCAGATTCAGGGCAAGGGATTCCAAGCCAGTGGCGAGGGCGTAGCGGTGTCGGCCGGCGCGATTGGCGATAGTATTCGGGTGCGGATGCCCGACGGCCAGCAGGTAAGCGGTCGGGTGGTGCGTGCCGGAGTGGTTGAGGTATTGATTGACTAGCCCACATGGGCAAAAAGGTTGTGAAACGGGGTTATAGGAAGACTGGCCATGAAGATAGATCCTTCGAAGATCGCTGATACACGGGTGGAGCAAAACCGCCGGGCTCAGGCTGAGTCGGCGCAGGCTCGGGCGACCCCCACTTCAAGTGCCAATCCTGGAGCCGCGGGCGGGAAAGCATCTCCGGCAGCCAACCTGGACATCAATGTCGCAGCCGCAATTGCGAATGCAAAGAGTCTGGAAAAAACCACCGACGTTAAATTGCTCGACGAGATCCGCGCAAAGATCGCTACTGGCGAATTTGAGATTGACTACGACCGTGTCGCTGAGTCCATCTTGGGTGATGCCATCGCCTCTTCCATGCGCCGGGTCCGTTAATTGGGGCCAGCACCCTCTGTTGCTGCGGTAATTGAGCAGATGGCCACCTCCGTGGCCGCGCTCCGACAGGTCCTGGAGGCCGAGCGGGTAGACGACTACCCCGCCGCCATCGATTCAGCCCAGAAAGCCCTTGATGCCATCGGTGCCTATCCCGGTGGGATTGATAGCCTGCGCGATGCATTGGATCGCTGTGCAGAGCAGGACAAGCTCAGACTCCGGGAATTGATCAATAAGGCATCGGTAGACCACAAGGTCAATGGCGAACTGATCCGAATTGCCATGCAAAAAAATGCAGCGCTGCGGGCGACTGTTGCCCAGCAGTCTGCCGAGGCCACGTATTCCGATCGCGGCCATGTGCCCAGCGTGCTGGGCAGCCTGCTGTCGCGCAAGGTTTAATAAATCCCGCGGGCCGTCTTCGGCCCATTTTCTAGAGAAGAGCTCGGCAGAAGGCCCGTTAAGGCCGAAACGTCAGATCATTGCCCAGATGGGAGCGGATGCGCAGCATCGCCTGGGTGTGTATCTGGCTGATGCGGCCTGGCGTGAGGTCCATCACATAGGCCACTTCCCGAAAGCTCAGGTCTTCCTGGTAGTGCAGGGCGACCACCATCCGCTCTTTTTCGGGCAGATCTTTAATCACGCCGGCAAGCTGCTTGGCGATCTGTTTAAACGATGTGATCTGCGATGGATCGGCGCCCTCTGCAATCGGCAGCAGATGCTCGGGCACATCATCGATGGCAGTCATGCCAATGGCGGTATCTAAGGTCTCGTGGTACTGCTCAATGGAGATCTCGCATGCATCGGCAATCTCTTGCTCGGTGGGTGAGCGGCCGAGTTCCTGCTCAAGACGACGAACCGTTTTCTCAAGCTCGGAGAGCTTATCGCGCTGATTGCGGGGAAGAATGTCGTTTTCACGGCAGCTGTCATAAATCGCGCCGGTGATTCTGAATCGGGCATAGGCCTCGAAGTTCAGTCCAGGGCGTGGCTCGTACCGCTTGATTGCATCCAGCAGGCCCATCATGCCTTCCTGAATCAGATCATCGAGATCGACATTGGGCGGCAGACGCGAGGCGATCTGGAATGCCAGCCTGCGCACCAGTGGCGCGTACTGGGTCACCGACTCCTTGGGATCAAGCGCATTGGACTGGGCGTAGGCGTTGCGTCGGGCGGTCATCACGAGAGCTGAAGTGTAGTTCCCGCGAGTTTCGCATACAGCGTGGCCGGCAGTATTAATCCCGCAGGCTGTTTCGATGATTTGGTGGAATTGGGGATGGTGACTGCAGAAATCCAGCCCATCGACTCCAGGGGCTGCTCCATCAGCGACTGGGATGCAGCCTGCAGCCGATCAAAGGCCTCCTGGCCTGCGGACTCGGAGTCTCCGCCAATGATCAGCACCGGGATCTTGGCGCCATCGGTGCGGTAAGAAATCGATCGGATAAATTCCAGCGCCTGGATCATGCTGGCATCTTCCGGTGCGCAGACCACCAGGTGCAGGATATCGTGGGCATAGGCCCGCAGCACCCCTTCGATTGGATTTTTAGTCGCAATCAGAATTAGATCCAGCTCAATTTTGCTTTTCAAAATGCGCTGAATCAGTGCGGGCGGCCGCAGCTTATGCTTCAGATAGGACCGGTCCATGCGCAGTCCGGTGGCATACCAAAGGTTTTCTTCAGCCTTTTTGATGGCCTTTTCTAGCGGGATATCGTTTTCCAGCACCTGGGCGATGTCGTAGCGGACCGGATAGGCAAGCCCATGAATATCACGCCGCTCTTGCAGCGGAATCTCATCGATCAGCAGCACACGCTGGTTTTGCAGGCGCAGGGCATGGGCTGTGCCCAGGGTCATCACGCTTGCGGTGTCGGCATCAAGTGCGCAGGACATGCAGACGACCCGTGGCTCCTGGCTGCCGAACATCGAACGCAGGCCTTCGGCCTGATCTGCCTTAATGCCTGCTGCTTCGGTGGATTCTTCTAGCTTTGAGTCTTCGACCATTGGGCAAGATTGTCAGCAAGGATTGCGGGAATCTGCTCAGAGGCAACGCCGGATTCTCCAGACAGGGTCCGTGGATGCATGGCCCGATGGGCCAGGTACTGCGGATTCGGCGGATTTAAGTCTTCCGGCACGCGCTGTCCATTGGAGATGAAGAGTAGCGGCAGTTCATAACGAATCAGGCAGTCAATGATCGGGGCAACAAGGGCTGCCTCATCGGTCTTGGTCACAATCACCGAGCGGATTCTCTCGGTGGAGTCTGCACGGTTATGCAGCATGATCACATCTTCCTGGGTGCGCAGATCGGTGGTCGCACTCATGACCAAAATACGATGCGAATTACCCGAGCCTTTGGCCAAGAGCTGGGCCTGATCGACCATCAGGGTGTCGCGCTGGCCCACGCCGGCGGTATCAAGCAGCACGATCTTGCGTTTGGAGGCCTCTTTGAGCTTTGCCGACAGGTCATCGCTATCGCGCACCGAGACCACGGGCAGGCCCAGGATCTTGGCAAATACCTTTAACTGCTCTTGGGCGCCAATACGATAGGTGTCGGTGGTAAGCAGCGCAACCTGATTGCGCCCATAGCGCAGCACGCAGCGTGCCGCCACTTTCGCCACCGAGGTGGTCTTGCCCACGCCCGTGGGTCCAATAAAAGTAAAGATGCCGCCCTGGTCAAATACATCGATGGGGTCTTGCACCTTGATGAGCGCTTCAAGAATATCGCTCACGCGTTTCAGCAGGGTGGCGCTATCGCCTTCTTTTGGAATGGCCTGCACGATATCGGCGCAGAGCTTGGGTGAGAAGCCTGCATTGATTAAGGTCTTCACCACATCGGCGTGGGCAGGCGCGTTCTGCTGCAGGTTGCTCCAGAAGTTACTTGCCAGGTGGGACTGCAGCAGATTTTTTACCTCGGCCATCTCGATCACCAGACGGCTCATCTCTGCCGCATTGGCAGATGCCGCTGCCAATGCGCTTGCGGCCATCTCGGAGTCTCGTGCCGCTGAGGCACGGCTTGCGGCAGATGATGCGGGCGAGGGTTCGGACTTCTTGCCTTGGCCTAACTGTTCAGGGGTGTAGACGGGAGAGCCATCCAGATTGCGCTGAGATTTGATGACATCAGAGATCACCAGCTCGTGGGGAAACGACGGGCCTGATGGCGTAGACGATCGCCGCGGCGGGGCGCTATACAGACTGTCTGAAAATCCACTATCGAATCCACCGCCGGCTGCAGAGCCCGCGGCAGCGCGCCCCGGCCCTGAAGACAGATGGTCCAAAGCATCCGGCGTGATGGCCAAGATCTCAACGCCTTCGGCGGTCTCTTTTGTGGAGAGCACCATGGCGTCCGGACCGAGGGCACGGCGGACTTGCTTTAAGGCTTCCGCAGCCGAAGCTGCAACGAATCGTTCTGGTCCCATGGTGATTTACGAGAGTTTAACCGGCCGCACCGCGATTACAGAGGACTTTATGAAAGCTGACGTTGCCAGACGGGGGAAGCTCATTCATCGCCAGCACAATAGCCTGGGATTTAATCCGACGGGCCAGTCGCGATAGTGTCAGCCGGGAGCGGGACCCGGTCAGGATCACCGGTGCAAGGCCCTGGGACTCCATGTCGTTGACCCCAACAATGACCTCTTCTCCGAACAGCCTGGCCAGCGAGGGCTCAATGGCGCCTTCGGGCGCAGCGGCCGCGTTGCCGACGGTCTGCTCAATCAGCCGCTCAAACTCGGGATGCACCCCCAAGACTTTGAATTCGCTGGACTCGCCGAAGGTCTCTTGAATGATGGTTCGGCGCAGGGCATAGCGGACAGGACCCAGCACATTGCTCGGATCGGTGAGTGCCGCAGCGTTTTCGCTGGCGACTTCCAAAATGGTGCGCAGATCTTTAACGGGCACGCCTTCTTCGAGCAGCAGCTGCAGGATGCGCTGAAGATTGGCCAGGGTCACCACTTTGGGCACCACATCTTCCACCAGCTTCGGATAGCTCGATTTAAAGTGATCCAACAGATCCTGGGTCTCTTGCCGCCCGAGCAGCTCGTGGGCGTGGGCGCGGACCAGGTGATCCAGGTGGGTGGTCATTACTACCGCCGGCTCGACCACGGTGTAGCCCTTGCTGATGGCCTCATCACGCTGGCCGCGGTCAATCCAGACAGCCGGCATGCCATAGGTGGGGTCTTTGACCTGAATGCCGGCGATCGGCTGACTATCGCCCTGCGGGAAGATCGCCAGCAGCTTATCGGGCAGGCATTGGCCGCGGCCGATCTCAGCACCGTAGAGCAGAAAGCGATAAGTCTCAGCCGGCAGCTGCAGGTTGTCGCGGATGTGCACCGATGGTGTGAGAAATCCGATTTCGGTGACAAATTTTCTGCGAATCGCTCGAATGCGTTTAATGAGATCGCTCTCATCGCCCTTATCAACCAATGGAATCAGCCGATACGGAAGCTCCAGGCAGAGCGGTTCAATTACCGGAACATCGGACCATTCGAGCTCGGTCTTCTGTGGCGTGGCGGCCGCTTCTTCCTTGGCTTTGATTTCTTTTTTCTTTAGTCGATCGTTGAGCAGATAGCCCAGCCCCCCAAACAGCAAGGCGAATGCGATAAACGGAATATGCGGCATGCCCGGCACCAGGCCCAGCAGAAAGAGAATCGCACCAACAATGAAAAGCGTGTTGCCGCTGCCTTCGAATTGTTTGGAGACCTGGCCCGAGAGGTCTTCATCCGATGCCACGCGGGTGACCAGAATACCGGCCGCAGTGGAGATGATCAGCGCGGGCACCTGGGCCACCAGTCCATCGCCGATGGTGAGCGTGCCATAGGTCTGCAGCGCCTGCATAAAGCCCAGGCCCTTTTGGGCCATGCCCACAATCAGGCCACCAATAAGGTTTACAAACAGAATCACAATGCCGGCGATTGCATCGCCACGCACGAACTTCGAGGCACCGTCCATGGAACCGTAAAAGTCGGCCTCTTGGCTCACTTCCTGCCTGCGTTTTCGGGCCTCGTCTTCTTTAATGATGCCGGCGTTCAGATCGGCATCAATGGCCATTTGTTTACCCGGCATGGCATCTAACGCAAAGCGGGCCGAGACCTCGGCCACGCGGCCGGCACCCTTGGTGATCACCATGAAGTTGATCAGTGTGATCACCAGAAACACGATAATGCCGATGGCGAAGTTGCCACCGATTAGAAACAGGCCAAATGCCTCGATCACCACGCCCGCCGCATCGGCGCCAGTGTGGCCTTCCGACAGGACCACCCGTGTAGAGGCAACGTTTAACGACAGCCGCAGCAGGGTGGTGATGAGCAAAATGGTGGGAAATGCGATGAAGTCTTTAAACGACTTAATCTGCATCGCAGCCAGCAGCACCATGATGGAGGCGGCGATATTGAAGGTAAACAGTGCGTCGAGAGCGGCCGGCGGCAGGGGGACCAGCATCATCGCCAGTACTGCCAAAACGATGGCGGGGGCGACAGCCTGGGACGAGAAGCCCGGAATCTGCAGGGATTTCAGGGACAATTTCATTTAGACCCGCATTATGCGGGACTAAATGCTACTTCGGGTAGCGCACGGCGTTACGGATATCTCCGGTTACGGTCCAGCCCTGGGATAGATCCCCCGAAAAGCCCCCCACCACCAGGAAATACAGGATCACCAGGACTACTCCCACTGGGATCATGTACTTGGCCCAGCCCCACTCATGGTGGGCCTTCTCGACGGGCCGGGCCTGCACATGCTTGGGCATGGGCTTGGGCAGTTCATCGACAATGCTTTCGAGCGCCAGCTGCGCGCTTTTGTAACTCTGGTTTGCGGCCTGCTCTTCGTCCTTGTCGAGATGGTCAGCAGCCTGCTGATAGGCCTTGGCTGCCGCAACTAGTGCAACTGCTGTCTCACGAAAACGCCGCGCACGAATCTTGGTTTCGCCGGCTAAGAGATCTGCTTCCATGCTGTCCTACGCTCCCCGTAAGTTGTTAGTTTGCCTGCTTCCCGCGTGTTGCACCCACCCAGCCTGCCTCAATCCAGTGCAGCCGATCACGGCTGATGGGCCAGGCCAAAAACCTGCGGCCCGTCTGCGCCGGGAGCACGTCGGAGGTGAGGTGATCCAGCCACTCACCGCCCTTGGCCACCCGCTTGGCAAGCGCTTGTGTTTGGACAGGGGTTGGTGAAAAAAATTCAAGCTCCTGCTGCGCGTTGATCTGTGCATCTCCTGAAATTCGATCATGAAAGCTGGCCCAGTGTCGACCTTCAAGCATGAGTTTGATTTGACCCAACTCAAACTCAATACGTTCGATGGTCTTGTCATCCTGGTAGCGCAACTGCCCGAGCACGTTGCAAAAAAGCACCGCGTGATGGGGATGTCGGGTCAGCAGGGCGGGCAGCACCCGTTCAAAGTGGGATGGCACCCAGGTCTGCTCCTGCGCCGGAGCGTTGCCTACGGTCGGGCTCATCTGCGGCCGGAAGCGTTTTAAGAATATGGCCCGGGCTGCAGGGTCGGGGTCTACGGCGATCAGGCTGGGAAATGTCTCGATAAAGCCCTGGGTGGGCAGGCACCAGCCCCCGCTGGGGCCCAAGAGCAAAAGCCCTTTGGGCTGCGGCCCCGGCCCGAGGGCCATGTCGGCCTTCCAGTCCAGAAGGAAACGCTCAATGCGGTTGGTGAAATCGCTCCAGAGATTGCGATAGCGAAGAATGGCCTTTGCGTGCCAGAGCAGCCCCCCACTTGCCGAAATCAGGCTGGAGGCCGGCACGTTTACTTAAACACAACCATCTTGGATTCAAGCTTCTCGAGCATGTGGATGGCCTCTTCCTGGACCCCGCGAAAGGCGCCCTCATGGTGAAGCCCTTGCATGATCATGGCCTGTTTTTTGGCTTCGATGTTGCCCAGTCGGCCAGCGATAAACAGGTATTTGAAGGCCTCGAAGTCATCTTTTTTGGCGTGCTTGCCATCCATGTGCTGCTTGGCGATGAGATACACCGCATCGATGGAGCCCAGTTCGAAGCCCCTTTGCAGCAGGTTCATGATGTTGGTCGATGTCGCCAGCGGCAGGTGGGCGCCTTCGTTCATGTACAAACGCGCCAGCGCGACAAAGGCCTCGGGTACCTCCATGTTGCAGGCGAGGTTGAGCAGCTCGACGGCCTTATTCAGGTCTTTTAGGCTGTATGGCGCCCGCCAATACAGGATGCCCAGGTTATAGGTGGCCTGATGGTTGCGGTTTTTGACTTCCTCGCTCATCAGCTTGACGGTCTGGGCGAGCTCTTCTTCGAGCATTTGCTTATTCAGCGCCATCTCGGAGAGCTTGTAATACGCCGGATCCTCTGCGTTGGCGCAGAGCATCATGAAAATATCGAAGGCCTGGCGGTAGGCGCCAATTTTAATGGCCCGTTCGCCATCCTCTAGATCGTATGCCATAAAAGCTTTAGAGTTCTGCCAATAAAAACAACAGGGGGGACAAACCATGGCCGCAGTAGCGATCGGAACACGCTTTCTGCCTTGGCTTGGCACCGGGGTAGTTGGGCTCATTTTACTCGGGTTTGGGTACTGGTTTGGGGCGATTTTGGCTCTAGGTTTATTTGGACTCGGGCTTATTGACATTCAGCAGCCCCATCAGGCGGTCCGCAGAAACTACCCCTTAACTGGCCGGCTGCGCTATGCCCTTGAGTACATACGGCCCGAGATCCGGCAGTATTTTCTGGAGACCGACGAGGAAAAGATTCCTTTTTCCCGTAATCAGCGGGCCCTGGTCTATCAGCGCTCCAAAATTCAGAACGACAAGCGCGGGTTTGGCTCGATCAAGGATATGTATGCCTCTGGGGCAGAGTGGATCGGGCATTCGGTGGTGCCGACCCATCCGGAGCCTTCTGCATTTCGGATTCATGTCGGCGGCAGGCACTGCACCCGGCCGTATGACATCTCGGTATTTAATATTTCTGCAATGAGCTTTGGCTCGCTATCGGCCAATGCGATCATGGCGTTGAATCGCGGGGCCAAGATGGGTGGATTTGCCCACGACACCGGAGAAGGTTCAGTGTCGCCGTATCACCGCACGCATGGCGGAGATCTGATCTGGGAGATTGGCTCTGGTTATTTTGGCTGTCGTACCGCAGATGGCCGCTTTGATCCCGAGAAGTTTGCGGCCCAGGCCTCTGCCGATCAGGTGAAGATGATTGAGATCAAACTCTCGCAGGGCGCAAAACCCGGCCATGGCGGTGTGCTGCCTGCGGCTAAGGTATCGCAGGAGATCTCCGAGACTCGTGGTGTGCCGATGGGCAAAGACTGTGTGTCGCCTGCATCGCATTCAGAGTTTTCAACGCCGACTGAGCTGATGCAGTTTATAAAACGATTGCGCGATCTTTCTGGCGGTAAGCCTGTGGGATTTAAGCTCTGCATTGGCCAGGTCTGGGAGTGGTTTGGCATTGCCAAGGCAATGGCCAAGACTGGTATTGCGCCAGATTTCATCGTGTTGGATGGTGCAGAGGGCGGCACCGGGGCCGCGCCGGTGGAGTTTTCTGATCACGTCGGCATGCCGATGCGGGATGGACTGCGCCTGGTACACAACACCCTGGTGGGCCTTGGGCTGCGGGATCAGATCAAGATCGGCGCATCCGGTAAGGTCGTCTCTGCATTTGATATTGCACGTTGTTTAGCGCTTGGTGCGGATTGGTGTAACTCGGCCCGTGGCTTCATGTTTGCATTGGGCTGCATTCAGTCGAGAAGTTGCCACACTGATCATTGCCCCACGGGTGTGGCCACCCAGGATCCGCTGCGCCAGCGTGCTTTGGTAGTGACCGATAAGGCCGAACGCGTACGCAACTTTCATCGTAATACCCTGGCTAATCTTGCTGATCTTCTGGGGTCGGCGGGGTTAAATCACCCCGACCAGGTCACTGAATCACACATCATGTTAAGAGACGGTTCTGGCCAGGCAAAGCCGTTATCGACAGTGTTGCCCCATGTTGAACCCGGCCAGCTGGTGACCGCAGAGCATGACCATATCGTGCTGGGCAGCCTGCCCGAGCCGTTTAAGACCTATTGGATGCGTTCGAGTGCGGAGACGTTTGCTAGTGGGGGAGTGAACTCGTAACACGAATACTGAGTTTTCGTGCCGCATGAAATAGGGCTTTGTCGTTTGTCCATAGATCGCATGCGATGACCTTGCAGGCAGCAAGAAGCTGCATATCGATAAGTCCTAAGCCAACACCAAAGAGCCTGTGTTGGTCAATAAAGTAGAGCAACTCTGACTGTTTGATCAATGGTGCCTGAGGGAGCTGACACAGGTGACCCAATGTTGTTTTTCGGGACTGAAGCTGACCGCAGGCGAGCTCTCCGACGACCCAGTCGTGACAGAGGATTGTTTGCTGCTCAAGGGCATCTTTCAGGCGTTCATCCCCATAGCGGAAATGGTGGATCCAGACCGACGTATCAACAAGCTGCATGGTTTTATTTTTTGGGGCGACGTCGAGGCGGGGCTGCTGCTGTTTTGTCCTTGCCACCTAAAGCCGCGAGCCTTCGGCTGCTCTCTAGCTGAATGAGCGTGGTGACAGCATGGCGAATCAGCTCACTGCGCTCTTCAATGCCAGTGAGTTCTGCGGCAATTTCCATTAGTTGGTCGTCGAGGGTCACAGTGGTTCTCATGGGTTACCCCTTTTGCATCAAAAGAATCATCAATTGATGTACATTTTGATGTATTCGGAGGCGGACAGCAAGTCTCAAATTTTTGCTGCGCCTTCAAGTTTCTGCTGCTAGCGATATGGATAGGCCAGCTGTCGGATTTCCGGCTAGCGGTATTCCGTGATCGTGCAGGTGGCCTTAATCAGCTTTCCCTGGGCGGGCTCATAGGTGAGCTGATGCACCTTGTTTAAGCGGTCGTGATAGAGCGTGAACTTTTCATCCGGGTTAGAGATATTCACGCCTGAGAATGTGCCATTGAGCGCCCGGGCCAAAAACCGAACCGTATAGGTCTTGCCATCCACTGTTGTCGTGGTGAGCGGAAACGTTAAATCTTTTTCATGTTTTTGGCGGCCATACCAGGTGGTGGAGAACTCGGCGCCGCCGCACTGAAAGGTCGCCTGGCCGAATGCCAGGGCCGCCGGTGGGTTGAATGCGGCAGTAATACCCAGCGGAAGAAGTAAGAAAACTGGAGAAAAGCGCACGCTGATTGGATGGGCGATCAGGTCGGCCCGTATCGATCCCGCGAATTGGCCATTTTGATAATGATTTCGCTTGCGAGATCTTTACCTTCTTCAAAATCATTCATCGGGTAGAGAGTCTGCAAGAGATAAATATTCTTTTTTGCCTCTTCGTTTTTCTCGCGGGCGGCTGCCATCAGATAGCCAAAAGCTTTGGTCAGATCTTTCTCAACGTTCTTGCCGTTCATATACATCAGACCCAGGGTGTTACAGGCATTGGTGGATCCGAGGTCGATGGCCTCTTGCAGGTGCTTGAGTGCCTTCGGCACGTTCAGGGGTTCCTGGTTAGTGTAGATGTAGGCCAGATTCACGTGGGCCTGGGGCACCAGCTGATCGCAGGCTTGGTTGTAATAAAAGATGGCCATATTGAGGTCTTTCTCGACTGTGAGACCCCGTTCGTACATGGCCCCGAGGTTAAAAAACACGGCGCCCCAGCCGCGTTTTGCCTCTTTGCCCAAAAAGGCCTGTAGTTCTATAAGTTGATCGCCGATGACTTGGCCGTTCATCAGCATGTCGCCCAGGTACATGATGGCGTGCTGATCCTCGTTTTTTGCCAGATCCATGAAGATCTCATACGCGGCCGCGTACCGATAGGCCTTTAGGGCGATCTTTCCGTCTTCTAGGAGCATTGGCATGACGCGTATTTTAGGGGAATTCCCCCTCGCTGCGCAGCCTATGCGCTAGCTATGGCCGGTAACTACTCAATCAACGCCATGATCACATTCGGTATGGCGTTGGCCTGAGCGAGCATGGCGGTAGCCGCCTGCTGGCCGATCTGGAGCTTGGTAAGCCGTGCGGTCTCCCAGGCAAAGTCGGTATCTTGGATCTGGCTTTTGGCAGCCGTGAGGTTGGCGAACTGCTCGTTGATATTGTTAATTGCAGCCGTGAGCCGGTTTTGGATTGAGCCAAAGTCGGACCTGCGGGCGGTGACTACGGTAATCATGTCTTCGACTTTGTTTTCCAGTCTTTGGAAGCTAGCGGTAGCAGGGTCGCTACTGGCAGCCATAGACAGAATCAAGTCATTGACTTCGTTAAAGAGTTCCCCGTGGGCACTATCTGTGTTCTTACCTAAGCGCATGTCTTTAAACGCACTCACGGCAAACTCAT
>VERI01000049.1 GCA_018882785.1 Burkholderiaceae bacterium | reverse complement strand
ACCACCAAACTTCGTCGACAACACCGTCGTGATCGCCGCCGTTAACGTCGTCTTACCATGGTCCACGTGACCAATCGTCCCTACGTTTACGTGCGGTTTGGTGCGCTCAAACTTACCCTTGGCCATGATTGTCTTCCTTTGTCAGTCAAAAATTATTGGGTTAATTATTTCGTGCGGCTGCTGATCACAGCCTCCGCAACGTTCTTGGGTGCTTCGCTGTAATGCTTGAACTCCATGGTGTAGGTCGCACGGCCCTGCGTCAGAGAACGCAGTGTGGTCGCATAACCAAACATCTCTGAAAGCGGCACTTCTGCCTTAATTGCCTTGCCGCCGCCCACCATGTCATCCATCCCCTGGACCATGCCGCGGCGGGAAGACAGGTCTCCCATCACCGTGCCGGCGTAATCCTCTGGCGTTTCCACTTCGACCGACATCATCGGCTCAAGCAGCACAGGGTTGGCCTTCCGACAGCCATCCTTAAATGCCATGGAAGCGGCCAATTCAAACGCGATCTGGGATGAGTCCACATCATGGTAAGAACCATCAAACAAGGTGACCTTGACATCCACTACGGGATAGCCCGCGAGCACACCGCTGTTCATCGTGTCTTTCACGCCCTTATCGACAGACGGAATAAATTCACGGGGTACGACACCGCCCTTGATCGCATCAACGAACTCATAGCCCTTGCCCTCGTCCTGGGGCTCGACCTTCAGCCAGACATGGCCGTACTGGCCCTTACCACCTGACTGTTTGACATATTTGCCCTCGATCTCGGTGGGCTTGCGAATCGTCTCGCGATAGGCCACCTGTGGCTTGCCCACTGTAGCCTCGACACCAAACTCACGCTTCATCCGGTCCACAATGATCTCGAGGTGCAGCTCACCCATGCCCGAGATAATCGTCTGGCCGGATTCCTCATCTGTGCGAACACGAAACGAGGGGTCTTCTTTGGCAAGACGCCCGAGGGCAATGCCCATCTTTTCCTGGTCTGCCTTGGTCTTCGGCTCGACCGCCTGAGAAATTACAGGCTCAGGAAACACCATCCGCTCCAGTACGATCTCTGCATCAGGATCACAGAGTGTTTCACCGGTGGTGACCTCTTTTAGGCCCACGCATGCGGCAATATCGCCCGCAAGAATCTCATCGATTTCTTCACGGTTATTGGCATGCATCTGCAGTACACGGCCGATACGCTCTTTCTTGCCCTTGATGGGGTTGTAGACGGTGTCGCCAGATTTCAAAACACCAGAATACACACGGACGAATGTCAGCTGACCCACAAATGGATCGGTCATCAGTTTGAATGCAAGCGCAGAAAATTTTTCTTTGTCATCGGCCTTTCGATTTGCCGGCTGCTCACGGACATCAGTGCCCTGCACCGGCGGAATATCAACAGGCGAAGGGAGGAAGTCAATCACGGCATCCAGCATGCGCTGCACGCCCTTATTTTTAAACGCTGTACCGCAGAGCATGGGCTGAACTTCGGTTGAGATGGTGCGGGCACGCAGGCCTTTTTTAATCTCGGCCTCATCGAGGTCACCATTCTCGAGGTACTTGTTCATCAGCTCTTCATCGGCCTCGGCAGCCGCCTCGAGCATCTTTTCACGCCACTCTTTTGCGGTATCCATGAGATCCGCAGGGATGTCCTGATAGTCAAACTTCATGCCCTGTGAGGCCTCATCCCAGATGATGGCCTTCATCTTGATCAGATCGACAACACCCTTGAAGTTTTCTTCTGCGCCAATTGGAATAACGACCGGAACGGGATTGGCCCGCAGACGGGTCTTCATCTGATCGACCACTTTGAAGAAGTTCGCGCCAGTACGGTCCATCTTATTGACGAAGGCAAGCCGCGGAACGCGATACTTGTTCGCCTGACGCCATACGGTCTCAGACTGGGGCTGCACACCGCCGACAGCGCAATAGACCATACATGCGCCGTCCAAAACGCGCATGGACCGCTCCACCTCGATGGTGAAGTCCACGTGTCCCGGGGTGTCAATAATGTTGAATCGATGCTCGGGATAGGACAGGTCCATGCCCTTCCAGAAACAGGTCGTTGCAGCAGAGGTGATCGTGATACCGCGCTCCTGCTCCTGCTCCATCCAGTCCATCGTGGCCGCGCCATCATGGACCTCACCAATCTTGTGGTTCACACCGGTGTAATAAAGAATCCGCTCCGTCGTGGTGGTTTTGCCTGCATCAATGTGGGCACTGATGCCGATGTTGCGATAGCGCTCAATAGGGGTCTTACGAGCCATAAAACGAACCTGCTTTCAATAACAGTCTGAACAATATTTAGAAACGGAAGTGCGAGAAGGCCTTATTGGCTTCTGCCATACGGTGCACCTCATCACGTTTTTTCACCGCACCGCCGCGGCCTTCGGCGGCCTCAAGCAGCTCTCCAGCAAGGCGGAGATTCATGGATTTCTCACCACGCTTTTTTGCAGCCTCTCGCAGCCAACGCATTGCCAGCGCGGATCGACGGGCGGGCCGGACCTCGACGGGAACCTGATAGTTCGCGCCACCAACGCGGCGGCTTTTCACCTCAACGGCGGGCTTGGCGTTATTGAGTGCCTGATGAAAAATTTCGATTGGGTTCTTGTTGGCTTTCTTCTCGATGAAATCGAGAGCGCCATAGACGATCCGCTCGGCCACGGCTTTTTTGCCGTGAAGCATGACCACATTGATAAATTTTGAGACTTCTTCACTGCCGAATTTAGGATCAGCAAGAATAATGCGCTTGGGTACTTCGCGACGACGAGGCATAACAATTTTCCTTATTCAGTTGATTCAACAGCACCGCCCGTTGGCCGCTCTGTTGACTCAGCCCAGCACGTCCTTCTATTGTCTGGGCCCTTACATGGCACATCGGGCCTGGCCTGATGTGCCGGATATGAAGACGTTGGATAAGACGCTTGCGCGTCAGACCACTACGCCGCCTTCGGGCGCTTTGAGCCGTATTTCGAGCGGGACTGCTTGCGGTCTTTCACGCCCTGCAGGTCCAGAGATCCACGTACGATGTGATAACGCACACCGGGAAGATCTTTTACCCGGCCGCCTCGGATCAGGACCACGGAGTGCTCCTGAAGGTTGTGACCCTCACCACCGATATAACTGATCACCTCAAAGCCATTGGTCAGGCGCACCTTGGCAACTTTCCGCAGCGCGGAGTTAGGCTTCTTGGGTGTTGTGGTGTAGACGCGGGTACAGACACCGCGGCGTTGCGGACTGCCCTGCAGTGCGGGGCTCTTGCTCTTAATTGTTTCAGAGGTCCGCCCTTGGCGGACCAGCTGGTTAATGGTGGGCATAGCGTCTCTATCTTCCTGAATATTCCAAAGCCATTGCATCGACCGCCCGAAACGGGCCGTCTTGGTTCTCGCCAAATGGCGAAAAGCCCTCGATTTTCAAGGATTTACCTCTGTTGTGTCAAACCCCTGTGGGTTCCAGACCGCAGTGCAGCAAGGGTACAAAAGAGTTTTCGAAAAACATTGGATAAAATTTCACAATATGAAATATGAGGTCTCCGCTGTCCATCGGCTATTTCTGACGATATGGCCTAGTCCTGCAGCCCGACGACGCCTGGCGGCCGGGTTGAGGCACACATCAAAAGAAAAACGGCGCCAATCTCTCGATTGACGCCGTTTCTGCCTGACGAGGCGATAGTGCCCTCGGCACATCGCAACACCATCAGCGCAAGGCCTACTCCGCGGCGGGTGCCCCCTGATCAGCAGCAGGGGCACTGCCCTCAGACTCACCACCCTCGGTGACCGACTCTTCCGAATCAGGACTTGAGAACAATGCCTCCGCCTCAATCGCTGCCTGCTGCGCAGCAGTCTGCGCTTCTGCTGCCTCAATCGCTTCGCGCTCTTTTCTGGCCTTGTGATAGGCCAGGCCAGTGCCCGCAGGAATCAGTCGGCCGACAATCACGTTTTCCTTCAGGCCACGCAGCTCATCGCGCTTGCCCATGATGGCAGCCTCGGTCAGCACGCGGGTGGTCTCCTGGAATGAGGCCGCAGAGATGAAGGAATCCGTCGAGAGGGAGGCCTTGGTAATGCCCAAGAGCTTGTTCTCGTAGATTGCGGGACGCTTATTCTCATCGGTTGCACGATCATTCTCATCAAGAAGTTCAGAGCGCTCCACCTCTTCACCGTTGATAAAGCGTGTATCAGCAGCATCGGTTACGCGAACACGGCGCAGCATCTGGCGAACGATCACTTCAATATGCTTGTCATTGATCTTCACGCCCTGCAGACGATAGACGTCCTGGACCTCATCTACGATGTAACGTGCAAGCGCCTCAACACCGAGCAGACGCAGAATGTCCTGCGGATCTGCGGGGCCATCCACAATCAGTTCGCCTTTGTTCACGATCTGGCCATCATGCACCAGGACGTTTTTCTCCTTAGAGATAAGCGACTCGTGCTGAACGCCATCCATGTCCGTGATGATCAGACGCTGCTTGCCCTTGGTGTCTTTTCCGAATGACACCGTGCCGGTGACTTCGGCCAGCATGCCGGCATCTTTGGGCGAGCGGGCCTCGAACAGTTCCGCGACCCGGGGAAGACCGCCGGTAATATCACGGGTCTTCTGAGACTCCTGCGGAATACGCGCGAGCACTTCGCCCACCGCGACCTCTTGGCTATCACGAACCGTAATGAGTGCGCCTACGGGGAAGGAAATATTCACGCTATGGTCGGTGCCGGCGATCTTTACTTCTTCGCCTTTGGCATCAATCAGTTTCACCTGCGGACGCACGCCCTTGACCTGGGCACCGCCGCGGCGTTTCGCAT
>VERI01000048.1 GCA_018882785.1 Burkholderiaceae bacterium | reverse complement strand
GCCCAGAGTAGACCAAGTACGAGCAGTGTCGCGCCGCATGCAAGGGCAAAGTTAATGGGATGAAACACCATGCCCACTCTGGGATGCGAGAGTACAAAGAATTCGTACCCAGCAAGAACTGCTCCCAGGGCTGCCGCAAGCATTAGTCCGTGACGAAGAACTGCAGGTGATGGCTGGAAGTGCCGTAAGCCCAGACAAAATAACAGCCCACCGAAAAATACTTCGATCACTTCCGCTCGGCTTAGGCTTAGATTAAAAATTACTGCCGATAAGATTGAGAGCGCGGTAAGCGGCCCAAAGGCAAGCAGCCAGATCTTCCAGGCGTTCTCTTGGCGGTCTGCGGTACGTCTATGTTTTAACGCAAGCACAAAACAAGCCAACCCCACCAGTGTCCAGGCAACTCCAAATCCGTTCGGGTGGGCGAGGCTTAGCCCCAGGGTGATCACAAGGGCAATCGAAAGGGCGTTCACGGCTCTCTGCGCCCAGATTTACCAAGCTTTTTTGCTAGAAAAAATCTTTAGCAACGTAGCGATAATAATCCGCAGATCAAACATGAGTGACCAGTGTTCGATGTAATACAAATCATGCTTAAGTCGTCGGGACATATCGTCTATCTCGACGATCTCGCCGCGCAGGTCATTGATCTGCGCCCAGCCGGTGATTCCCGGCTTAACTCGGTGTCGGCGCATGTAGCCACTGATACGTTGCTGGAAAAAGTTATTGTGTTCAACGGCGTGAGGCCTTGGCCCAACCAGGCTCATTTTCCCTTGAATTACGTTAAAGAGCTGGGGTAATTCGTCAAGCGAGGTCTGGCGTAGCCATCGTCCGATCGGAGTAAACCGCACATCGTCTTTTTTCGCTTGGGTGAGCTGCCCATTTTGTTCCTGATGTTGGAACATGGTGCGGAATTTATAGATCGTGAACGGGCGGCCATCCCAACCGTTGCGGCGTTGCCGAAAAATCACTGGCCCTTCGGAGCTCAGTTTGATGGCAAGCGATATCAGCCCGATCATCGGTAAAGCGAGAATAAAAAAAGTTATTCCGAGCACTTTGTCTTCGAGTTCTTTGATAAAACGATTTAGCCCCTGCATCTGGTTGACATTTAAATCAATGATCGGCAGCCCCAGCATCTCGCTGACCGAGTGATTCAAAAGTGCCAGACCGTTTAAGTCGGGAAAAAGCCTAACTGACACCATGTGTGCATCTGCAATTTCCAAGACTTTTGTTACGCGCTGAACCGCGTCTAGTGGAAGTGCTACCCAGATCTCGTCGATGTCGTTTTTCGTGAGCCACTCGTCCATTGAGGTGAGGCCTCCGATTACAGGAATATCTCCACGGGTGTTGCCCATAAGCCTAGGATCATCGTCAAGATAGGCCATGACGCGATACCCTGTCTCCGGGCTTAGCCGCGCCTGCTCCGCAATCGATTGTCCGAGTTTGCCCGCCCCGTAAATCAGAATGTGTTTAGTGTTGACTCCTCGTCGGCGGTAATGCCGGACAATTAACTGAAAGATCGCCCGCTGTAGACAGATCAACATGCTCCCGAGCGCAAGCCATATCAGGATCATGTCAGAGGAAATCTCCGACTCAAGGTTCAGTGCGGCCCAGACAACAAAGGTAACCAGGCTTGCCCCAAAACCAGCAAGCATGAGCCTGCCCAGCTGATCGGAAAAAGGCCGGCCACGCCAGCTTCGATAAAGCCCGGACTGTTGAAAAATCAGCAGGTTGCACAGGAGATTGAGCAGGACTAGCAAAATCCAGTCGCGGGCCGGGCGGCTTGCTCCGCTCGGAAGGCCATAGGTAACGATCAGCGCCGCGACCAAAAGTCCCGCAGTATCGAGCCCGCGATTGGCAAATTCAATCAGACCGGCATGCTCTCGGGCAATAAACCGAGTGGAGTATGGTCTCATGGCGAGTGCGCAGCCTCGTTGTGTTCAGCCTCACCCTGGGCCAGTTTCGTTAAGGTTGCAGGGTTAGTAATGATCAGGCGACGGGCGTCTTTGCGAAGCACATTCTGTTTAATCAATGCGTGAATGGCACGAGAGACTGACTCTCTGCTGACATTGGCCATCATCGCGATCGTCTGCTGATTCGGTAGCCGCTCGATGGTGAGCGCATTGTTTTCCGCGGGTTTTGCAAACCGCAGCAGCAGGTGGTAGACCCTAGACTGCGCCCGGTTGATGGCGAGCACCGATCGGATCTGGGCAACCTGGCGAACCGTGCGGCAGAGCTGCTGGAGGATACGGTCGGTAATCATGGGATATTGAAGAAACAACTGCTTGGCAATTGAGGCCGGCAGGTGTGCGATCACCGTTTCTTCTGCAGCAATCAGGGTTTCATTTCTTGGCAGCGTGTCGATTACCGATAGCTCGCCGATGAAATCTCCTGGATTTAAAACCTGGGTTCCGATGGGCCGACCATCATCCGATAGGCTCACGACCTGGGCCTTTCCCGCCAGAACAATCACAAAGGTGTTGGAGGCCTCGTTTTGCTGAAACACCGCCTGGCCGGCCGCGTAGCGAACGAACTGGGTATGTTTGGCAATCTCTTCAACGACCTTGGCCTCTAGCCCATTGAGGAGCGGAAGCGCCTTTAGGGCCTCGAGGGGCGAGAGTTGCTGAACGGAAGGGGTGGAGGGCATGGCCTAAAAATGTGATTTTCGTCACATTATGGGGCCAGACCTTCCTCTCAGTCCATCCCAAACCCCTCGCATGATCCAGAGCAGGCGTTGCCAGCGGGGTCCGCGCAGGGCAAATACCAGGCTTGCTTTCATCGCGACCTGGACCGCATCGCGGCACTTCCAGCTGAGCGCAATGTAGGGCCGGCGCCACAAAAGCAGATGGTTACGCACCAACAGGTACTGGCGGATCGGCTGGTGAATCCACAGTGAGCGACCAAAAATCGAGATCACGCTGTCGCCAATTGCATGCTGCATCTTTGCATCGCGAGTGACATAGAAATGAAATCCGCAGTTGCGGGCCCGAAGGCTCCATTCGATATCCACGTAGTCTAAAAAAAGCCCTTCATCGAAGGGGCCGGTGTTAAGCCAGGTATCCCGATGGACAAGGCAGCCGGAGGTAATTAAATGGTCGACCTCGACAAAGTCTGCCGTGTCGGCATCAATACGCTGTCTTCGCCAGCCAGCCGGTTTAAGTGCCCGTAGCACCCGATGCGTTCGAGCATCTTCCCAGGCCGGACCAACCGCACCCGGACTATATCCATCGCGTTTGAGTTGCTCCCAACGTAACCCCAGGCTTGATACCAAGTTGCTTGTAACAACACTGTCTTGATCAAAGCAGATCAAAAATTCAATATCCTCGGGCAGGGCCATTTGCCAGGCCCGATTCATTGCGGCCGCGGTGCCGAGGTTTGAAGCCATGGGCACATAGGTGACCCGCTCGACCTGAAGTGCAGCGAGAGTGGATTGCGATGCATCGTTATCGATGACCAGCACACGTGCCACCTGGGAGATCAGCGCGCGGGCCAGTGATGCGACCGTGTCCTGTGCTGCGCGATAGCAGATGATGACCGCCCAGATCCGATCAGGCGGCCCAAAGGCCGTGGCGGGGGGCTCAGTTATCATTGGTCATCCGTATTTTTGCTGGGTTTAAGCGCCAAGTGTATCGATGAACATGCCGGACCGGATCGTGCTCGAGAAAGTAGGCAAGTCCTACTCTATGGAGCGTTCCGCATTTAAGAGATTGGCGCGTGTGCTGGCCAATCAGCAGTCCCAGGGCCCAACGTTTACTGCGCTTACTGATGTCAATCTAAACATTGCCTCAGGCGAGACGGTGGGCATCATCGGGCCAAACGGTGCCGGCAAGTCGACGCTGCTTCAGATTATTTCGGGGGTGCTTAGTCCCTCGGTGGGCCGTTGCCAGGTTCGCGGGCGGGTGACGGCCCTTTTGGAGCTCGGCGCCGGTTTCAGCATGGAGATGACCGGACGGGAAAACATTCTCCTCAATGGCCCGCTGTTGGGCCTGAGCGTGGAGGAAACCGAGCGTCTGTTGCCCCAGATTATTCAGTTTGCGGAAATTGGGGAGCATATTGATCAGCCAGTGAAGACTTATTCATCGGGCATGTTTGTTCGGCTGGCGTTTTCTTTAATTACTGCAGCGAATCCCGACATTCTGATTGTGGATGAGGCCCTCTCGGTCGGAGATGCTGCCTTTGCCACAAAGTCCTTTGAACGCATTCTTCAGCTGAAACGATCGGGTACAACAATTCTTTTCTGTTCACATGCGCTTTATCAGATACAGGCGCTGTGCGATCGCGCGATATGGCTTCTGAAGGGCCGTGTAATGGCGGACGGAAAGCCACGTGATGTCATCAATGCGTATCAAACCCATCTCAATGCCCGCCAGTCTAATGAACCGGATCCTTTGGCAAAGGCATCCTTGAATAATCGAGATGCAGATGCTACGGCCGAGGTCGCTCAGGTAAGTCGAATCACCCAGGTGGCGGTCGTACACCCGCCCGACACGGTCTGGCATTCGGGTGAGACCGACTTAGAGATCGAGGTCGAATTTCAATCGGACTTCAGCCTGGCAAGTCCACATGTGGCCGTACTGATTTATGGCGCAGACGATCGGCTCATTGCCAGCGTAGGAACCCATAACGACGGTTTTGCTCCCAGACGTAATCCCGAAGGTAGAGGCTGTGTGGGTCTAACGTTCAGCAGGCTGCCGCTTTTGGCGGGTAGCTATCGACTCGATGTGGTGCTGTTGTGTGATCGGGGGATTTTGTTTTTGGATACTGCAGCCGGTGCTGCCCGAATTGATGTTGTACAGAAGGGGCTTGAGATGGGGGTGGTGT
>VERI01000081.1 GCA_018882785.1 Burkholderiaceae bacterium | reverse complement strand
AAGTGCCGCGATAAGACCATGCCGGCCATCCAGAAATCCCAGCTGAAACATAAATAACCGAATAAACGTCCAGCCCGAGCGCAGCAGCGCAGAAGCGACTCCTGCATCCTGGCCGCCCGCTGCTTTCTTCGCGCCACTGGCAAGGGCATAGGTCTTCTGTTTTGCGAGCACGTCTTCAATACTGCGATAGCTGTAGTGAAGCATCGGGTGGACAAGTTCAGCGATTGCGCCATCAACAATCATTTTTTCGTGAATCGGGGTGGGATCGAATCGGGCGCGCTCGCGTCGAGCAAGGCGGAGCACCCGATCGGGATACCAGCCCCCGTGGTTCATCCACTTACCCAGAAACTGTGAGCGGCGCTTAATGTAATAACCATCGGCTTTATCTGACTGAATCGCCTGCTGAATCTCTTTGGCTAGCTCGGGCGTGATCCGCTCGTCGGCATCGATCGAGAGCACCCAGTCACCGGTTGCGGTATCCAGTGCACGCTGCTTTTGTATGCCAAAGCCCTGCCAATCGCTGCTTGCGACCACGCGTGCACCGAGTTCATGGGCCAGATCTGCGGTTCGATCTGTGCTTTGCTGATCAATTACAACCACTTCCTGACAGAAGGATAGCGATCGCAGACACTCCGGCAGATTACCCGCCTCGTTTCGCGTGATAAGAATTGCGCTAATGGAAGGCTCAGACATGGACATCTTTATTGTCGTGTTTTGAATCCTGAACTCGCATCACCAGCAGCAGTCCGAGGAGAAGCGCAAGATATTTTCTCGTGTAGGCGTGACTGAGCAGGTCTTGTGTAAGCGCGCATAAGAAGATGTAGCCACAGACAAGGAGTCCGATCCTGGAGATTGCCGCATTGTAGTGCGCTCCAGGCCGCAGAAATGCCCAGCTCAAGACTGAAAAAGCCCATACCCATCCGATAAGCCCCGGAATACCAAGCTCAAGCCCAAGATTAAGTAGGGTCACATGTGCGTGATCCAGGCTCGAGATTGGAGGCGCAAACCCAGAGAAAAACTTTCCTGCCTGATCGGTTCCCACTCCGAACCAGGGCGTTTTTAGGATTTGGGTAACGGAAATTTCAATTAACTGCCAGCGCTTTCCGATCGAAGAGTCGGCGCCAAGCTGCAGATCGGTTCCGAATCGAATCGCAAAGACGGCGATAGAC
>VERI01000080.1 GCA_018882785.1 Burkholderiaceae bacterium | reverse complement strand
TTACTCAATAATTTTTGCGACGACGCCGGCGCCGACGGTACGGCCACCCTCACGAATCGCAAACCGCAGGCCCTGCTCCATCGCGATCGGGGCAATCAACGCCACCTTGATCTTCACGTTGTCGCCAGGCATCACCATCTCCGTGCCCGCAGGCAGCTCCACCGCACCCGTCACATCGGTCGTACGGAAGTAAAACTGCGGACGATAGTTGTTAAAGAACGGCGTATGACGGCCACCCTCTTCTTTGGAGAGCACATAGACTTCGGCCTCAAACTTGGTGTGCGGCGTAATCGAACCGGGCTTAGCCAGCACCTGACCACGCTCGACCTCCTCGCGCTTGGTACCACGCAACAAAATACCCACGTTATCACCCGCCTGGCCCTGGTCCAGCAGCTTTCTGAACATCTCCACGCCCGTGCAGATGGTCTTCACTGTGGGCTTGATGCCCACAATCTCAATCTCTTCGCCCACCTTCACAATGCCACGCTCCACACGGCCCGTGACCACCGTGCCACGGCCCGAGATCGAGAACACGTCCTCAATCGGCATCAGAAACGCGCCATCAATCGCACGCTGTGGCTCAGGAATGTAAGAATCCAGCGCCTCGGCCAGCTTCATGATCGCGCCCTCGCCCAGCTCGCCCTTATCGCCCTCTAAGGCCAGCTTCGCTGAGCCCTTCACGATCGGCGTGTCATCACCAGGAAAATCGTACTTGGAGAGCAGCTCGCGGACTTCCATCTCCACCAGCTCCAGAAGCTCCGCATCATCCACCATGTCGCACTTGTTCATGAACACAATGATGTACGGCACCCCCACCTGGCGGGCCAACAAAATGTGCTCCCGCGTCTGCGGCATCGGACCATCCGCAGCCGACACCACCAGAATCGCTCCGTCCATCTGCGCCGCACCGGTAATCATGTTCTTCACATAATCCGCGTGCCCCGGACAGTCCACGTGCGCATAGTGACGCTTCTCCGTCTCGTACTCCACGTGCGCCGTGTTAATCGTAATGCCGCGCGCTTTCTCCTCTGGCGCCGCATCAATGTCATCGTACTTCTTCGCCTCACCACCAAACTTCGTCGACAACACCGTCGTGATCGCCGCCGTTAACGTCGTCTTACCATGGTCCACGTGACCAATCGTCCCTACGTTTACGTGCGGTTTGGTGCGCTCAAACTTACCCTTGGCCATG
>VERI01000023.1 GCA_018882785.1 Burkholderiaceae bacterium | reverse complement strand
ATACCGCCCAAGAGTTCATATCGACGGCGGTGTTTGGCACCTCGATGTCGGCTCATCTCATCCTGGGGCTGTAGCCGGTCCCAAGGGTATGGCTGTTCGCCATTTAAAGAGGTACGTGAGCTGGGTTCAAAACGTCGTGAGACAGTTTGGTCCCTATCTGCTGTGGGCGCTGGAAATTTGAGGGGGCCTGCTCCTAGTACGAGAGGACCGGAGTGGACATACCTCTGGTGTACCTGTTGTCACGCCAGTGGCATTGCAGGGTAGCTAAGTATGGAAGAGATAACCGCTGAAAGCATCTAAGCGGGAAACTCGCCTCAAGATAAGATTTCCCTCGGGACTTGATCCCGCTAAAGGGTCGTTCAAGACCAGGACGTTGATAGGCTGGGTGTGGAAGCGCAGTAATGCGTTGAGCTAACCAGTACTAATTGCCCGTGAGGCTTGACTCTATAACCTTGCCGATGTGGTTCGCTACAGAGCCAAGGTTGTTTTTCAAGCCCTAAATGTTGATTTTTTACCGCAGTTGCAGATTGTTTGAACGCATACGGTTCGTCACCGCATGCAATCGCGATCAGGTTTGAGCAACTTGTGTGTTTAAAGCGATTACAACTCGTTAAAGTGCGGTCCCCAAAGAGACCGCCACCGTTAAAGATCAAGGTTGTTGACAAGTTTTGCCTGACGACCATAGCGAGGTGGTACCACCCCTTCCCATCCCGAACAGGACCGTGAAACGCCTTTGCGCCGATGATAGTGACTTAACTGTCGTGAAAGTAGGGCATCGTCAGGCTCCCTCTCCAAAACCCCCGGCCCATGTGGTGTCGGGGGTTTTGTTTTTCTGCACACTCGGCCATGAACATGTGGCGTCAATGTCAGGGCATCGTCTTGCTTGCCGCATCGACTGCGCTGTCGATGCTGCTGACCGCCTGTGCCGGCCTGCTGCCGGATGCGAAAAATATTGTCCAGGGTCCCTGGGCAAGCTTCCAAGAGGCGCGCGACACCTTTGCCAAGGTGGTCCCCTATCAGACCACCCGTGCAGAGCTCACCGGCCTTGGCCTGGATCCGCTCGTGAATCCCAACATCACCATCCTGAACTACTCCGATGTGATTCGCCGATTCGTTCCACCCGCAGGCGTGGATGGCTACACATTGGATCCGGGCGTGATGGACTGTATTCGCGTTCGCACCGACTGCCAGGGCTATGAGCTTGACCAGAAGGTGCTGCGACGGGATCGCTATGGCAACTTCTGGCTAGACTTTTTCAACTTCAATCGCAAGACGCTCACCAGCGGCTGGGAGTTTAATGCCGTGTGGCTAATGAAAGGCGAACTGGTGGTCTACAAACTGATCGGCGGCAAACCCCAGGTCCGCGAGGATGAAACCAAACGCAATCCCCTGGGACCGCTGCAGGGGATTGATTCCATCAAACTCGGCAACTAAGAATCGCCCTAGACGCGCCCGAGTGCCTTCAGGATCTTTTCTGGCGTAAACGGCTGAGAGGCGACAGATGCATTCAATGGCGCAAGCGCATCGTTAATTGCATTCATGATCGCACCCGGCGCACCTGCCGTACCGGCCTCTCCGGCGCCCTTGGCACCTAAGAGTGAAGTGCGTGTGGGCGTCTCCACATGGCTGACCTCGATATCGGGCATCTCATAGGCCATCGGCACCAGATAGTCCGCCATGCTGCCGTTTTGTAGCTGACCGTTTTCGTCGTACAGACACTCCTCATATAACGCGCCGCCAATCCCCTGAACGATCGCACCCCGCATCTGCTCATCGACCAGCATCGGATTAATCACACGGCCACAGTCTTCCACCGCCCAATGCTTGAGCAGCTTAACAAGCCCGGTCTCCGGATCTACCTCAACATAGGAGAGCTGGACACCGTTTGTCCAGATAAATGGATAGTCTCGCTGTACATAGTGGCGGGTCACGGTGAGCTCAGGCGTAAAGCCGGCGGGCAGGGTATCGGAACGGAAATAGCCAACACGCCCGAGTTCGGCAAACTCCAGCAACACCTCTTCAGTCTGGCTATCCACCACATTGCCTTCCCGTACCGTAAGCGTCGCGACATCGCGAGAGAGCATGGCCGAGGCAAGCTTTAAAATATTTTCACGCAGCGCCTGTCCGGCGCGTAATACCGCCTCGCCGCCAATACCCGCTCCACGCGAGGCCCAGGTGCCGCCACCATAGGGCGTGACATCTGTGTCACCTGTAAAAATCTTGACCTGATCAATCGATACGCCCACGGCGTCCGCGGCGATCTGGGCATAGATGCCCTCTGCGCCCTGGCCCTGCTCACCGACACTCACCATCACGGTCACGCCACCTTTGGGATCAAGCCGTGCGGTGGCACCGTCTTGAGAGGCGATTCGTGCACCACCCACGCCATAGAAGGCCGCACTCGGGTTGGTGAGTTCAATCACAGTCGAAATTCCGATCCCGCGGTAGATACCTTGCTTGCGCAGTGCGGCCTGCTCAGCACGAAGGGCCTGGTAATCCGCAAATTTTTCCAGTTTTCTAATGCATTCCTCGTGCGACAAGATCTCAAGCTTAATGCCCGAGGCGGCGGTGTAAGGATAGGCATCATCGGGAATCACATTGCGTCTGCGAATCTCCAGCGGATCCATATTGAGCATCCGGGCGGCCTTATCCACCAGCCCTTCGGTCACCGCACAGGCAATCGGATGCCCCACCCCGCGGTACTGACAGGTCGGCGTTTTATTCAGAAATACGACCTTCAGGTTGGCCCGATACTGCTTATGTTTATAGGGCCCACCGGTGATGTTTACGACCTGATTGCCCTCAATGGCACTCGTGCGCGGAAACATCGAATAAGGGCCAATTCCAGTAAGATCATCAATCTCAAAGGCGAGAATCTCACCCTCTTTACTGACTGCGATCTTCCCTTTTACTCTGTGCTCACGGGCATGGATATCACTTAAAAAAGACTCCAGTCGGTCCGCGACAAATTTCACTGGACGGCACAAAAGGATTGAGAGTGCCACCGTGGCAAAGTCATCCGGGTAGGCATGGACCTTGATACCAAAGGACCCACCCACATCCTTGCAGATCACACGGATCGATGACTCGGGGATATCGAACTGCCGTGAATACAGGTCCTGCATCATGTGCGGCGCCTGCTGGGCGTGATACACAGTGAGCTTATGCTCTGCGGGGTTGTAGTCTGCAATCTGGCAGCGTGGCTCAAGGGTCACACCGGTATGCCGTCCGAAATAAAATGTCTCTTCGGCAACAACATGGGCCTTTGCAAACGCCTCATCAACGCCACCGGTGTCGAGCTGCCGGGTAAAGCACAGGTTATCGCCAAGCTCAGGGTGGATCACTGGCGTCTTGGGATCTAATGCGGTCTCCATGTTCAGTGCAGCGGGCAGATCCTCCCACTCCACTTCCAAGACCTGTAAAGCGTCTTCTGCCTGGGCACGGCTTTCTGCCACGACTGCGACAACGGGCTCGCCCTGCCAGCAGGCGCGATCCAGGGCCATTGGATGCTGGGGGGCGGACTTCATGCCGGCCAGATGTCCAAGCACGGCAACCCAGGGTTTACAGACCTTTTTAAGATCATGACCATTGAAGACGCCGATCACGCCGGGCATTTTGCGGGCCGCGTCATCGTGGATCTTCAGAATCTTGGCGTGGGCCACGGGGGAGCGCCAAAAAACCACATGGGCCATGCGCGGAAGCATGATGTCATCGAGATAGGTGCCCAGTCCCTGGGCAAGGCGACGGGCCCCATGCCGAGGCTCTCGCGTGCCGATGTAGCGCTGGTCCTCAGTGACCGGCGGCAGTCCAAATTCTGTGAGCTCGCGGGGTTTATTCACTTTACAGTCTCCAGATTTCTTTTCGAGAGCACTGAACAGATCGCGTCAACGATCGCGTGATAGCCAGTGCAGCGGCAGTAGTTACTGGCAATTGCCTCACGAACCTGCTGACGGTCCGCCTTGGGATTGTGTTCAACAAGATCGGCGGCAGCCATCAGCATTCCCGGTGTACAAAAGCCACACTGCAATGCGTTGTGCTTTAAGAATGCATCCTGCAGGTCTTTCAGCACACCCTGACGGGAAAGCCCCTCGATCGTGTCCACCGATCCCCCATCGGCCTGCACGGCCAATGTCAGGCAGCCCCGAACAATCTCGCCATTTAGTCGCACGGTGCAGGCGCCACACACGCCATGTTCGCATCCAAGGTGGGCGCCCTTTAGGCCCACCTGTTCACGCAGAAAATCCACCAGATGGGTTCGCGGTTCGACCTCTCGAATGACACGTTCATGATTAATCGTGACCTCGATCGTTTTTTTGATAGACATGAGAATTTCGCCCGAATATCGTTGAGATCAGTGGCCTGCCGATAGGGCATGGATCGCCCGCTTCAGCAGTACAGTGGATAGATGTAATTTAGTGGCGCTCGTGTTGGTGAGATCCGATAGCGGATTGAGCTCGCCGCGCAGCGCAGAGATCGCCTCATCTACCAGTCCAGGAGTCAGAACCTTTCCGTCTACCACCGCTTGCGCCCGAGTTGCCTGAAATGGCGTATTGGCAACAGCAAAAAATACGAACCGTGGCTGTCGAAGCATTTCACCATCGCGCTGCGCACAAGCCGCAATTCCAGCGATGGCATAGTCGCCATGGCGGCGGGCCAGTTCCTGAAATGCCACGACCTGCTGCCGGCTGCCAATGGGGATTTCTACATCAATGAGCAGCTCATCCGCAGCCAAGGCCGTTGTGTAGAGATCTAAGAAAAACTGATCTGCAGAAATCCGGCGTACCCCCTTGGGCCCTTGTGCGACAAGGGTTGCACCCAGGGCAATCGCGCAGGCGGGCCATTCGGCAGCGGGGTCAGCATAGGCAAGTGAGCCTCCCCAGGTGCCGCGATTACGTATTGCCTTGTGCGCAATGTGTGGAACGGCCATTGATAGCAATGGCGCATGCTGACGAATCACATCCGACCGCTCAATCTCGCTATGGGTCACCATTGCGCCGATATGCAATGTGCTGCCATTCACCGAAATTTTTCTGAGCTGATCAATCTGGCTGATATCGACCAGCAGCTGTGGTGATGAAAGTCGCATATTCAGCGTCGCCATCATGGTCTGGCCGCCTGCAAGAATCCTGGCATCGTCGCCGTGTGCCTGGAGCAGGCCGATTGCCTTATCAACCGAGTCGACCCGGACATAATCAAATACAGGTGCCTTCAATTCTGTCTCCTTGAGAAACGGCCTTGGTTTATTTGCTAAAGATGCTGGCCGCAACAATTACAACAACGACTGCGGCAGCGATAGCGACCCACATTCTGCTTGAGCCCTGCTCCGATCTGGCCTTCGGGCTGGCAGCGGGCCCATCACTGGATGGTGGCGCGTCTGCACTTGTCTGCTCTGCACGATCGCGATGACCAGGCGCTACGGTCTCCGCGAATGCTGCGAAAAATTCACTCGACAGTTTTTTGGCCGAACCCTCGATCAGTCGACTACCAATCTGTCCGAGCTTGCCCCCAACCGAGGCGTTGGCCACATAGGTAAGAAGCGTGCCGCCATCCGCCTCTTGCAGCGACACATCGGCACTGCCTTTTGCAAATCCGGCCGCGCCTCCTGAGCCTTCAAAGTTAAGGGTGTAGCCTTTCAGTGGCTGCACATTGGTCATGGTGACCTTGCCCGAGAACCGGGCCTTAACTGGCCCCAGCTTGATCATGACTTTGGCCTGCAGTTCGTTATCTGCCGTGCGCTGAATTTCCTCGCAGCCCGGGATTGATTTCAACAACACATCGGTACTGTTCAGTCCGTCCCAGACGGTCTGTACGGATGCACGGATGTTTTCTTCGCCTTTGATTTCCATTCTTGGGGAGTCCTCGGGGTTATTCCGGAGTGGTGCTTATCTACCAATTGTTCAAGAATGCATTATCAAATTGCCAGCAAATACCTCCAAATGCGGAGAAACCCTGCCTGATGGCCTACACCGATTCGCGTTCCGTCAAATCCCAGCTTGATGAATCGTCGTCTGGCCCCGTGCCTGGCCAGGCCGCGCCGCGCCGGCGGCTGAGTGTCGCGGTCCGGGAGCGCCAGATCCTTGAGGCGGCGATTAAATTTTTTGCCAAACGGGGCTTTACGGGCCAGCTGCGTGACCTGGCTAAGGAAATTGGGGTCACCCATGCCCTGCTTTACCACTATTTCCCGACCAAACGCGCATTGATCGAGCGGGTCTATGCCGAAGTCTTCGAAGGCCGTTGGAAAAACGACTGGGACAACATCCTGGATGACCCCGTGGCATCTCCGTTAGACAAGCTCAGTGCGTTTTATTGTGACTATGCACGCGTTGTGCTGACCTATGATTTTGTAAGAATCCTGATCTATTCGGGCCTGGATGATCAGATCATCACGGATCGGTTTTTTGCCCTCTTGCGCAAGCGGCTCCTGCCGCGTTTGATTCGCGAGACCCGCCGCCACTGTGGTGTAACGACCGAGGGTCAGCCGTCTGCCCGGGAGCTTGAACTTTTAATGGGCCTGCACGGTGGAATTTTCTACACCGGCATAAGAAGATGGGTCTATGGTCAGGCCATTCATCACAAATCCGCAGTGGCAGAAGATGACGACTCCGTTCGTGATCGCGTGCGGGCCTATCTGAGTTCAGCCAAAGAGATTTTGTATTCTAAGGAACAGTCATCATGACCATTAGCCTGAACCACCTATCGATTCGAACGCTTGACCTGGAAGCGACTGCAAGTTTTTACAACAAGATCATCGGTCTCGCGGAAGGCCCCCGGCCGCCGTTTCAATTTCCGGGTAAATGGCTCTATGCGGGTGATAGCGATAACTATGCGAACGCCGTGGTCCATCTGATCGGGATCGATAAAAACGATCCTTCGGGATTAAAAGCATATCTGGGTGATCGTGACGTGAGCTCGCTTCAGGGCAGTGGTGCGGTGGATCACGTGGCGTTTTTTCTGACGGGCTTAGAAGACAAAATTAATCTGCTTAAACGCTTAAATGTCCCCTTCCGTGAGCGGTCAGTGCCGCTGATTAAGCTGCATCAGCTCTTTGTGGATGATCCCAATGGGGTGGTTATTGAGCTGAACTATCCGGCCGAAGAAAAAGCGGCCATGGATGCAAAGGCAGGAGTTAACTAAAGCCATGGCCAACATCCTGGTTGCCGGCGGCTCACTTGGCGGATTATTTGCTGCCAATATGCTGCTGCGTGATGGCCATGATGTCCAGGTGTTTGAGCGCGCAGGCGAGTCTTTAAAGGGCCGTGGTGCGGGAATCGTGACCCATTCGGCCCTGTTGCAGGCCTTGCGTTGCGCCGGTGTTGATGTGGATCGTCAGGTGATTGGCGTATCGGTGCAGTCCCGTGTCACCCTAGATCGCCAGGGTCAGGTATTGGCCAGCCAGCCACTTCCACAGGTGCTCACCTCCTGGACGGGGCTCTACAACATGCTCACCCAGGTCATCCCACAGGAAAACGTTCACCATGGCCATCATGTCACCGCGCTCAAAGAGCAAGACGACGGCATCGAGGTCACCTGTGAGAGCGGTGAAGTGATGGAGGCTGATCTGCTGATTGCTGCCGATGGCCTGCGCTCACTGATTCGTCAACAGCTGGCACCATCGATTCAGCCCGAGTACGCGGGCTATATCGCCTGGCGCGGTGTCTGCGATGAGTCAGTGCTCTCCGATGAGACCCTGAGAACATTGTTTCCACATTTTGGCTTCTGCCTGCCCCTGGGCGAGCAGATGCTGGGCTATCCGGTCTCGGGTGCTAATGGCAGCATTCGGCCCGGCGAGCGTCGGTATAACTTTGTCTGGTATCGGCCGGTGGCACAGGGCGATGACCTTCAAGATCTGCTCACCGATGAGCAGGGCGAGTTCTATCCGACTGGAATTCCTCCGCATAAAGTAGCAGCGCGGCATATTCAGGCGATGCGTCAGGCCGCCCACCAGGTGCTGGCCCCACAGTTTGCGGAGATTGTCGAAAAAACTGCCCAGCCATTTTTCCAACCAATTTATGACGTCCTGTCTGAAAATATCGCCTTTGGCCATGTGGCACTCCTTGGAGATGCGGCCTTTGTGGCCCGGCCCCACTGTGGCATGGGCGTGACCAAGGCAGGCGAGGATGCAATGGCGTTAGCAGACGCGGTAAAACGCCATGGTGCGACGGTGCAGGCATTAAAGGCATATGAGTCGGTACGGGCACCCGCCTGTCGCGCCATTACCCTGCATGCCCGCACATTGGGGGCCTATATGCAGTATCAGGCGCCGGTGATCACGAGCGAATCTGGCCTGAGTACAGATCGATACCAGGTCCCGGATGACCTGGTGCGGGCAAGAGACGTCATGCGTCAGACGGCCGTGGGCATGGGCCTGGCCGCATAGGGCCACGCATTGTTTTCGTAGTGTGCAGTTGTTGTTTCGAGCTGGTGAAGTTTTTTATAAGACAGTCTAAAAGGAGACATGAATGAGTAAATCCCCCGTCAATACTGGCCGTCGATCCGCGATTGTTGCGGGCGCCGCGACCGCTGCAACTGTATCGGTGCCGTCGCTCTTTAGCATCGCTAAGGCCCAGTCCGGCCCAATCAAGATTGGTTTTCCTGTACCGCTCACAGGCCCATTCTCGGCCGAGGCACAGGACCAGGTTCGCGCCGCTGAACTTGCAATCAAAGAATTTAATGACACAGGTGGTTTTAACGGCCGCAAGGCAGAGCTGCTTGTGCGCGATGACAAACTCAACCCCGGCGAGGCTGCAACCCGCACGCTGGAACTGATTGAAAAAGACAAGGCCGATTACATTGTGGGATCGCTGTCTGCAGCGACTCAGCTGTCCATCAACGCAGTAACCAAAGAGCGTAAGGTCATCTTTAATTCGATCAGCCAGTCCGATGCCATCAACGAGGTCAAAGACTGGAGCATGTACACCTTCCACGAGGCGCTCAACCCCCACATGACAGCGGGCGCGGTGGCCCGTTATGCATTCCCGAAATTCGGTAAAAAGATTGTCTACCTGACTGCCGACTACGCCTATGGCCATGAAATGGTTCGCGGCTTTCAGCGTGCAGGCAAGGAGTTTGGTGCCCAGACCCTAGAAGACATTCGCCATCCGCTCGGCGCACCGGACTATTCTGCATTCCTGCCCCGCATCCAGGCACTCAAGCCCGACATCTTGGTGCTGTGTAATTTCGGCCGGGATCTGGTCAACTCCGCCAAGCAGGTTACCGATTTTGGCCTGAAGAAAAATATCAAGGTCATCACCCCGGTTCTGCTCTATACCTCTCGCCTTGCTGGCGGGCCAGAGGCCTTCGAGGGCATCGTGGGCGGCACGTCCTACTACTGGGGCATCGAGTCGACAGTGCCTGCAGCCAAGGCATTTAATGACAAATTCCGTGCAGCCTATGGCGGATCTGTGCCCTCTGACTACGGTGCGCTCGGCTATGCGGGGGTGAGAAGCGTGCTTACCGCCGTGCGGAATGCCAAGTCCACCGAGACCAATGCGGTGATCAATGCCATGCGTGCGCTGAAGTACAACTTCTATAAGGGCGATCAGTATTACCGTCGCTGTGATCACCAGTCGGTTCAGTCTGTCATCGTGATTGAGTCTAAGTCTAAGAATATGAAAGACAAGTACGATGTCTTCAATGTGGTGAGCATTGAGAACCCTGACGAGAAGCGGCTGCGCTCCTGCGACGAGCTGGGACATAAGGCCTAAGTTTCTGGCAGATCGCGTTACCCCTGGGGCCGTTCAGACCCCAGGGGATTCTCAAAAAGAAGAGCACACATGACCGTTTCTTTTGATCTGCTTGCCATGCAGATGCTCACCGGGATTGCCCTGGGGGCGATCTATGCGCTGCTGGCAATCGGACTGTCGTTAATTTTTGGCATGTTGACAGTGGTGAATTTCGCCCACGGCGCATTTTTTATGGTGGGGGCGATGCTGGGCGTGTATTTCTTTACGCTCACGGGTAACTTCTGGTTTTCGTTGCTGCTGGTGCCCCTGATCACCGGCGGTATTGGCCTGGTCACCGAACGATTCCTGGTGCGACCGCTTTATGGCCGCGGCATTGACTATCCCTTGCTGCTGACCTTCGGACTTTCTTACATCATGATCGAGGCGATGCGGGTTGTCTTTGGCGTTGAGGGCATTCCATCGAGCACGCCTGATCTTCTGCGGGGCTCTGTAGATCTTGGCTTTGGGGGATTCCCGCTTTATCGTTTATTTCTGATTGTCGTAACGGGCGCGATCATTCTCGGCCTGTGGCTGTTTCTGGAAAAGACCCGGTTTGGCCTGATCATCCGTGCGGGATCGCGCGACCCGGAAATCGTAAAAATTCTTGGTGTCGATGTCGCCAAAGTCTGGCTGATCGTGTTTGGTATCGGCACCGCAATTGCGGGGCTATCGGGAATTCTCGCCTCGCCAACCCGCTCTGTTAACCCGGAAATGGGTGTGGCGATTCTTGCAGAATCATTCGTGGTCACGGTCGTAGGTGGCATGGGCTCCCTCATGGGCGCTGTCGTTGCCGGCCTGCTGGTGGGCGTGGTCTATAGCCTGACCTCGTTGTTTGCGCCCGCATTGGCAGAGCTATCGATTTTTGTACTGATGGCAGTGGTACTGCTGTTTAGGCCCCAGGGCTTTTTCGGCAAAGCCGGCCTAATGAGTTAAGGACATCTCACGATGAAAGAACTGTATATCCAGCTCTCCCGACATCGTGTGCTTGCGGTGACGGCAGTACTGCTGCTGTTTCCCTGGGTGATGCCCTATGAAGCACTGGCCGTAAATATTCTGATTTTTGGCCTTTTTGCGGTGGGCTATAACCTTCTATTTGGCTACACCGGACTGCTGTCATTTGGCCATGCGGCGTTTTTCGGCATTGGCAGTTATTTCACCGGCATGAGCATCGTGTACCTGGCGATGCCATGGTATCTGGCGATTGTGGTGGGCGTGCTGGCCTCTTTGGTGGGCGGATTGCTGATTGGCTTTCTTGCCATTCGTACCCGAGGCATCTATTTCGCCATGGTCACGCTGGCCCTGGGCCAGATCGTGTATTACGCCTTTTATAAGGCCGATAAATGGACGGGTGGAGAAAACGGACTGCGTGGCGTCAAGGTCGCACAGATGGAGATATTCGGATTTCAGCTCAATTTTGTCGACCCAATCACGAAATACTATGTACTGCTGGTGTTTGTCGTGATTGCGCTGTGGTTTGTGTCACGGGTGCTCGCCTCACCCTTTGGTGCGGTGATTGAGGCCATTCGCGAAAACGAAAAACGCGCAGCTGCCTGCGGCTTTGATGTCATGCGCACCAAGCTCTTGGCCTTTGTGATCTCCGCTGGCATCTGTGGGCTGGCGGGCTGCCTGCGGGCGCTGCACCTCTCGATCGTGCCGGTGGATTCTCTGCACTATCTCCAGTCGGGCCAGGTCGTGATGATGAGCCTGCTGGGCGGCATGGGCACCTTTTTTGGCCCCTTCGTGGGTGCTGGCGTTCTGCTCTATCTGGAAGATGTAATCACCACGCTCACCAAACACTGGATGGCGATTGTGGGTGCAATTTTTGTCTGCTTCGTGCTGTTTTTTCCAAAGGGAATCTGGGGCACCATCCTGCACCGAACAGAACGCCGTCTTTCCATCATTGCCCACGAGGAGTTGCGCTAGGCCATGACCACGCCATCCATGCCAATTCTGCGGGCGGTGGGAGTGACCCAACGTTTCGGAAAATTCACCGCCCTAAAAAATATCAATGTCAGCTTTGAGCGCAATAAACTGACGGCCATCATTGGCCCGAACGGCGCTGGTAAAAGCACGTTTTTTAACGTCATCAGCGGCGCCTTTCCGCCAACCGAGGGCCAGATTTTTTATAACGGCCAGGAAATCACCGGCCTAAAGCAGCACGAGTTCGCCCGGATTGGAATCTCAAAAAGCTTTCAGATCACCAATGTATTTAAAGATCTCTCGGCCCACGAGAATGTCCGGGTTGCCCATCAAATGCGCATCTCGCGCTACAACATCCTGACATCACGCTCAAGCCTCAGGGCCCTGCATGAGCAGGCCGATGAGCTGCTCGCCAAGGTAGGCCTCTCGGCGGTTGCCGGCAAGCGTGCCTCGGAGCTTGCCCATGGCCAGCAGCGCGCACTGGAAATAGCGATGGCACTTGCCTCAACGCCCGATCTGCTGCTGCTCGATGAGCCCACGGCAGGCATGTCGCCCGAGGAAACCGTATTCATGATGGACCTGATCCATCGGCTTTCGCAGGAGCGCACGGTGATTCTGGTAGAACACAAAATGAAACTAGTGATGGGCATTTGTGAGCATCTCATTGTGCTGCATCATGGTGAATTTCTAGCCCAAGGCAATCCCGAGGAGATCCGCAACAACGCCGAAGTCCGTCGGGTCTATCTTGGACAGAACTGAGTAAAGATACCGACACCATGCTCCAAGTTAAGAATCTAAACGCCTGGTATGACCGCAGCCACGTGGTGCAGGGAATCTCATTTGATGTGAAACCGGGCGAGATTGTGACCCTGATGGGCCGCAATGGCGCAGGCAAGACCACCACACTTCGGACCCTGATGGGGCTCATTGCGCGTCGCTCGGGAGAGGCCCTGCTAGAAGGCGTTTCTTTTTTAGATCTCCCGGCCCATGAACGGTTTCACCTTGGCCTGGCCTATGTGCCGGAAGATCGGCGGATTGTGCCGGGACTGACGGTAAGAGAAAACCTACAGCTGGGCATGATCGCGCAGAAGACCAAGGGTGACTTTGAAGCAATGCTCGATGAGATCACCCAGACGTTTCCGCGGCTGAAAGAGCGTCTCGATCAGGATGGAACCTCGATGTCGGGCGGCGAGCAGCAGATGCTGGCGATTGCCCGGGCAATGATGGCCAGTCCCAAAATTATTTTTCTGGACGAACCCTCCGAGGGCATCATGCCAGTGCTGGTCGACGAGATGTTCGAACTCTTTGCCAATATGAAGCGCAAGGGGACGACCCTGCTGCTAGTGGAGCAGAATGTGGAGCGGGCGCTATCGGTATCCGATCGGGCGTATATCCTGGATCAGGGTGAGATCGTTTATCAGGACACGTCCCAGGCGCTGATGGCCGATGAAACGATTCGCCAGAAATACTGCGCGATCTAAGCGGTCTTCAGAAACAGCAATTCTTAATCAAGGGCGGCTTTACAGAATCGGCCAATGGCCGCACCCAGCGGACTATCGGCAGTCCCCATCTGGGCGATGATGCTCATATGGTTATGCACAGGATAAAAGTGATACTCGGTGTGCATCTTGATCTGATCTGCGTAGTCCTGCAGTAGAGGATTTTCGTACTCGGCCATCGCAAGAAAAATCCGTGGCCATCGCTCCTTGGACTGATGTAATGCAGTCTTTAAATGGGTCAGCGGTGAGCGGGCCGCATAAGTGGATGCATCTGCTCCGAAATAAGCCGCTACGGCAGCCACATTCGGATTGCGCGGATCCTGGTCTGCGGCCAGCCGGGGGCTCACCATAATCAAGCCAGATACCTGATCCCGCAGGCCGGCGTACTTGGGCTGCATCACGGGATCAAATAGCGCGGTCGCGCAATGGGTGCCACCGGCAGAGTGGCCCATTAAAAAAAACCGCTCACTTCGCAGACCATGCTGTCGTAGCGCTGTGATCGTTGCGACTGCCGCGTCGGCAACATCCTGTGCGCCGATCGGATAGCCGGCTGCAGGGGCAAGCCGATAGCCAGCGTTGGCGACCACCAGCCCCTGTCGACACAGATCAAGGCAGATGTTTCGGAAGACCCAGGGGGAACGATTCCGTTCGCCGCGGATAAACGCACCCCCATGGACAAACATCACAACCCCAGGCTCTGGCCCATCAGGATCGACGGGCATATACAGGTCGACCTGCTGCCGTTCATCGGTGCCATAAGTAATGGTGACGGGCGCATGATGTACAGCCGGGTATTTTGCAGATTCGGCCTGGTGATAGGGCTCGTAAAACGCAAACACCTGCTCCCCATTGCCCACGACATCGAGGTGCCAACGCGGCCCCATCTCGGTCAGAAACCGAGTTAGCTGGGCATCCATTAGATGTAGTGCGCCACCGTGGTCATGAATTTGCCGCTCGCCTGCATGGCCATCTGGACCGGCCTGGGCAAGTCAGCCCCGCCCTGATCCAAAGCGGTGTTCATATGCTTGATTTCATCTTCTTTCATCTGCTCAACGACTGCCCGAGAGGGCTCATCGGCCAATGGCAGACGCGACATATGGCCCATCAGATGCTGTTCCACCTGCCGCTCAGTCTCTGCAAGAAAACCCAAGGACACACGATCGCCCAACCGGCCAGCAATCGCACCGATGGTAAATGCACCGATATACCAAAGCGGTGCAAGCACCGATGTCCGACTGCCCAGTGCTTCGATGCGTTTTGCGGTCCAATTTAAGTGATCGGCCTCTTCTGTTGCTGCTTCTTGCAAGAGTCTGGCCATCTCCGGCGTTTTGGCGGTGAGTGCCTGGCCCTGGTAGAGCGCCTGTGCGGCGACCTCGCCTGAGTGATTGACTCGCATGAGTGCAGCGGCCAGCTTGCGCTCGGTATCGGAAAGCTGTCCCTCAGGGATCTGTTTTGCCGGATAGGGCCGGCTGCTGGGGGGTGTGGTGGCAATCGAACGCAGAAAGTTATCTGCGGCGCCAAGCACTTGGTCAATCGGTGAAAAGGTACGCATGATTTACTGGGATAAATATCGCTTGACCAGAAGCTGCCAAAAGGTTGCGCCAATCGGTATCAGGTCATCGTTAAAGTCATAGCTCGGATTATGCAGCGTGCAGGGCCCCAGGCCATGGCCCTGGGAGCGATGCAATCCGCTGGCATCGCCATTGCCCAGAAAAATATAGGCCCCTGGTTTTTCAAGCAGCATATAGGCGAAATCTTCTGCGCCCATCGTGGGCTCTACATTCCGCTGCACCATGTCCTCGCCCACAATCTCTGCTGCCACATCGGCAGCAAACATCGCCTCGGTCGGGTGATTAATTGTGGGCGGATAGTTCCGCACAAACGCAAACTCGGCATGGGCATTAAAGGCGGGCGGCAGTTGATTGCAGATGCGCTGCATGCCGGATTCGATGGTATCTAATGCCCCGAGCGAAAAGGTGCGCACGGTGCCCTTCATGACACAGTGGTCGGGAATCACATTGGTGGCCTCGCCTGCGTTAATCTGGGTTACCGACAGCACGGTTGCATCAATCGGTTTGGTCTCACGCGACACCAGGCTTTGAAAGGCCTGGATCATATGACTGGCGATCAGCACCGGATCTACGCCGAGATGGGGCATCGCCGCATGGGCGCCTTTGCCCTTGAGCACAATCTCAAATTCATTACTCGAAGCCATCATCGGGCCTGGGTTCATGCCGAATTCGCCCACCCGCAGACCGGGCCAGTTATGGATCGCAAACACCGCATCGCAGGGAAAACGCTCAAAGAGCCCCTCTTCAATCATGGCCTTGGCACCGCCACCGCCTTCTTCTGCGGGCTGGAAAATAAATACCACCGTGCCTGCAAAGTCTCGATCGGCAGCGATCGCCTTTGCGGCAGCAAGTAGTGTGGCGGTGTGTCCATCATGGCCACAGGCATGCATACAGCCCTCATGCCGGCTGGCGTGTGAAAACGTATTCAGTTCAGTAATCGGCAGGGCATCCATGTCCGCCCTAAGTCCGATCATCCGATGTGCCTGCTGCGGGCTGCGCTCACGCGTGCCATGCAGCACACCTACCACGCCGGTCTTGCCCATGCCCGTGATCACTTCATCTAGGCCATAGGCCCGCAGCTCCTGGGCCACGATTCCTGCGGTCCGGTGCTCTTCAAATTTCAGTTCTGGATGGGCGTGAATATCCCGCCGAATGGCTCGGATCGGCCCAATAATTCCGCTGATTGCCTCTGGGATACGCATGCCCAAATTGTAAACCTGGCACTACGAAAAACCGCCTAAATCCCCTAGCGGTACATGATTTCCACAGACTCTTTTGCAAAATGCTGGCCCAGTGTGCGCAGCAATTCCTCTTCGGGCCGCACCCGCCAGTCCTCTGGCAGTTGGATATCGCACTCCGCATCCCCGCGATGCATGCGCAGCACGATCGGGCATCCCTGTTTCGGGGTGCGCCAGGGCTCAAGCAGAGAACGAAGCTTTTCTGGAACGGTATCGCCGGCAACCCGCACCCGGATGCCAAGAGAAAACTTAGTCCGCGCATCACCCAGGGTCAGGATCTCTGCGGCAGCGCCACGCAGACCGCCCGAGTAATCGTCCTGCTCGACACGCGCGCAGATAATCAGCGGCTCATCGACTTTAATCGACTGCCGATGCTGATCCCAGAGTTCACTAAATACTGTGAGCTCAAGCTTTGCGGTGCCGTCATCGATTTCAACAATCCGCATCATGCCGCGTTTGGTCATCTGCGCACGACTCGCACTCACCACGCCAGACATCCAGACGGCATCACGTGATACCGATAGTCGATTTAACGGGGTGGATACAAAGCGCCGAATCTCTTGTGCGTATGGCGCAAACAAATGGCCCGAAAAACAAAATCCGAGCGCCTGTTTTTCTTCTAAAAGCCGTTCGCGCTCATTCCACGGAGCGGTCTTGGGCAGTTCAATTTCCTGGATTGTCTGGTCGGCGGCCTCGAAAAGCCCTCCCTGATGCAGGCTTGCCTGGGCCTGGTCAGCAGCGCCAACCGCAATGCTAACGCCCGCCAATAACTGCGCACGATTGGCGTGCAGACGATCAAACGCACCGGCCTTGACCAGGGCCTCAATCGATCGTTTATTGACTATCCGTCGGTCGATACGCCGGCAGAAATCAAAAATATCTTTAAACGGACCATCCTGCTGACGGGTGGTCAGAATATTCATCACAGCGTTCTCACCCACACCACGCACAGCGCCAAGGCCGTATTGGATCTGGATATTGCGTTGCTCAGCCTCTTCGTCTGCATCAGGCTTCGCATCTAGCCGCACGGGATCAAACCGATAGTTCGATTCGTTGATATTGGGCGCGAGCACCCGCACCCCATTGGCCCGTGCATCGGCTAAGAAAAATGCCACCTTATCGGTGTCATCCATGTCGGCTGATAGCGTCGCCGCCATGAACTCTGCCGTATGGTGGGCCTTCAGCCATGCTGTCTGATAGGTGAGCACCGCATAGGCTGCCGTGTGGGATTTGTTAAACCCGTATTCGGCAAACTTCTCCATCAGATCAAATAGCCGGGTGGCCAAGGCCTGGCTGTGGCCTTTTTCAAGCGCACCTTTGACAAAGATTTCCCGCTGCTGGGCCATCTCCTCGGGCTTTTTCTTGCCCATCGCACGTCGCAGTAGATCTGCACCACCGAGCGAATAACCGGCGATGATCTGGGCGATCTGCATGACCTGTTCCTGATAGACGATCACGCCATAGGTCGGCGACAGACAGTCTTTAAGCGAATCATGAAAATAGTCGATCTGCTGCTCACCGCGCTTACGCTTGATAAAGTCATCGACCATGCCGGAGTTCAATGGCCCCGGGCGATAAAGCGCCAGCACAGCAATGATGTCCTCGAATCGGTCGGGCTGAAGCTTGGCCAAAAGCTTTTTCATGCCATCCGATTCCACCTGAAAGATCGCAGTGGTGTTGGCATCGCGCAGCACCTGATATGCGGCTGGATCATCAAACCCATCAAGCTCGCGCAGGGTGAGCGCACGGCCCGGATGCAGGCCATTGATGTAATCCACTGCCATCTGAATGATGGTCAGGTTACGAAGCCCCAGAAAGTCAAACTTCACCAGGCCGGCTGCCTCGACATCATCCTTGTCGTACATCGAAACAATGCCCTCGTCTCCCTCGGAGCCTGGCGCCTGATAGAGCGGGCAGAAATCCGTTAGCCGCCCCGGGGCAATCAGCACGCCACCGGCATGCATGCCGATATTGCGGGTAAGGTCTTCTAAGGGGCTCGCAAGCGCCAAGAGCTCACGGACTTCATCTTCCTTTTCTGCCCGTTCGGCAAGGATTGGCTCTTCTTTTTTTGCGGCTTCAAGGGACAAGGGTTTGTTTTGGACTACAGGAATCAGCTTAGAGAGCTGATCGCAGAAGTTATACGGCAGGTTTAACACCCGGCCCGCATCGCGGATCACTGCCTTTGATGCCATGGTGCCAAAGGTCACGATCTGACTAACGGCATCTTTACCGTATTTGCTGCGCACATAGTCAATTACTTTGTAACGATTGTCTTGACAGAAATCGATATCAAAGTCGGGCATCGAGACCCGCTCAGGATTTAGGAATCGCTCAAAGAGCAGCGCATACGGAATAGGATCAAGATCAGTGATCCCCAGGCTATAGGCCACAAGCGAACCTGCGCCAGAGCCGCGGCCGGGGCCCACTGGTACACCATTGCGCTTTGCCCAGTTAATAAAGTCGGCAACAATCAAAAAATAGCCCGGAAATCCCATCTCAATGATGGTCTGAATCTCCATCTCTAAGCGTTCACGATAGTGGCCTGCATGCCGGGCACGTACCTCTTCGCTCACATAGCGCTCGGCCAGCCGAATCTCTAAACCCTCTCGGGCGGTAATCCGCAGATAGTCCTCAAGTGTTTCGCCATTGGGCGTGGGAAAGTCTGGCAGCTGTGCCTTGCCGAGCTGCAGTGATACCGAGCATCGCTGTGCGATCTCTAAGGTGTTGGCAAGCGCCTGTGGAATATCCGAAAACTTTTCGGCCATCTCGGCCTGCTGGGTGAGATATTGCTGGGCTGTAAATCGCCGCTGCCGCCGTCCGCTCGCCAAGGTCTCGCCTTCTGCAATACAGACCCGTGCCTCGTGCGAACGAAAATCCTCGGCATTTAAAAACTGCACCGGATGGGTCGCCACCACGGGCACCTGATGCCGAAGTGCAAGGCTAAGCACGCGTCGAATATAAGTTTCTTCGCCAGGAAGGCCTGCACGCTGAATCTCGAGATAAAACCGATCACCGAATGCGGCTAGATATTTTTTAAGCACGGCGTCTGCCGGGCCCTCGGCCTGGGCGGGCGTCTTGGACTTGGCAAGCGCATCGGCAATTTCTCCAGCCATCGCACCGGAAAGGGCGATTAGCCCATCACCAAGCGTTGCTGATGCCTTGGCTTTGGATCTGCCCTTATCCGTTCCCTTAGCGTCGTTAACCGTGCTGGCCTCTAAAAACCATTCGCTACGCAGCTCGCCGCGATCCCGATAGGCATTTTTAAGCCAGGCCCGTGACAGCAGCTCGCACAGATTGCGATAGCCCTGATTGTTTTGCACCAAGAGCAGCAGTCGATAGGGCCGGTCACGGTCGCTGTCATTGGTGATCCAGACATCGGCGCCGAGCAGCGGTTTGACGCCAGCCGCCCGGGCAGATTTGTAGAACTTGATATAGGCAAAGGTATTACCCAGATCGGTAATCGCCAGCGCCGGCTGTTGATCTGCCGCTGCCTTTGCCACTGCCGCCTCGAGCCGCACGATGCCATCGGAGATGGAGTACTCGGAGTGCATGCGCAGGTGGACAAACTGAGGTGGCAACATAGGCGTATTTTCCCACCAAAGCCATTCGAAAAATGGCCTAACGGATTGGTAATGCTACGGATTACAGGTAGTCAATCCCGGACTGGCGAAGGCCCACCAGATTGATATTTTCGGCGTTAATGGCCGTCTCGGCTGCGAGCGCGACGAGACCTCCGCGGGTGATTGAGCCCGAATCCAGCATTGTTATAAAAGGAGTTTTTTCCGCCGTTAAGGCCGGTTTCCCCATGACGTGGTTCCAAAGCATGGAGACAATTGCATCCGAGTTAGTAGCGCCGGCTGCCTGCAAGGCCAAGCCTCCCAGGTTTTCAAATGACATTCCATCGTCGAGAAGCCGCAGCCCTATCCCCACATATTCCTTGTTCGAAATTGCGGTTTTTCCGAACACAGCCCCCAATAGCCGAGCAGTCTTTCCTGCATTTCCGTCAAGATCTAATGCAATCGAGTAATCTGAAAACTTCAGTCTTTCGACCGCAGTTAACGTGTCTGTTCCGTCAGTGCCCTGATTGTCACGGACGGCCGCTGAGGCGGCGGAAACTGTCAGCGTATAGCCGCTCCGGGAACCCAAAAAGATTGCCGTATCAATTCCGCCGGCCCCGTCGAGGGAGTCATTTCCACCCTTTCCGGTAAATATATTTTGTACGGCATTGCCTGTAATCTGATCGGATTGATTGGATCCGATGACCTGCTCGATATCGGACCCAAAAGCGATTTGTAAATTATCCGTTGCTACCTCGGCGTTACTGCCGCTCGCAATGCGACCAAGGCTACTAGATCTACCGCCATTCAGATTGATTATGGAGGGCGTTGTGAGTTGGCTTAAATCCAGCGTATCAATGCCATCAGTATCGTAGATCGTCTGCAGTTGCTGACCTACCGAATCACTGTAGCTGTAGCGGGTACTCCCGGTGTTATAAGGCCGCAGACCATAAAGATAATCCAAAGCAAGCAAGTCATATGGGCCAAAGTCAATGCGTTGCAGACCCTGAGGATGCTCTGCGTAGCTAACTACACTGAGTTTTTTGGAGTCTTCGCTGCTGGCTAAATAGTTTCCGGGCGCTGTGCTTGGTTCTTGGCCGTCGTTGTAGTTACCCGGATGTTTTAGTCCGATTGCGTGGGTAATCTCATGAATGAGTGTGTCATAGTCGTATGTTCCTTGAGCGTAAGACGAATTGATCGTATCGTTGCTAATGAATACGTCGCCGGAAAGTTCGCCCCCCGAGCCTGGACTGAGTGCGTAACCAGCGCTTGTCTGATTATTGTTAGCCATACGAATCTGGCCAAAACCCGTGCTGATGGATGCGGTCTCGTTAACTTCTGAGAAATTGATATTGACAAGTGTCCCCGCAAGAGCGAGAAATTTTCGTACAGCCTCTTTTTGAGCGCCCGTAAATTCGGTGAATCCGGCTGTGTCTTCTGGATCCTCAACGTAGGCAAGTGTTTTTGCAAAACTATAGGTAATAGAGGTCGGACTTGACTTCACACCGCTCGGGTTCCAGCTGGCGCCTCTACCCTCAATGAGCACATCAATTCGATAGTCGTTACTGTATGGGGTGACGATCGTTGTTTTTGGGGTATTGCCAATTACAGATCGGCTCATCAAGCGCTCCTGGTGCCGAGGGAGGGACTCGAACCCTCACGCCATCACTGGCACCGGATTTTGAGTCCGGCGCGTCTACCAGTTCCACCACCCCGGCGGGTAGAAAGAGCCTTAGTAT
>VERI01000079.1 GCA_018882785.1 Burkholderiaceae bacterium | reverse complement strand
ACCTTGGCTCCTGCTTTGGCTCGACGGGCCCAGCCTCCATCAATCCTGCCACGGGCCGGCCTTATGGCGCTGACTTCCCGGTGGTCACTGTCGATGACTGGGTCGATGCCCAGGCCCGTCTTGCTGACCGGCTGGGAATTGAACAATTCGCTGCCGTTATGGGGGGCAGCCTCGGTGGGATGCAAGCCATGCAGTGGTCGATTGCCTACCCCGATCGGCTTCGGCATGCGGTGGTCATCGCCTCTACTGCGCGGCTATCAGCACAAAACATCGCATTTAATGAAGTTGCTCGGCGGGCAATTATCAGTGACCCGGAATTTCATGGTGGCCACTACTACGCCAAAAATTCAGTGCCCAGGACCGGCCTATCGGTGGCCCGAATGATCGGCCACATCACTTATCTATCCGACGATGATATGGCCGAAAAATTTGGCCGACAGCTGCGCGGTGCTGATGACTACCGTTTTGGATTTGATGTTGAATTTGAAATCGAATCTTATCTGCGCCATCAGGGAGAAAAGTTTTCGACTTATTTTGATGCCAATACCTATTTACTGATTACACGGGCACTCGATTACTTTGATCCCGCCAAGGCTTTTTCAGGCAGCCTCTCGGCGGCACTGGCCGGCATCCAGTGCAGCAATTTATTGATTTCGTTTACTACGGACTGGCGATTCCCTCCAGAGCGGTCCCGGGAAATGGTTGAGGCGTTGCTTGCCCAACGCAAATCAGTCAGCTATGCCGAAATTGATGCGCCCCATGGGCATGATGCTTTTTTAATGAACGATCCCCGCTATCACCATTTGGTTGCGGCCTACTTTGATCGCATCGGCCAGGAGTCTGGCGTATGACAGCCATTCCTCACCGCAACGGAGAGTCTCTGCGCAGTGACCTTGCGCAGATTGCCAAATGGGTCGCCCCACGTACGCGCGTACTGGATTTAGGCTGCGGCGATGGCACACTACTGCATTGGCTGGCTGCCCATCAGTCCTGCGAGACACTCGGCGTTGAAATTGCCGACGAGAACGTATTGGCCTGCGTGAAGCGCGGAGTGAACGTGATCCAGGCGGATATTGACCGGGGGCTTGCGATGTTTGCCGAGGGCCGCTTTGATGCGGTGGTGCTCTCACAGGCCCTGCAGGCAACACGCGAGACAGAGCGCGTACTGCGAGAAATCGGCGAAATAGGCCGTGAGTGCTTGGTC
>VERI01000078.1 GCA_018882785.1 Burkholderiaceae bacterium | reverse complement strand
CCCCTTCAGGGGAGGGGATGGGGTGGGGCTGTCGCCAGCCCATCGATCTGGGAGTTGATTAAGCTGAACCAAAATCGCTTCCAAAACTCCGTTGATATTGGCGCCGACGTCTCGATTGGTAACACGCAATATCTGAAAACCTAAGCGATGCATCTGCAGGTCGGACATGCGATCGCGCTCTGCATCATGTGTGTCGCCATCCACCTCGACTACAAGCCCCTTTTCTGGACAGAAGAAGTCCACAATCCGATGGCCAATGACGTGCTGACGGCGAAATTTATAGCCGCCGAGTTGCGATCTGTTCAGATACTTCCAGAGGATTTTTTCAAATGGTGTAGGCGCGTTGCGGTGCTGGGTGGCGCGGTTTAGCAATTCTCGTGATTGCATGGCACTCCCCACCCCCAACCCCTCCCCTAAAGGAGAGGGGCTTTGCTCATCAGCCCAGCTTCTCCATCACGGCGTCGGGCACATCATAATTGCCCCACACAGTCTGCACATCGTCATCTTCTTCCAGCGTATCAATCATGCGCAGCAGCTTGCCAGCATCTTCTTCGCCCACCTCAACCATGGTCGTGGGTTTCCAGGCTAGCTTCACGCCTTCGGGCTCGCCCAATGCGGCTTCCAGCGCCTTTGCGACTTCGTGCAGCGCATCGATGCTGGTCCAGATGGAATGGCCGTCGTCCGAAGATTCGACATCATCTGCGCCAGCTTCCAGGGCGGCTTCAAACACCGTGTCGGCGTCCCCCGCGCTGCCCGGATATTCAATCAGGCCCAACCGATCAAAGCCGTGGCTGACCGAGCCTGCTGTGCCCATATTGCCGCCATTTTTCGAAAAGGCAGTGCGGACATTGGTCGCGGTGCGATTGCGATTGTCCGTCAGCGCCTCGACAATGATGGCAACGCCGCCAGGACCAAAGCCTTCATAGCGGATTTCCTCATAGGTCTCCATGTCAGAGCCTGAGGCCTTATCAATTGCGCGCTGGATATTATCCTTGGGCATGGATTGCGCGCGGGCCGCGAGAACGGCGGCGCGCAAACGAGCATTGGCATCGGGGTCTGGCAGGCCCATCTTCGCCGCCACAGTGATTTCGCGTGACAGCTTGGAAAACAGCGCCGAGCGCTTTTTATCCTGCGCACCCTTGCGGTGCATGATGTTCTTAAATTTGGAATGACCTGCCATGTCCGTAACTTATCCCAATTTAACGGCG
>VERI01000077.1 GCA_018882785.1 Burkholderiaceae bacterium | reverse complement strand
GCTGAATGCCTATGCGCGCCAATTTGTGCAGCCAGCCTCGCGGCCCGCTATGGATGCAGTCTTCGGAATTCCTCCGACGGTCGCAATCGAGCAGCGCACCAGCCGAGGCGGAAGAAAAAGCACCGTCGGCACGCTGACCGAGATTCATCATTTCCTGCGCCTGCTGTTTGTCAAAGCGGGCACCCAGCACTGCCCCGACTGCAACACGGCGATTCGGCCCCAGAGTGTGGAATCAATTCTTTCGACCCTGATGTCGCGTCATCGCGGCCAGCGCATTGGGCTGATGGCCCCGCTGGTGATTAACCGCAAAGGAATTTATCAAGATCTTGCCAAGTGGGCCGCCTCCAAGGGCCACCAACATCTGCGCGTTGACGGTGAGTTTGTCAGCACCCAGCCCTTCCCGAAGCTGGATCGATTTAAAGAACACACCATTGAACTGCCGATTGGCGATACGCAAGTGCAGCCTGCCAATGAAGCGGCGCTGAAGTCGCTACTGGAAGAGACCTTAAATTACGGCCAGGGCGTAGTCCATGTGATGGCGCCCCTGGATCAGCCCAAGTCCGAAATCACCGTGCTCTCGACACGCCGGGCCTGCCCCTCCTGCGGCACCGGCTTTTCGGAACTCGATCCAAGGCTCTTTTCTTATAACTCCAAACATGGCTGGTGCGAGGACTGCTTTGGCACCGGTGTTCAACTGGCTGAGTTTGATAGTACGCAGACCGGCGAAGAAGAGCTCTGGCAAGCAGATGCGGAGCGCTCAGATGACATGGCCTGCCCGAGTTGCAGCGGGGCCCGATTAAATTCGACTGCACTCGCAGTTCGCATCGCCAAACAAAGCATTGCAGCGATCTCTGCTCAGCCAATTAGCGAACTGCCGAAATGGCTTCGTAATCTAGATGACCATCTGGGGTCCAGAGAGTTTGCAATTGCCAAGGACCTGATCTCTGAGATCGAGTCCCGGCTGGCTTTTCTAACTGAAGTCGGCCTGGGCTACCTGGCGCTTGATCGCGCCGCCCCGACACTATCGGGTGGCGAGGCCCAACGTATCCGGCTTGCCGCCCAACTCGGATCCAATCTGCAAGGCGTCTGCTACATCCTGGATGAGCCCACCATCGGCCTGCATCCGAGAGACAACCAGGCACTGCTGCGGCTCTTAACCCAGCTCAAAGAGAAGGGCAACACGCTGGTTGTCGTGGAGCACGACGAAGACACTATCCGGCTTGCTG
>VERI01000047.1 GCA_018882785.1 Burkholderiaceae bacterium | reverse complement strand
GGGCCAGGAAATGCAGCAAAAAGATCTGGTCTCCTTGAAACAGGGCCGAGCAATAACTCTGCAGTCTCCGCGATTCCACCTAACTCAGTAAAACACTGATCAGCTACGGTCTGCCGGTCTGCTCCCTGCCAGCTCGCGCGAGCAGCGAACGTGACTGAGTCAAAAAGTGCGGGCGGCAGTTCGAATTTCAGTATCTCTAACTGGCTTTGGCTAAGCACAATATCTAGCTGCTGCGGATAGGTGTCATAAAGCCCGCGAAGTGTGTGCTGCAGATAAACCGTGTGATTGGGGTGGCACACTGCCCAGGCGGGATGCGTGGTCGAGATCACCTGATCAAAGCAGCTCAGATCAAGTCTGGCAAAGGCTGCATAGGTCTGCAGAATCTCGGGCAGCGTCTTTTCTGGCGATGGCAAAAGCACCAGCTCTGCATTCACACCCGGTAGACGATTGAAATGCGCAATTAATCCCGCCCAAAGATTTTCGGCACCGCCGACGACAGCGGGCACCGACTGCGGCGCAACCAGGGCGATGCGATGTGTGGCATGAAGATCTGCGGCCTGAGGGGTTACAGCCCGGACTTCTGCCACGGCGAGTTAAGCCTTGAGCAGCCGGTCAACGACTGATGACCAGGAGATATTAAGCATCCGCCAGCGGGCAAGGGCTGCACTACCCATTTCAGTTGCACGGGCGCGATTTTGAAGAAGGCCATCCATCGCCACTGCAAGTGCAGCTGGCGTGGGCTCCACCACAAGGCCAGTCTCTTCATGCACGACAAACTCGCAGGGGCCACCCGAATCGGTGCAGGTGATCACCGGCTTGGATGACAACATGGCTTCAAGCGTGACATAGCCCAGATCTTCATCAAAAGGTGGAAAGCAGACCGCCAATGCACGCGAGTAACAAACAATCTTTTCTTCTGCGGAAATCCGGCCCAGAAGTTTTACCCGATCACCAACACCAAGTTCTGCGATGTGCTGGCGGGCGGCATCGAACTGGCCGCCCTCGCCTGCCAGAACAATCGTGAGCGGAGATTTCATAAGGGCTGCCGCCTCGATCACGAGCCACTGCCGCTTTAAATGCTCAAAGCGGCTTGGGAAAAAAATATAGTGCTCCGGCGATTCGCAGAAAAAACGACCCTGATCGGGCGGTGGGTGATATATCGGCTGGGCATCGAGGTTATTAAATTTTTTTAACCGGTCAGCCACCCGCTGCGAGTTTGCAAATAGCCGCCCCGCATGTGACACCGGGCCAAGCACATCCTGATCGAACTGCTCAATCTCCGCTTTCAGGGCATGGTCCTCTGCCGAGGCTTTTTGCGGATTAAATAGCTCGTAGACGGCCCGATGCTGATGCATCACCCAGGCAACATGGTGCGGATGCCGCACACCATAGGCAGGAAACTGCAGACTGATCAAGCGATCAATGCCCTGGCCGCTGGGCGCGTGCATATCCAGATCACGCGCAGCCTGCATGGCCCGACGAATATCACCCACAGGATTAAACGCGAAGGGAAGCCGTAAGGTCTCGACCTGATGGCCAGCCTGTGTCAGTGCGCGGGTAAGGTTAACAATGTGATCGTCAGCCCCACCCTTGAGAAACGGGGTGAGATTCGCGGCAACCAGAATTCTCACTTGATGCCAATCACCGCAAAGTCCTGCGGTCCGCAGAAATGGCCATTAAAGCGCTCTGTCAGCAGGTCTTCTCCGGGAACCCGATCTTTTTCTGGATAAGGGTTGAGTCGCTTAATCGAGACCTCTTTAAAGCCCCAGTACTGAAGCAGAAACTGCATCGAAGATGGCGTGAGCGGATTACGATGGGTATGGTCGTGATAGAAGGTGTGGGTCGCAACCATCAGATTTTCAGGATTAGGTGTCTCGAAAATCAGCATTCCCCCTTCGGCCAAGACCCGCCATGCCTGGGCGACACATTCGAATAACACCGCAAATGGCAGATGCTCAATCACATGAAATGCCGATACCCCGGCTAGAGATCCATCCGCATGACCACGCAGGGCCGAGATCAGATCAGACTCACGCGCGTGAAGACCCTTGTCTACCGCCTGCTTCACCATCACCGGATTGAGGTCAATGCCTTGGGCTGTGATTCCCTGTGCGGCGACAAACTCAAGCCACTCACCACGGCCACAGCCGAGATCCAGAAAAGGTTTGTTTGAGACTGAAGATTGCTTGATTCGATTAAGTTCCAGCATGTAAGGCTTGTAGCGCTCTCGCATCTGCTCGGCATTGCCGCGATGGCTATCTTCGAACGCCAGGTAATAGCGATCTAATTCAGCGGCAAGTTTTGGATCAGACGGACTTTCGCCAGGAGCTTGGGCGAAGTCTTGTGACTGGCCTCTCGCCTCTGCAGAGAGCATCCGCATGTTGATACGGGCCGTTGCCGTGCTGAACTGTTCATGGGCCTGGCGAATGGATTGGTTGGTTCGTTCAATACGGTGGTCCATCGCGGCCAACATTTCATTTTGACGCGTCAGCACGGCATGCCAGCCTGTCAGGCTTGTGCTCATGGCTGCAACCTGATCGAGCCAAAACTGCTGCTGATCCGCCTTGCGACTTGCGCCTGCAAAACGCCGTGCAAGTGCAAAGATCAGCCTGCGCAACCCGGGCACGACACGCTGAAACTTCAGCACATAGGCCAGTAGCCGATAGAGCGCAAACTCCGCGCTTGTTGCTCCGAGCTCTCGCGCCTCGCGCGAAATACCGAGTAGCCCCGCAATCAGATAAGGATGCGCCCCAGAATCCATCAGGCTGCGATAGATGCGCAGGCCTTCAGCATCTGCCTCGCGCTTAAGCACCATGCGATAGACGGCAGAGACCACATCATTGCCACTGAACTGAAGCAGCTGGCCACGGGATGTCGACTGGCGAATACGAAACTGCTCGAGCCGGCCCGGCTGAAGCTGCTGCCAGTCGTCTTCTAAAAGGCTGTGCGGGTCAGGATTTTCTGATCGCAGGCTGCGGGCCTTTTCCCGAATCTCTGCGGCGAGGGTTTCAAATGGAATTGTCACATCTTGCCCCTGGTGCATCCTGGGCCCGCAGGCCTTCGCTGGAAATCAGACTAACCCGGTGGTCTAGGCGGCTCACACCCGAAAAGGGCTTGCCGGAAAAACCAATCACTTCGAATTCTAAGGCGTTATCCCACCAATGCTGACAGTTGTGCACGTGGCTGGTATCGGTATGCACCGCCACTGTCAGGGTGTAACGGCCAGGCGCCATGGCCAGGCTCAGATCAAAGGCGATGGTTCGGCTCTGGCCCGGGGCAAATTCCACGGGCAGCTCCAGCATGGCGGTATTGATGCCAAAAATATCCTGGCCAAAGCGGTCGCGGATCAGAATGCCCACACTTGCCGAAAATGCGATCTCGCTGCGAATCGCAAGCTGCAGCTGAACCGGATCGCCCGAGCTCACGGTGATCGACGCATGTGCGGACCCCGGGGATGGTGCTTTTGAAGACCGATCCGAAGAAATCTCAACCGTTCGGGCTGCATGGGCCCAGGTGAGCGATTCGATCACCACTTCACCACGGCCGTACGTGGAAAGGTCCTGCCCCGATGCAGAGTGAGAATCCGGCTCGTTATCCGATCCCGCCAGGGTCTTGTAATAGACACGCACCGCTTCCTCTGGGGCGCCATGAAACATCAGGCGGCCCTGATGCAGGACCATGGCCTGATCGCAGAGTAGCCGAATAGCATTTAAGTCATGCGAGACAAAAAGCAGAGCGCCACCTGAGGCTTTGTATTCTCGAATCTTTTGCATGCATCGCTGCTGAAAGCGGGCGTCTCCCACCGAGAGGGCCTCGTCCACCACAAACGCCTTGGGCCGGGAATGAAATGCAATCGAAAACCCAAGCCGCATCTGCATGCCGGATGAATAGGTACGAATTGGTGTGTCGATAAATGGGCCAAGCTCAGCAAACTCAATCACTTGAGGTGTGATGCTTTCAATCTCTTCACTGGAAAGCCCCAAGAGATGGCCATTGATCGCGATGTTCTCGCGGCCTGTGGCCTCGGGATCAAAACCGGTGCCAAGTTCTAATAAGCCCGCAATACGTCCGCTTGCGGTCACACTGCCCGAATCAGGGTCAAGCACACCCGAGATGAGTTTTAAAAGTGTTGATTTACCCGCACCATTTTGGCCAATCAGCCCGAGTGCCTGGCCGGGCAGAAGGTCGAACGATATGCTGCTGAGCGCCTGATGGGTCTGATGAAAACTTTTACTTGAGAACGCCTCTTTCAGCCGATCAATCGGCTTGGCATAAATACGAAAGGTCTTGGAGAGCTCCCGTATCTGCAGCACAGGCTGTAGTTTTGGCTGGTCTTGGGGTTCAGAGGGCATCACGCAAGACCTTTTTAATTCGGGCATGCAGTATCACCATGAGCACTGCGGACACTGCAAAGACTATGAGCATGATGGCCAGCGATTGGATACTGGGCGGACGGCCATAGACCACCACCTGATGGACACTGGAGAGTGCAGGCGCAATCGGATTAAACGACTGAAATGACTGCATGGCGGCAGGCAGGATATCGGGCGTGTAGACAATCGGCGTGAGCCAAAAACCAATCTGCAACAGAATGGGCACGAACCGTCGCAGATCGGGAATAAAGACTTCCAGCATGCCAAAAATAATTCCCATGCTGTAAGACAGGCCCATCAGGATCAACACCGCTGGAATTAGCCACAGCCAGTGCCAGGTGATCGGATGGCCAATGGCGAAAAGAAAAATTGCGAATAACAGCATCGAGATCAGATAGATCACCAGTTCCGATGCCGGCACCGACATGGGCGGAGAGATCAAGCCCAGGGGCACCTTGCGATACAGATGCGCCCGATCCCGATACCAGGTCGACAGCCGGGAGAAGGACTGAGAAAACGCATTCCAGACCAAGAGACCCGAAATCAAATACACCGTGTAGCCAAAGCCGCCTGCGACACCGGGGAGTCGGGCGGCCATCAGGGTGGAGAAGACCGCGCTAAAAAGGGCGATGTAAATTAAAGGCTGAAGAAATAGCCAGACCACGCCCAGGACATCCGAACGATAGCGGTCGATCAGGTCTTGCCCTACAAAAAATCCAATGCTTGCGGCCCGATCCATCAGAGAGGACAGGATTCGCCTGGGTTTGGGTGGGGCCATAGGG
>VERI01000022.1 GCA_018882785.1 Burkholderiaceae bacterium | reverse complement strand
CTATCCCCGCCGCTGGATCAACTCCGGTGGCCTGGGCACCATGGGCGTGGGCCTGCCCTATGCGATGGGCGTGAAGCTTGCCCATCCCGATGCGGAAGTGGCCTGTGTCACCGGCGAGGGCTCAATTCAGATGTGTATTCAGGAGCTGTCCACCTGTCAGCAGTATCGGCTGCCGGTCAAGGTGATCAATCTGAATAACCGTTATCTGGGCATGGTGCGTCAGTGGCAGGAGATCGAATACGAAAGCCGTTATGCAGAGTCCTATATGGATTCCTTGCCGGATTTTGTGAAGCTCGCAGAATCCTATGGACACGTCGGTATGCAGATTCTTAAGCCAGCGGATGTCGAGCCCGCGCTGCGCGAGGCCTTTAAGATGAAAGATCGTCTGGTGTTTATGGATTTCATCACCGATCAGGAAGAAAACGTCTGGCCGATGGTGCAGGCTGGCAAGGGTCTGACCGAGATGCTGCTCGGTTCAGAAGACCTGTAAGGAGCCCAACCATGCGACACATCATTTCAATTCTTTTGGAAAACGAGCCGGGCGCATTGTCCCGGGTGGTGGACCTGTTTTCGGCTCGCGCCTATAACATCGAGACGCTGACCGTCGCGCCCACCGAGGATCAGTCCCTTTCGCGCATGACGATTTCCACCATGGGGTCGGATGAGACGATTGAACAGATTACCAAGCACTTGAATCGGCTCGTCGACGTCGTCAAGGTGGTTGATCTGATCGAGAATCCGTACATTGAACGTGAGCTCATGCTGATCAAGGTGCGCGCTGTTGGCAAGGAGCGGGAAGAGATGAAGCGAATGTCCGATATCTTTCGCGGGCGCATCATCGATGTCACCGACAAGACCTACACCGTCGAACTTACTGGCGACAGCAGCAAGCTCGATGCCTTCATCGAGGCACTCGAGGAAGGCAGCATTCTGGAAACTGTCAGGACGGGCTGCTCGGGCATCTCCCGAGGCGAGCGAACCCTGAAAGCCTAGACGGCCACATCCCTTTACAAGACTGAAGACAAGGAAAACACCATGAATGTTTTTTATGACAAGGACGCCGATCTGGCGCTGATCAAAGGCAAGAAGATTGCCATCATTGGCTACGGATCTCAGGGCCACGCCCACGCACAAAACCTAAACGACAGCGGCTGTAATGTTGTCGTGGGTGTACGGAAGGGTGGCCCAAGCTGGGCGAAAGTAGAAAAGGCGGGCCTGAAGGCTGCAGAGATCAAAGATGCTGTCAAAGACGCCGATGTGGTCATGCTGTTGATGCCGGATGAAAACATCGCAGCGGTCTATGCCAATGAAGTCGCGCCTGTCATTAAGCAGAATGCAGCCTTGGCGTTTGCCCACGGATTTAACGTGCATTACGGCCAGGTCTCGCCGCGGGCTGACCTGGATGTGATCATGATCGCTCCGAAGGCGCCGGGACATACGGTTCGTGCGACCTACGCGCAGGGCGGCGGCGTTCCCTGCCTGATCGCGGTCCATCAGGACACCACCGGCAATGCGCGTGCGATTGCGCTTTCTTACGCCAGCGCGATTGGCGGCGGCAAGGCGGGGATCATTCAGACCAACTTCCGCGAGGAAACCGAGACCGATCTCTTTGGTGAGCAGGCGGTGCTGTGTGGCGGCACGGTAGAGCTGATCAAGGCGGGCTTTGAGACTCTGGTTGAGGCTGGCTACGCGCCGGAGATGGCGTACTTTGAGTGCCTGCATGAGCTCAAGCTCATCGTGGATCTAATTTACGAGGGTGGCATCGCCAACATGAATTATTCGATTTCGAATAACGCGGAGTTTGGTGAGTATGTGACCGGGCCAAAAATTGTCAATGCCGATACCAAGCGGGCCATGAAAGAGGTGCTGGATCGCATTCAAACGGGTGAGTACGCGAAGGAATTCATTCTGGAAAATCGTGCGGGTGCGCCGACCTTGCTGTCGCGTCGCCGTCTCACCGCCCAGCATCAGATCGAGCAGGTTGGAGAAAAGCTCCGGGCCATGATGCCTTGGATCAAGGCCAATCGCATGGTGGATCAGTCCCGTAACTGATGGCTGCCGAAGACATCCGTCTGTATCCCCACCCGCTGATTGCGCGGGAGGGCTGGCCTTTCGTTGCGCTTAGTGTGGGGCTGGCGGTAGTGGCCACTGCACTCGACTGGACAGTGTTGGCAGTCCTCCTCTGGCTCGCAGCGGTTTTTGTGATCCAGTTTTTCCGGGATCCAGGCCGTTCGCCGCCGGTGGGGGAGGGCCTAATTACATCACCTGCTGATGGCCGTATCGTCGTCGTGGGAAAGACGGTAGATCCCATCACCGGCAAGGACAGCCTGAAGATCAGCGTCTTCATGAACGTCTTTAATGTTCACTCAAACCGATCGCCCATACAGGGCAAGGTGATTGAGACCCAGTACTTCCCCGGCGCATTTTTAAATGCAGCGGTGGATAAAGCGTCTGAGCAGAATGAGCGCTGTGCCATGGTGATCGAGGATCCCCAGGGCCGCCGTTTAACCTGCATCCAGATTGCGGGGCTCGTGGCACGAAGAATTCTCTGCTACGTCAAACCCGGTGACAGCCTCCTTCGTGGGGCACGTTATGGTTTTATTCGGTTTGGTTCACGCGTGGATGTCTATTGCCCCCTGGAGGCCCAGGCGTTAGTCTCTGTGGGCGATAAGGTATACGCCCACACGACGGCCTTGGCCCGCTGGTAAAAATCCGGCAGTCTATGGGATAACGCAAGAGGCATCAGACTGCATGAATAAACGACTCCCGAGACGCAGAACCAGCATCTATCTGCTGCCCAATCTTTTTACGACGGGCTGCCTCTTTTCAGGATTTTTCTCGATCGTGCAGGCCATGCACGGCCGCTTCACAGAGGCTGCTATCGCCATATTCGTTGCGATGGTGCTGGACAGCCTGGATGGTCGGGTGGCCCGTCTGACCAACACGACCTCGGACTTCGGTGCGCAATATGACAGCCTTGCCGATATGGTGGCCTTTGGTGCGGCACCGGCGCTGATCATCTATATGTGGTCATTACAGAGCCTTGGAAAGTTTGGCTGGCTGGCGGCATTTGTGTACATCGCGGGAGCCGCGCTTCGACTGGCGCGCTTCAATACCAATATCGCAGTGGTCGATAAGCGGTTTTTTCAGGGTCTTCCAAGTCCTGCCGCCGCCGCACTGTTGGCGGGACTGGTCTGGGTGGCGACAGACTTACGCGAGTCAAAATGGATTGATTACTCAGCAGCCGATCTACGTTGGGTGGCCTGGACGGTCGCGGTCTACGCAGGCCTGACCATGGTCTCGAGCGTCCCGTTTTATAGCTTTAAGGACCTGAACCTGCGCAGAAGCGTACCGTTTGTCGTGATTTTTCTGATCGCCTTGGCGCTGGTTCTGATATCGCAGGATCCTCCCAGTATGCTTTTTCTCCTGATGTTGGCCTACGGGATCTCCGGCTGGGTGTTGTTTTTGTGGCGCAAAGGCAGGGGCGATAAGGTCGAGGTATTTGCAGAGCCTGAGCAAAAGGATTTATAGTCTCTGCTATGTCTACTGCGCGTTTTTTCTTCCTGCCCTCTGCGGCCTCGCACCACCTGCATGACCTAGGTCGACTGCGCCTGGCGCGCTAATTCTCGACCCCCACCGGCATGGTCTGCGCCGGACACATCAGCAGACAAACCACAATGTAAACACCCAATACTGACGGATGCCCTGCGCGAGCCGGGCCGACGAAAGGATCGAAGAGCATGGATAACCGATTGATTATTTTTGACACCACGTTGCGTGATGGTGAGCAGAGCCCGGGCGCGTCGATGACCAAGGATGAAAAAATTCGAATTGCACGCCAGTTAGAGCGGCTGCGCGTGGATGTCATCGAGGCGGGTTTTGCTGCATCTAGTCCTGGTGATTTTGATGCGATTCGGGCGATTGCCGAGACAGTCAAGGGCAGTACGGTCTGCTCTCTGGCGCGGGTTTCCGAGAAAGATATTCGTGCGGCCGGAGAGGCCATTCGGCCTGCGGCCAGAGGCCGCATCCATACCTTTATCGCCACAAGTCCGATTCATATGGAGAAAAAGCTTCGCATGAATCCGGATCAGGTGGTCGAGGCAGCGGTCAATGGCGTGAGGATGGCCCTGCAGTACACCGATGATGTGGAGTTCTCCGCAGAGGATGCGATTCGAAGCGAAATGGATTTTTTGGTCCGGGTATTCGGTGAGGTGATCAAGGCCGGTGCCAAGACCATCAACGTGCCAGACACAGTTGGCTACAGTGTCCCTGGTGTGATCGGCGACTGGTTTCGCCAGCTGATTTCCAAAACCCCCGGCGCTGACCGTGTGGTCTGGTCGGCCCACTGTCATAACGATCTGGGGATGGCCGTTGCCAACTCCCTGTCCGCAGTGCTCAACGGTGCGCGTCAGGTGGAGTGCACCATCAATGGCCTGGGCGAGCGGGCCGGCAATGCCAGTCTCGAGGAGATCGTGATGGCGGTGAAGGTACGCCAGGATGTGTTTGGCTGCGACACAAATATCGACACTGGTCAGATCGTGGCCACCTCACGACTCGTCTCACAGATCACCGGCTATCCGGTTCAGCCCAATAAGGCTGTCGTGGGTGCCAATGCCTTTGCCCATGAATCCGGTATCCATCAGGACGGCGTACTGAAACACCGAGAGACCTACGAGATCATGCGCGCCCAGGATGTGGGCTGGTCGGCCAACAAAATCTCGCTCGGAAAGCTCTCTGGCAGGAATGCGTTTAAACAGCGGCTGGTCGATCTGGGAATTGAGTTTGACTCCGAACAGGAACTGAATGAAGCGTTTAGCCGGTTCAAGGACCTCGCGGACCGCAAGTCGGAAATCTTTGATGAGGACCTGCAGGCCCTGGTCTCCGGGGACTCTGTCGAGCAAGGTCAGGAGCGCTACCGATTTTTATCACTCTCACAGCGTTCAGAGACTGGAGAACGGCCTCAGGCTCGGGTGGTCTTCTCGGTGCAGGGCCAGGAGGTCGCCGCCGAGGCCCAGGGCAATGGGCCGGTGGACGCAACGGTCAATGCAATCGAGTCCCGGGTCTCCAGCGGATCAGAGCTGCTGCTGTTTTCGGTCAATGCCATCACCACCGGCACACAGTCTCAGGGCGAGGTGACCATGCGGCTGTCCAAGGCTGGGCGGATTGTGAATGGGGTTGGTGCCGACCCGGATATCGTGGTGGCCTCGGCCAAGGCCTATCTGAATGCCCTGAATAAGCTTGAGAGCCGGGCAGAAAAGCTGAATCCGCAGCTGGTTTGACCATGCTGTTTCAAGCGTTAGCGGGTTTTCTCTCGTCGCGGTCGCCGGGCAAACCCATCGGCCCCGGCGCTTCTCGAGTAAAGCCCGCCAACGCTTTCCCCCTGGCATTTAGCGAGCTTTTTCCTTATAATTCAACGAGTTGCTTCAAAGCGACCCCAGCACGGCGGGCCCTGGCAGGCCCGGCCGCAAGTCCACAGGCATTCATAGGAGATTCTCATGCCCGTTGCCAGCATCAATAAGCCTGAAATCATGGCGCAGTACCAGCGCGCCAAAAGCGACACCGGAAGTCCCGAGGTCCAGGTTGCATTACTGACCGCCCGGATCAATGACCTGACCGAGCATTTTAAGAACCACGCAAAGGATCATCATTCCCGCCGTGGACTGCTCAAGATGGTGAGCCGTCGTCGTAAATTACTGGACTATCTCAAGCGCACCAACGTTCAGGGTTACCGTACCCTGATCGAGCGTCTTGGACTGCGGAAGTAAGCCTTGGATTTGGAGCCCCAGCGAGCGCGATTGTCTTGCCTATGCTGATGCCATAGAAATGCCTGCCCGGGATTCCCGTGTGGGCATTTTTTTTTGGGCTCGAAGGTGTTGTGTTGCGAGTTGTGAAGCGAAGAAGTTGTCGATGAAGAGATGTGACTGAGAGATAAGGATACGTTGTGTTCAATATTGCAAAAGAAGAATTTCATTACGGCCAGCACAAGGTGGTGCTTGAAACTGGCGAGATCGCGCGGCAGGCCTCGGGCGCTGTCGTGGTGAACGTGGAGGACACCATCGTGCTGGCGACTGTGGTCGCAGCCAAGAACGCCAAGCCTGGCCAGGATTTTTTCCCCCTGACCGTTGACTACATGGAGAAAACCTACGCGGCGGGCAAGATCCCGGGTGGATTTTTCAAGCGTGAGGGGCGTCCATCTGAAAAAGAGACCCTCACATCGCGCCTGATCGACCGGCCTCTGCGGCCCCTGTTCCCGGATGGCTTCTACAACGAAGTCCAGGTGGTCTGCACGGTCATCTCGCTGAATCCCGAGATCGATCCCGACATTCCGGCATTGATCGGTGCATCGGCGGCGATGGCCATCTCCGGCGTGCCGTTTAATGGCCCCATCGGTGCAGCACGTGTGGGCTATATCGATGGCCAGTATGTACTTAACCCCACAGCTACGCAGCTGAAAACCTCCAAGATGGATCTGGTGGTTGCCGGCACCGAGTCGGCTGTGCTGATGGTCGAATCCGAGGCCCAACAGCTCTCTGAAGAAGTGATGCTTGGCGGCGTGGTCTTTGGCCACGATCAGGGCAAGCTTGCAATTGCAGCGATCAATCGTCTGGTGGAAAAAGCGGGCAAGCCCGAGTGGGACTGGAAGCCTGCCGAAAAAGATGAAGCATTGATTTCGCGCATCAAGTCCCTGGCTGAGTCACCACTGAAAGAAGCCTACGGCATGCGCAATAAGCAGGAGCGTTCGCAGAAACTCAAAACCATCTATGCCGAGATTGAAGCCAAGATTGCTGAAGAGTGCGCCGCCTCTGGCAAGGCCGTAGATGGCAATCTGGTCTCAGAGACATTGTTTTCGATCGAGGCCAATGTGGTTCGGTCACAGATCCTCAATGGTGAGCCACGCATCGATGGCCGTGACACCCGAACCGTTCGTCCAATTGCGATCCGCACGGGTGTGCTGCCGAGAACGCACGGTACGGCGCTCTTTACCCGCGGTGAAACCCAGGCGCTGGTGGTGGCCACCCTGGGCACGACCCGCGATGAGCAGATCATCGATGCCCTCAGCGGGGAATACCGGGATCGCTTCATGCTCCACTACAACATGCCCCCCTTTGCGACCGGAGAAACCGGCCGCGTGGGCTCGCCGAAGCGCCGCGAGATCGGCCACGGTCGTCTTGCCAAGCGTGCGCTGGTGGCAGTGCTGCCGAGTCCGGAGGAGTTTGCCTACTCCATGCGTGTCGTTTCAGAGATCACCGAATCAAATGGCTCTTCCTCGATGGCGTCGGTCTGTGGAGGCTGTCTTGCCCTGATGGATGCCGGCGTGCCTCTGAAGGCCCACGTCGCGGGTATCGCGATGGGTCTGATCAAGGAGGGCGGCCGCTTTGCGGTGCTGACCGACATTCTCGGTGACGAGGATCACCTGGGCGATATGGACTTTAAGGTGGCCGGAACTGAAACGGGTGTCACAGCGCTTCAGATGGACATCAAGATTCAAGGCATCACGAAAGAGATCATGCAGGTCGCGCTCGCCCAGGCCCGTGATGGACGATTGCATATTCTGGGCAAGATGAAGGCAACGCTTGATCATGCCCGTGAGGAGCTCTCCGAGTTTGCGCCACGTCTGTACACCATGAAGATTAATCCGGAGCGGATTCGTGATGTGATCGGAAAGGGTGGTGCAACCATTCGTGCGATTACCGAGGAGACCGGCACCACGATCGATATCTCCGAGGATGGTTCAATTACGATTGCGGCAACCACTGCGGATGCAGCGCGCGCTGCGCAAAAGCGAATCGAAGAACTTACTGCAGAAGTCGAGGTGGGCAAGGTCTACGATGGCACGGTGCTGCGTCTGCTGGAGTTTGGCGCCATCGTCTCCATCCTGCCGGGTAAAGACGGCCTGCTGCATATTTCCCAGATCGCCAATGAGCGGGTCAACCAGGTGTCGGACTACCTGAAAGAGGGCCAGTCGATCCGGGTCAAGGTACTCGAGGCGGACGATAAGGGCCGTCTGCGACTATCCATGAAGGCCTTGTTGGACGCACCCGCTGCCGATGCTGCATCGGGCGCACCGGGCTCGGAGCGCCCGTCGGCCTGATGCTAAACTCTGCTGCAACGCAGCGTCAGCCCTGGGTCATCGGAAACTGGAAGATGAACGGTGGGCTCTCGGATAACGAGACCCTCCTGTCCGATCTTCTGGCACTTCTGGAGTCCCATGGGGGGCGGCCGATTGCCCGTTGCGCGGTGGCCGTCCCTGCACCGTATCTTTTTCAGACCATGGTGCGCCTGTCTGGTCATCCGATTGGATGGGGTGCCCAGGACGTGTCAGCCGAGGCTGCGGGCGCCTTTACTGGCGAAGTGGCGGTCTCCATGCTGCAGGATTTCGAGGCTCAGTTTTCTCTTGTGGGACATTCTGAGCGGCGCAGTCGTCATGGCGAGACGGATGCGTTGGTGGCTGCAAAAGCGCTCGCGCTTTTGCAGCAGGGGCTCACCCCAGTCGTGTGTGTCGGAGAGTCGCTGCAGGAGCGGGACCAGGGCAGGGCGCTGACATTTGTCTGTGACCAGGTCCGGCAGGCAGCGCAGCCGCTGCATGCGCAGGGCGTGTTGGCGGATGCGGCATTTGCATATGAGCCCATCTGGGCAATTGGTACTGGTCGAAGTGCCTCCCCGGAGCAGGCGCAGGAGGTTCATGCGGCGATTCGTCGCACGCTGGCTGAGATTGATGCCTCAGCAGCCGAGCAGATCCGGCTGCTTTATGGTGGCAGTGTCAAAGCGGCAACCGCCGCCGGTTTGGCTGCGCAGCAGGACGTCGATGGCGCGCTTGTCGGTGGCGCATCACTGAATGCGCGGGAATTTTTTGATATCGCCTGTGCGATGTCGGACTGTTAAGGAAATTGGCTATGGGATGGTTGATGAATCTGGTGTTGACGCTGCAGGTACTCTCTGCGATCGGCATCATTGTTCTGGTATTGCTGCAGCAAGGTAAAGGCGCAGATATGGGTGCGGCCTTTGGCTCTGGCTCGGCGGGAAGCCTTTTCGGTTCGAGTGGCTCCGCGAATTTTCTGAGTCGAACCACTGCGGTGCTAGCGACGGTATTTTTTCTTGCCACGCTGGCCCTGTCCTATCTGGCCACGCAGAGTCGTCAGCCTGCAGGTTCGGGAAGTGTGATGCAAAACGCCTCAGAGGTCCCCAGTCCTGGATCGACTCCAGTCGCACCAACAGGGGTGCCAGCGGCCAGTGGTGTGCCGGCCGTGCCCACCGATTCGGGGGCAAAAAAGTAGGGTGAAATTAAAAAAAATTGCGTTGTCAGGTAGTATCGGCAGTAGGGAGTTTTTGACGCCGACGTGGTGAAATTGGTAGACACGCTGTCTTGAGGGGGCAGTGGCGTAAGCTGTGCGAGTTCGAGTCTCGCCGTCGGCACCAAAAAAAGGTAGAACAAACACTTGCCTGGGGAACACAGGGCGTGAATTTAGAACAATACCTACCAGTTTTGATGTTTATTCTTGTTGGCGGCGCCATTGGTGTGGCCTCTATGTCTATTGGCAAATTACTTGGGCCAAGCCGTCCAGACGCCGAGAAACTCTCCCCTTATGAATGTGGCTTCGAGGCCTTCGAAGACGCCCGACTGCAGTTCGACGTGCGTTACTACCTGGTAGCAATCCTGTTTATTTTGTTCGACCTGGAGATCGCATTTCTTTTTCCCTGGGCGGTTGCGCTGAAGGATATCGGCCTGTTTGGCTTCATGTCGATGATGTTGTTTTTAAGCATTCTGGTTCTCGGCTTCATCTATGAGTGGATGAAGGGCGCGTTGGACTGGGAATAGGGGAGAAAAGACAGGCAATGGCGATCGACGGCGTTTTCAAGCAAGGGTTCCTGACCACCTCGGCCGACACCATCATCAATTGGACGCGCACGGGATCCCTCTGGCCCATGACATTCGGGCTTGCCTGTTGTGCGGTGGAGATGATGCACGCAGGTGCATCCCGCTATGACCTGGATCGTTTCGGTGTGGTGTTTCGGCCGAGCCCGCGTCAGTCAGATCTGATGATCGTGGCGGGCACGCTGTGCAACAAGATGGCCCCTGCGCTGCGCAAGGTCTACGACCAGATGCCCGAGCCACGTTGGGTGATCTCCATGGGCTCATGCGCCAACGGAGGTGGTTACTACCACTACAGCTATTCAGTGGTGCGGGGCTGCGACCGTATTGTTCCCGTTGACATCTATGTTCCGGGGTGCCCCCCGACCGCAGAGGCGTTGATCTACGGCATTATTCAGCTGCAGAACAAGATCCGGCGAACCAGCACCATCGCAAGGAGCTAGCCGGATGGGAAATCTCAAGTCCTTGATTGAAACCGCCTTGGGCGCCCAGATCGCTTCGGTCTGGGAGGCCCTGGGTGAGACCACTCTTACGGTGCATGCGGACCAATACCACGAGGTGTGCCGCCAGCTCCGAGATCATCCAGGCCTGCGATTCGACACCCTGATTGATCTCTGTGGAATGGACTATCAAGGCTACCGGGAGGGTGGGCACGAGGGGCCGCGATTTGCTGCCGTGTTGCATCTGTTGTCAGTTGAATTAAATCAACGCCTCCGGCTTCGTGTGTTCTGCCCAGACGATGAATTTCCGGTGGTCGCCTCGGTAACGGATATCTGGACTGCGGCCGGCTGGTATGAGCGCGAGGCATTTGATCTTTACGGCATGGTGTTTGAAGGCCACGACGATCTTCGTCGCATCCTGACCGATTACGGATTTGTCGGCCATCCATTTCGCAAAGACTTTCCTGTATCGGGATATGTCGAGATGCGTTACGACCCAGAGCAAAGGCGTGTCATCTATCAGCCGGTCACGATTGAGCCGCGTGATCAGGTCCCCCGGGTTATTCGCGAGGATAACTATGGTGGCTTTATTCCCCAATAGGACAGCGCGTCGTGGCTGATATTAAAAATTACACCCTCAACTTCGGGCCTCAGCATCCTGCGGCCCACGGTGTGTTGCGACTGGTGCTCGAGCTAGATGGCGAGGTGGTGCAGCGGGCGGACCCGCATATTGGCTTGTTGCATCGGGGCACAGAGAAGCTTGCAGAGCAAAAGACATTTTTGCAGTCCGTGCCCTACATGGATCGGCTTGATTACGTGTCCATGATGGTCAACGAGCATGCCTATGTCATGGCCATTGAGCGGCTGCTGGGTGTCGAGGTTCCAGTGCGGGCCCAGTACATCCGGGTGATGTTTGATGAGATCACGCGGATTTTGAACCATCTTTTGTGGATTGGTGCGCATGGCCTTGACGTCGGCGCCATGGCAGTGTTTCTCTATGCGTTCCGTGAGCGCGAGGACCTCATGGACTGCTACGAGGCGGTCTCGGGTGCCCGTATGCACGCGGCCTACTATCGTCCGGGCGGCGTCTACCGAGACCTGCCTGAGCAGATGCCTCAGTACATCGCCAATCGAAAGCGGTCCGATGGTGCTGCACGCCGGTTAAACGAAAACCGTCAGGGCAGTCTGCTGGATTTCATCGAGGACTTCACACGACGCTTTCCTGGCTGTGTGGATGAGTATGAGACCCTGCTCACTGACAACCGTATCTGGAAGCAAAGACTTGTGGGCATTGGTGTGGTCACGCCGGAGCGCGCTAAGCAGATGGGATTTACTGGACCGATGCTCAGGGGATCGGGCATTGCATGGGATCTGCGTAAGCACCAGCCCTATGAGGTCTATGACCGAATGGATTTCGACATCCCGGTAGGGAAAGAGGGCGATTGCTACGACCGCTATCTGGTGCGTATCGAAGAGATGCGCCAGAGCAACCGGATCATCGTGCAGTGTATTGACTGGCTTCGGAAGAATCCTGGTCCGGTCATGAGCGGCAACCATAAGGTGGCGCCGCCTGCCCGTGTGGGCATGAAGTCCAACATGGAAGAGCTCATTCACCACTTTAAGCTCTTCACAGAGGGATTCCATGTGCCGGAGGGTGAGTGTTACGCGGCGGTCGAACATCCCAAAGGGGAGTTTGGCATTTACCTCGTTTCGGACGGTGCAAACAAGCCCTATCGACTCAAGATTCGTGCCCCGGGGTTTGCCCATTTGCAGGGCCTTGACGAGATGTCGCGTGGCCACATGATTGCGGATGTGGTGACCATTATCGGCACACAGGACATTGTGTTTGGGGAAATCGATCGATGAGCGTGCAGCTGTCATTGTCGGAGCGGCCACAGGGACCGGCACTCTCGGCCGAGGCCTACAAAAAAATAGATCGCGAGATCGCGAAATATCCCGCTGACCAGCGTCAGTCTGCCGTGATGTCGGCCTTAACGATTGCCCAGCGCGAGGTAGGCTGGATTTCCCCTGAGGTTGAGGCCGACATTGCAGCCTACCTGGGCATGCCCGCGATTGCGGTCCATGAGGTAGCCACCTTCTACACGATGTATAACCTCCAGCCGGTTGGCAGATTTAAGCTGACCATCTGCACCAACCTTCCCTGTGCATTGCGGTCTGGCAATCATGCCGCCGAGTACTTAAAGGCGAAGCTCGGGATCGGCTTTAATGAGACGACAGCCGATGGCATGTTCACTCTAAAAGAAGGCGAGTGTATGGGCGCATGCGGAGATGCCCCAGTGATGCTGGTGAATAACCACCGCATGTGCAGCTGGATGTCCAACGACAATATTGATGCCTTGCTCGCCGAACTAAGGGCGGATGCGCAGGGCGCTGAATCCAACGCGCAGGGAGGACGTTAATGGGTGCACCTGAGATCCCCTTGATCGATACATGCTTTCACGGACGTCACATTTCGCCTCAGATTCTGGCTGGCCTGACGCCGGACAGCTGGCGCCTAAAAGACTATCAGTCGCGGGGGGGCTATGACGCCCTGAAGAAAGTACTGCGCACCATGAAGCCGGAGGATGTCATTGCTGAGATCAAGGCATCTGGGCTGCGTGGCCGTGGTGGTGCCGGATTCCCTACAGGCTTGAAGTGGAGCTTCATGCCTGCGAAGCTTCCCATTCAGAAGTATCTGGTGTGTAACTCGGATGAGGGTGAGCCGGGTACATTTAAAGACCGCGACATTCTTCGCTACAACCCGCACACCGTGATTGAGGGGATGGCGATTGCGGCCTATGCCATGGGCGCCACCCGCGGCTATAACTATATTCACGGTGAGATCTGGGAAACATACGAGCGCTTTGAGCAGGCTCTTGATGAGGCGCGCGAGGCCGGTCTGCTCGGTGAGAACATTCTTGGAAGCGGCTTTTCCTTTAACCTGCAGGCCCATCACGGTTTTGGTGCGTACATCTGCGGTGAGGAAACGGCACTTTTGGAGTCGCTCGAGGGCAAGAAGGGTCAGCCTCGATTCAAGCCGCCGTTTCCCGCGAGCTTTGGCCTGTATGGCAAGCCGACTACGATTAACAATACAGAGACGTTTGCGGCCGTGCCATGGATCATCCGGAATGGTGGCCAGGCCTATCTGGATGTGGGAAAGCCCAATAACGGCGGTACCAAAATTTTTTCTATATCCGGCGATGTCGAGCGGCCCGGAAATTATGAGATTCCCCTGGGAACACCATTTGCAAAGTTGTTAGAGCTTGCAGGCGGTGTCCGCGACCGAAAAAAACTCAAGGCGGTGATTCCAGGTGGTTCCTCCATGCCGGTGCTGCCGGCCGACATCATGATGGGCGTCGATATGGACTATGACTCGATCGCCAAGGCGGGCTCCATGCTGGGTTCGGGTGCCGTCATTGTGATGGATGAGACGCGTTGTATGGTGCGCTGTCTCTTGCGCCTCTCGTATTTCTACTACGAGGAATCCTGTGGCCAGTGCACCCCCTGCCGCGAGGGAACAGGGTGGCTGTGGCGTATGGTGAGTCGTATCGAAAATGGGCAGGGCACCCAGGAAGATCTCGCGAAACTCGATGAAGTCGCTGGGAATATTATGGGCCGCACGATTTGTGCCCTTGGCGATGCCGCGGCGATGCCCGTTCGCGCATTCTTAAAGCATTACCGTGCAGAGTTTGAGCATCACATTGCCCATAAACGCTGCCTGGTAGAGGACTACGTCTGATGATTGAACTTGAAGTCGACGGCCAGAAGGTAGAGGTGCCCGAGGGCAGCATGGTGATGGATGCGGCCAGCAAGCTCGGGTTGTATGTCCCGCACTTCTGCTATCACAAGAAACTGTCCATCGCTGCGAACTGCAGGATGTGCCTTGTCGAGGTAGAGAAGGCGCCCAAAGCCTTACCTGCCTGTGCTACGCCTGTGACGGCGGGTATGCGTGTCTTTACCGCATCGGCAAAGGCCAAGCAGGCGCAGAAGAACGTAATGGAATTTCTGCTCATTAATCACCCATTGGACTGTCCGATCTGTGACCAGGGGGGCGAGTGTCAGTTGCAGGATCTCGCGGTGGGCTATGGACCTTCAGCCTCACGATATTCGGAAGAGAAGCGGGTGGTGTTTCATAAGCCGATGGGCCCGCTGATTTCAGCAGAGGAAATGAGCCGCTGTATTCACTGCACGCGCTGTGTTCGTTTTGGTCAGGAAATCGCCGGCGTAATGGAGTTGGGCATGGCAGGCCGTGGCGAGCATTCCGAGATCATGTCGTTTGTGGGCAATGCCATCGAGAGCGAACTGTCCGGCAATATGATTGATGTCTGTCCGGTGGGCGCATTGACCAGCAAACCATTCCGTTACTCCGCACGTACCTGGGAGCTGTCGCGCAGGCGCTCTGTAAGCCCCCATGACAGTATCGGCGCCAATATCGTTGTGCAGGCCAAGGGAAACCAGGTCAAGCGCGTTGTGCCCATGGAAAACGAATCAGTTAACGAGTGCTGGATTTCTGATCGCGATCGGTTTAGCTACGAAGGCCTGAACAGCGAGGATAGGCTGACCCAACCCATGATCCGTCAGGCGGATGGCCAGTGGGCGCAGGCGAGTTGGGAAGAGGCGCTCTCAAAGGCGTCGCAGGCGCTGCGGTCCGCATCCTCGCATGGGCCCAATCATGTCCGAACTCTTCTTTCCCCCGGCTGCACGATCGAGGAAATGTCGCTTGCTGCTGCGATCACCCGGGGACTAAAGAGTGACTCGGTCGATTTTCGTCCTCGGCTGGGACAGGCAGGTTTTGATCGTTTCTTTACCGGCGTGCCAACGCTCGGAATGGAGTTATCGCAGGTGAGTGAGGCCGATCGGGTGTTGATCGTTGGCGCATTTTTGCGCCACGACCAGCCGCTGCTCGCCCAGCGCTTACGTCAGGCTGCCCGTCGAGGCGCCCGGATCGCCACATTGCATGCCCGCGCGGAGGATCTTTTGATACCGGTCGTCCAGCAGCTGGTGGTTTCGCCAGCTGACTGGATTTCAGCGATGTCTGAAATTGCGGTTGCGGCACTCCAATTGAAGGCTTTGCCGTTACCGGAGTCCTTGGCTGGTGTGAGGCCTGGCCCGCAGAGTGCTGCGGTTGCGCAGATGCTCTCAGAGTCCTCGGATCCAGGGCAAAGGGCTGCGATCATGCTGGGCAATAGTGTCTCATCGCACCCGAATGCGGCGACGATCTGGAGCCTTGCGCAGATTGCAGCCGATGCGCTGGGGTGTCGTGTCGGCTTTACTGTGGAGGGTGCCAATGGTGTGGGCGGCTATCTCGCTAAGGCCCGGCCAAGTCAAGGTGGATTTGATGCAGCCTCCATGTTTGCATCTCCCGGAGAGTCGTATCTGCTGGTGAATATTGACCCTGTAATGGATTGCGGAAATCCTCAGCAGGCAAGGGCAGCACTTTCTGCAGCCAAATCAGTGGTCGCATTGACCGCGTTTAAAGACGGCGTGATGGAGTTTGCAGATGTTGTGCTGCCTATTGCACCTTATACCGAGACTTCAGGCAGTTATGTGAACTGCGAGGGAAGGCTGCAGGCCACACAGGCTGTTGTCCGCCCCCTGGGCGAGGCCCGCCCTGGATGGAAGGTGCTGCGCGTGCTGGGTAATCTTTTGGATCTTGAAGGCTTCGATGCGGAATCCTCTGAACAGGTTCGGCAGTCGGTGCTGGGCCAGGCGTCTGTTGGCCAGATTATCTCTGGCCTCACGGCCAGCCCATTGCCGCCGCAGTCCGTGCAGGCGACAGAGTCAGGCGGACAGTCCGCGATGTTCCGTATTGCCAATGTTCCGATATACCGCGCTGATGCCGTATGTCGACACGCGCCCGCGTTACAAGAGACCCGGGCGAGCCAGGGTCCGAAGGCAATGATGCATCCGGCCGACATTGATCGGCTCGGCCTTGCGATCGGCTCGCGTCTGAGATGTAGCCAGTCTGGAAGAGATTCTGTCGTGCTGGAGGTTGCCGTAGACGATCGGCTTGCACGCGGTGTGGTCTGTATTTCGGCAGCGCACGCGGCTACAAGCGCTCTTGGAGACATGATCGGTCCGATTGAGCTGGAGGCCGCCTGAGATGCTTGATTTTCTCTCTCAGATGCAGCAGGTGGGGGGTTCGATTCTGGGCGATGCCTGGCCGGTGGCCTGGGTACTGATTAAGATCGTCGCGGTCGTATTGCCGCTTCTTGCCTGTGTCGCTTATCTCACCCTCTGGGAGCGTAAGCTCATTGGCTGGATGCATGTGCGGCTTGGGCCCAATCGCGTCGGCCCGCTTGGCCTTCTTCAGCCGATAGCAGATGCATTAAAGCTGCTCACAAAAGAGATCATCATGCCCGCACAGGCCAGCAAGGGCCTGTACCTGCTTGGGCCGATCATGACCATCATGCCGGCGATGGCGGCGTGGGCAGTGATCCCCTTTGGTCCCGATGTTGTACTGTCGAATATCAATGCGGGTCTGCTGCTCCTGCTGGCGATTACATCGATCGAGGTGTATGGGGTCATTCTTGCTGGCTGGGCATCAAACTCGAAGTATTCATTTCTTGCAGCAATGCGTGCCTCGGCTCAAATGGTTTCCTATGAGCTCGCGATCGGTTTCGCACTGGTGTCTGTGCTCATGGTCTCCGGTAGTCTGAATCTGACCGAGATCGTTGTCGGACAGCAGAAGGGCCTTTTCGCTGAGCAGCTGGGCTTGAATTTTCTTTCCTGGAATTGGCTGCCGCTGCTGCCGGTAGCCGTGGTCTACTTTGTTTCGAGCGTGGCGGAGACCAATCGCCATCCCTTTGATGTGGTGGAGGGTGAATCGGAGATTGTGGCGGGCCATATGGTGGAGTACTCCGGCATGGGCTTTGCCGTGTTCTTCCTAGCCGAATATGCCAACATGATTCTGTTGTCGGCCCTTGCCGCCATTATGTTCCTCGGCGGGTGGGATGCACCGGTCGCGTGGCTGGACTTCATTCCGGGCTGGATCTGGCTCGGGCTGAAAACGTTTTTTGTGGTCAGCGTGTTTATCTGGATGCGGGCCTCGTTTCCGCGCTACCGTTATGACCAGATCATGCGCCTGGGCTGGAAGATCTTTATTCCAGTGACGCTTATCTGGCTGGTCATTATTGGCGCATGGATGCAGACGCCTTGGTCTATCTGGTAACGGGATGAATGAAACATGACCAGACTCGTTAACTTCCTCCGATCCTTTCTGCTTCTAGAGATGCTGCGTGGCATGGCGCTCACGGGCCGTTACTTATTTGCGCGAAAAATCACGGTCCAGTATCCCGAAGAAAAGACGCCGATGTCTCCGCGTTTTCGTGGTTTGCATGCGCTGCGTCGGTATCCCAACGGAGAGGAGCGGTGTATTGCCTGCAAGCTCTGCGAAGCCGTATGCCCCGCCCAGGCCATCACGATTGAGTCCACCGTGCGTGCAGACGGAACACGCCGGACCACACGTTACGACATTGATCTGACCAAGTGTATTTTCTGTGGCTTTTGCGAAGAGAGCTGTCCCGTCGACTCTATCGTAGAGACGCATATTCATGAGTACCACGGCGAAAAGCGGGGAGATCTCTACTTCACGAAAGAGATGCTGCTAGCCGTCGGGGATCGCTACGAGCAAGACATCGCTGCTGCCCGTGAGTCCGATGCCCCCTACCGCTAGGAATGAACGCTATGTTTGATGTCACGCTCTCGCTTTTTTATGCCTTTGCTGCGATTCTGGTGTTCGCGGCCCTGCGCGTCATCACTGCCCGCAATCCTGTCCATGCCGTGCTCTATCTGGTGCTGAGTTTTTTCAGCGCCTCTGCGATCTGGCTGCTGCTGCGTGCAGAGTTTTTAGCGATCACGCTGGTCCTGGTGTATGTGGGTGCGGTGATGGTGTTGTTTCTATTTGTGGTGATGATGGTTGATTTTGATCTGGAGAAGCTTCGGCAAGGGTTCTGGGCCAATCTTCGCGTGGCGGCTCCCGTGGGCGGACTGATCGTATTTGAGATGTCAGCGGTGCTGATCCGTAGCTTTAACGTGCCAGAGGCAACCGTGGCGCCGCTGCCCCCAAATTTCGACAACACCAAGGCGCTTGGCCGACTGATTTATACCGATTATGTGTATGCCTTTCAGGTCGCCGCTGTGATTCTGCTCGTGGCGATTGTGGCTGCTATTGCCCTAACGCTGAGGCGCCGAAAGGACTCTAAGTCCCAGCGGCCGTCCGACCAGGTCAAGGTAAGGGCCTCAGATCGTGTGCGTCTGGTATCGATGGCGCCGGTGGTGAAGCCGGCACCCGCCCAGCCACAGGCCGAGACCGCGGCAACAGATCCTGCCGCGGCACAGGGGAAGGGCGGCTGAGATGCTGACATTGGCACATTTCCTAACGCTCGGGGCGATTCTATTTGCACTCTCGGTGATTGGTATTTTCATGAACCGAAAGAACCTGATTGTGCTTCTGATGGCCATCGAGCTGATGCTGCTCGCGGTGAATATGAATTTCATCGCCTTTTCTCATTACCTTGGAGATGCCGCCGGACAGATCTTTGTGTTCTTTATTCTTACGGTTGCGGCTGCAGAGTCAGCCATTGGCTTGGCAATCCTGGTGGTGCTATTCCGCAATCTCAATACCGTCGAGGTCGAAGAGCTCGACGAATTGAAAGGCTGATACCGGATGAAAATGCTCTACCTGCTTGTTCCTCTTGCGCCGTTGGTGGGCGCCATTGTGGCCGGCCTGTTTGGCCGGGCCGTTGGCCGGGCTGGAGCGCACTGGGTCACGATATCGGGCGTTGCCGTCGCGATGGTCGCCAGCTGCTTCGTGCTGGCCGATGTGCTCGCGGGCAATACGTTTAATGGCCCCGTGTATACATGGGCGCAGGTTGCGGGCCTCAAGCTAGAGGTCGGATTTCTGATTGATACTTTGTCAGCGACCATGATGGTCGTCGTGACCTCTGTATCGTTGGCCGTGCATGTCTACACCATCGGCTACATGCAGGATGATCCGGGCTATCAGCGGTTTTTCAGCTATATCTCGCTCTTTACCTTCTCAATGTTGATGCTCGTGATGAGCAATAACTTTCTGCAGTTATTTTTTGGCTGGGAGGCCGTCGGGCTGGTGTCGTATCTATTGATTGGCTTCTGGTACACCCGTCCCACCGCGATTGTCGCCAACCTGAAGGCATTTCTGGTGAACCGGGTGGGAGATTTTGGCTTCATTCTGGGTATTGGGCTGCTGCTCTCTGCCACCGGTACCCTGGACTACGCGGCGACGTTTGTCGCTGCTCCCGACCTTGCTGCCAAGACGATCTCTCTGTTTCCAGGGTCAGACTGGCCCCTTCTTGCGGTGGCTTGTATTTGTCTGTTTATTGGCGCGATGGGCAAATCGGCCCAGTTCCCGCTCCACGTTTGGCTGCCGGATTCTATGGAGGGTCCAACGCCAATCTCTGCCCTGATCCATGCGGCCACGATGGTCACGGCTGGCATATTCATGGTGGCACGGATGTCGCCGTTATTTGAGCTAAGCGATATTGCGCTGTCGTTCGTACTGATTATTGGGTCGATTACGGCGTTGTTTATGGGCTTTCTGGGAATCGTTCAAAACGATATCAAGCGTGTTGTGGCCTATTCCACGCTCTCCCAACTGGGATACATGACGGTTGCGCTTGGCGCCTCTGCCTACTCGGTTGCGTTTTTCCATCTGATGACACATGCCTTTTTTAAGGCACTCCTCTTCCTGGCGGCGGGATCCGTGATTATTGGGATGCACCATGACCAGGATATTCGCAACATGGGAGGCCTCTGGAAGAAGATGCCCGTTACCTGGGCGGTCTCCTTGCTCGGATCGCTGGCACTCATTGGTGCGCCATTTTTCTCCGGTTTTTACTCCAAGGACATGATCATCGAGGCTGTGCGCGCCTCGAATCTAGCGGCGGCACCTGTCGTCTATCTCATGCTGCTGCTGGGTGTTTTTGTTACGGCGTTTTATTCATTCCGCATGTTCTTTCTGGTCTTCCACGGCAGGCCGCGTTGGTCTGAATCAGGTGGCCATCATGGGCAGGATGGCCATGGAGATCACGGACACGGAGGATCCCCCCATGAGTCGCCGCTAGTCGTCACGCTACCTCTGGTGGCGTTGGCAATTCCCTCAGTGATCCTTGGCGGGATCGCCATTGGTCCGATGCTCTTTGGGGATTATTTCAAAGGCGTGATTACGGTGGATTCTTCCCATCCGGCGATGGCTGTCCTCGCCAGTCATTATCACGGGGCGATAGATTTGGCGCTGCACAGCATACAGACATTACCGTTTTGGCTTGCATTGGCGGGTGTGCTGGTCTCGGGGTACTTCTACCTGATGCGGCCCAGTATCCCTGAGGCAATTGCGATGCGTTTTTCTGCAATTCATCGGCTTCTTGATCAGAAGTACTTTATGGACCGATTCAATGAGATTGTCTTTGCCGGAGGAGCCCGGCTGCTTGGCGGCCAGCTTTGGAAGCGGGCTGATCAAGGGCTCATCGATGGATTCGTTGTTAACGGGAGCACGCGGGTAGTTGCAGCGGTTGCGTCGATTATGCGAATTGGACAGACCGGTTATCTCTACCACTATGCCATCGCCATGATTCTCGGAGTTGCGCTGATGCTCTGGTGGTTCGCGCCTGTAATGAACCCTGTTCCGATGGTGAAGTAATGCAAGGTCAATTTCCCGTGCTTTCTCTGTCGATCTGGCTGCCGATTATTCTGGGGATCGGCCTCATGTTGGTCGGCCGTTCTCTTTCCGCACTGGCCCTGCGTCAGGCGGCCTTGGGGGCATCCGTGCTCGGCTTTCTGGTGACGCTTCCGTTGGTCGTCGGGTTTGATCGCAGCGGATCCGGGATGCAGTTTGTAGAGAAGTTCAGCTGGATTGAACGCTTTGGTATTCACTATTCGCTGGGAATTGATGGAATCTCCATGTGGTTTATTCCGCTGACGGCACTGATTACCGTGTTTGTCGTGATCGCCGGATGGGAGGTCATCGAGGATCGTGTCGCTGAGTATTTCGGTGCGTTCCTGCTGCTCTCGGGATTAATGATTGGCGTGTTCTCGGCGCTCGACGGCGTTTTGTTCTATGTCTTTTTCGAGGCAACACTGATCCCGATGTACCTGATTATCGGTATCTGGGGCGGGCCGAATCGGGTGTATGCGGCGTTTAAGTTCTTTTTGTACACATTGCTCGGATCATTGCTGACACTGGTCGCCTTTGTGTATCTCTACATGAAGTCTGGTTCCTTCGATGTGCTCGTCTGGCATAAGCTTCCGCTGCCGCTTGATGTGCAAATTTTCATTTTTCTTGCTTTTCTGGTGGCGTTTGCGGTCAAGGTTCCGATGTGGCCGGTGCATACCTGGCTTCCAGATGCCCACGTGGAGGCTCCGACCGGCGGGTCTGTTGTGCTGGCAGCCATCATGTTGAAGCTGGGTGCATATGGATTTTTAAGATTCTCGCTTCCAATTGCACCCGATGCTTCCCGCGAGCTCGATACCCTGATGATCAGCCTGTCGCTGATTGCGGT
>VERI01000001.1 GCA_018882785.1 Burkholderiaceae bacterium | reverse complement strand
GCCTTTAAGGGCGGCCATCGCCTTGTTCAGGTTGCCCAGACCCACGGCGCACCATGGGCAAGCAATATCGGAAACAAAGTCAATCTTAATGTTCGCTGTCATGTGCAAGATTGTAACCGCGCCAAATTTATTTCTTTGCTTTTCGGGTAGCGGAAGGCAACTCCCCAAACCGACGAGCGTAAAGCGCCGCAAACTGTGAGGCGTGCGTAAACCCACAGGCAAGTAAAACTTCAGTGACTGTAAGTGGGCTGGCGACAAGTAGGCCCCTCGCCCTTTGTAGCCGCTGCTCTCTCACCCAGGCAGCCGGGCTTGCTCCCGTAGCCTTCACGAATGCGTTGTGGAGTGTCTTGCGAGACATGTGGCCGACCCGCTCAAGGTCGGTAAGCGAAATGGGGGCACCCAGATTTGCTGCCACATACTCACACACCCGAGCCAGCCGGCGCCTATCAATCGGAAGCCTTCGGGCTTCAGACTCACGGATAAAGGCGCGAGGATCAAGAAGGATGGCGATATGCCGGTAGAAGACCTCATCAATGCCACTGATTTGTAACATCTCGGGGCAGTCAGCATAAAGATCAATCTGAGAGAAAAGGCTACGTAAGCTTGCATCTAGGGATAGCTTCCTTGGGTGAGCGCCATCTGCTTTGGCGCCGGGTTTGAAAAAAACTCTGACTCGCGTAGACCAGCCCCCAGCATCGTAGTTGCGGTTTGTTTGAGCCGATTTTGATCAATTTGTATTACCACCGAGGATCGTTTCGAAGCCTTCATCACCGTTGGGCAATCTGGAGGGATAAAGACGGCGCTATTGCTGGCCAAACCTGTGTATTGACCTCCATCAGCCGTAAAGACAAGCTCACCTTGAGCGGCAAATATCATCACCCCTTGGGTCTGACCCCCCGCGGACATATGAGCCGCCGGTGATGAAATTGCAGAGAGCGCCAGGCCATTTACCCGCACAAAAGAAGACCGATAGCAAAAGTCTCTTTTCTCTGGGGCATCGTAACTAATTAGCGCCGGCACCACGCGGCGCGTGCTCTCGGAGAGCTCGCGAATCGATTGACCCCCACTAGCTTGAGGAGCGCCAAACGCGAGTGGGGCTAGGGCGACGTGGGCAGCCACGGCAGCATGTGCGAAAAGTGGAAAGAAGGGTTGGAAAGAATAGTCCACCCCCCCCCCCGCTCGTCTGTCCCGAATTAATAATTTTTATTAATTTGTAGTCTGGTTACAGAGCTGGAAGCCAAGAAAGCCGATCGGGGCCTCCAGATTTACTGTTAAAACTATTTTTGGGTCAATTTCCCAAATATTGCTATCGATTTACCAATACCTGATATCCAACTCTTGAGGCCTGCCTAACCATACCGAGATCGTTAGCTCCCGTTACGGTCAATGCTTACAACGCGCCAACAGATACTGGAAGTTTTCTCAACTCAATTACAAGCCAAACTTCGATGCCATTTTCGAGGCCGTGTCCCATCTGCAGCTGCAGTTGCGATTTACTTTAATCTTCATGCCCAAGATATCAGCCTGCAAATCTCTCAAGAAACAGCCCGCCGCTGGATCAGAGGCCTTTGCTTTCCCGATCCTGAGCGATTAAGAATTTTGGTGGAATGGATCGGAATCGATCTACACGGAGCACTTTTCTGCGCCCCTAAGTCTCGATTAGTCGAGCAACAAGATAGCTTGATTCAAGAGCTGATTGGATTATTTGAAAACTTAGGCGTTTCACAGAGGAAGAGCATATTGGATATTTTGAAAAAGATGAATACGGTAAGTATCTGAAGTCGTGGAACTCCTCATTACACGCTTCATTACAAAGACAACAAGACACAAACAAATAAACCTTTTACTAACGCTTGCCAGGTTGCTGTCCAGCCTGTACCGCTGGAGGCGGCGCTGGGCTTACCGGACTGGGAGATGCCTTGACTGGCGCACCCGGTACTGTGGACTGGGAATAGGCAGCATTAATAGGAATCGCCAAAGCGATCATTGAAACTACAAAGCTCTGTTTCACAGGGAAACTCCATCATCGGTCTCATAGTAGTAAAGACCAAATACAAGTGTGAGTCAATCAAGTGTTCGACTGAGTTCGCACCGGCACTGATTTAAACCAGACCAGCGATAAGCCAATTGCAAGCAATGCCAAAACAATTGCGACCAGCGCAAAAAGCGCACCGATTTGCGTATCTTGGCGCTCCAGTCGAATTCGGGTTGCCAAATGCTCATAGATGCCCTGGAGATCGGCCGCGTTCGATGCACGAAAAAACTCGCCCTGCGTTACCTGTGCCATCTGCCGCAACGTCTCCTCATCCACACGCGCATAAAATGACAGGCCCTCAAAACCCGGAATAAACCCCTCAGCTGTACCAAATGCAACCGTATGGACTCGCACGCCCAGTCGGGCCGCGAGCCGCGCAGCCTCAATCGGATCCGAGCCTGTCGTTCGTCTGCCATCTGAGAGCAAAACAATTGCGCCACTGCGGTAGGACCCTGGCGGACCGGACGCCTGATCTGCCCGCGAGGGACCGGCCCCCGAACCAGCAATACTGGCCCGATCCCTTTGGCCATCGGGCTGTATCGGCGTGCCTCCTGTCCCCCAGCCATAAACGGTTGTCTCAAGCTTGATACCTGCATCAGGAAGCAACATATCGAGCGCCATCAGTAAGCCTGAGCCTGTAGCCGTGCCCCGCTGTAACTGGAATCGGTTAATCGCTTCATAAATATCCTGACGGTTATCCGTGATTCCATGGGCCCGCTGTGCGGTTCCAGCAAAGGTCACCAGCCCAACCCGGACATTTTGCGGAAGTCCCTCGATAAATGCTTTTACAGCCTCTTGGCTGGCCTTAATACGATTCGGCGGTACATCCTCGGCAAGCATGCTGCGAGAGACATCCATGGCCAGAATCAGGGTCATGTAGTCAGCGGGGAGCACTACCCTTGCGCTTGGGCCGGCCGACCCAACTAGGCCGCAGGCGATTGCGGCCAGACAAAGCGCAGGCGGAATATGCCTACGGTAGTTTCGCCGGCCCGCCTGCGCCAGGCGGATCGCCGATAAATCTGGCGCAATGACCGCAACCCGCGTCCGCCGCCGCAGCAGCCAACTGTATACCCCCAAGAGCGCTGGGATGAGAAGCAGCGCCCATAACATTTCCGGCCATAAAAAACGCATACTTCATATTCCTGGTTAAACGCGCCCAGAGGTTTGCGGGCGCTTGATGACGTTTCGCGCAATGAAACAAACCGCACACTGGATCATCTCAATAGGCGGACTGGCCCTCGGACTTGGCTTGGCACTTACCGCCGTGCTTCGCGACCCCCCGAAGCCCCTTACCCAAAAAGACATCGACGCTGCGGTCATGCGCAGCCTTCAGGATAACGACCTCCCCTCCCGAACTGCAAGGGCTGCAAAAGCCGTGCTGCCCGCAGTGGTCCGAGTAAGGGGTTTTGGCAGGGATCCCAAGCGGCCCAAGAGTCCAGAAAAGCAACTCGGCGTTGGCAGCGGCGTGGTCATTATGGAAGACGGCACCCTCCTGACCAACTTTCATGTCGTGCATGGTATGGAACGGATTGACGTTGTGTTTCACGATGGCACCGAGTCTCCAGCCGCCATCGTGGCCATCATGCCCGGGCAAGATCTCGCGCTCGTTAAGCCCGAGCGCATTCCAGATGATCTCGAACCCGCTGTGCTGGGTTCAACATCCCGCGTATCGCCAGGCGATGAGGTTGTGGCAATCGGCTTTCCGTTCGGAATTGGTCCATCTGTCTCAGCCGGCGTGGTCTCTGGCATGAATCGGGAATTCCGGTCTCGTGATGATCGGCCAGCATTAACCGGTCTGATTCAGTTTGATGCTGCAGTCAATTCCGGCAACTCTGGCGGACCATTGATCAATATGTCAGGCGAAGTGATTGGGATCGTCACAGCAATCCTGAATCCAACCAAGTCCGGAACCTTTATCGGAATCGGATTTGCCGCCACGATTGAGGGCGCTGCCAGCGCAGTGGGCATCCCGCCGTTTTAGCGTTTAGTTTTTCTCGTACCAACAGTTTTTGCTTTCGCATTTATCGAAAAGGACATTGTCATGAATCTATCTCGAGACCCATGGGAAAGCGCCGCAACGGCGTCACTTTCGGGGTCCTCTGCAGAGCGTATCTCAGAGAGCGCAGCGCTGATGGAGCGGCTACTGTATGAGGTCAAGCGTGTGGTCGTAGGCCAGGACAGGTTCCTTGAACGCGTACTCGTCGCGCTACTTGCCCGCGGCCATCTGCTGATTGAGGGTGTGCCAGGTCTTGCCAAGACCTTAACGGTAAAAACACTCGCCAGCACACTTCAGGGAAGTTTTGGTCGGGTCCAGTTCACGCCCGATCTACTGCCATCCGACATGACTGGCACACGAATCTATAACCAGAAAAGCTCTGAATTTAGTACTGTATTGGGGCCTGTATTTAATAACCTGCTGCTTGCCGATGAAATCAATCGTGCACCCGCAAAAGTGCAAAGCGCCCTGCTTGAGGTCATGCAGGAGCGCCAGGTCACCATCTCTGGCCAAACGTTTTTGGTGCCCGATCCCTTTCTCGTAATGGCTACTCAAAATCCAATCGAGACCGAGGGTACCTATCCCTTACCAGAGGCACAAATGGACCGATTCATGATGAAAGTCCTGATTGGTTACCCCAACGAGGAAGAAGAATTTGTCATCGCTCAACGCTTTACTGGAATTCCCGCCCGGGCAGCGCCAGTACTGGAGTTGCAGCGCTTAATAGCCCTGCAAGCGGATTGCCGACAAGGCCATGTCGATGCGCGCCTCATTCAACACGCAGTTCAACTGGTCTGCGCAACCCGTGAGCCTGCACGATTTGGTATTCCTGATGTTGCCCGACTCCTGCGCTTTGGCGCCAGCCCCCGGGCTACGATCGGACTCGTCGAGGGTGCACGGGCCTTGGCATTTTTACGGGGCCGCGCCTATGCACTGCCCCAGGACATGACCGATATCGCCGCTGATGTGCTCCGGCACCGCATGGTGCTCTCCTACGATGCGCTCTCCGAAGGCGTAAGCGCCGATGACATCGTCACTCTCGTATTACAGGCGGTTCCCGCACCCGATCGTCCATTTGATGGCCATGTTCAAGTTCCGACAGCGGGCTAAGACAAATGCCATCCTGCCGCCTTCGCCGCAAAGCGAAGTTGGTAGCACTTTGACTGCAGACACCAGTCGCCAGCCCATGGCCTTATTGCAGACCCTTTCATGGACGGTGATCCGGCGGTTGGACGGGATTTTTCAGGGAGATCACGAAACACTTTTCCACGGCACAGGCATGCGAATGTCCGATATTCGTGAGTATCAGGCAGGTGATGATGTCCGTCATCTGGACTGGAATGTCAGCGCAAGAACGGGAACCCTACACGTGCGGACGTTTCATGAAGAGCGGGAGCTCACAGCCTGGTTTCTGATTGACACTTCGAACTCGCTTACCTTTCAGTCGGCAGGCCCAAGCAAACAACAAATGGTCGAGCAGACGGTCGGAACACTCGCTGGACTCATGGTGCGGCATGGGGATCGAATTGCCGCCATGCTCGATGATGGTCGTAGCAGCTCCATGCTACGTCTGCTTCCGCCGGGAAGCACCCAGCCCCATGTCGTTCGCTTACTTGAAATGATGCGGTCGCGGGCTGATCGTTCTGGCTCAGAGGTTCGGCTATCGGACGCAACTACTTCTGGACCAGGAGAGGCATCGGGCAGCAGCACAAGACTCACTCCGATGCTCGACCGAGCCCTTGCAGTGATTCGACGCCGCAGCCTGGTAATTCTCGTCTCGGATTTCTGGGTTGCTCCCGGATGGGCGCAAGTGTTGCGTCGGATGGCCCACCGACATGATCTGCTGTGTATCCAGGTAACCGATCCGCTGGAGATGCAGCTACCCAATGTTGGCATGATCACAGTCCAAGATTCAGAATCAGGCGAGCAGGTCCTTCTTGATACTGGCGACCCAGTAATTCGAAACCGTTACGAAGAAATCATGAGGCAGCGACAGGCCGACATTAAAGAGACCTGCGCGCGCTCGGGTGCCGATTTCCTTCAATTGAGTGCTGATCAGTCTTTACTACGCCAGCTTATGGCGTATCTTGCGTTTAGAAAGAGACGCCGAATGATCTCGGGAGCGCAAGCAGCACGATGAAGCTCTCGGAAATAGCCTGGATCTGGCCACAGATGCTATGGCTCTTATGTTTCTTACCGCTTTTGGTAATTCTCTACATTCAACAGCGACGCCAGCGAGCAGGCACGAGCTCCTCAGCGACATGGATTACTCAACTTGCAACCCCTCAGCGGACGGGATATGGATCAGCCAGTCTGATATTGCTAGGGATTATCGCCATGACACTTGCGGCAGCCCGCCCGCAGGCGGTGATTCTTGTACCGCAGCGCGTTGATGCGGTTATGCTGGTGCTCGATACTTCAGGCAGCATGCGTGCCGATGATGTTTCCCCAAGCCGCATTGAAGCAGCTAAGGCCGCTATACGTGGATTCATTGAGCAGCAGCCCATCTCGATGAAGGTAGGCCTCGTTTCGGTGGCTGCAACAGCCGTAGTCGCTCAAATGCCCACGACAGACCGTGAAGCGCTGCTCTCTGCCCTAGATGGGGTTGCCTTGCAGCGCGGATCCGCACTTGGTGCCGGCATCGCTGTAGCACTTGCCGCAGTGCTGCCGCCAGGAAGCATCCCCCTGCAGGCAATCCTAAATAGTGAATACAAAGAGCCGACATCCCCAGAAACCGCAGCTGCCATTCGAAATAGCGTTGCGATTGTGATGCTCTCGGATGGCGCCGGAAATATGGAGCCTGATACCCGCACCATGGCACGGCTTGCTGCACGCCAAGGTGTCCGAATTTATACAGTGGGTATCGGCACTGTGCAGGGGGCCGTCCTGCGCTCCCAGGGAATGGCAATGCGTGTTCGGCTCGAGGAAGATCTTTTAAAACTTATCGCCACAGAGACCTCGGCAGACTACTTTGGGGCAGCGAGCCTGACTGAGTTGCATCGCGTCTATGAAACGATGGGGAAAACAATTGTGTTTCGGCAGCAGCGTCAGACCGAGATAACGGGAGCGTTTTTACTTGTTGCAGCTCTCTTCCTTGGGCTTGGCAGCGCAATCGGCCTGATACGATCCGGGCGTGTAATCTAAGGGCCAGGCCAATGTCGCCATCAGGCAGGCTTAAGAAACAGGCCGGTGGAGAGTTCTAGCATTGTTATGTCAATGACTCTTTGGGCCCACATCACTTATATTTTTGCGTGCAATAGACGCGAAGATCCACGGACCATAAATCCGTCGCTACGATTTGAGAAATACCGAACATTGATCTGATCGGGTCCGATGAACTGCATGCTCGAATATCCCATTCGACGCAGACTAGCCCCAAGCTCAGCGCTGTTGAATTGACTGACCCAGGGCTCTCCAATACGCTCCATTTCCATACTAAACAAGGTGCGTGAAATATTCTCAGAATAACTAAGTTCGCCTGCTGGAAGTAAGTAATCAAACACGACAGCACTGTCCTTGATACACTGATTTGCAATCATTGCCAGCGTACTCAAGACCGCTTCCGGGGTAAGGTACATCGTAACTCCAAGCCAGGACACAAATACAGGACGATCAAATTGAAATCCAGCCTCACGCAACCGATCTCCCAGAACTTGCCGTTCAAAATCAACCGATACAAACTGAAGCCTTCCGGGAATTTCTATTCCCGAGTCCTCGAGGGCTTTACGCTTCCATAACTGTGTCACGTAATCATCAACCTCAAATACGCTAAGATCATGATAGGGATTGCGGTAGGCAAACGTATCTAGACCAGCCCCCAAAACAATGTATTGCCGAATACCTCTGGCATAAGCTGCAGAAAGCTCGTCCTCGGTAAAGCGACTTCTTGCCACCAGAGCAGCCCGAAGAAAGCGTACGGTTGGTTCACGGTGATAATTAAGATTGGTCTTTATTTCCCCAAACCCCTGATCACCAATAATTTTTAGCGCTAAAGGATCTTGAAAAACAAGCGGCCGCTCCAAAACCTGATGCGCAGCACGCTGCAAAGCCGATAATCTGGCGGTTAAGCTTGGCTCGCCATCTCTTAGGGCAAATACGGGCGGTGAGCCAATAGCAGATAGGCTGATAGCGCTACATACTTTTAAAAGATCTCGCCGCGATTGATTGATAACTTGTCGTGTCATAGATGAAATGATAAAGCAACAACACACACAGCCAAAGCCAGAGTTCTTGCTTCTGTTAGCGTCCGCAGGTCTACTTACTTTTGTCGGCGCATGTACCGTTCGCGAGCAATTCTTTGGCTGTGATGGTATCTCGGAAAACGCGATGGCCGATGAGTTCGTAATGACTCCGACAAGCCTGCGATTTCAATCAATTACCTATCGCTTTACCGAGGAACGCATGACGTCTCGTATCTACACAGACAAAGAATCCGGTGAGCGTATTGAATTTAATACTGCAAGTGGGCTGCTGCAGCGCCAGTTGTCTCAATGGCGCTGTAAACGAATCGAACTTTAACGCGCCTGGGTGCCCTTCGGTTCAATCCGAAGAAGCTGTCCATTCGGTGCATCCGTAAGAAGGTAGATCAATCCATCAGGGCCCATACGGACATCCCTGATGCGACCAACCGTATTTACGAGAAGTCGCTCTTCCGAGATCACGCGCCCCTCTTTAAATTCCAGACGTACTAGGCTTTGAGACTTCAGCCCACCAAGAAACACACTCCCCTGCCATCTTGGAAACGCATTACCGCTGTAAAAAGCCAAGCCAGAAGGCGCAATCGAAGGTATCCAGACATGCAGCGGCCCTTCCATACCCGCTTTAGTGGTCCCTTCACCAATTCGAGACCCAGTAATATAGTTCACACCATACGTGGTTAACGGCCAGCCATAGTTTCCTCCAGGGAGAATACGATTTAGCTCATCTCCACCTTGTGGGCCGTGCTCATGGGCGAAGAGCTCTCCCGTGACAGGATGAAATGCCAGCCCTTGAATATTTCGATGGCCGCGAGAAAAGATTTCCGAAGGAATCTCTTTTTGCTGAATAAAGGGATTGTCTTGCGGAATTCGGCCATCGTCATGCAAGCGAACCACCGCCCCAGCGTGATCTCGAGGCATCTGGGCCCGGTCTTCGTCCCCCCGGTCGCCAAGGGCTAAATAGACAAAACCCCTTCCATCCAGAAGAATCCTCCCGCCAAAGTGCCTTCCGCCGCGAGACTTGGGCTGCATGCTAAACAGTCGCTCCACATCCATCAATCGGTCATTTTTTAATCGTGCCCGAATGAGTGCAGTGCCAAGCATTGAACTGCGTTCGTCCTGCCGCTCAACATAAGAGATGTAGATCCATCCATTCCTGGAGTACTCTGGATGAACCGCCACATCAAGCAGACCACCCTGCCCACTCACCGCTAGCAGATTAGGTAGCCCTGTGATTGGTTTTGAAATCTGGCGAAAATCCTGGGAGATACGTCGAACAAAGCCCTCCCGCTCGGTGATCAGCATTTCACCGGAAGGTAGCCAGGCGATGCCCCATGGGTGCTGAAGATTTTCAACCAATACCCGCACCGAAAACCCGGTCGAGGCTGGAGCAGACCGAACTAAATCCTTAGATTCGGTAGCGGCCATAACGGCCACCGGAGTCAATGCAGCCACTCCCAACAGGCATGAGGAGATGATCCGGAAAAATCGCATACCCGCTTGATATCAAATCGTTGGCCATTCCTCAATAAGGGACACCCCTTTTCTAGCCAAGGCCAAGCCGATTACAACATCGAGCCAAGAGAAATTCTATTAAGTTGACATTAGGCTGTGTAAACTATTTCTAACACTCGTTTCGAAACAGTCAACCCTCAGGCGGTCACCGAGTTGCTAAGAGCGCATTGTCATCACAGAAAGACCCGCTATGAACCTATACATCGTTATGTTTCTCGTATTTGGCCTCTGCTTCGGTCTGGCATCGTTTTCGAACCGTCATCTCTTCAGCGAAGGGCCCTGTAAGAGCGAGGATCTAAAAACCAGCAAGTCAACTGGACACTGGATTTTTTGGCTATTCATGTGCGCTCTTTTATGGCCGGTCATGGTGATCACGGGGATCAACAGCGCGGTCGTGCTCGCAAAACGAAGATCAGCGAAAGACAAGTAACAGCGTATTAGCCATGAATCTCCATGCTGATTTTAACGAGCGAGTCGTAGTCAATCACCATGAGTTATCGTGGACGTCAAGCCCGGAACCCGGCGTAATGCGGCGACTCCTTGAACGACAGGGCGATGAAGTCGCCAGAGCTACATCCATTGTCAAATATGGACCAGGCGCTCAATTCTCCAGGCATGGCCATGACCACGGTGAAGAGATTCTCGTACTTGACGGTGTCTTGAGTGATGAGACGGGTGATTATCCCGCGGGCAGTTACATCATGAATCCGCCTGGATCTGCTCATGCGCCCTATAGCGCCACTGGCTGCACACTTTTTGTCAAACTCCGCCATCTGGGGGCCGAGCAGATCGAACGAGAAGTGGTACATACAGCAACTGCACCCTGGCTCCAGGGCCTTGTGAGCGGCCTTCAGGTGATGCCGCTCATGCGGCAGGGTAGCGGCTCAACCTTGGTCCGCTGGGCTCCTCAGACTTACTTCAGCGCTCATCGGCACTATGGTGGCGAGGAGATATTCGTGGTGCAGGGTATTTTTGAAGATGAACATGGCAGCTACCCAGAAGGCACATGGATTCGCAGTCCACACATGAGCCTGCATCAACCATATAGCAAAGTGGGGTGCACCATCTTTGTGAAAACTGGGCACCTTTGGCGAGCGTCTGAGTCGACTAGTCGCTGATCGTATCTAAGAAGTTACGGATCTCGCGATTAAAAACTGACGGCTGCTCAATATTTGACAGATGCGCCGCATCTTCAATTACGATCATCCGCGAGGTATCGATCATCCGGTGTAAGACCGTAGATTGTTCGACTGTACAGGCAGGATCTTGACGACCGGTAATGACGAGTGTCGGCGCCTTAATCTTCAAGAGCATCGTTGTCTGTGCCATATCCCGTACGGCACCCGCACAATTCATGTAACCCTCCACGGGCGTGCCGAGAATCATCTCCCGCACTTTTGCAATTTCCTGCGGGGCGCGTTCGATGAAAGGAGCTGTAAACCAGCGTTTAATCGTGCCATCGACCAATCCGGAGATTCCCTGAGACCGGGCGATCGCAAGACGTTCCTCCCACATGGTGCGTGGCGGCATTTCACTGGCTGTATCGCAAAGCAGAAGGGAAAGCGCCCGGTCTGGGTAACGGGCACCGATCTGCTGGGCAATCATTCCACCCATTGACAGGCCCATGATGTGCGCCTGGCGAATGCCGAGGGCATCCAGAAGACCCACGGCGTCGTCGGCAAGCATTCCAATCGAATACGGGCCTGGAGTCACCGTCGTCTGTCCGTGGCCGCGTGTGTCATAGCGAAGAATTCGAAATCGGTCTGCAAGCGCTGGGACAGTGGGATCCCACATCGTCAGGTTAGACATCAGGCTATTACTCATCAATAGGACTGGCCGATCTGCCGGGCCATCGAACCGATAGGTCACATCCAGTTCACCAACTTTAATTTTTTGATTCATGGGGTATCTCAGGTCTAGAATGTTGATCAATAATCTATTGAGCTGCGGTCACTGACCGATATTCTAATTGCATCACCCAGGAGACATCATGAGATTTTTCTCAACATTGCTTATAGCAATCTGCGCACTCAGCAGCACCGCTTATGCTCAGTCGGACGCTTACCCTAGCCGGCCTGTAAAAGTTATCGTACCGCTGACCCCCGGATCGGGCGCAGACCAGGCCGGACGTATTGTGACGAAAGCATTGTCCGAGCTCTGGAAGCAGCCTGTCGTGATCGAAAACCGTCCGGGAGCAGGCGGCCTGATTGGCACAGGAGCCGTAGTCCAATCCGCGCCAGATGGTTACACCCTGCTGATTCAGTCCGCCTCATATGCGGCAAATCCTGCAATCTATAAAAAGCTTCCCTATGATCCCGTCAAGGGAATGGTTGATATCAATAACATTGGATTTACACCCTATGTACTGGTGACCGGCCTACCCGGCCCTTACAGTTCGCTCAAAGATCTCATTGGCGTTGCAAAGAGCCGAACAGGAGGGTTGCCGTTTGCATCCGCAGGGGTAGGCAGCTCAACCCATCTTGCAGCTGAATTTTTCAATCAGACCGCAGGAATACAGATGGTGCACGTGCCCTATAAAGGATCCCCCGAGGCGATCCAAGGCACGATCATGGGAGACACGGCGTTTTACATGGCACCCGAGTCAACTGTGCTGACACAAATCCGTGCCGGACGTGTTAAGGCACTGGGCGTTAGTTCACGTTCACGCTCGACCCAGCTCCCTGATGTACCAACAATTGCCGACCAGGGGTACCCTAATTTCGAGATTGGCTTATGGTTTGGAGTCTGGGCGCCAGCCGGCACGCCAGAAGCGATCGTGCAAAAAATTAACGCGGATATTAATCGAGTGCTCCAACTGCCCGATATAAAGTCGCAATATGAGCGACTCGGAATTAGCATCCGTCCAATGGCCCAGCCAGAATTCGCACGCTTTGTTCGCGAAGAGGTGGTGAAATACACCCGTATTGCCAAGACTGCACAGATTGAGCCGCAGTAGTCAGCCTCAATAAAGCCTGGCGATACGGATCACCCGAAAATTGTTGGCCAGTCAGCCCGGCCAGAGCGAGGCGCCCCCCTGCCAAGGGCCCGATCGAACGCTCCGGCCGCCGGACTGGACGCTTCCGGCGGGCAGCACCGACTGCCATGCCCACATCCTGGGTCCAGCCGTCCGGTTTCCCTTCACCCTGCAGCGGGTATATACCCCGCCCGACTGCACGGAGCAGGATTACCTCGCACAACTCCGAACACTCGGAATCGATCGGGCCGTTCTTGTTCAGCCAAGCGTCTACGGAATAGATAATCGCGCCTTAATTGAGGTCCTTGAGAAATCGGCGATTCCGCTTCGGGCTGTTGTGGTGATCAATCCAGAGACATCAGCGTCAGAATTAAAACGGATGCATGATCTTGGTGTTCGTGGAATTCGCGTAAACGTGGTCGATGTAGTTGAGAAAAGGGCCGAGCTGCCGATGGACCTCTTACAACGATTATCAGATCGAATCGCACCGCTTGGCTGGCATCTGGAATTGCTTGCCCATGTCCAAAACTATCCTGATCTGGCCCGGAGAATCGCGCAACTTAGCGTACCGGTGGTATTCGGGCACTTTGGCTATGTACACTGCAAGCACGGTATTAAAAATGAAGGATTCGTGGGACTGCTTGAATTACTTCAGCGCGGAAAATCCTGGGTCAAAATGACGGGACCCTATCGAATCTCCAATCAGACAACTCTGCCCTACGATGACGTCATGCCATTTGTGAACGCAGTGATGGCCGCAAATCCCGCCCAATTGCTCTGGGGTTCAGACTGGCCGCACGTGATGGTAAAACATGCAATGCCAAATGATGCCGATCTTATGAATCTCCTCCGACAATGGGTTCCTCACCAAGAGACTAGGCAACAGATTCTGGTCGACAATCCCGAGCGGTTGTACGGTTTTTAGAGAGACTCCATCTGCTTTTTGTGCACAGCAAGTGCCATCAGCCGACGGTCGCGCCATATCCTACGCTTTGACACGTCCTCGAGAGGGACCCTCTCTCGGCGATCCTGATGCAAATGATTGACTAAGTCAGCGCTCCACGGATCAGTAGAGGTCTGCGCCTGCGCTATTCGCCGATAAAGTTCACCGTACCGCGCGCAATAATCCGCAAGACCCTCAGGTGCGTTGAGATCAATTGTTTCAAAAGGCCCCATAAATGACCAGCGCAGTCCAAGTCCATCCCGAATGGTGGTATCCAAATCATCTGGATCGACATATCCCTGCTCGACCAGCCGAAATGCCTCACGCAAAACTGCGCCTTGTAATCTGTTGAGAATAAATCCTTCGATTTCTTTTTTCACGATAACGGGCTTTTGTCCAATTGATCGCATTATCGAAGCGGTTCGCTCTACCGAAGTTCCGGCTGTCCAGGATGCGCCACTAATCTCTACAGCGGGAATCAGATACGGCGGATTCACTGGATGGGCAACGAGGCACCGTGCTCGACCGGCAAGCTGCTCAGTGAAAGCTGACGTGGGAATACTACTCGTCGAACTCGCAAGCACCACCTCCGGAGATGCCAATCCATCCATCTCCTGAAAAATCTGTTGTTTTATTGCGAGTGTTTCCGGAAGGTTTTCCTGAACATAATCCGCCCCTTTAAGGGCCTCACGCAGTGATCCGCAAGGCTTTAGCCTTGAGAACAAGGCATCCATATCATCGATTAGCGCATAGCGCTTTAATTCAACCGCTAACGATCGCATCGCGGTCATGGCGTCGGGCAAGGCCTGAGGGTTGCCATCCCACATCTGAACATTGCATCCAGCGCGCCCAAACACCAGAGCCCAGCCCTGCCCAATCAATCCTGAGCCCACAATTGCTACGGTTAAGTTCATCGTGTTCTTCCTAGCTTAATGCCTGGGTATGGCCATCAACAGCTAAGGACTGACCATGCGTCGATGCGGCAAGATCACTGCAGCTAAAGAGAACCGTATTGGCGACCTCTTCGGCCGTGACCATTCGGCCCAAAGAGGATTGCTGCTCGTAGTCAGCGGTGACCTCTTCGACGGCCTTTCCCAGAGAGGCGGCCTTTGCGGCAATCACGGCTCGAATCCTTGGGCCATCGACAGCGCCCGGCAGCACCGCATTCACGCGGATGCCATCGGCGCCAAGCTCAATTGCAAGCGATTTGGTCAGCCCGATCACTGCCCATTTAGAGGCGGAATATACCGATCTTCTGGGCATACCGAGATGGCCAGCAGCCGATGAGAGATTAACAATCGCCGGACTTCGACCACGCCGAAGCCGGGAAACAGCATGTTTTGTGCACAGGAACTGGCCAACCACATTGATCTGCAACGTCTGGTTTAAATCGACAAGCGCAACAGCCTCAATAGCCGCGGTGGGGCCGGCAATACCCGCGTTATTGATAAGAATATCCAGCCCCCCTAACTCTTGATCCACTACCGTAAACATTGCCTCAACCTCAGCTTCTAGAGACACATCAGCCTGCGTTACCTTCATAGATGGAAACTGTGTCTTCGCCTGCTCAATTGCAGAAAGGTTTACATCGCAAGCCAGCACCTGCGCCCCGGCTTCGATGAACCCTTGAGCGATCTTTAGTCCTATTCCGCTTGCGCCGGCCGTAACTAACACCCGTTTGCCTATCAATGACGGATCTTTAAACATCAGATACCCCTTATTTAAACCCAGAGTTTTTCCCGACGCAGCGTAAGATCCTGAAGAAGCGGAAGCGCTGGGCCAATGTGCGAAATTCTGCCGCGATCTAAGACTACAGTCGAATCTGCAATCGCAAGTGCTAGGTCAAGATTGTGGTCTACGATAAGTGTAGTGACTTCACCCTTAAGTCTTAATACCGCATTAAATACTTCCTCGGTCATGGCGGGCGACAGCCCCTCGAAGGGCTCATCAAGAAGCAATACTTTTACGTCACCAGCAAGGGCACGCGCAATTGCGACCATTTGCTGTTCGCCTCCGGAGAGTACATCTGCATTGACAAGATAACGTTCTTTCAATCGAGGGAATATTGAGAAAATTCTGTCATCACTCCAGCCGGTACCCCCGGGATTCTGCCGCCGCAGTCGACCGAGCATCAGATTGTCTTTCACCGTGAGCCCCGAAAAGAGACGCCGACCCTGAGGAACAAATGCGATACCCCGTCTGGCCATCACTTCTGGCATGGGCGCAGAGGTTATAAATCCATCAATCTCAATACTTCCCGATCCAATGCGTGCCAGACCGATCAGCGATTTCAATAGGGTTGATTTCCCCGCTCCATTACGGCCGAGCACAGCAATGATCTCTCCGTCTCGGGCGGAAAACGTAATCTCCGATAAAATATGGCTCTTGCCGTAGTAAGCCTCTAGATTCGACACTCGAAGCAGCGTCCTATCGCTTGGCATCGACACGGGGACCTTTTTGGCCAGGGCATCTGTACCCGAGCCTATGTAGATTTCCCGAACCTGTGAATTCTCGCGAACTGTCTGTGCGTCTCCCTCGAGTAACACAGCACCTTGACTCATGACAGTGATCTTGTCAGATAGCTCAAATACCCGATCAACGTCATGCTCGACAAGAAGCACACCCAGATGATCCGCGAGCTGCCGGATCAACTGGCCGACACGTTGCCGCTCCGCAGCGGATAGACCGGCGAGGGGCTCATCAAGCAAAAGCACAGACGGTGCACCGCCAAGCGCCAAACCCATATCAACAAGCCTCTGACCTCCGTACGACAAATCTTCGGCCACAGCCGATTCCATGCCCGAAACCCCAAGAAACCTGATAAGCGCCTCTGTCTCGATCCTGGTCTGCTCAAGCTGCTCGGCATGTCGCAACAAGGAAAACCGATGAGGATCCCGAGCCATCACCGACAGCCATAGGTTCTCGCGCACCGAGAGGCTTTTAAATAAATTAGTAATTTGAAAAGATCTGCATAGCCCGCGCGCGCAGGCAAGGGTCGGATTGGCCATCACCACAGAGGCATCACCGAGTCGAATTGCTCCAGAGTCGGCAGGAAACTGGCCCGAAATAAGATTAAATAAGGAGGTCTTGCCTGCGCCATTCGGACCGATAAGGGCATGCAACCCCTTTGGCTTGACCAACAGACTGACGTTATCTACCGCCTTGATACCACCAAAATTTTTCGTTACCGAAACGACCTCTAAAGCCTGACGTTCTCGGCTGCCCAGAAACTCCGGAAGCGGGAGTGGCTGCGCGGCGACCTTGCGATCTGCCATGGCTGCAGCGCGCGTCTCCTCAGGCCTAAACCATCGATAAATCCGATGGCCAATTCCAGCAAGGCCCGCTGGCGAGAGCAAAATGAAGCTTACAAACACTATTCCGAAATAAAACAACCAGTTTTCTGTGAATTGCGAAAGGTATTCACGAAAAAGCAGAAAGAAGATTGCACCCAATATCGGCCCTATGAAGCTGCGCATTCCGCCGATGAGGGCCATGGCCAGTAATTCCCCCGAAAACGGCACAGAGACAAGCTCTGCAGATGCAATACGGTGATTCATTACAAACAAAGCGCCTGCGATGCCTGTCACGCTCGCTGAAATTACAAACGCTATCAGCTGATATTTGCGCACAGGAAAACCAATGAAACGTGCACGCTGCTCATTTTCCCGAATCGCAACCAGGACACGGCCAAAGGGAGAGTTGACGATACGCAATAGGAAGATCGTAATCAGTATGGCCAAAACCGCAACCACCACATAGAAAGTGATCGGATGATTGAGATCAAGGCCAAACCAGGTGCGGCGTTCGATTCCTCCAAGCCCGTTTTCACCGCCTGTCAGGGCTGTCCAGCGAAATGCCACTGTAAAAATTAGAGCGCTGAAAGCAAGGGTCAACAGAGAAAAATAAACACCGCGTCGACGCAGAATAAGAGCACCAATGAGCGCTGCCGACAGAAGAACCACGACAAAGGCAAGCCCTAGAGGAATCAGAGACGACTGTGGAAAAAACCGAAGTTGCAGAATAGCCAAGGCGTATCCGCCAAGACCAAACCAAGCAGCATGACCAAACGAAACCAGTCCGTTATATCCGAGCAGGAGATTAAGTCCAAGTCCCGCCATCGCAAACAGCACGCAGTCTACCGCTGAGGTCATGGTGAGTCCCCCAGCCCGCAATACAAACGGCAGCACGACCAGTCCAACGCTGACCATAAGTAAAATCTTCAGTTCTTGCGAAGAGAGATGACGCATCACTCGAGACGCTCCATACGCTCCCCCATGAGCCCTCTCGGGCGCAACAACAACACAATCAGCATAAGAAGATAGAGCGAGGCTTCAGAGGCAGGCGGAATGAAAAATGATGTCAGTCCTCGAATTACGCCTACAAGCAAAGCAGCAATAATTACACCCCAAAAACTTCCAAGACCACCAATCACAACGACCACAAAGGCTGCAGTCATGATCTCGTGCCCCATTGCCGGATGGACACCAGTAATCGGCGCTAGTAATACTCCGGCCAATCCCGCCATGCCGATGCCGATCCCGCAGACCGCGGTCAGTACCGGTGCCAGTGAAATACCCAGCGCGCGCACCATCTCTGGATCCTGAATGCCTGCTCTGACCACTTTTCCAAAGGCCGTTCTGTGCAGCAGTGCCCAGAGCCCAACCAATACTAAAAGGGCCACTCCCAGCATGCCAATTCGATAGTAGGGATACATAAAGTCTCCCAACATCGCCTGGCCACGGAGGAACTGAGGAATATTAAATTGCAACGGCGAGGCGCCAAACGCCATACGTAGCGCCTGCTCCAGGATCATCGCCAGTCCGAAAGTAAACAAAAGACTCAGTACGGGGTCTGACTTATAGAACCGGCGAAAAAATAATCGCTCCAGAATCATCCCGAGTATCGCAACAACAACCGGGGAAATAAGAAATGCCGGTCCATAGCCCACCAAGGGGGTGATCTGAACCATGAGGTAGGCACCCACTGCAAAAAGGGCACCGTGGGCGAGATTAACAATCCCGCCCAAGCTGAAAATAATCGATAGCCCCAAGGCAATCAGCAGGTAATAAATCCCCAGGAGCAGTCCGTTGAGGACCTGCTCAAAAAGGAAAACTACTGACATGGGAACGGAATCAAACTAACGCCCTCGAATCACTACGGGGCGGGTATCTAAGATCCCGCCCCGCCCGTGTTATGCGAATGTACAGGCGTTTTCCTTCTGGGAAGGGGCCAGAACCTCGAGGCTTTCATTCGGGCCAGGTACCGGCGCACTGGTGGTCATGAGATCCCATTTGTTGGGCGCCTTTCCGGTTACTGGAGAGACGGTGTACATCTCAAACAGTAACTGGTGGTCCCAAGGACGGAAATAACCCTCGCGACCCCGAAGTACATCGAACCGGACGCCGCTTTCAAGAAACTTAATAAGCGTTTGAGTATCGGTACTTTTTGTCTCGTTAATCGCCCGAGCAAGGATCTTGACTGCCAAATAATCCGCAATCGCCTGGTTATCCGGCGGGCGGCCCCAGCGCTTGGTGAATGCCGCTGTAAACGCCTTTGCAGACGGTGCCTGCACCTGGTGCGTCCAGATAATCGGCCAGACTCCACTGAAGCTACCCTCGCCTGCGCCCCAGATACTTGCCGCATTGAGGTCCGCACCAGCAAGAGGAATTGGAAGGTTGAACTCACGATACTGCTTCATGAAGTTGGTGGTCTGATTACCGGCCAGATTACTCATAACAAGATCAGGTTTTTGCTGGCGGATCTTCAGAATCATCGGACTAAACTCAGTCGCATCGGTCGGAATCATATCGTTCGACACAAATATCGCGCCATTCTCATCCATAAAACGCTTGGTCTTTTCGAATAAGTCATGTCCGAAAGCGTAGTCTGCCGTAAAGGCCATCCACCGCTTGCCCTTCACCATGTTGTCCCTTAAAAGCGCGCGGCCTACCGTACGTACATACATACTGTTGTTAGCCTCTAAGTGAAACATATAACGGCTGCAGCTCTTACCGCGTAGCTCATCGGAATTACAACCGGTCTGCATAAAAATCTTTTGGCCCCGGGCAGCCACCTGTGAGATTGCTAGGCCGGATGCAGAACTGATTTCACCAATCAGAATATCCACCTTATCGCGCTCTACCATTCGTTGCGCCTTCGAGGATGCCGTCTGCGGGTTCACGCTATCTTCCATAAGAAGCTCAAGCTTGCGGCCCGCGACACCACCGGCTGCGTTGACCTCGTCGACACCAAGCTGCACACCCATTACGGCATATTCACCCATGGGCCCGAGAAACCCGGTTCGGGGTGTCAAATGGCCAATCTTGTAAGTATTCGACTGGGCTTTGAGAATCGAAGGAAAGGCCAGTGCGGAGGCTCCTGCCGCCGCCGCACCGATTACCGCCCGCCGCTCAGTGCTGACCGCACTGGGAATCTTTTTCTCCATTTTTAGTCTCCTTTTCCCTGCGTGGGGATCTTGTTGAAATTTTTTGGACAGGCAAAGCCTCCCAGTCCTTATTTTATAGCCGTCGTCATTGTGGATCCCTAGGGAATCCCCTTGAGACATGCTCCTGGGAAACCTGGTGACGTTAGCCGGCGATAAAGGCGTTATGTAACGTTCTTCGTGGCGTAACTCTAGCGCGCTGCAAGTCAGTCGAAATGGCTAGCTCTGACTTCCGTCCGATTAGTGGCTCGATGAATCTATTTTGACTGGACTTGATGGCCCTTTCGTATGCATAGGAACTGAGGAAAGCTGTTCAAGCCAAGGCATAGCAGAGTGGCCCCAGACCTGCAAAGTGGGGGCCAGCTGGTGGCGCTCTTCGATACATCCGAGTCGGAGATTCATGGTTTTAGGCTCTCCCTCGCCCTCGGTGGCCCACAGGTGGCTGCCACAAACTTCACAAAATGCCTGTATCCGCCGATTACCGCTCTCAGCAACCTTGACATAGTGTCTGGCGTTACCAGTTACTTCAACATTCGCAACCGGAGTCGGCAAGACAGCCCGAAATGGTGCCCCCGAAAATATCTGGCAATCTGCGCAGTGGCATGCGATTACCCGCGTTGGGTCCACGGTCGCCTTAAAGGAGATTGCACCGCAAAAACACTTCCCTGTTACTTTCATGCCAGATCCTTTCAAGCAGTTTCCGATCAAATTTTAATTCATCAAAATCGAAATGACTGTAGTCGCACCCATAAAATAGTGCCTCAAGTACCGACTGCTCTCAGACCCTGAAAGAATGACTCAATCCACACGAAGGGCACTTCGTATCTACGCCGGGCCAAAAGCCCGGGCGCACATTCGAGCAAATGGTCTTTTACCAGACCATATCAATGTCATTCCTGGGGCCGCCGGAGGTCCGAAAGGCCTGATTCTGGGACCCATTGATCGTTTTCTCTTCGGAGACTGGTTACCCAGGAGCAATCAGCCAATTCACCTGGTTGGGGCGTCGATCGGCGCCTGGAGAATGGCAACTGCGTGTCTCTCCTCGCCACTCGATGGGTTTATACGACTCGAACGGGACTACGTTCATCAGGATTACGCACTCGAACCCGGCCGAAAACGTCCTACCGCCCGACAGGTCAGCGATAGCTTTAGGGAAAATCTCCAATCATTTTATGCAGACCGAATAGCTGAGGTTCTGCACCATTCCCGCTATCGATTACATGTTCTATGCTCACGGGGTAAGCACATATTGCATCATGAGCACTCCGTTTTAACACCCCTGGGATATGCGATCGCCTATTTGAGCAATGCCTGTAGTCGGCGCTGGTTAGGCCTGTGGCTTGAGCGCACCGTCTTTTCATCGCCGGGGGTAACCGGGCTCAACAAGGGTCCTTTTACGACCGAGGACTTTCCCAGTCTGATGCTGCCCCTTACCGAGCACAATTTTCTCCAGGCTATTCAGGCAAGCTGCAGCATTCCTTTTGCGTTACATGCGGTCCCCGCTATATCGGGAGCACCTGCCGGGGCCTACTGGGATGGCGGCATTACAGACTACCACCTGCATCTCAGTTACAAAGGGCTCGTCTTATACCCTCACTTTCAGAGGGCTGTCATTCCCGGATGGTTGGATAAGCAGCTCAGATTCCGCCACCGGCCAACCACATTTTTGGATAACACGGTTGTGTTAGCGCCTGATCCGCTTTGGGTTGAGCGCCTACCCAATCAAAAGCTGCCCGATCGCACTGACTTTCTCACCTACAGCAATGATCTCAACTCACGTATCCGGAACTGGAAAATAGCGATCGCGGAGAGCCAACGACTTGCAGACGAACTCAACGAGTGGCTCATCCGCTTAGACCCTGATCTTGTGGAACCACTATAGACCCGAATAGTTTCTTCATTGGTTTTTTCTTGTCTTAAGAATCAAGTACGCGCCAGCCTGCTCTATTGCCACAAACTCGATCTTATCGCCCACAGACAGTCCCTGAAGAATCTCCGGCGATCGGACCCGAAACACCATTCGCATGGGAGGCATCTGCAGGGCTCTGATCTCATCATGCTGTACGGTGATCTTCTGCTGATCCAGATCAATTCGTCTCACAATGCCGGAAACCCATTCCTCTGCTGCCTGCGCACCGCCCGATAACAATGCTAATGCTGTCAAAACGGCTGCCCATGCCGGACGCGAGATGGAACTCATGCCACCACCTCAATCTCACCAATCATGCCAGCCTCAAAATGGCCCGGCACCAGACATGCGAACTGAAATTTACCAGCCCGATTAAAAGTCCAGGTTAAATCGACCCTCTTTCCTGGCGATACGTGGGCCATATAGGGTTCATCGTGTTCCATATTCGGATGCTTTTTCATTAGCGCTGCATGCTCCCTGAGGGTCTTGGTATCGCCGATTACCATCTCATGCATTACCTTTCCGCGGTTTCGGACTTGAAAACGAACTGTTTCGTTTAATTTAATATGAAGTCGATCTGGAGAAAACTTCATGTCGTCACCCATATCAATCACAATCGTACGGCTTGCCGCCCGCGCAGAGCCCGCGATTCCCCAGGGCATCTGCTCGGCTGGCAGCATCTTTGTGCCATGGCCGTGATGACCTGCCTGTGGCCCATGAGCCCGCAATGCAGCAAATGGTGCAATCGCCAACAGCGACAGTGCCGCGATGCTGAAACGCCTTTTCTTAGACAACTTAGATTTGGTAAACATTAGGTTATTGGTCATAGGAACGCTCCTAGTGCTTGTGATTACCTGGTTTTTGGATACGGACCTCCACAGCCGGCTGGGGTACAGACGGCATCTCTTTCGAGCGCCCCCCTGGTGCGACGACAGCAGGCGGGGCCTCGGCTTGGGCGACAGGGCCAGCAACAGTGCCCATCGGATGCTGATACCAGCCTGGGTCACTATAGTCCCCTGGCCGCTGCGTTTTACGGACCTTTAGTGTGGAGAACATGCCACCCATCTCTACCGAGCCAAAAGGCCCCTGACCCGTCATCATGGGGGCCGTATTATCGGGAAGCTCCATCTCCATCTCCGCCATGTCGGCCATACCCCGCTCTCCCATCGGCATATAGTCAGGAATATGTCCTCGAATACGCCCGACTAAACCACGATGATCGATACCAATGAGGGTAGGGATATCATGACCCATTGCATTCATCGTGTGATGAGATTTATGACAGTGAAACGCCCAGTCACCCTCCTCAGAGGCGATAAACTCAATTTGGCGCATTTGCCCAACAGCAATATCCGTAGTGACCTCCGGCCAACGACTGGCGCGTGGTGTTGGCCCCCCATCTGTGCCCGTTACCTCAAACTCATGGCCATGAAGATGAATCGGATGATTAGTCATTGTTAAATTACCAATTCGCACGCGAACACGATCATTGAGCCGAACATTCAGCGAATCAATCCCCGGGAAGATGCGGCTATTCCAAGTCCAGAGATTAAAGTCAAGCATTGTCATGATCTTCGGCGTTGCACTGCCAGGCTCAATGTCGTAACTGCTCAGCAGAAAAACAAAGTCTCGATCAACTTTTTCGATTGTCCGGTTTCCTTTTTTGGGATGTGTCACCCAAAACCCCATCATGCCCATTGCCATCTGTGTCATCTCGTCTGCGTGGGGGTGATACATGAATGTGCCAGGCCGACGCGCGATAAACTCATAAAGAAACGTTTGTCCCGGCGGGATTCCCGGCTGATTTAATCCCGTGACACCATCCATTCCATTCGGTAGTCGCTGACCATGCCAATGAATAGACGTGTGCTCAGGAAGTCGATTAGTGACATACAAGCGCACACGATCGCCCTCAACTACTTCGATCGTAGGCCCGGGGGACTGACCGTTATATCCCCACAGATGGGCCACAAACCCCGGGGTCATCTCCCGAATAACGGGTTCGGCAACCAGATGAAACTCCTTAGCACCGTTTCGATATCGATAGGGAAGTGTCCAGCCGTTTAACGTTATCACTGGCTGGTAGACAGCCTCATGATCCCCGCGTAAAGGCCCCTGCGTGGACGCAGATGATTGCGAAACGAGTTCAGGGAGCCCCGCCAGGCTAGATCGCCCAACCACTAGGCCTCCGACCCCAAGAGCCGCTGTCAAGCTCATAAACTGTCGGCGCCGATTCATGATCGCACCCCGAAATCAGCTTCAAGCACCAGTGTTTGCAGCAACGTCCGCTTCAGTGCGCTCTGCCGCTGCAGTAATAGTGAAGAAGTAGACACAACTTCAATTTCAGAATGAAGTTTCTCGATTTGATAGTCGAGTAGTGAAAAGGTGCTGATCAACATTCCGTTGTACTCGAGTAATGCCCCGGAAAGCAGCTTTTTGGTCAATTCAGCATACTCCTTTGCGCGATCAAAGGATCTCCCCGCCGCCTCCGACTGATCATGCGCAAGAAGTGTGTTCTGATAGCCACGCCACAGATCCAGCGGACTACCCGGAACGCCTGGCGCTTCTCGCGCCGCGCGCCGTGCCCGCTGTTCTAAGGCCTGCACATTATTTTCCGCGGCGGTAAGTCTCCAGACCACAGGCCGTTTTAGTTTGGCCTCAGTAAACTCGAGGGCGTGTTGCGCTTGCTGTAGGGAAAAACGAAGATCGGCAAAATACCGTTCACCCTCCATTCGAGCTGCATCGAGGGCATCCTGGGCCTTGTGTTTCTTCGCCAGCCACTCCAATAGCTCCTTTTTTGGCCAGTTGCCAGCTGCAGTCATTCGGGTAGCCAATTCAGCCTGGATATCACGCAGGTCAGCGATCTGGAGCTTCATCAGCCAGACATGCTGAGCAGCCCAGGCTTTGGCAAGGATTTCAAAAACATGATGCTGCTGCTGAGCAAGGTTTACGAGCATTCTGCGGCGATTGGGCTCGAGTAGCCATAGGTTACTTTCGCGCCCTATGGCAAAAAGCTCGGGGATAGCGCCTTGGACTAATTCAAGACTTCTTGATAGTAAGGTCTCGCCTGAGACTTCCCGGGCAAACTGGTGATCCCAAGATTTTTTATCAAGCGGCTCTTTCAGTAGTTGACGCCACCCACCGCCCTGTTGAACAGTCTGATGACGCTCCGCCCAGCCAGCGGCGCCCCGAGGCAGAGGCCGTTGGGGTGCAGCACCGCTTGTCAGTCCACTATTTAAATCGTGTGATGGTCCGCCGGATTCATCGTGATGGTGAGCGCTTGCGCCCTGCACGTGCTGGGCATCATGCCCCCGTGAATGAGTTTGCATACCTGTCCTTTCAACAAAACAACGCTCCAGCAATTCTGCCGGGATGGTGTTTGGAAAAACTCAGGTCTTAATTGGAGGTCGGGTCTCGACGCGTGGAAATACCCCGCTCAGCAGTGCGGATCGAAGCGGTTCAGGAGCAATCTGTGGCGCCCATACCATCTCAAACTGTAAAGAATTAACTGCGACTGAGCAGCCAATGCAGCTAACGCAATCTTGGCAAAATCCGCCAGAGATCGATTGGTCCGTAGCTAAGTCTGGGCAGTTATGACCGAGACAATCATGGCCCACCTGGTCTGCATGAGCGTCTGCCGTGGCGTGTCCGGATCCGCTTGATATCGACTCCTGATATTCCATGCAGTGATGCGACGCAGATAGACCCGCCATAACCTGCGGGGGTAGGAGCAGGCACAGAATAAGGGCAAGAACGCGGATCATCCTTGAAAGTCTATCAAATGCCTGCCTATGACCATCTGCTGAATCTGAGTGGTTCCTTCGTAGAGCCGAAGCAGTCGCACATCGCGATAAAACCGTTCGACCTTGTATTCGTTGATATAACCCGCACCGCCATGGATCTGTACGCCTCGATCTGCAACACGCCCGACCATCTCTGTAGTAAACATCTTGGCGCATGATGCCTGCATACTAACGTTCGCATCAGCAACCCCGAATGCTTTTGCGTCGTAGCGCAGCGCAACCTCTTTGACCATCGACCAGCCCGCCAGCAGCTCGGCCTGGGAATCCGCGAGCATGGCCTGTATGAGTTGGAAGTCCCCTATTCGCTGACCGAACTGTTTTCGGTCCCGAGCGTAGGCAACACTCTCTTGCAGGATTCGGTGGGCCATTCCACACGCGATTGCAGAGATATGCAGACGTCCACGATCGAGCACCTTCATCGCAGTTTTAAAGCCCCGGCCAGCAACGCCGCCGATAATCTGACTGGCTGGGACGCGAACATGATCAAGAGTGACATCACAGGTTTTTGTTCCCCTTTGACCCATCTTCTTATCAGGCTTGCCAAGACTAATTCCTGACGCATCGGCAGGAACGATAAAAGCGGTAATTCCAGATGCGCCCGGACCACCTGTGCGTGCCATCAAGGTGAAAGCCCCTGCACGGGGCGCATTGGTAATGTAGCGCTTGGTGCCCGTGATGAGATAGTCATTACCATCAGCCACTGCGCGCGTGGTCAAAGAGGCGGCGTCCGAACCGGCGTCAGGCTCAGTGAGCGCGAAAGAGACCACCAGCTCACCCGCTGCGATCCTTGGCAGATAGTCCGTCTTTTGCTCTGGGGTTCCGTCCATGAGGATGCCCTGCGAGCCAATACCAATATTGGTACCCACCACCGAGCGAAACGCTAAGGCGGTCTGGCCAAGCTCATAGGCAATCTCACACTCCTGGGCCATTGTGAGTCCGATGCCGCCATATTCCTCCGGGATCGAGATCCCAAAAAGCCCTAGCTCACGCAACTCTGCGATGATGTCGGAGGGGACTTCATCCTGCTCCTCCACCTGATCCTCGGCGGGAACAAGCCGCTCACGAACAAAACGTTGAATGCTCTGTTTCAGCAGCTGAAAGGTCTCATGATCAACCGACATACCTTACTCCGATAACGGGACAAGTAACTATTCTAGGCCCGTATTAGTACTACGCCCAAGACAAGGCAGGCAGCGCCCGCCAGTCGCATCGCAGTGGCTGGCTGAGCCGTCAGACCAAAGAGGCCGAAATGGTCGAAAATTAAAGAGCCGATCATTTGTCCAACGACAATCAGCGCTAATGTGGTTGCAGCACCAAGCTTCGGGATCATCAAGATACAAACAGCAATAAATACCGCACCAAATACACCCCCGCTCCAGGTCAGCCAGGAGACATCGCCTTTAAATGACTCTGTAAGTCGAGAGATTGGAGAGGTCGAAATTGCGATCGCAAACATGACAGCCAAACCAACGAGATAACTAACAAACCCCGCCCACCAGGGAGAGCCAATATGCTCTCGAAGGTTTGCATTTAACACCTGTTGTAAACCTACACTGACCCCCGCAAATACAACTAAACAAGCCGAAAGAATAAGTGTGTATATAGACATACAAAGCTCTCATGAGTAATCAAGGAAGGTGTTGTAACCATCGATTTTTGGAGTAACAGTAATCTAAAACAGGTTTCTGGACATTATCATCAGTAAGCACTTATTCTGGGCCATATCCGCGCTCACTTTGCCATTAGATCAAGAACCAGAAAAAACAAAAAAATAAATAGAAAGGTTACCGCAATTGAATATAACGTTTTCTTAATTAGATCCGCCAATGTATCTCTTGGCCGCTTCGGGTCAGGATTATCTCGGCGATCCATTTCCTTCCAGACCCACCAGCCAATGTAAATTGGCACAACAATCGCCAAGATGAAAAGAATAATTTCCATCAGAAATCTCCCAAATCGTGCGCTCAGATAAGATTTTGCAAATGATGAAATGGCAAGCGCTCTTTGACAAGTGTCACAGTACACTGCGCTTCATTTGCGACACGCATTGGTACATTCGGAAGAATCTCAAGCGCACCTCTGTTCTTTGTATGTGCTCCCACAATGATCAAATCTACGAAATTCTCATTTGAAAACCTCAATAAACTCCCAGCAATATCATCAGAGTCAATAACGTGAAAGGAAATCTGATGCCCTTCTGTATTGACACCCCGAGCCCAACGCTGCATTGAGTTAAGATAGGTCCGATGCATTGTTACCTCGCTGGATTCATGTTTTGTACCACTGACAGCACTGGATCGCAGTACAGTCACAACAGCAAGTCTTGCGCCAGGGCGATTTCCAAGCGCAAGTGTTGCAAGTCGCTCTAGCCCCCAAAGTACCGAATCTGTTACTACCCGATCAGGAAACGCAACCATCACGATCGGAATCTCTTTTATTGTTTTCTTCGGTAGCGGACTTGGCTTATATTCAATTCCAGCAGACCATATAAATCGCTTTAGTCTCTCGAAAAGGCCTGTTCCTGAGAGTTTGTCTCCAAAACCTGTAATTGTTAACGTTTCAGGATTTCTTAGGTCAAGCGCCAGAAGTGCCGCCGAGGCGTAACGATCCTCCGCTCTAACTTGCAGGCATTTAAAGATAATCTCCTGTATCCACTTTGGAAGGGAGCGATTGATTGCCCGAGGCGGTATCGGATCCATCCATAAACGGCTCCGAAGTCCAGATGAGGATTGAGGCGCGCCAAATGGTAATTCGCCAGTGACTGCCTCATAAAGCATCACACCAATAGCAAATAGATCACTCCTTGGATCACCACGAATCCCAACAACCTGCTCAGGGGCAATCCAGGCGGGAGAACCCACAGCAGAACGAAATTCCTCCGCAAGAAGATCCGGATAATCACCGTGAAAAGAAAGCCCAAAATCTAATAACAACACCCGGCTATCAGTCGTAATCAGAATGTTTGCTGGCTTTAAATCGAGATGACATGCGTTTTGCTCATGCATACCGTGAATAGCATGTGCGATTTTTTCGAAAATTTTACAAATATTTGTTAACTGAATCTGATCGTTTTCTTCTTGCAGTTTAGTCAACCATTCCTCTAGGGTTTGGCCTTGTATATATTCGATAACGAGGTAGGGAGTCTGAATTTCCAGACCTCCTGCAGCAACGAATTGCGGCATGAAAGGGCCCGAAATTGCTTCAAATAGCTGTAGCTCTACCTCGAAACTTGTAATATTTTCTCCACCATCGCCTTGAGATAGTTTCGGAACTTTCATAACCATCGGAAATGGAGAGTGGCGTCCGTCTGCATAGGTCACGCTGAAAATACGAGCCATCTTTCCAGCGTAGAGTTGCTCTCCAAGCGTAAAGCTATCGATAACGGCCCCAGGCTCCAGGCGATTCATCTTCCGTCCTCAAGTCTATTCACAAGCTCCTCGGGTAGCTGATTCGACCTTAAGTCCTTTACCGCTCGCTGAATATCGTAAACAACCCGATTAAACTGAATTGTGCGTCGCACTGTATCCAAGATGACATAACACGCCCTTGGATCACCATCACGTGGCTGACCTACGGATCCTACGCATGCCAGCCATGCTCGATGATCTCTTAGCCTGACTGCCACACCAGGGCGAGGCGTAAACCGCATATATTCCCGTCCTGTTCCTTGATAAAAGAGAATCTGCTCATGAACATGACCACACAACACTACGGAGGCTCCGTGGATTGCAATGGCCGAATTAATACTTCGCTCTATTCGATAGTGATCTGTTGCGTAGAACCACGCCTGTGGATCATCGAGAGTTGCATGAACAAATACATAATCATCATGAGTTGCAACGAGCGGTAATGATTTAAGCCAGATCCGATCTGTCTGAGAGAGTTGCTGGTAAGTCCAGGCTGCGACTTTCGTAATCGCCCAGTTATCCGCGGGAATCTCCAGAGTAGGCGAACGGATTTCATCATGATTTCCGCGAAGGACGACTGCCCCGCTAGCCTGCAACCGCCTGCACAGCGCAACAACTTCAGATGGGTTTGGCCCGTAGCCCACCAGATCCCCAAGTATGGCAATCCGATCTACTCGTTTTGTTTCGATATCCGCTAGGCAAGCTGAGACTGCAGGCATGTTTGCATGCAAATCAGACAACAAGGCGAAGCGCATCAGGCGCGCTCAGAGACTTACAACACTACTTCTTTTCTGAGCCTTTTTCGGCGTCGGGGGCATGGACCGCCTCAGCGCCATGTTTTTCACCGGTCATGTCCACTTTATTTCCCCCTACCGATATCAAGTAGAGGGCAATACCAGCAAAAATAACAAAACCGACAGCAATTTTCCACATAATTTCATCTCTCTAAAAAAAACCCCCCGCAAGGGTGTTATTCCAGGCGGAGGGCCCCACTTTACCCGACTTTAGGAGGACTTTGATATGACCTAAATTACCAGGTAAACAAAAACGACTTAGTCGTGTGCGTAGATATCAACGTCTTTAGTTTCCTTGTAAAACAGCATGCCAATCACAAAGGTCATACCGGCAATGATGATCGGATACCAAAGTCCGTTGTACATATTCCCAGTCTGCGCAACGATCGCGAATGAGGTTGTAGGCAGCAGACCGCCAAACCAGCCATTACCGATGTGATATGGCAAGGACATCGATGTATAACGGATTCGAGTGGGGAAAAGCTCCACCAGAGCGGCAGCAATCGGACCGTAGACCATGGTCACGAGAATCACAAGATAGGTAAGAATTAGGACTACCTTAAGCGTATCGACCTTAGCCATATCCGCCTTTGCAGGGTAGCCTTCAGCAACCAGAGCGTCATTCAACGCCTTCGCCATAACTCCAGCTTTTTCTTTGGCTTCGTCTGCCGAAATACCTTTGGTGTTATAGCTTTCTATCTCGATTTCGTCGATTTTAATCTTCGCAACCGTTCCAGCTGGAGCCGCGACATTATCGTAGCTGACCGATTTAGCTGCGAGCTGTTGCTTAGCTATGTCACAAGAGCTTGTGAACTTCACCGTGCCAGTTGGATTGAACTGGAATGAGCACTCCCCTGGATCGGCGATCACCGTGACCTTCGCCTGGGCTTGGGCTTTTGCGAGATCGGGGTTTGCTGCCTCAGTAAGCATCTTAAATACTGGGAAATAGGTCAGTACCGCTAGTAGGCAGCCCGCCATGATGATCGGCTTACGGCCAATCCTGTCCGATAAGGCGCCAAACACGATAAAGAAAGGTGTTCCAATGACGAGAGAGGCTGCTACATAGAGATTGGCAGCCGCACCATCTACCTTAAGGGACTGAGTGAGGAAGAACAACGCATAAAACTGACCGGTATACCAGACCACCGCCTGGCCTGCTGTAAGGCCCACCAGCGCAAGTATGACAATTTTCAGGTTCTTCCATTGTCCAAACGACTCCGTTAAAGGCGCCTTGGATGTCTTACCTTCTTCCTTCATCTTCTTAAACGCAGGTGATTCGTTCATCGATAGTCGGATATAAACGGAGATCCCTAGTAACAATATTGAGACTAGGAACGGTACTCGCCATCCCCAATCCGCAAAGGCTGCTTCGCCCATATAGGTCCGCGTACCCAAAATAACCATCAATGAAAGAAATAAACCAAGTGTTGCGGTAGTCTGAATCCAAGCCGTGTATGCCCCCCGCTTACCATGTGGCGCATGCTCAGCTACATAGGTGGCTGCACCACCATACTCACCGCCCAAGGCGAGGCCTTGAAGCAGTCGTAGACCGATAAGAATGACGGGAGCAGCAACGCCAATGCTTGCATACGAAGGTAGTAGACCCACGACGAAAGTCGAGACGCCCATGATGAGAATCGTAACCAGAAAGGTGTATTTCCGTCCGATCAAATCACCAAGTCGACCAAATACGATTGCACCAAAAGGGCGCACGATAAATCCTGCAGCAAAAGCAAGAAGTGCGAAGATAAATGCGGATCCTGGATCGAGACCACTAAAAAACTGCTTTGCAATAATTGCTGCGAGTGAGCCGTATAAATAAAAGTCATACCACTCAAACACGGTTCCAAGCGATGAGGCAAAGATTACTTTCTTTTCCTCAGAGGTCATCGGGCGATTCTCTACTGCCGCCATAGAAGTCTCCATTGTTGTTTTATTACTATTCCCTGCGTCGACGGGCGCGGGCGAACAAAGGTTACTTCATATGACCCGGAAAAAATCCTTCAAATTCCTAAAATTCGAAACTAAAGCAGTGAAAAAATAGTGCTAAATATTTGAATTAAATCGTGACTCTTGAGACGAATTGATAGATCGAGTGAATAAAAGAACTACACATTTATGCTAATTTTTGGTAGCATCTCCCGAAATAAAAGAGCAATTCTCAGACTGCCAGGGAGGCAAAATGGACAATTCGTCACACCAGCTTACCGCATGGTTTTCGCTACGGTCTGTTCTGGACGAGATGATCACCAAGACAGACTATCGATCGATCGATTCAACTTCTCAGCGACTTTTTGAATGGATCTACCTCCGATGCAAGCAAAATCGACCTCTACACGCACAAGAGGTTCTGTATGACTCAAAAGTCGCATCCCATGCAACCATTCAAAAAAGCATCTTTTCTCTCGAAAAGATTGGATTGATTACCATTAGCATTGACCCAAAAGATACAAGAAGAAAAATTATCGCTACTACCTTACGCGCGGACCAGCTCGTCGCCGAGCTTTCCGCGGGGATTCAAACTTGGGCGCAGTCTCATTAAATCGATGGCACCTTGGATTTTTTCTGACGACTCAGTTGCAAAAACGGTCTTAATCTCGCTTATGGCCTGCCTATATGCAGGTAGCGTTGTAATCAGTAATCACCTTTTATTCCCCTGGGCTGAAGATGAATCATTTCGCTACTGGTTTCACCCAGCAGCGGGGGCAAGGTTATTACTCATTATGCTGTTCGGTATTTCAGCCGTAGTCGCCGTTGGCGTTGGATCAGCGGCAATCTACATCAGCCCAATTGTTCCCCAAGTAGATGAATACGGACCTGCATTACTACTTGGCTTTGTCGAGTCATTTGGAATTTTCTTTGCACTTCTTATCTATGGGAAACTGACACGAATGAAATTTCCGTGGTCGGGGATTACCTGGCAGCATATCCCGTTTATTGCGGTCTTTGCCAATGTAGTGGTGTCGTTACTGTCAAATCTATGCCGGATAATTCTTGACCTTAGCGATCCACAGAAGTTCCAGCGTGACGTTAGTCTCACGCTGACTGGAGATATACTTGGGTCTATCTTTTTTTTATTTGTATTGTTTTTTATACGCAAGTCTTATCTTGCATATACCCCCAACTAACCAGACGACCAAGACAGATTCTTTAATAGTTCAAAAGTATTCCGGATTGGGCTCAGTTTTAAGATCTGGCTATCCCCTCTGCACAGGCATAGCCACTTGCCCATGCCCATTGAAAGTTATGGCCGCCAAGGTGACCAGTAACATCGACGCATTCGCCGATGAAGTAAAGCCCTTGAAATTTCTTTGCCATCATTGTTCTGCTATCGAGCTCGCGGGTATCTACCCCGCCAAGCATGACTTCGGCCTTTTTCCATCCAAGCGTACCTGCCGGCCTCACGCGCCACTGCGTTACGGCATCTTTGACGCGCTGTCTGTCTTTCTTTGAGAGCTCTGCCCACCGGCGGCCCTGCAGGGCCAGTCCAGCGATAAATTTTCTTGCAAGCCGTTCAGGCAGAAACATCGCAAGTGCCCCCTCAGTGGTTTTAGCACCGATATCTTTTTCATCCCAGATCCGATCCAGATCGAGATCAGCAGCCCAGTTAATGTCAATATGCTGACCCTCGTGCCAATAGCTGCTCGCCTGTAACACAGCGGGACCGGAAAGCCCCTTATGGGTGATCAAAAGATCTTCAAGAAATTGCGCATGGCCGTAATCGGTTGCTTGTTCACCTGCCGTAATCCGTACCGGACTGCTCAGACCCGCCAGATCGCTGAAACCATCAAATGCGTCCGATGTAAATGACAGCGGCACCAATGCCGGTCTAATGGGGGTAACAGCAAGACCTAGTCGTCGCGCAAAATCGAGCGCAAAACCCGTCGCACCAATCGCGGGGACGGGCAGACCGCCTGTTGCGATCACGGCAGCGGCGGCTTTCACCGACCCGATAGAGGTCTCGATACTCCACAGCCCGTGATCTGGTGAAATACTGTGCACTGTTACCGGATGCCGTATGTCTACCCTGCCGATCGTGCATTCACGATGCAGCATCTCAATGATTTCATTGGACGAACCGTCGCAGAAAATCTGGCCACGATGCTTTTCATGAAAACGAATGCCATATCGCTTTACAAGAGCGACAAAATCCTGGGGCGAATACCGGGCGAGCGCACTTCGAACAAAATTAGGATTTAATGAAAGAAAATGCTCCGGGCTGCTATGAATATTTGTGAAGTTACATCGCCCACCACCGCTGATCCGGATTTTCTCGCCAAGAACCTCTGCGTGATCAAGCAGCAAAGTACTGCAGCCGCGCTGACCAAGCTGCCCAGCACAAAATAGGCCAGCAGCTCCAGCGCCAATCACAACAGCATCTACCCGCATCCGATTCTCTCTGTGGCTCTAGGCGGCTGAATTCTACAGCGCGCCTAGAAGGCTAAGATTACCAACGGGCAGAAATCTGCCTGATTACGCCTCGATTTAACTCTAAAGGCTTTCTTAACTCGGCAGATATGACTCGACAAGTCCAGCAAACAGTGTCGCACCGGTCTGCAAAATCTTGTCATTAAAGTCATAGGCAGGATTGTGCACCATGCAACTGCCTTGCCCATCTCCATTGCCGACCAGGAGATAGCTCCCAGGAATACGCTCGAGCATATAAGCAAAGTCTTCGCTACCCGACAGCGGCTGCCCCTGGGGCGACACGCGTGAATCCCCGAGCAATGATGCTGCCACCTTAGCAGCGAACTCGGTTGGTGAATCATGGTTGATTAAGACCGGATACCCATAGCGATAGTCGATATCAGCGGTGACGCCATAGCTCTGCGCCTGCAGGCTCACGACCTCCCGTAATCGCCGCTCTAACATCTGACGTGTACCCGGCGAAAGCGAGCGAATACTAATTTCAAGCTTGACTTCATCTGGAATGACGTTGTTGGCCTGCCCACCGTTTATCGCACCGACAGTAATCACCGACATATCAAGGGGGTTCGTATTACGAGACACGATAGTCTGGATCGCCATCACGATCGCCGAAGCCGCAACAATAGAGTCAGTAGCCTGATGGGGTAGACCGCCGTGACCTCCGGCGCCTTTTACAGTAACCGTCGCGTAGTCAGATGACGCCATGAAGGCGCCTTTTCTCAAGACGACTTGCCCTTCGGGAATGCCAGGCATGTTGTGCATGGCGAAAATAGCGTCGCACGGGTAGCGATCAAAAAGGCCGTCATTCATCATTGCGACCGCGCCACCAAGACCCTCTTCGGCGGGCTGAAAGATCAGATTGACAGTACCCGAAAATTTCCTCGTATCGGCAAGGTAGTGGGCCGCGCCGAGCAGCATGGCGGTGTGGCCATCGTGACCACATGCATGCATCATTCCCATTCGCTTGCTCTGCCATAAGGCGCCGGTTTTTTCCTGAATCGGCAAGGCATCCATGTCAGCCCGAAGCCCAATGCTCTTCCCCGAGCTGCCGTTGACCAGTCGGCCTACAACGCCTGTTTTTCCGATGCCTGTCTCAACTTCATAACCCCACGAGCGAAGCGCCTGGGCCACGATTCCACTTGTACGTGTTTCCTGAAACCCAATCTCAGGATGTTGATGGATATCGTGGCGCCAGGACCGCATCTCCTCCACATAACTGGCCAATACTGCTGTCATAGCAATCAAGCCTTTGACTTATTGACGCTCAATTCCAACCGACTTCGCAATCTTTCGGTAGTTCGCAATCTCATTGTTGTAGAACTTCTCGGACTCTTCCAGTGACATGGGTTTGGCTACCAGCTGGCTCTGGAGTCGCATCGATTCGCGAACCTGGGGATCCGACAGGGTCGCATGAATCGCCTTTTGCAGCGCACTGACCACATTCGGAGGTGTTCCTTTTTTCACCATATAGCCTGTCCAAATCGTAAACCCGAAATTCTTTAGAAGTTTGCTTTCGGACATGGTCGGCAGCTTTGGCAAAGTCTCAGCACGCTGTGGACCAAGCTGGGCAATTAATTTCACACGGCCCTGCTCGATAAGTCCATCGATGGCACCGAAATGCGGAAGAATTGCGAAATCAACATTACCACCCGCCAGATCCTGCAGCAGTGGTGCAGCCCCTTTGTAGGGAACATGGTTCATTTTGGCATTAATTGACTGGGCCAGATGCTCTGCGACAACATGATAAAACGAGCCGACGCCAACACTGCCATACGTCATAACCGCACCGCCTTTGGCATTCCTGGCAAGCGTAATGAACTCATCAGCAGTATTTGCCTGTAGGTCTTTTCTTGCGATCAGCACGAGCGGGCCATAGCCAATCAATTGAATCAATTGAAAGTCCTCGGCATTGAATTTCACCGCAGCATTGGCCAATGGTGCCAGGATCACCTCGTTGGGCGATCCCTGATAAAGCATCTGGCCGTTTGCCGGCATCGACAAGACCTTCTGTGCCGCCAAGGCCCCGCTCACACCGCCCAGGTTCTCGACGATCACGGGAGCGCCCAGCTGCTTAGAGATTCGGGAATTGAAAATCCTGGCAATCACATCGGAAGTCCCTCCGGCCGGGTAAGGCACCATCAGGGATACCGTTCCATTCGGGAATGCTGAGGCCAGGCCGGGTGCAAGCACCAAAAGGCAGGCGAAAAGGGCTGCAATCTGTTTTTTAAAGCGCATCATGGTGTGTCTCCTTTTTTATAGTCGCTCCGGAAGCTTTTTGGGCCCCGGAGCTTGGTGAAGTCCGCTCATCTTAGGAACGTCTAGCGACACTGAAAAGCTGGTATTTTTTGCTTGATGACAACTATAATAGTTCACCTACGACCTGGCGAATCACCATGCGAGACCATCAACTCCGTGCCCTTATTCAAGTGGCTGAATCCGGCTCGATCCGTGCCGCCGCCAGACAGGTCAACCTCAGCCAGACGGCGCTCACCAAGGCGCTGAAAGATCTGGAGACCGAGGTAGGGGCTGAGCTCCTGTCTCGCAGCTATCGGGGCATTGAGTTCACCCCGGCGGGGCAGGCGCTCTTAGAGCGGGCCAGGCTTTCGAGCGCGATTCTGGATCGCGCGAAAGAAGAAATTCGCTACCTTCGAGGCGGCAGTGGCATTCGGGTATCCATCGCCATCACCCCACTGGCGGCGGCGACCGCTATGGCGAAGGCCTTTCAGGACTTTGAGCGGATTGCCCCAGATGCGGAAATTTCATTATTCGAGGGGCTGCCCTCAATCGCGCTACCCGGACTAATTCAGGGTGAAATCGACTTTGCGATCGTAATCGCCGATCCTCGCGATCTGCCCTATGACGTAGATTTCGAGAAGATTGCATCCGTTTCAACCTCGATTGCATGTCGGGCCCATCATCCGCTGGCTGGTGCAACACACTGGCATGAGCTCCAGTCCGCCCAATGGGCGTTGAACCTGAGCGCCGGCAGTCAAGGCAATCAGCTGCTGCGTTGGATGGAACGCCAGGGAATCGACCGTCCGGAGAAGATCACCTACTGCAGTTCACCCCTACTCATGAAGGATCTCATGCACCGGGCCGACAGGCTGTGTATTGGCCCACGCGCTTTGTTTACAGATCCCGTCTTCAGTCAGGGGCTCACATGTATCGAATTAACGCCTCCGCCACCGGATGTAACTCTGGGAGTAATTACCGTCAAAGGGATCCCGCTGACGCAGGCAGCCCGACATCTGCTCACCGCGTTTAAACGCCAGTTACGCGGGATAAGTTAAAGAAAAGGGCAAAACCGCCTAGATGGTGTACACTCCGACCACTGCGTTTAGCCTTACCCCCCATTCCCGCGTTTTATTTGGGCATGCATGCACGACCTGGCCGACCGCATTCGTAGCGGTTTTTTGGCTCTTATACATGCCCGGCCTGGTGGCCGACACGTGTCCGGCTACCCCGCCTGTTAAACCTTACAACCTCTCGCTGTCACCGCAAAGTCCGTGACCGCATCGGTTATTTTGAAAGATCATTTTGAAAACATTCGTTGAACTCGGCTTGGCCGATCCGCTGCTGCGCGCTGTAAACGCTCAAGGCTATACCCACCCCACTCCAATTCAGGCAGAGGTTATCCCTCAAATGCTACTGGGCCATGATGTGATTGGCATCGCCCAGACAGGCACAGGAAAAACGGCTTCGTTTGTCCTGCCAATCCTTCACAGCATGGCATCCCAACAACTCGCCCCAAAACGGTTCTCTGGGCCAGGGCCGAAATCATTCAGTACGCTCATCCTTGCGCCCACCCGGGAGTTGGCGCAACAAATCTTCGAAAGCATCCGGACCTATGGCCGATTTATGCGGCCATCCGTTGGACTAGTGGTAGGTGGCGCAAACCCAACCCCACAAATCAAAGCACTCGCATCAGGCCTCGATATCGTTGTCGCTACTCCTGGCCGTCTGCTCGACCATGTGCGTGCGGGCAAAGCGCGGCTTGGTTCAACGAAAACCATCGTACTGGACGAGGCCGATCAGATGCTTGATCTCGGCTTCATGCCTGCAATTGAAGAAATTCTTAGCAAGGTAAGCCCAGAGCGACAAAGCCTTTTGCTTTCCGCGACGATGCCAAAACCGATTCGAGCCCTCGCCCAACGGTTTCTTAACAATCCAAAAGAGATCGCTGTAGCGACAGTTTCAAGACCAGCAGAGAGTATTCATCAGGAAATCATCATGGTCGACCAGTCCGCCAAAGGTGGGCTACTGGTCGATATTCTTGCTGCAAGAGAAATCGAAAGAGCAATCGTATTCACAAGGACAAAGCGTGGTACCGACAAACTTGAGCGTATGCTCAACGACGCTGGGCTGCGCTCAGTCGGTCTACATGGTGATAAATCTCAGGGTCAGCGCAACAAAGCGCTGGCGCAATTTAAGTCAGGCACAAAAAAGATCTTGGTAGCGACCGATGTGGCCGCCCGAGGCCTGGATGTTAGTGACGTGTCTCACGTGGTCAACTTTGATATGCCCACCATTGCTGAATCCTACGTGCACCGAATCGGCCGAACAGGGCGGGCCGGACGTAGTGGTATCGCAATCTCGTTATGCGATAAATCGGAAAGAAATCTTCTCACCGATATTGAACGCCTTACCCACACTGCACTCAAACCGTCGAAAAACAGCGAAAACGGAGAGATGAGAACCGGTCGTTTCACACTCATTTCACTGCCAGAAGGTTTTGTCCGGCGGGAAGAAAAACAACGACGTCCTCAGCGCCCCGCATCGCGAAATGGCGCACGGAAAAACCCTAGATTTAGAACAGCTAAAAAAGAATCCCGCTCTAAAGCGATCTGATGGTTTAGTGCATTACTGAGCCACCGTCAACGACCAGCGCCTGACCGGTCACAAAGTCGCTTTCTGTACTAGCGAGGTAGACCAGGGTTCCGCATAAGTCGCCGGGATGCATTTCCCGAGCGATGGCGCGGCTTGCGATGTTGTTCTTGCTAACATCTCCCGCCCAGGCGGGGTTGGACAGCAAATTTTCACTCGATGTAAGTCCAGGAGCAAGTGTATTGACGCGTATTCCATGCGGACCCAACTCACGAGCCATGGCTCGGGTCATCGCGACGACCGCCCCCTTTGAGCTGACATAATGCAGTAGCATCGGCACCCCCTTAAAAACTGTCCCAGATGCAATATTGATAATCTTTCCATAGCTCTGTTTCTTCATGGCGGGAAGGACAGCACGTGCGCATTCGAATGAGCCTTTGACATTCACGGCCATAACCTTATCCCATTCATCGCTAGAGATTTCAAAAAAAGGTTTAAGGGCGAGGCTAGTAAAAATTCCTGCGTTATTCACGAGAATGTCGATTCGACCGAACAGACTTACACAAGACTTAGCCATCTCCTCTGCAGACTGCCGACTGCTCACATCCACATGAACGCCTTCTGCATGTCCCTTTAATTCCTTAATTGCAGCAACTGTCTCCGCTACGCTCGTAATATCCGCGCACAACACAGTAGCTCCATTGGCCGCGAGTGTTTTTGCATATTCAGCGCCGATTCCTTGGGCCGCTCCGGTAACAATTGCCACTCTCTCGGCAAGCCTCGATTGGATCATTCTCACCCCCAAATTTATGTCTTCTTCTGCTGCTCAAGCTTCACGGTGATTTCAGCCTTTCTACCGTGGTCAGAGTTTCCCTGGAACAAGGTACCAACAACACCCTTCTGAAGATCGCTTGTTCCAAATAACGCATCGCAGATGGGAAATGTAAGATTAAAGTTGAACTCATGCATAAAGTCTGGATTGTGATGAAGAATATGCATTCGACGGATACTATTTATAACTGGTAATCGATCTAACAGTGGATGCTCAATATGGGATAGCGTGTGTAATGCCTCATACATTAAGTAATATGCGGACATAACCACCATTGCAATATAGCCAGCATTCGGGGTCCAAAATATGCCCGCGGCAATTGCAAGCGGAAGCGCAGCGACCACAAACAACACAGGAGCAAACGGCGGAAATAACAGCGCGCGCCAATCTTTTTGGCCGTGATAGTCCAAAGTCTTATGAGAGAAAAATACGTGATGTACCGATACATGCCGCTTATAGGCCATCTTTAAAAGACTTTTTGGATTGTGGAGTAAATAGCGGTGTCCAGCCCACTCTGCCCAGTTTCCAAATAAAAACATCGGGATGCCCACAATGCACCATTGGGCTAGAGTCGAATCAGAGATCTTTGATAGACAATAAAAAAGTACTCCCACGGTAAATATCAGCGTAAACAGAAGATGATATTCACCACGATACCAAGATGGGGTTGATTCACGATAGTCAGATCGAAAACTATGCGAGCGCTCAATAATCTCTTGTTCTGTGCTCATGTATTCCCCCTTAGTATTTCTAGAAATTAATCCAACCCTAAGAACTTAGCTGCAAAAGATTTATCGGACAACAGGGCTTCTCTCTCGCCTTCTAAGACACAACGCCCATTCTCGATAACGTAGGCCCGACTTACAAAATCTAAGGCGCGATGAATATTCTGCTCAACAAGCAACATGGTTACACCATCACGGGAGATCTGAGAAAGGACTGACATTATTTCTTCTACTAGAAGTGGCGCGACGCCTATAAATGGCTCATCGAGTAAAAGAAGCTGCGGTCTTGACATGAGTGCGCGCGCTATCGCAACCATCTGCTGCTGACCGCCGCTCAGCTCCCCGGCCCGCTGATTTCTTTTTTCTTTGAGAATTGGAAAAAGGGAAAATACCTGCTCATAGAGAGCGTCTAAATTATTTCGGGACGCGGCTGCAAACGCGCCCATTTTTAGATTTTCTTGGACAGACATCCCGGGAAACAGTCGGCGGCCTTCTGGGACCAGGGCAATCCCGCTCCGGACGCTCTCATATGGAGAGCCCGATATGCTCCGCCCCTGATAGCTAATCTCTCCTCCCGCGACAGGGTATAGGCCAACGATTGCGCCCATTGTGGTTGATTTACCGGCGCCATTTGCGCCGAGCAACCCAACTCGCTCGCCCTTATTCACGTGAAGACTGATATCCCACAAAGCGCGAAGCTTTCCATGGTCGACAATCAACTCTTTGAGGGCAAGCATCGGATCAGCCCCTCTCCTGTTTAACGCTAGTAGACCCAAGATATGTAGCCAAAACCCTTTCGTTCCGCACCACTTCGGCAAGCGTCCCATCTGCGATAACTGATCCCTGCTCAAGAGCGATGACTCTATCTGCCACCTGCTCGAGAGCCGAGAAAATATGTTCTACCCAAATTATTGTGATTCCAAAATCATCTCTAATCTCACGGATATGCTGCGCGAACCGCCGAACTTCGGCGGGTGTTAGCCCCGACGCAACCTCATCCACCAGCAGTAGTCTTGGTCTACAGGCGAGTGCTCGGGCGAACTCGAGCGCCTTCTTGCCCTGAATTGATAGCGAATCAGCCCTTGCTTTAAGGTGATCCGATAAATCAACGTAATCGAGGAAAGCACATGCCTCTCGTAGTGCTCTCTCTGGTGAATAATTTGTGTGGCCAAACATTAACGGAATTGCAATGTTTTCTTGAACAGTAAGGTCTGAGAATGGACGGGGAATCTGAAATGTTCTTCCAACCCCCAAGTTCGCCACCTGATCTCTAGAAAGCTTTTCAAGATCTTTACCGTCAAACAGGATTCGTCCAGCCGAAGGCTCATAAACTTTTGAAATACAGTTAAAAAGTGTTGTTTTCCCTGAGCCGTTAGGCCCAATCAACCCGACAATCTCCCCTTTGTTTATCTTCAGGCTCACGTCATTAACAGCAATGTTTCCACCAAACTGCATTCGAATATTACTTAACTCAATTAATGGACTATTACTAGAATACGAAACCGATCCAAGAGGCAAAACTACTTTCGTCCCCGACACCATAGGACGATCAAATTCGGTGTTATTTACAAATTCGTAATGCTCCTTTGTAAGCGATGAAAAGATCTTCGTGGTTTTCATCCAACCCGCTCTTAAGAAACCGCCCGGCATGTAGCGTCCAATGAGCAGAATGATCAGGCCGTAAATTGCCGCTTGATAGCCCTTGACGTTCCCCATCAACCATTGCTGAAAACTTGCCAGAATAACCACACCCACCAGAGGTCCCCATCGAAGGCCAGAGCCCGCAAAAAGCACCATCGCAATCGCTGCGAGTGCAACGTTTAGCCCGAACACTGTGACTGGATCGATATAGCTCAATTGCCAGGCCTGCAGGCTACCTGCAGCCGCTCCAAACGCTGCCGAAAGCATCAATACTTTCGTTTTATAAGGCTGTATGTTTATTCCGACAGTCTCTGCGACCTGCTCATCATTTCGAATCGACCGCAAGGCGTAACCAAATCTCGACTGAGTTAACTTAATTGTCGTAAGAAGACAAACGATACAAATCGCAAGCGCAACAAAATAGGCTTGCACAAGAACCTGTTTTGCGGGTAGCACAATTCCATCGCCCCCGTTCGTAATCGAGGTTAGGTTATAGGCCAATACCTCTGCAAGCGGCAGGAGTGCCAATGTTGCAAAGGCGAAATAATCCCCTTTTAGCCGAAAAAGCGGTACCGCTAACAGCATTGCCGCAAATCCGACAAAAAGGATCGCTGCGGTTATGGCTAGTGGTGAGGCCCAGCCAGCGACTAACGCTATTGAAAATACGTAAGCGCCAATACCAAAAAACAGATAGTGCCCAAGGTTGACATACCCCATCTCTCCAGCAACCCAATCCCAACTCTGACCAACGATATACGCAATCAGAATGCCGAAGACAAAGGTGATCCAATACGCATTTCCTGTTACAGGAATGAGTGAGACAAGCAGTATCAGCGGAACTGCTATAGACCATCTCATCAGTGCGTCCCAATACGCTTCGGCCACACAATGAGAATTACCAGCATCAGGACTACACTCAACGCTGGAGACCACTCCGGCTTCCAAAATAGTCCTGTGAGTCCCTCAGCGATACCCAGGAATATTCCAGCCGCAAGGGCACCGGGGAGATTTCCAATTCCCCCGACGATGATGATAGTGAACGCCTTTACGGTTAGTCCAAATCCCATAAAGGGATCGACCGGAAAAGATAAGACATACAACACTGCAGCGATCGCCACTGTCGATGATCCGAACGCGAACGTTAGCGCCTTCATTCGGCCGCTCTGTACACCACAGATTTGAGCTCCAACGGGATCTTGTGTGACCGCCCGAATCGCCTGTCCGAACCAGGTTCTCTTGAGGAACAAATGTATGAACACAGTCAAGAAAATAATACCCATCAAAATGAGTAACTGTGTTGTAGAAACAATTATCTCGCCAAATTCAATCGCGTCGAGTCTAAGGGGAATGTTACGTTGTGTTGATCCCGCGAGCTTTGCTGTTACATCAGAAAGAATTAGAAGTGCACCAACTGTCACCAGCACCGTTCCGACAGTGCCCTCAAAATGGGACTTCTTTTCAAGGGGTTGCAATAAGCCTAAATAGAAGAAATATGAAACCACAAATAAAAGCGGGACTAACAGCACAATAATTAACATCGGATTGAGTGCAAAACTACTAAAGATCAGACTTGCAAGGACGCCGCTCACCGCAAGGAGCGTTCCGTGCGCAAAGTTAAGTATTCGAACTACCCCGTAGATCAGAGATAAGCCAAAAGCAACGAGTGCGTACAGGCCCCCGATCAGGGTACCCCCAATCAGGACCTGTAACAGAACTTCGATACTCATTACTGACTTATCTCTTAATCGGTTAACGCCAAGATGGAGACGGCCAAATTAATTTGGCGGTTGCAACATTCTGAGGCCAGACAACATTTACTTTTCCGTTCTGCATCTGAATGGTAAATGCACCCGTATTCGGAAAGCCTCTTTCATCGAACGTTACGTCACCCGCAGGCGACTTAATAGACGCCTTGTAGAGTGCTTGTTTAACCTTTTCGCGGTCAATAGCACCTGCTTTCTCTATACCCTGAACCATTGCTAGGTAGGCAGTGAGTCGTCCAAGAGTCCATATATAGTCGAACATAGAAATATTCGATCTCTGCATGACCCGTTCAACAAGATCGCTGTAGTCGCCTTTAACTCCTGGATACCAGGATAATTCCCCTGTCATTCCTTCAATATCTTTTCCAACCTGCCGCTGTAGGGCACCCGTCAGCATCGTATGGTGAACGTCCATTGCGCGTACCTTCAATTGACGCATCTGCTGAACAAGAGGCACTGAGGCGTTATCGAAGGAGCTTATGTAGATGATGTCAGCCTTCGATGCGCGCACCTTTGCGATCAATGAGGTGAAATCCTTTAATTCCGGCGAGAACGTCTCCGTTCCAACAACTTTTATACCTTGATCTTCTGCCTTTTTAGACCAGTAGGCGGTGATCCCCTTCATTACAGGATTATCGTGCGTCACAAAGAAGATCGACTTCGGCTTTGGATCAACGGACTCAAGCATTTGAAAATACCGCTCCGACCATCTCGGAACCACAGGAAACGGGGTTCCCCAGACGTACTTAAAACCACGATCGTAAAGAGCGGGAGTTGCAACATTTCCCATCACAATCGGAATCTGATGCTTTTCCGCTACCGGCGGAACAGGGCCGCCGATTGAACTCCAATCTGGGCCAACAAAAAAATCGACTTTATCGATGGTCGCCATTTTTTCATAAAGCTGTACAGCAGTAGCAGGAACGCTTTGATCGTCGTAAATCACAAACTTTATTGGAACGCGTTTCTTACAGGTAGAAACCTGAACGCCACCGGTTTTATTGATTTCTTCGGCAAAGACTTCGGTCATTTTTCGCCAACGGTCTGCCAAGGTCGAAAAAGGGCCTGTCTCACTGATTGTTGTCCCCAACACAATTGGTTCATCGCACGAGTTGAGTTTTGCAGATGCAAAATTTGTAGATAGCGCAAGCAAACTAGCCAGCGCAAGAGAGCGAATTTTTCGACGCATTACCGGTCCTCCTTGGGGATCATAGAAATGATTTCGGTTCTTATAGCAGGAACTTAAACCCATCCGGATCTACTCGCCAGATTTTTTATAGAGCTTTTACCACTCCGTCCGGAAATTAATGCTGCAACACAAAAATTTACAAGAGGTTTGCCTAATTTTTTAGGTGTGTATCTAGCCCCACCGATGAACTCGAGACATAGTCTTTTAAATCAATCTCATCAAGTCCCGGGATTTTTACGCGCGTGAAGACATGCGCAGTGTAGGAAACGGGCTTTGTCGCATCGAAGCCGACCTTTGAACTAATTCCCTGCTGCTCCTGCGGGACCTCGGTCTGTCCGATTGCTGCCGCATTAACGGTAGTGGAAGGATCGAGCAGCGAACCCTGGGCCCCATGGATCACCACCAGATCACGATCAGCCTGAAAACGCGTTGCGACGGCCCACTCGACTTCCGTCGGGTCATGAATGTTGACATCCTCGTCAACCACAACGACATGCTTGATATCGTAATGCGCAGCAAATGCGCCCATGATCACATTCTTTGGCTCGCCCTCGCGTCTTTTCTTAAACTTTACATAAAGATGGTACCGACAGACGCCACCCGTGCTGAGCCGAACATCCATTACACCCGGAAAGCTCTTCTGAAGTAAGGATAGGATTGTTGCCTCCCGTGGAATGGCTCCGAGTAAGAGGTGCTCCATTTCGGCGGGAATTATGGTGTGGAAAATGGGATTTGTTCGGTGCGTAATTGCGTCGACCTGAATAACCTCGCGCTGCTCCTGAGAGCTGTAGTACTTAGGAAACTCTCCAAAAGGGCCCTCGAGCGCGCGTATCTGCGGCAAAATTTTGCCTTCGATGACGATTTCGGCGTCAGCCGGAACCTCAATATCATTCGTGATGCAGCGGGCGACTCTAAGTGGCTCCTTGTGAAGGGCACTTGCAACCGTGAGCTCATCTACGTCAATCGGCAGTATGGCCTGACTCGCAAGCATGGTCAGAGGATCTACGCCTATTACGATCGCAATAGATAGTGCTTCGCCACGCGATTCCGCCTCTTTGTAAAACGCCCAAAGATGCCTAGGTAACATCAAAATACCCAGGCGATCGTTTGACTGGACCTGGAGTCTATTGATCGAGACGTTTTGAATTCCAGTTTTAGGATTGCGTGCAATTACCAAACCAGCGGTGATGTATGCGCCGTTATCATGCTCACTGTGCACAGGAATCGGTAATATCCGCCCTAGATCAATCTGCTTTTTTATCTGTATCTCTTGACAGCTCGGCGTTGATACGAGAGCACACGCACGAGGTCTCTCAGAGGCGCGTCGAAAGGTCTCAAGTAGCGATGATTCGGGTACATCTAACGCCTCCGCAATCCAGGATCGTCTTGACATAAATCCCGATACCACGGGCATATCATGCCCCTTGGGATGAGAAAAGTACGCAGCCTGATGGCCATCCAGTTTTTTTGCGATCGCAGCGAGCTGATGAGTAAGCGCTACTTCACGCTCAATGTGAGCAATCCTGCCTGTTTTTCTTAGATGACCTAGCCAACCACGTAAGGTGTCATGTTGCATTATTAAGTATCCCTATGGTTTTTGTCCGAGCCCCGACCAGCGATAAGCGGTCGAATTTGGGAGATCGAAGAGATCCAGCGCTCTTGCAATCGTATGCGTAACAATGTCATTGATCGTTTTCGGCTGATGATAAAACGCAGGCACCGGTGGCATGACAATTGCCCCGGACTCTGTCACCTGTGTCATTGCCCGTAAATGCCCAAGATGCAGGGGAGTTTCACGGACCATCAACACTAACCGACGTCGCTCCTTCAGCACCACATCTGCCGCACGACTGATGAGTGACGAACTAATCCCATAAGCGATTTCAGACAGTGTCTTTACGGAGCATGGTGCAACAATCATACCCAATGTCTTAAAAGAACCGGATGCAATAGATGCGCCGATATTCTTTGCATTATGCACGGCAGAGGCAAGCCCACAGAGCTCCTCGAAAGAAAGCCCGGTTTCAGACGCCAAGGTCATCTTGGCAGAGTCACTCACAATAAGATGCGTTTCAATATGCGCTTTACTGAGAGCTTTGAGCAACTCAATTCCATAGATCGCACCTGAAGCCCCCGTGATCGCGACAATAATGCGTTGTTTTTCCTGGTCGTACATGCCTAATCCAAAGAGATAAAACGCTCAGTCGCCCGTGGCCAGCGCGAAAGGTTGGGAAACAGATTTAAACAATCGTTGATCGCTGCCACAGTCGTATCGGTAATACCGTCTGGATGCGTATAAATCTCCATCCAGGTTTCTACACCATCTTTTAGCTCGGGACGCTTCATCAGACTTAGCTCAAGCCTTGGAACATCTTTAGTGATCCTTTCCCGATACTGATCGAGAGCGTGTCGTGTTGCACTCCGCTCCAAAACCGGTACCTTGTAGTACACATACAAGGTGCTCGGTATCGTCACGATAAACCCCAACACACAGTCAGTCAGGCTACTCGGCAGTAATCTTTCCCTCGGCAATCACCCTGCCCCATAAGTCCATTTGAGCGCTCATAAAGGCAGCGTACTGACCCGGAGTTCCACCCTCTGGTGTGACACCCTGTTCGGCGAAAAAACGTTTCCCATCTTCCTGGGCAAGGATCTCATTTATCTGCTTATTTAGTTTCGCAACAATCGCTGCAGGAGTGCCCGCGGGCACGACAAAGCCATGCCAAGAAGACGCCTCAAATCCCTTTACCCCGGCCTCTGCCACCGTTGGCACATCCGGCATGAGCGGGGAACGCCTGCTACCGGCCACTGCGATCGGACGTACTCGTCCATTTTTTACAAAGGGCATCACGTGGGGCAAGGCATCGAAAGCAGCGACCACTTGTCCGCCGGCCAAGTCCGTCAATAGCGGAGTACTGCCTTTGTAGGCAATCTGATTGAACTGGGTATTTGTGCTGAGCTCAAAGAAAGCCATGGTCAAATGATTTGAGGATCCAGGCCCCGAAGACCCATAGTTGACGGTCTTAGGAGAAGCCTTTGCAGCTGCAATGAGATCTCCGACACTTTTAAATTTTGACTCTGCATGTACAACCAAAACCATGGGGGATCGTCCCGCAAAGATGACTGGAGCAAAGGCTTTATTGGTGTCATACGGAATGTTTTTATACAGAAATGGATTGGTCGCAAACGGAAACTGATTTACCAATATGGTGTAGCCATCGGGTGGTGCGGTGGCTACCTGGGCTGACCCTATCGTAGTGCCAGCGCCCGGACGGTTTTCTACAATGACTGGCTTACCCCAGGCATCGGTGAGTTTTTTCGCAACAAATCGACCCAAGGTGTCATTAAAGCCGCCCGGCGGATAGGGCACAACGATCTTGATTTGCTTCTGGGGATAGGCATCCTGGGCCTGAGCCCCCACAGACACCAGCGCAAGACTACCCAGGAAAACAACCAAAATACGTCTTAGAAATACCATCATGCCCTCCCTGGCGTTCGGAATAGTCTCAAGTCTTAAATTATCGATTCAGGAATGATCCCCGATCGATTGTTTGCGCAGGAACTTTACCCAGAAGTCCGAATATTGTGCTTTGTGCAAAGCACAACCAGGCTTCACACGGTTGGCCGAGGCCTAATCCACGGAACGGTTGGGGTAAACGCGAGCGCATATCAGCGCAGCACAAATGCCCCCGATGATCGCCCAACTCAACGATATAAATACCGTACCCAGTCCCGTGACGAGCATGGGAATCGCCTCACGCGGACCCGCACGCCACTCATGAAGAATCTGACGCCGATCAACCAGCCCCCAGGCAACGGCAACAAGCAACGCAGCGATGACCTCATAAGGCAGCCAGCGAATCAGTGGGGCAGCAAACAGCAGAATAACAACAAGAAAACCTGCGGTGCTTAATGCCGCAAGAGGGGTCTGGGCGCCGGCAGCCAAGTTCACTCCGGAGCGATTAAATGATCCGCTTGAGGGATAGGCCGAGAAAAAAGCACCGGCGACATTCGCCAGCCCTTGCCCCACAAACTCCTGATCGGCATTAAATTGATCCTTCTTTTTCAAGGCCATTGCCCGACCAATCGCCATCGCCTCTGTGGAGGCAAGGAGCACCATAATCAGCGTGGGCCCAACAAGCTGTTGGATCGTGGCCAGACTGAGATCCGGCAAGGTCAGCGGCGGAAACACGCCCGGAATCCCAGATACACGCGGGAAAAATGTTTCTCCTATCCAGAAACGCTCCATCAAATATGCGGCCAGAGCCCCCAGAATAACCGCGGCAAGCATTGAGGGAATCCAACGAGAAAAGGGTTTCCAAACCCGCATCATGAGCAGCGTCATACTGACCAACAATATTGAATAGGGTTTAAATCCATCGGCACTTAAAAAACCACTCAGCAATGACAAGGAATCAATTAGGCTAAGGCCTCGAGTGATCTCGACCCCAAAGACTGTCCCCAGCTGACTGTTGACAATGAGCACCGCTGCTCCGGCAGTAAAACCAACAACTACGGAGTGTGGGACACGCTCAACCCACTTTCCTACGCGACCAAACCCAAAGGCAATCTGAATGAGTCCCACCAAAAAACTAAGGGTTAAGACCAGGGAAATGTAGTGACTCGACTCGGGTACGGCAAGCGGCGCAATCAACGCCATTGTGGTGAGTGAAATTGCATTTGCGGGTCCCGTGACCATCACACGGCTTGAACCAAAGACAGCAGCAATAACGCACGGGACCATCGCCGTGTAGAGGCCAAAGTACGGGGGTAGCCCCGCAAGAATTGCAAAAGCGAAGCCCTGAGGCAGGACAACAATCGCCCCCGTGAGGCCCGCCATAAGATCTGCACGCAACACGCCAGGCCTGCGCCACTCCTCAGACCATCGGAGAATCGGAATGCTGCTCATAATTGGTATTGTTAGATTGAGACCGCACTTCAGTAAAAAAGTGAGGCCGACAGAATCTTTACAAAATCATCTATCTAAAATAAAACGGGCTGCCGGCGGCTAACGCCACCTTGCAGCCCGAGCAGAAAAGATACTGTTTAGATAACAGCGTCTTTGAGCTTTTTCAGTGCACGAACCTTCACTTTGACTGTGGCGGGCTTGGCAGCAAACCACTGGTCTTGGCCAGTAAAGGGGTTTTTACCAAAGCGCTTTGGCTTGGCGGGCACCTTCTGAGCGATCACCTTCATCAGGCCAGGCAGCGTGAACTCGCCTGCACCCTTTTTGCTTACGGATGACAGGGTAGCTTCCTCAAGGGCTGCCAGAACAGCTTTCACTGACTTGGGCTCAACCCCTGAATGCTCGGACAGACGCGCGACCAGAGAGGACTTATTCAGCGCGGCCTTAATTGGTTTGAGAGCGGCTGGTTTCGCTTTAGCAGTCGTTTTTTTAGCAGCGGTTTTTTTAGCGGCAGTTTTTTTGGCGGGGGCTTTTTTCGCCTTGGCGGCCTTGGGTTTCTTACTTGCCATATTGACTCCAGTTAGGTGAAAGAAAGGAACAGCGGTGAAAGTCTATCAGGACAGGGGAAAACTGCTCAAATTAGAGGTCCCCGTACATTTCCTCAATCATCGGCGAATACCGCTCTAGGATCAATTTTCGTTTGAGTTTCATGGTCGGGGTCACCTCCTCATCCTCCGGGGTAAGCTTTTTCCCCAGAAGCCGGAATTTTTTGATTCGCTCAACCCGGGCAAATCGCGCATTGACTGCCTCGATCTCCCCGGCAATCAGGTCGACCACCTCTTGGGCTCGGGTCAGGCTCTCGTAATTGGTAAACCGTATGTCCCGGGTCAAGGCAAAGTGCTCCACATTCTCATGGTCGATCATGACAATGGCAGTCAGGTAGGGGCGCCGGTCACCGATGACCACGGCGTCAGTAATGTACGGAGAGGCTTTAAGCTCATTTTCCAGCTCACTGGGCGTGATGTTCTTGCCCCCCGCCGTGATGATGATGTCCTTTAGCCGGTCTACGATCGTGAAAAACCCCTGATCGTCAACAGTGGCTACATCCCCTGTTCTCAGCCACCCATCGGCCGTAAAGGCCTCTGCGGTCTTCTCCGGGTTATTGAGATAGCCAGAAAAGATATTCTTCCCCCGAACCAGAATCTCCCCGGTTTCGGGATCGAGCCGCATCTCATTGTGGGCGGCAGCTCGCCCGATCGACCCCAGCTTGATATGGTCTGGACTGTTTGCACTCGACCCCCCACAGGTCTCGGTCATACCCCAGATTTCCAGCATCGGGATGCCCAGGGCGTAATACCAACGAATCAGCTGCGGAGAGATCGGAGCGGCACCCGTTAACAGGCAACGGGCCCGATCCAATCCGATCGATTTACGGACATTCGCAAGGACCAGCCACTGTGCCAGACGATAAGCCAATCGCTCCACCCAGCCAACCGCCCCGCCTGCGAGCACCCGATCTGCAATCTGATGGCCGAGGGCCATAGAGGCCTGAAAAAGCCGCCGCTGCAGGGCCGTTGACTCGCTAACGGCCAGCGTGACCCCCGACTGAAACTTTTCCCACACGCGGGGCACAGCCAGGACAAGTGTGGGGGCAATTTCCCTAATGTTTTCCGGGACGGTCTCGGGATTTTCGACAAAATGTATTCGGGTTCCGGTGTACAAAGAGATGAACACTCCGCCTATCCGCTCGGCAATATGGCAAAGCGGCAGGAAACACATACGCTCGTCCTGGGGTGTCTGCCAGACAATGTCAGCGTGGGCCCGGACGGCGTACACCAGCCCGCTCTGGTGGTGCATGGCCCCCTTGGGCTTACCGGTTGTTCCCGAGGTATACACCAGCATCGCGAGATGGTCCGGTTTACCCTCCTGGAGACGATTCTTTAATGCATCAGGCCCTTGCTGCAGGGCCTGGCGCCCAAGGGCGCTGAGGGCCGAAAGGCCCAATACCTGCGCGTGACGGTAATTCGATAACCCCTTTTCATCGATCACGATGATTCGCTCAAGGTTTGGACAGTCCCGCATCACAGAGAGTGTCTTGTCGAGCTGCTCCTCGTCTTCAACGAAAATAAACCGGGCGGCGCTGTCATTGAGCACGTACGCGAGCTGCTCGGGAGAGTCTGTCGGATAGACACCCACCGTGGTGCCTGCGGCGCTCAAAATCGCCAGGTCCGCCAAAACCCACTCCGCACGGGTATTGGAAATGATGGCAACGCGATCCTGAACGGTCATGCCCAGGGACATGAGCCCCACGGCAATCTCCGCGACTTGATCCGCGGTGTGCTGCCAGGTCCAGGACTGCCAGACGCCCCGCTTCTTGGAGCGCAGCCAGGTCTGATCCGCCCGCAGACCAACGCCATTCCAAAACATCGACTGGACGGTATCGCCAGGCAACGGCGGCGCCATCGCCGCCCGGGCACGGCTTAGCTCTTGTTGCATTTTCCAGAGATAACGCATGGGGCAGCCTTATCTCCAGGTTTTCTTCTTTTTCCAGCGGCGGTCTCCACGGACACCCTGCTGTTTTAGTCCGAGATAAAACTCTCGAATATCGTCTTTCTCGCGCAGCCGCGCACAGCTGTCCTCCAAAACCACCCGGCCGTTCTCAAGCACATAGCCATAGTCTGCGGTATGCAATGCCATATGGGCGTTCTGCTCAACCAGAAGGATACTTGTACCGCTTTCTCGATTGATCCGAATAATGATGTCAAAAATTTCGCGGGTCAGCTTTGGACTCAAACCCAGGCTCGGCTCGTCCATGAGAATCATCTTGGGCGAGGAGAGCAGCGCGCGGGCAATCGCGAGCATCTGCTGCTGGCCACCCGAGAGTAACCCCGCATCTTGATCCCGTCGTTCGGCGAGGATTGGGAAATATCCATAGGCCCGCTCAAGATCCCTAGCCACGGCATCTCGATCGCTGCGCGTATAGGCTCCCATGAGTAAATTCTCGTGAACTGTGAGCAGAGGAAAGACCTCCCGTCCTTCGGGCACATGGCATAAACCATTCTGCACAATGCGCGCAGGATCAAGTCCTGCGATTTCCTGCCCACAAAACGTAATCGCGCCGCGCAGGGGATCCATGATTCCCGAGATGGTCTTAAGAAGCGTGGTCTTGCCCGCACCATTCGAACCCAGCAACGTCACCACACTGGAGGGCGCCACCCGAAGGCTGACACCCCGAATCGCGCGGATCGGCCCATATGCAGCCTCGACTGCACTGACCACCAACATGTCCGGGGCCGCCATCACTTCACCTCCTCTGCACCAAGATACGCCTGTACGACCTCCGGATGACGCTGCACCTCCTCTGGACTGCCGACCGCAATCACCCGACCCTGGTTCATGGCCACCACCCGTGAGGAGACTCGCAGCACCAAGGACATATCGTGCTCCACCATCATGATGGTGGTTCCCATCTCGCTCACAATATCTCGAATCCAGTACACGAGTTCGTCGGTCTCTTCCGGATTAAGGCCCGAAGAGGGCTCATCGAGCAGCAGCAGTTCCGGCCGCATGGATAACGCCCTGCCCAGCTCCACTACTTTTCGAACGCCATAAGGAAGCCCGCCCACCATCGAATCTCGAAACTTCTGCAACCCCAGAAAATCAATCACAGCCTCTACATGCTCGCGCGCACGCACCTCCTGATGACGCGACGAAGGGAGAAACAATAAATCTCCAATGAGGCTCGTCCGGCTGTGTATATGATGGCCAATCAAAAGATTATTGAGCACCGTCGCGTGCTCAAATAGCTCGATATTCTGGAATGTCCGTGCAATACCCCGCCATGCAATCTCATGGGCGGCCACGCTCGATAAGTCCTTTCCACGATATTCCAGCCGGCCAGCGGTCTGCGGATAAATCCGACTGATGACATTGAATACGGTGGACTTGCCCGCCCCGTTTGGGCCAATAAGGGTCAAGACCTCACCCGGAAAAACATCAAAGCTCACGTTGTCGACCGCAAGCAATCCACCAAACTGCCGGGATAGGTTCTGCGCGCGGAGCAATGGCTGTGTCATGGTCAGCATCCGTTAGTGCAGCCGTTCAGACTTCTGAAACGCTTTCTGCCGCCTGAACATGCCCCGACGATAGAACGGAAAAATCTGAAAATAAGTCCGTATTTTCAGCCATCGCCCGTATAAACCGCGGGGCTCAAACAGCACCACCATGATCAGAATCAGTCCATAGACAACATTCTGCAATCCTGCGGTATTGGCCATACCCGCTGGCAGAAAATCTTTGCCAATTGCAATCAATGGTGGCATCAGGACAATAAACAAGGCTCCAAAAAATACTCCGTGAATGCTCGCGAGGCCTCCAATAATCACCATCAACGCAAAGTCGAGGGAAAGCAACAATGTGAAGTTTTCTGGAGAAATATGCCGCAAATAATGGGCGTACAACGCGCCACCGATACCAGTAAAGGCGGCAGAGATCATAAAAGCGGTGATCTTGGTTTTACCGGCCTGTATGCCCATGCTCTGGGCAGAGATTTCCGAATCACGAATCGCAATTAATGCGCGGCCGGTTGGGCTACGGAGCAGATTTAATGTCATCCATGTGCAGACCAGCACCAACCCGAAGGCGAGATAAAAAAATCTCTGTTGTGAATTAAATATCAAACCAAAAAGTTCGGCAGGCTTTACATTGAGACCAGAGGTTCCGTTGGTGAACGACTCCCACTTTACGAAAACCTCTTCAACAATCAGGCCAAGCGCGAGCGTGGCAATGCCAAGAAATATTCCTTTTATCCGCAGGGCAGGCAATGCAATCAAGGCCCCAAGAGAGATGTTTGCCACGATGACCAGCGATAATGCGCCGAAAAATGGCCAGCCTCGATTCACAAAATATGCCTGCACAAACGCACCCAGTCCAAAAAATGCGGCGTGCCCGAGAGACAGCTGGCCCGTGTAGCCAAGCAGAATCATCATCCCCAGACCAACCATCGCGTAGACGAGGATCAGATTTAACTGGGCGAGCCAGAATTCCGGCAAAAGTGCTGGCGAGATCAAAAGGCCAGCCACCAATAGTCCAATCCAGAGCAACTGCCCGGAATGCTGAATCAGCCGAATGTCCTGCAGATAGCTCGTCTTAAACAGAAATCGCATGGGCAGCTCAGGTCTCGGTCTAGACTTTTTTGCGGGTGCGCTCACCCAGAAGGCCGCTCGGGAAAATCAGCAAGACAGCCAACATGACGACATACGCAGCCACTTCTTTGAATCCCTCTGGCAGGTAGAAGCCAGAAAGGGTCTCGGCGACCCCAATAATGATGCCGCCCAAAATAGCGCCCGGAAGGCTGGTAAACCCACCTACAACCGCGGCCGGAAGTGCCTTAAGTCCAATAAATCCCATATTCACATGCACAAAGGTGATGGGCGCCAGCAGCACACCCGCTAAACATGCAAGCCCCGCGGCCATGCTCCAGACTAGGCTATTGAGCCGCTTCACCGGTATTCCCATGTAATAGGCGGCAAGCTGATTTTGCGATGAGGCACGAAGGGCAATGCCGATTCGAGTGAAATGAAACATCAAGTACAGCAACAAACAAATCAGTACCGTGGATCCAATCACCACGAGGTGATCGTAGGAAATCACCAGCCCGCCAAGTTCAAGCGTCTTCCCCGCATACGGTACGGCCAAGGTATGCGTCTCAGTACCAATCACGGGCGTCATTGCGATTAATCCGCGCGCTACGTAGCCGATACCAATCGTGAGAAGCACAACGGCCAGGGCCGTCTGCCCCAGCACCGGGCGTATCACTACCCGCTCCAGCCCATAGCCCACCAGTGCCAAGGCCAACAGGCAGGCGACCAGCGCCATCCAAAAGGGCAGGCCCAGAAACTGCATCATGGCAAACGCTGTAAAGCTTCCCACCATCATGAGCTCACCCTGGGCAAAGCTCACAGTCTCCGTGGCCTTGTAGATCAGCACAAAGCCAAGGGCAATCAATCCGTAAATACAACCCTGTGACACGCCACTGAGGACAATCTGCAACATAGCGGCGCTTATAAGTGGATGGAGAAAGCCCAGGCCAGGAGAATCTGGCCCGGGCTTGTCACTGAGGTGGGGTTACTTCACCTCGACCCAACGGCCGTTTTGAATCTGCGAAATAGTGGAATAACTTGATCCCAGGTGATTCTTCTCTGTGAACGTAGTCGGTGGAACGCCCAGCGGACTATTCTGGGTGCCCATGGTCTCAAACGCTCTGGCCAACGTATCGGTCGTCAAGTTTTTTCCCGCCCGATCCATTCCACGGCTCAACAGATCGATAATCCAGTAGCCATACAAGGTGAAGAGCTGCGGGTCAGTATTCGCACGTGCCTTGAAATCGGCAGCCCATTTACGCACTGCCGGATTCGGGGAATCGGGATAGGGAATCGGTGTTGAGCTCACCGCATAAAAACCATTGACCGCTTCACGCCCGAGCATGGGAATCAGCTCGGTGTATGCGCCAATTGACCCGAAGAAAGTCGGATTAAATCCAGTCTTGCGCGACTCAGCCATCACGGCAGGCGTTTCCCGGATGAGCGTGCCCATGACAACAAAATCACAGCCCGCCCCACGAAGACGCGCCACCTGGGAAGAAAAGTCAGTCGCACCACGCTTATATGTGACGGTCTCAGCCATCGTCACACCGATACTTTTCAGTCCATCCGTTGCGCCACGGAAGACCTCAAGGCCAAATTCGTCATCCTGGTAGACCGCACAGGCTTTTTTAGCATTCACCCGCTTATACAGCACAGGGCTATGCTCCTTCATCGCGCCATAGTAATCATCCAGAATCGCAAATTTAAGCTTATTTACCGGCTCAAACATATCCCGAGCGGTCGTTAACGGCGCAAAGTTCATCACGTTTTTTTCAAACTGGATGGGCATCGCCGCATTGTTGACAACCGTACCGATCGTCCCCGCCATCACAAAAATCCGATCCTGATTGACCAGTTTTTGGGCCACCTGGGCGCCACGGGTCGGGCTATAGGCAGAGTCCTCGACCAGCAGTTTAAGTTTCCTGCCCTGAATACCCCCAGCGGCGTTAATTTCATCGACCCGCATCTGCATGCCTGCGACAGCCATTTTGCTAAATCCTGCAAGCGGTCCTGAAAGGTCCTGAATGGTTCCAATCAAGATCTCATTCGCGGTCACGCCCTGAGACTGGGCGTGGGCAGGCACTGCCGCCGCGAAAAACGCAGCGACAGCACAACAATGGGTGAACCGACGGCCCTTAAACATGTCCCCTCCTTGGCGAGATAGTCAGATTTGTAATGGCGAAAATTATGGTTCTTGTACCGAATCTGCGCCATGACGCTTCTCTCGGGGGTTTCCCTTGGTTCGCTAAAGTCCCTAGAGGGCATACGGGCGATACCATCTGCTGGCCACCCATCCAAGCGACCACCGCACACATGACGCTCAGACATAGGCTGTATCAGGTTTTGAATTACAAAAAAGGGGGTCTCCTGACCGCCCTGTTCTCTTGGACCCTGACCGTGATGGTGCTCGCCAATATTACGGCGGTGATTCTTGAGTCGGTCAATGAAATCGAAGAGGCCTATGGACATCCGTTTTATGTGTTCGAGGTTTTTTCCATCATCTTCTTCACCATTGAATATGCCCTCAGGCTCTGGACCGCCGCGGAGGATAGGCCGTCTTCTTCGCGCTCCGCTGCCCAAAAGCGATTGAAATACGTCCTGAGCTTTCACGGAATGATCGATCTGCTGGCCATCCTGCCCTTCTTCCTCCAGGGGATCATTCCCGGGCTCGATCTGAGATTTCTGAGAATTATTCGCGTGCTCAGAATTTTAAAACTCTCCCATTACAACACCGCTTTAGAGGATCTGATCAGTGCGATCTACGCTGAGCGACACTCGTTTATTTCCGCGTTATATCTACTCGCAATTGCCCTCTTGGTGACCTCATGCCTGATGTATTACGCAGAACACAATCTGCAGCCTGATAAATTTGGGAGTATCCCGGACTCGCTATGGTGGTCGATTGTGACCCTGACCACCCTGGGGTATGGCGATGTTGTTCCCGTCTCTGGACTTGGCAAACTGATCGGGGGCATTACCGCAATTTCGGGCGTCCTTACTGTCGCTCTCCTCACCGGTATTGTGGCATCTGCCTTCAGCACACGTATGCGCAGACAGGAAATCTTGTTTGAAACGGAAGTCGAGACGGCACTCGCGGGGGATCGGGAGATATCCGAGCGCGAGCGTCGCATCATTGAGCGGCTAAGGGTCGAGTTCGGGCTCACCGAGGCACATGCCCAGGCGGTGATCGCACGGCTGCGCTCAGAGCAGCAGGAGCGCCCTTAAAGGCACTCGGCTTTAAGGGGCGCAGCAGTTCCCGAAGATCACTCCAAACGCCGTCTTAGGGCCGTTGCAGGTTTCTGAAGCAGGCGCGCTTCCCCACGGAAAGTGGATTCTTAGGGCCGCTAACGCCTCACGCTTGGCCCCTTCGGCACTCAATCATGATGAGCGATCGCAGACCTCGGGGATCATACGGCGGACAAGTGCCGCCGCAGGCCATCAGCCGTGATGTTCTGGCGGAAAAATACCTTTATCAAAACGAACATACAGCCGATGAGGTCTTTATTCGCGTCTCACGGGCACTGGCATCGGTAGAACACCACACCGAGCAAGCTAAGATGCAGAGGCTTTTTCTTGCCAATTTGCGCCGAGGGGCAATTGGCGCGGGGCGGATTATGCATGCCGCTGGCACCGGACTTCAGTCAACCCTTCTTAATTGCTTTGTTCTGCCGATCGGAGATTGCGATCAAGGGGCTGATCGGGATGGCCTTCCGGGAATCGCCGAGGCGCTTCGTGAGTCTGCAGAGACGTTACGCCAAGGTGGCGGTGTTGGAGTTGATTTTTCTCGCATTCGACCCCGCGGTGCTGAAGCGGACAGCACTTCGGCACGGGCCTCAGGGCCATGCGAGGCCATCGACCTGTTTGATAGATCTTGTGCCGACATTGAGAGTGGCCGCGCCCGCCGAGGCGCCCAGATGGGTGTCCTGCGCATCGATCATCCGGATGTAATTGAATTCATCACTGCAAAGAAGAACCCCGGCCGATGGAGAAACTTTAATGTCTCCGTCGCAATTTCTGATCAATTCATGGATGCAATCGGCCGCGATGCGCCCTGGCCTCTGATTCATCGGGCCAGGCCAGGTATGGCTGCAGTCGGCGCAGGTGCACGTCAACGTCAAGAGGATGGACTATGGGTTTACCAGACAGTCTCTGCGAGAGGCATTCTCGAGCTTCTCACCGAGACCGCCTATGACACTGCCGAACCCGGTGTTCTCTTTATCGACACCATAAACAAGTCCAATAATCTTCGATACTGCGAGTCAATCGAATCTACCAATCCCTGCGGAGAACAGCCCCTTCCCCCTTATGGGTCGTGTGATCTTGGACCGCTGATCCTGCCAAAGTTTGTAATCAACCCCTTCGGAAAGCACGGGCAGCCAGCCTTAAATTTTGCTGAATTGTCCAACGCTGTTGGCCTGCAAGTCCGCATGCTCGATAACGCGTTAGACCTCACGACCTGGCCGCTCCAACGCCAGCGACAAGAGGCACTCTCAAAGCGACGTATTGGCGTAGGATTTACCGGACTCGGCGATGCGCTCATCATGCTCGGACTCCGCTATGACAGGCGGGAGGCCCGGACTATGGCCGAGAAGATCGCCCGTCATATGCGCGATGCGGCCTACAACGCATCGATTGCGCTTGCCCAGGAAAAGGGCGCATTTCCAATGTTTGATCCAGCGCGCTACCTGGCTGAGGGCACATTTGCAAGTAAATTGCCGCAGTCATTAAAGCGGAAGATTGCTAAATTTGGCATTCGAAATAGTCACCTGCTGTCAATTGCTCCTGCCGGCACAGTCAGCCTCGCATTTGCAGACAATACATCGAATGGAATTGAGCCCGCCTATGACTGGACCTATATGCGGCGAAAAAGAAATTGTGATTGCTCGTATACAACCTACGAGGTAGAGAATTACGCCTGGCGTCTTTATCAATCTCTGTTTGGACCCACAGACGATTTACCGGAATTTTTTCTATCGGCCTTAGAGATCACACCAACGGCCCAACTCCAGATGATGACTGCAGTACAGAAGCAGATCGACTCCGCGATTTCAAAGACAATGCATCTTCCCGAGCAATACCCCGTTAAAAAAGTTCAAGCGCTTTACATGCAGGCATGGAAGGCCGGGCTCAAGGGCCTTACCGTGTACAGGGCGCACCCTGGCCTTGACCGCATACTGGTGTCGACGGGTCGACTAAAGCCACCGGCCTCTATCTGCTGAGTTTAGTCAGGGAATATTTAATATCTTATGGGTCTGCAGACTCAGTCGCCACCGAGGATAGGCCTTGCAATAGGCGACAGCAAGTTCCGTATTTCTGTGCCGATCTGGACCGTCCATCGGCTGAAGCAAAAAGTGGCGAAAGTCCAGGGAGCCAAACCGCTCAGGATCTGCATCCGGCTGAGGATAGACGAGCTTGAGTTCGTGGCCGGAGGTCTGAATCAGTGGTGCATTGGACTTGGGACTCACACAAATCCAATCAACGCCCTCTGGCACGGATAGCGTCCCATTCGTCTCAACAGCAATCTCAAATCCATGTCGGTGTAATGCCTCGATGAGTGGGGTATCGAGCTGAAGCAAAGGCTCTCCCCCCGTGCACACCACAAACTTCTGCCCCGAAGCCTCCTGCCCCTGCCAACAACCATGTACTGCATCGGCCAGTGCCGATGCAGTTTCAAACTTACCCCCTGCGGGACCATCGGTACCGACAAAATCCGTGTCGCAAAAACGGCAGACTGCCGTCGCCCGATCGCGCTCAAGGCCACTCCATAAATTGCAGCCTGCAAACCGACAAAAGACCGCCGGCCGGCCCGCCTGAATGCCCTCTCCCTGCAGGGTATAAAAGATCTCTTTAACGGCGTAAGTCATCGGCTAGATCGGTAGGGCTGGCGCGTCTCCGCCCCAGGACAAAATCACGCCACAGCCCGGGGTCTCGTATAGATCAATGCGATCAAGTTCCGGGATGACCTGACTCGTTTCATCTCGAAGCCACTGGGCAAAGGATGTACAGTCGGCCTGTTTCAGTCCGAGGCACTCATGCAGAGGATGATGATCAATTTGTCTAAAGATTGGATCAAATCGGGTTTTTACGTCTCCAAAATCGATTGTCCATCCCATCACCTGATCCAACGGGGCACTTAAATGTAATCTCAGGGTATAGGTGTGCCCGTGGATACGGCGACGAGGATCATTGACCGGTGCCTGCGACAGTTGAACCGCACTATCCAGACTAATTTCTTTCCAAATCCGATAGAGCCTGCCATCAAAATGGGCGCCACAACTGGCGGTCTCATACACCGTTACCCAGCTTAGATCGGTCATACATGGTTTAAGACGATTCCAGATCCATCCCGCAATCATTTCGCTGGTGGGATTACTGAGCCCATGAATATCGTTTAGGCAGGCCAGATGCAATTCCTGATGTAATGGCGCCCAGTAGGCGTCAATCTGATCGAAATCAATTCCGAGATCGCGCCCTTCGAGCGGTGAATGCGCGTGGATAATGACCTCAAATCCATGGCCATGCATTCGCCCACACTTATGGCCAGCCGGTACCTTGGGCAATTGATGGGCGGCCTCAAAACGGTAGCGACGCCAGACATGTGCCCGATCCTGAGCATCCAGGTCTACTCCCGAGTGATGCGTGCTCTGAATGCCCACCTGCTGGATGCCGGAATACCCCAGCTGCGCACGAATCCATCGCGCAATATTCTCGTCTGTGGGCGTCTCTAAAATCTCGTTCAGATAAGCATAATCAAATGGCGCAACGGTCTGAACCAGTTTCGATCGCAACTGATCCACGGCAGCGCCTGAGAACTCCTCCCAGCCCTCCGCAGGCAAGAGCCGCACCCGAGCAAGAAAACTATGGCCATGCAGCCGTCTGGCCCGATGGTCCGCAGGAAGCGCGTCGACCTTTACCGCAGACTCAAACCCTGCAGCCGCAGAAATCAAGCGCTGCACCATCACGCCCGCGGCGCCCCGTGTCTAATTAAAAGCGGATCTTCAAGCCCCGCCTGCTCAAAACCCCTTGCACGCAGAAGACAGGAATCACACTGCCCGCAGGGCTTCCCGGATGGCAACGGGTCATAGCAGCTACTGGTCAATGCGTAGTCAACCCCCAGTGACGCTCCAAGTCGAATTATTTCCGCCTTAGACAGCCGCATAAGCGGCGCATGAATCTGCATCTGAGACCGCCCTTCGACCCCGGCCTTGGTGGCCAGGTTTGCCATCTGAATAAAGGCATCAATAAATTCAGGACGACAATCTGGATAGCCGGAATAATCCATCGCATTTACGCCAATGAAGATATCACTTGACTGTAAGGTTTCGGCCCAGGCCAGTGCAAAGCCCAGGAAAATGGTATTTCGGGCTGGAACATAGGTTACGGGAATCGTTGGTGCTGCCTCGGCAATACGCAAGGCTTTGGGAACCGGAATCTCATCCGTTAGTGCGGAACCCCCGAACTGACGCAGATCGAAGTCAATCACCACATGACGGACTGCGCCACAATCAATGGCAATCTGCTTCGCACAGTCGAGCTCGAACCTGTGGCGCTGACCATAGCAAAAGCTCAAGGCATAACACGCATAGCCCTCACGCCGTGCGTACGCCAAAACAGTCGTGGAATCCAGACCCCCACTCAAAAGAACAACCGCCGGTTTTGCTGCCATGGGACCCAAGTTTACGCCAGGCAAACCAGCAGGCTTTAATTTAAGATCGTGCATATTAAAAATGCCCCCGGTTTAAGCCCGGACCACAGACGATGAGCCAAGAGATTTTGCAGGTGGGGCGCCTCTCCCCAGCCGGGGAGGCAGACATCCAGGCCGCATTTAAGGTGAGCCTGCTCTCAGAGCAGGCAGACCCGGAGACTTTTCTCGTGTCAGAGGGGCATCGATTTCATGGGCTGATCACCATTGCCCCCATCGGAGCGTCAAAGACACTTCTTTCAAAGCTCCCAAATCTGAAGGTCATCGCATGCCGTGGGATCGGCGTCGAAAAGATCGACCTCGATATCGCCCGAGATCGGGGCATTTCTGTATCCTCGACGCCCGATGTACTGACCGACTGTGTGGCCGATCTTGCCGTCGGTTTGATAATCGATACCGTCCGTAAAATCAGCGCCGCAGATCGATTCGCCAGGAGTGGAAAATGGCGAGGTGGTCCGTTTCCACTCGCAACACGTGTAAGCGGAAAAAAGCTGGGCATATTGGGCATGGGGAAAATCGGTAGCGCGATCGCCCAACGGGCGCTTGGCTTTCAAATGGAGATTCGTTATCACAATCGCCGACCCCTGTCTGACTGCCCGTACCCCTATGAGTCCTCTGCCATGTCTCTCGCCCGCTGGGCAGACTTTCTGATGGTGGCGGTATCAGGGGGCCCGCACAGCAGACATCTGGTCAATCGAGACGTGCTGGCTGCACTCGGTCCGCACGGATATCTCTTTAATATCTCTCGGGGTCTGGTCATCGATGAGGACGCCTTGCTGGAGTCTCTGCAGCAGAAAATAATCGCTGGTGCTGGACTCGATGTCTTTACAGATGAACCCAGTATCCCCAGCGGATTCATGGAATGTGATCAGGTAGTGATCACGCCACATATCGGTAGCGGCACCCACGAGACACGCCTTGCCATGGAGCGTTTGCTGCTCGATAACCTGTTGTCATTTTTCTCAACAGGTCGGCTCCTCACCCCAGTTCTCGAATCGCACTGAGACACGCCCCATGTTAGAACTTGGATTTCTCGAGGTCTTCCTTCATCTGGATCGCTACCTGCCTGCAATCGCACAGGACTGGGGCGTGTGGATTTATGCGGCCTTGTTTCTCATTATCTTCGTGGAAACAGGGCTCGTTATCATGCCCTTTCTACCCGGTGATTCTCTTCTTTTTGTTGCCGGTGCTGTTGCCGCTGTCGGCGGAATGCGGCTCGATCTGCTGCTGGTGCTGCTCAGCGCCGCTGCCATTCTCGGAGACGCTCTGAACTACAGTATTGGTCGTCGCGTCGGGCCAAAGGTGTTTTCCTGGGAACAGTCTCGATGGTTTAATCGACGCGCATTCGACCGTACCCATGCGTTTTACGAGCGGTATGGTCCTCTGACCATCGTGATTGCTCGTTTCCTGCCATTTTTGAGAACATTTGCTCCTTTTGTCGCGGGAATTGCCGAGATGAATGCAGCAAAGTTTTTAACCTACAACATTCTTGGCGGGCTGCTCTGGGTCACCAGCCTGACGACCCTGGGTTATCTGGTTGGAGAGACTGCATGGGTAAAGGCAAATTTCACCCTGGTGACTCTGGCCATGATCATTGTTCCAGGACTGCCCGCTGTCTGGGTCGCAGGTAGAGCGATATTAGAAAAAATAAAACGGAGACCACGCCATGACGAATAAGCCATTTAAGCTCACCTACTCAACGATGTTTGATCCTCCAGCCGAACTGCATGCGCGCTTTGATGTGGCGGTCGAGACTATCAAAGCATCTTGGCTCGGAAAGGACCACAAGATGTGGATCAACGGGCAGGCCGTGGGCGCTGCCGATAGCTTCGAGGTCCGATCCCCAATTAACCGCGACTGGCTGATCGGTCGCTTTCCGAACGCCAGCCTCGATCAGGTCGATCAGGCCGTTCGCTCAGCCCAAAATGCCGCTGCAGACTGGGCCGCCACTGACTGGCGCCAGAGGGTAGACATTCTGCGTAAGGCCGCACATATCATTGAAGAGCGGGTCTACGATATTTCTGCGGCAGTTGCCCTGGAGGTTGGAAAAAATCGTATGGAATCTCTGGGAGAGGTCCAGGAAACCGCAGATCTGATTCTCTGGTACTGCGATCAGATGGAGCGCAACGACGGATTTGACCGCACTCTTCCCAATGATCCACTATCGGGATACACCAGCACAAACCGCACCGTGCTTAGACCCTATGGCGTATGGGCAGTAATTGCACCGTTTAACTTCCCGTTCGCTCTGGCGGGAGGTCCAATCGGTGCGGCCTTGGTTGCTGGAAATACCGCCGTATTTAAAGTGGCCAGTGATACCGCACTGTCTGGGTGCCTGCTGATGGAAGCGTTCCGAGATGCAGGCCTTCCGCCCGGCGTGCTCAACCACATCTCGGGCTCAGGGAGCATAGCGGGCTCTGCCTTGGCCCGACATGAGGCTGTCTGCGGCATTACATTCACCGGCTCCTACCAGGTCGGAATGGAGATCTTCCGTCACTTCGCGACTGGTCGTTTTCCCAGGCCATGCATTGCCGAGATGGGCGGCAAAAATGCGGTCATCGTCACCGAGAATGCTGATCTGGAGCGGGCTGCGCTTGGCATCATGCGCTCAAGCTTTGGCCTGCAAGGCCAGAAATGTTCAGCGACATCCCGGGTTTATGTCGTTCGAAAAGTCGCTGAAGCCCTGCAGGAACGACTCGTCAAGATTACGGAAGACATCGTCGTGGGAGACCCAACCCAAAAAGAGTGCTGGATGGGGCCAGTAATCAATCAGGCCGCATACGAGCGCTATCAGCAATGCAGCCAGAATTTGTTATCCCACGGCCGCATCCTGACAGGCGGTCAGATCCTCACTGATAAAGGACGAGATCGCGGCTACTTTGTCGCGCCAACCATCGGTCAGGCAGATCTTGATTACCGGCTATGGAGAGAAGAAAAATTTATTCCTTTGGTGCTCATCGGCGCTGTGGGCAGCCTCTCTGAGGGAATCGCTTTGGCTAACCGCACTGAATATGGACTCACCGCAGGATTTTATGGAAACGCCGAAGAGACTCGGATTTTTCACAACCAGATTGAGGCAGGCACAACCTATGTCAACCGGCCGCAGGGTGCGACAACAGGTGCCTGGCCTGGCTATCAGCCCTTTGGGGGCTGGAAAGGAAGCGGTACCACCGGCAAGGCAATCGGCTCGTTTTACTATCTTCCACAATACATGCGAGAGCAGTCTCGTACCGTGATTTTATAGCGCCTCAATCACTGCAGAGATTGAAGCACTGATCCGGTCAGCAATCATCTCGAGCTCGTCATTCGATACGATCAGAGGCGGTGCGAGCAGCACATGATCCCCAGAGGTGCCGTCGATTGTTCCGCCCATGGGATAACACAATAATCCATGCTCCATGGCATGTTGCTTGACCTTGGCGTGAACTCGGGCGGCCGGATCGAAGGGGGCTTTCGTCAATCGATTCTGAACAAGCTCAATACCGACCATCAGACCTCGGCCCCGAATATCGCCAATTGCTGGATGGTGATCAAGTCTGTCGCGTAACAGCTGATCAAGCCGCAGTCCTTTCGCATGCACCGGGAGCACAAGCTGCTCCTGCTGCATCACATCTAACACGGCCAATGCCGCCGCGCAGGCGACCGGGTGGCCCACATAGGTCTGACCATGCTGAAAAGCCCCACTGCCTTGGGCAATTGCATCATGGATACGTTGAGAAACCATCAGCGCTGCGACCGGCTGATAGCCCGCCCCGAGGCCCTTAGCGATGGTGACCATATCCGGCTGAACGTTTTCCTGTTCGTAGGCAAACAGAGATCCCGTTCGGCCCATACCGCACATCACTTCATCCAACACAAGAAGAATTCCGTATCGATCACAGATACGCCGGATACCTTGAAAATACCCCGCAGTCGCCGGAACCGCGCCCAGCGTAGCGCCGACAACCGTTTCCGCGAAAAATGCCAATACCCGCTCGGGGCCGATTTCTAAAACTGCGGATTCAAACTCGCTAATGAGTCGATCGGAATACTCTGTCTCCGTCTCATCTGGCCGCATGCCACGATAGGCATAACAGGGGCTCACATGATGGGCAGGAAACAAAAAACCATCGAATAGTTTTCGTCGTGCGGCATTACCGCTCACAGCCAATGCGCCTAGCGTGTTGCCGTGATAGCTCTGCCTGCGTGCAATGATTTGTGTCCGATTATGCTCACCACGCTCAATTGCGACCTGTCGTGCAAGCTTAATGGCGGCTTCAATAGCCTCAGATCCGCTCGATACGATGAAGACACGCTCCAGTCGACTCGCCTGATCACTTCCGAAAAACGGCGCCAGTCCGACCAGCCGCTCTGCCAACGACTCGGCAGCCGCAGTAGAGAAAAAACTGGTGTGGGCATACGCCAGGTGCTGAAGCTGATCCTGGATTGCCTGAATGACCCGGCCTGACCGATGCCCCAGGCCACTGACTGCAGCACCGCCACAGGCATCCAAATATCGTTGGCCCGAGCGGTCGATCATCCAGCACCCATCACCTGTCTCTACCAAGGGAAACGTCTTGGTGCTATTGCGATGAAACAGATACGTCACGTGGCCATATCCAGGGTAAAAATGATCAGCAGACGATAGAGAAACTGTACAGCGGTCGCCCAGATTCGGCCCTTAAGCGCAAGCTCCCACCGGTCCGGACCAAAACGCGTAGGGCGCGCTACTTGGGTGCGATCTGATTCCAGCCTTTTTTCACGAGACAGTTGTTACGCGCTTCAATGTAGGTCAGGCGCAAGACATTTGCAGCTGAAAATGCCTCATCGTCGCACTGGGTTTTATCGCGATGGAAATCCGCCTCAGTGGCACCGGCCTTTGCAAACTTATAGTCTGGAAGTGTCGAGCAGCCAGAGATGACTACTGCTACCGCAATAATTAACAAAGATTTGGTCATCAGACACCCCTCCTTTATAAAAAAATTATCTAGGACTCGATTAGCCCATCTGCAAGACAAGATAAAGGCTAATCGCCGGAAAAAACAATAGCAGCACCATGCGAATAAAGTCAGCTGCCAGAAATGGCAGTACGCCGCGATAGGTGTCTGCAATTGGCACATCTGGTGCTAGATTATTTACAACATACACGTTTAGGCCGATGGGCGGGGCAATCAACCCTATTCCCACTGTGACCAAAACGAGAATTCCAAACCAGATCGCCTTGAGGTCGGGGGAAAGCCCAAATAAGTCCAGGCCCATCACGGCCGGAAATATCACCGGAATGGTCAGCAGTAACATCGACAACTCATCCATGACACAGCCCAGCAGGACATAAAAAAGCAGAATCGCCAATACGATGGCTACCGCTGGAATATCGAGCGTGGTCATCCATGATGCGACCTGTCCCGGCATCTGGGTAAGGGCCAATGTGGTGTTCATCATGTCGGCCCCAAGAAAAATCATGAAGACCATGGCCGACGTTTCTGCGGTTCCCGCTAAGGCCGACTTCAGCTTCTCGCGGGTCAACTCCCGCTTGGCAACACCCGCCACAAACGTGGACAGCGCCCCAATTGCGGCACCCTCAGTTGGCGAGAAAACACCACCGTAGATCCCGCCAAAAACAATCAGAAAAATTGTTAACACTGGCCAGATACCAGCAAGACTACTCAGCCGCATCGCCCAGGAGGCCCGGTCCTGCCGCGTCGCCAGACTCGGGTTTATTCGGGCCATCACACCAATGACCACGATATAGCTCAACATGGCCAGAATGCCGGGAATCATGGCGGCCGCGAATAGCTTCGCAATATTCTGTTCCGTAAGAATGGCGTAGACCACGAGTGGTACGGATGGCGGAATCAAAATCCCCAGCGTGCCACCGGCCGCCAGTGTCGCTGTAGAGAGGCGCCCATGGTAGCCATGCCCACGCATCTGCGGATAAGCCACCTGTGTAATCGTGGCCGAGGTGGCCACTGACGATCCACATACTGCGCCGAAAGCGCCTGCACTCAGAATAGAGGCCATCGCCAGCCCGCCACGAATATGGCCAACGAAGGCAGCAGCGGCGCGAAAAAGTTCGCGGCTCAATCCCCCCTGTGTGGCGAATTGGCCCATCAATAGAAATAATGGGATAACGCTCAGATCATAGACCGTGAGCCGGGCGACCGCACTGCCCTTCAGTAAATTCATTAAGTTAAGGCCATCGGACATCACCAGATAGCCCAACATCCCAGGGATAAACATGGCCGCCGCGATTGGGATTCTCAGCGCCATCAGCACCAGCATGACGGCAAACATCGATAGCCCAACCGTAAGACCAAATGTCATGATGCAGCCCCATGCAAGTCGTCACTGGCGGTGGACTCGGAACCATCCGCTGCTCGGCCAATGGCAAGCCAATAAGCCTGTAACACCGCTATCACCGCCGCAAATGCGAGCCCCGGTGCAAGCGAGGCATAACTCCACCACATCGGAAGATCAAGAATCATGGTGGCTTCAAACGCCTCTTTAACGGATAAGGCGCCAATTGAGGTACGCCAGGAGAGCAGGCTATACATGACGGCAAGCATCACCATCCCCACGGCATCAAGCCGGCGAGTGACAGCAAGTGGTGCACGCTGAGTAAAAAAATCCACCATGATATTTGCGCATCGAAATTGGCACCATGGAAGGCATAGCGATATCGCCAATCCGATACCAAGCTGCGTGATTTCGACATCGCCAGGAATAGGCCGAAGGATTATTGCGCGGCCGATCACACTGGCAGTGGTCACCAGCCCGACAGCAAACGCAACAAGCCCCCCCAACAAAGCAAAGGCTAACGCGACACGGCCAAGAAGCTTCATCTAGAGACGAAAAAGGCAGCCCAGACCCAAGATCCAGGCTGCCTGATTTTCCCAGTAACGGTTAATCCCGCTCAGTTTATTTCTGACGATATTTCGAAAGTAAGGCGGTGGCATCCTGCAGCAATGCCTTACCGGATGCCCCACGCTTATCGACCTCTGCAACCCACTCATCTTTAATGCTCGCGGAAGCGGTGGCCCATCGATCAGTCTCTTCTGGCGACAAAATCATCCGGGTATTACCCCGAGCCTCGGCGGCTTTTCGGCCCTCTGCCTGGCTCGCATCCCAAATCTTGCCAATCTGGCGCGACAAGGTGGCGCCACTATTACGATCGATGACTGCCTTGAGATCTGCAGGCAGGCTGTCGTACTTGGCCTGATTCATTCCCATGATAAAGACCGCGCTATAGAGCGCTGGGCGAGAAGGATGGGTCTCCGTATGAAACTTTGTGAGCTCATGAAGCTTAAATGCCGGGATGACTTCCCACGGCAACACAAAGCCATCAATCGTACCTTTCGCAAGCGCATCCGCTACCGCCGGTACAGGCATGCCAACCGGGGTGGCGCCCAGTTTGGCCAAAAGCTTATTGGTCTGACGGGTCGGCGCACGCATTTTCATGCCCTTGAAGTCATCCAGGGTACGCACTTGCTTATTTGATGAGTGCACATAGCCCTCGTCGTGGACCCAGATCGCCAGCACTTTGGTGCCCGGAAACTCTTTCAGGGCATTTTTCTGAAGGTATTCCCATGCCGCCTGAGCACCTGCCTCTGCCGAATTGGTCATAAAGGGAAGCTCAAAGACCTCGACCAGAGGGAATCGTCCTGCGGTGTAGCCCGGCAGGGTCACCACGATGTCATCCACACCATCTTTTACTCGGTCAACCAACTGGGGTGGGGTACCACCACCTGACATGGCATGCAGAATCTGGCATTTCATTTTCCCTTTGGACTCTGATTCGACCTTTGCGCACCAGGGGCCAATCACCTGGGTCGGGGCCATCGCCGTACCCGGCCAGAAATGGTGAACTTTGAGCGTGACCTCCTGGGCCATGGCCGAACCGACCACACCCGATAAGGCCAAAGCGCCAATAGAGGTTCTTAGAAATGAACCTAATTTCATGATGTCTATCTCCTCAAGTAGTTTTTCTATCGATCGGCCAGCACCGAAGTGGCAAGTATGCCTTCTCCAGGGGGGCCTGGCCTGCCCGTCTTGGGGGTTTCCCTCAGTCCTGCTCTGGCAGACTCACTTACCCGTAGCTTCTCTGGAGTGGTCGATACCCGGGCGTCGCCTGCGCCCTAGATCATGACCCGGGTGCCCAGCTCGATGACCTGGTTGGTCGGAATCTGAAAATAGCCCACGATGCTGCCTGCATTGCGCGACATCGAGGCAAAAATCTCTTCCCGCCACTTGGCCATCCCGCCGCCCGTCGAAGGCACTACGGTCTCACGGCTAAGAAAATAGGACGTGGTGAAGAGGTCAATATCCAGCCCGTGCCATTCACGGGCGTACTCCAATGCTGTCGGAACATCAGGAGTATCTTTAAATCCATAGTTGATGCTCATCGCGAAAAAATTCTCAGATATTGGTGTCATCTTAATCCGCTCATGAAAGGGCACCCATGGCCGTCGCTCAAAGCGGACAGTCAGCAGTAAATTCTGGCGATGCATCACCATGTTGTGTTTGATGTTATGCATCAATGCCTGTGGCGCAGTGGTCGGATCAGAGATCAGAAAAACTGCAGTGCGATCAATAACAGGCAGGGCTGCATCTCGGATCTGATCGAGAAAGACATGGAGCTCCGGATCATCCTCGCGAATTTTCGCAGCCAGCAACTCCCTGCCGCGCTTCCACGTGAGCATCAGCAAAAGCACAAAGAGCCCGAGCATCAGCGGAAACCATCCGCCATGCAGAATTTTCGAGAGACAGCCGGCGACGAGCAGTGCATCAAGAAGAAAAAATCCTGCGGTAGAAAAGAGCGTGATTGTGAGCGCATAGTGCCAGCCCATACGCACCACAAAAAATGTAAGCAGCGTAGAACACAGCATGGTCATGGTGACCGATACCCCATAGGCGTGGGCCAGGGCACTCGACGACCCAAATGCTGCAGTCACCAAAAGCACGGAGATCAACAGCAGTCCGTTCACAAACGGTACGTAGATTTGGCCTGCCTCTTTCGCCGAGGTATACACGATGCGCATTCGGGGCAGCAGACCCAGCTGGATGGCCTGCTGGGCGGCCGAGTAAGCACCCGAGATCGTCGCCTGAGATGCAATCACTGTCGCCAATGTCGCCAGGGCAACAGCTGGAATGAGTAAAAAATCGGGAAAGGAAAGAAAAAATGGATTCTCTGTGGCGCTGGGCTGGCGAATAATCAACGCGCCCTGGCCAAGATAATTCAGAATTAATGCCGGATAGGCCACCAGCAGCCATGCGAGTCGAATTGCACGACGGCCAAAATGGCCCATATCCGCGTACAGGGCCTCGACACCCGTTACCGCCAACACCAGCGCACCCACGACGAGTAACACCTTAGGGCCTCGCTCCAGCAGAAACTCGACGCCACGCCATGGATTTAATGCGGCAAGCACTTCTGGCGCTTGGGTCAACTGACTAAGACCAATTGCGGCCAGCACCACAAACCACACAAGGATGACGGGGCCAAAAAAACGGCCCACCAGGGCCGTTCCATACTTTTGTATCGCAAAAAGCACCAACAAAATACACATCGCAATGGGCAGCACCAAGGGGGCGAGACTCGGCTCAATGACCTCGAGCCCCTCGACTGCACTTAATACCGAGATTGCGGGTGTAAGAATACTTTCACCAAAAAAGAGACAGGCGCCGAAGCAGCCAATCACAATCACGAAGGCCTGAAGTTTTGGCGAGGTCTTTACCGCATCACTGGCAAGCGCCAATAGCGCCATGATGCCGCCCTCGCCACGGTTATCAGCACGCAGAATTAGCGCAATATATTTAATAGATACCACCAGGGTGAGCAGCCAGATAATGGCGGATACCGCCCCGATGACATGATCGGGAGTTGGCGAGACTCCGGTAACGGGATTGAAGGTCTCCTTTAACGCATACAACGGACTCGTGCCGATATCGCCGTATACAACCCCAAGGGCGCCGAGCATCAGGCCAAATAGGCCCGACTGTTGATGCGAATGAGAAGAATCGCTCACGGTGCGGCCGGCTAGATCAAGGCCTTCAGGGATTCCGGAATCGGGCAGGACTTGCCGGTGTTGACATCTACCCAGACCACCCTGGCGGCTCCCTCGGCACAGAGGCGATCGTCTCCCACCACACGAATTTCATAGGAGGTATCAACACTGCTTCGTCCCACGTGACCAACAAAGACCTTCACCTCGACGACGCTCGGATAGGTGATTGGAATAAAAAATGTACAGCTGGCATTCACAATCACCGGGCCCTGAGACTGGGTGCGGCTGAGTTGAAGGCCAAGCCTCTCCATCCATTCGATTCGGGCCTGTTCGGCATATCGAAAGTAGACGGTATTGTTGACATGCTCGTAGACATCCATATCTCCCCAGCGGACCGGGAGCGTCACCACATGGACCAGCTTTTTCTCTGTCATTCTGGCGGCCGGGGTTTGCAGGTAGAGAACCCAAAGATGCTGTAGGCAGGACAGTTTCCAAGGGCAGCGGTCAGGATCGCGACCACGCCGATATAGGCCCATGCGCCCAAGGCACCCACGGCGGCCGAGATCACCAGCAATACTCCCAGAATAAATCGGACGGCCCGATCAGATCCGCCCATGTTTCGCTGAAACATTCTTGACCCTCCTGCAAGACTGGCGCCTGCAATGACATCATTGGTGCATACTAACAAATCAAGGCCGTTGGGCCATGCATACCGATATGACCTTTAGAGCACTCCCCCTTCTCGCCATCAGCCTCGGCGCAAGTCTTGGGGCCCTCGCGCGCTGGCAGCTGTCTGAGCTTCTGAATCACCGGTTCGCCCACCTGCCCCTGGGGACGCTGGCGGCCAATTGGATCGGCGCCTATGCGATCGGCATGGCGGTTGCCTATTTCAGCGACGCCCCCCGTCTGTCAGAGGAATGGCGGCTCTTCGTCATCACAGGACTGCTTGGCGGGCTGACGACTTTTTCCACTTTCTCGGCTGAAGTTGTACAGCTTCTACAGCAGGGGCGTTGGGGATGGGCCGGCATTGAGATTTCGAGCCATTTGGTGGGCTCCTTGATCTTCACGCTTCTTGGCCTAGCCACCTACGCCGCTCTAAAATAGGGGTTCGGCTGTCATCGACCAACGATCGGGGTTCTAGTTATGTCTGTAGATTACAGGGAAGGTGAATACGCGCTCTCGATGGGCGCCTACATTCAGGCGTTCGAGATCTTCATGATGGTCGAGAGGGAGCAGTCCGAGCCGACATTCCTGAAATGCTGCCAGATGGTGCTGGCCAATCAAATCAGCGGGTCGGAACTCAAGGAGCTGTTTGAAAAGCTAGAACAACAAATGATCCGTAATAACGGCCGAGCAACCTATAACTACGGGCTTGTCCTGGCCCATACGGGACAAAACGCGAAGGCCCAAGAGGTCCTGAACCAGGCCGCGCTTCTCGGAATCGCTGAAGCCAAGACCGCCTTAACAAAACTGCTGCTCACGGGCAGCGTTCGTTAGTCGTTACGCCTGCATCGATGCAGGAAAAAATTCGGATCTCGAAACTGCTGGCCGATCGCGGCATCTGCTCTCGACGTGAGGCAGATGCCTATATCGAGCAGGGGCTTGTCCTGCTCGACGGAAACGTCGTAAAAGAACTCGGCACACGGGCCACCCAAGACCAAAGAATTGAGCTCGCACCCCAGGCCAAAGCGCGACAACAGAGCAGGCTGACGATTATTCTGCATAAGCCGATCGGGGTGGTATCCCATGAGGATCCCGACAGGCCCTACACGCCAGCACTCCGGCTCATCACCGCTGAAAATCTGTGGCAGCCCCCACACACCCGCGAGGCCAAGGCAGCCTCGGGCGTTGATATTCGTCGGCTGCGCGGACTCGCGCCCGCGGGAAGATTAGATATTGATTCGACCGGCCTACTCGTGCTCACACAGGATGGAACAATCGCGCGCTTACTCATTGGCGAGTCGTCACCTATCGAAAAGGAATACCTGGTAAGGGTTGACGGATCCCTGTCAGCCGAGGGGCTGCGCCTGCTTAATCACGGACTGTCCCTGGATGGCCAGGCGCTTCGTCCGGCAAAAGTCTCATGGCAAAACAAGGATCAGTTGCGTTTTGTTCTGCGAGAAGGCCGAAAACGCCAGATTAGACGAATGTGTGAACTTGTCGGACTGAAGGTGACTGGACTGAAACGTATCCGCATCGGTAAGATCAAGTTGGGCAGCCTGCCGCTTGGCCAGTGGCGGCCCCTCACTCCAGGCGAGCGATTTTAAAAACAACAAGGAGACGTGTCGTGAAGAGATTGATGAAGGTTATATTCACCAGTGCAATGCTGCTGTCCGCAGCTGGAGTTTCTGCAACAGAGAGCATCCGGGTCGTGTATCACCTCAACGAGGGCGTTCAGCAGGCGAGCCGTGCGATCGGCAACATCCGCAACCACCTCAATGCTGACCCCAAGGCAAAGATTGTGGTGGTGACCCACGGGCCGGGAATCGATTTTCTGCTCGACGGCGCTGAGAATATGTCCGGCAGTAAGTTTTCTCCAGCGATTGGCGAGCTTGCGTCTCGGGGCGTTGAGTTTCGTGTCTGTAACAACACGCTTACCTCGCGAAAAATCGCAAAAGAGCAGGTGGTCATGGAAGCGAAAATCGTTCCCTCCGGAGTGGCAGAGGTCGCAAACCTACAGGCCAAGGAACGATACGTGTATCTCAGACCCTAGTGCCAAGAGCGCGCTAGGGTCGTGAACTGCGGTGGCGGTGCAGAATGAGCCACAGCCCTGACCCGATAATCACCGCAGTTCCTAAAAGCGCCAGCCCATCGGGCAATTGGCCAAACAAAACCCAGCCGAAAGCGATCGCCCAGACCATCTGTAGATAGACAAATGGGGTGAGCGAAGCGGGTGGCGCCCGATAAAACGCGAGCACAAACAATAAGTGCCCCAGCCCTCCGAGTAATCCTGCCGCCAAGAGCATCGCCCACGTGACCGGATCCGACACCGTTGGAAATCCATCCACCATAAGCCAGGCCGAGCAAACCACTGCACCCACGAGCCCGCTGTAGAGAAACGTTGTAAACGGACTGTCCTGGGTCAGCTGGCGGGTCATAAGCTGATAGACCGCGTTCAGCGCTGCCATGGCCCCAATCAGAAGCGCCCCGTAATGGAATATCTCCGTTCCCGGTCGCACGATCAGCAAAATGCCGGAAAAACCTAGGGCGGCCATCCAGGCATCTCTCCTGGCCACCCGCTCACCGAGCATGGGGCCTGACAGAAGCGCAACCCAGAGCGGCGCAGTAAATGCAATTGCAGAGGCCTCAGCAAGAGGAAGAAACTGTAGCCCCCCGAAAAACAAGAAGCTCGTGCTGACCAGAAGCGTTGAACGCGCCAGCTGCAGACCCGGCCGAGATGTTTTCCAAAATCCGGGGCCAACCCGCCAATACGCCAGTGGAATTGAAAAGATGAACTGCCCCAGATAACGGGCCCAGATCAGCATGACCAGGCCGGTCTGGGACATCACGATCTTGCCAACCGCATCTAACGAGCTCAGACAGAGCCCGCCAGCAATAAATAACCCCAAAGCAATTCGCATGGACAAGACCTGCCGTTAGAAACGAACCCAAACCCTGATCCCTTACATCTTAGAGGGCAGCCAGGTGATGGTCTCCGGAAAGTAATAGAAGATCAGTACCGCGACGATCATCAGAAAAAACATCGGCATCGACACGCGCGCAATATAGCCCAGCGGCTTTTGCGTCATGCCCTGCAGAACAAACAGATTAAAACCAACCGGCGGTGTGATCTGCGCCATCTCCACCACCAGGACAAGAAAAATACCGAACCAAATCAGGTCAATTCCAGCGCCCGTGATGGTCGGCAGAATCACCCCCATGGTCAGCACGATCATTGAAATGCCATCCAGGAAACAGCCCAGAACGATATAAAACACCATGATGACCAGAATCAATTCAAACTTGGAAAGCCCCAGGGTGGCGATCCATTCCGCGAGGTGCCGCGGCAGGCCGATATAGCCCATCGATAAGGTGAGAAATGCGGCACCCGCAAGAATGAAGGCGATCATGCAATACAGCCGCGTTGCCCCCATCAGGGCATCCTTCAGTGTTTTCCAATTAAGGGATCCCTGCGCTGCGGACAGAATAAAGGCACCAAGCACGCCCACGGCAGCCGCCTCCGTGGCGGTAGCAATCCCGAGATAAATCGATCCAAGCACACCAATGATGAGTAACAGCACGGGCCCAAGCCGCCAGAATTCACGAAATTTCTGGCCCAGACTCATGGCATCGGTTTCCCGAGGAATCGCCTGGCGATTCAGTAATGACCAGATCACGATGTAGCTCGAGAACAAGCCCGCGAGAATCAACCCCGGAAAAATCCCTGCAATGAACAGCTTCGCGATCGACACCTCTGCTGTAACACCATAGACGATCATGATGATGGAAGGCGGAATCAGCAGCCCCAAGGTGCCCGCCCCCGCGAGACTGCCGATCACTATGCCCTCGGGATAGCCACGGCGCTGCAGCTCGGGCAGTGTCATTTTGCCGATCGTGGCGCAGGTGGCTGCGCTTGATCCGGAGACCGCCGCAAAAATGGTGCATCCTAAGACATTGGTGTGCAGCAATCGGCCCGGAATACGGCCGAGTAACGGCGCCAATCCGCGGAACATGTCCTCCGATAGTCGGGTACGAAAAAGAATTTCGCCCATCAGAATAAAGAGTGGCAAGGCAGTCAGTGTCCAGCTTGATGATGCCCCCCAGATGGTGACCGCCATCGCATCCCCTGCGGGCCGCGAGGTGAAGAGCTGCATGCCGATCCAGGCAACCCCGGAGAGAGTCAGTCCAATCCAGACGCCACTGCCCAGAATCAGAAACAACGACAGAACCAGCAATCCCGCAATTAAAGCGTCATTCATGTCGAAGCGCCTCTCCTGGCAGGCTCGAACGCTCGGGATGGCGCAGATGCGAAATAAACTCGTCCACCACAGCAATTGCAAAAATGACTGTGCCCAAGGCCATTGATAACTGAGGAATCCAGAGCGGTGTCGCATCCATGGACGTGGACACATCGTTGAATTCGAGCGACTGCATCACCAGACGAACACTGAACACCGCAAACAATGCCGACAGTATGGCGCTCGCCCCGAGCGCCCAGACCTCTATCCAAAACCTCGCCCGCCCCTTGGCCATGCCAAGAAAGAGGGTGACACGAATGTGTTCATTGCGCTTAAAGGTATGGGCCAACGACAGAAATCCGCAGGCCGCCATAAAGTAGCCCGCATACCCATCGATACCCGTCAGCCCCCAGTGGAACTCCCGCGAGGCTATTGTCAAGAGCACTGTCAGAAACAGTACAACCAAAAAGATCGCCGCCAGGATGGCGGCGATGTCATACAAGGAATCGAGAAAACGTCGCATTCGAGTCACAGGGGCCGATATCAGGGCGAGACCCCTGTGGCCCCTGACTTACTTGCGAAACGCGCTGATCAACTGCTGGCCATCCGGGCCGGCGTTTTTCAGCCACTCCTGCAGCATGGTCTGGCCGACCTTTTGCAGATCAGCTTTTAATGCCGGGGAGGGGCCAGAAACGGTCATGCCATTTGCCTTCAGCGCAGCGGTGGTGTCGGACATCACTTTTTTGGATTCCGCCCAGCCCTTGACTTCCATATCCGCGGCAACTTTGAGCAGCGCAGTACGGCTTGCAGGGTCCAGAGCATCGAATGCTTTTTTGTTCACTAGAACAGCGTTCTTGGGAAGCCAGGCCTGCACGTCGTAGTAAAACTTCATCTGCTCCCACATCTTGGCATCAACGCCAGTTGCCGCCGAGGTCATGGTGGCCTCGATCAGACCCGTTGCCATCGCCTGTGCCAACTCGGCCTGCTGCACGGTTACGGGCTGCGCACCCACCAGCTCAGCGATCCGGCCCGTTGCAGGGCTGTACGCACGCCACTTAATTCCCTTTAAATCAGCAGCAGAGTTGATCGGCTTTTTTGAGTAGATGCCTTGCGGGGGCCAGGGCACAGAATAAAGCAGCATGATTCCCTGCTCCGCCAGTTTCTTTTCCAGCATCGGACGCTGTGCCTTCCAAAGCTTCATCGCTTCATCGTAGCTATCTGCCAGGAAGGGAAGTCCGTCGGCGCCGTAGAGCTGATTCTCATTTTGGAAATTAGCAAAGATGATCTCGCCGGCCTGGGCCTGACCACCCTGCACGGCGCGCTTGATCTCTGGTGCTTTGAACAGAGACGCGGCCGGATGAACCGTGATCTTCAGCTTGCCACCGGTGGTCTTGTCGACCTCGTTGGCAAACTGATTCAGCAGTTGTGTGTGAAAGTTACCCGGCGGATAGGCGGAAGCAAGATCCCATTTCGCCTGGGCAAACACCGTACCGGAGGCAAGCATCGCAGCGCAGGCTGCGAGCGCGGCAAACGACTGACGTATGACGGACATGATGACACTCTCCAATTTTCAAAATGAGAACCGGAACCGATCGTAATGCTTGAATGACTGAAAATCGCCGACAACCCAGCCCTGGTCAGGTGATTTAGGGGAAAGCCCTAGGCGTCACCGCGTGGCTTGCTAGCGCCTGCCGCAGGGCCTGGGCAAAGGCCAGTGCGCCATCCTGATCCCCATGCAGACAGACCGTGTCCGCCCTGACGGCCACCGCCTGTCCGTTTACAGACATGCAGCGCCCCTGGGTCACCATCATCACCACCTGGGCAATCGATTCCTGCTCATCGGTGATGAGGGCCCGAGGATCTGATCTCGGGACGAGCAGTCCATTATCTTGATAACGACGATCCGCGAACACCTCGCATGAAACATGAATGCCGGCCTCTCGGGCAATCTGCTCGGTAACACTGCCTGACAGCACGACGATGGCGACCTGATCACCGAGGGCTTTCACCGCACGAACAATACCGCGTGATAACTGGGCATCGCTTGCTGCCATGTTGTAGAGCGCACCGTGCGCTTTAACGTGGTGAAGGCGGCTGCCGGCCGCCTGGGCAAAGGCACGCATTGCCCCTGCCTGATACAGCACGATCTGATAGGCCTCTTCTTCGATAATGGACATATTTCGCCTGCCAAAACCGACCAGATCGGGAAGGCCGGGATGCGCCCCGATCGCCACTTGATGTTCAACGGCAAGCGCGACGGTATAAGCGATCGTTTTGGGGTCACCTGCATGAAATCCGCATGCAATATTTGCGCTTGTCAGATAGGGCATTAAGGCGGCATCTTGCCCCATACGCCAGGCGCCAAAACTCTCGCCCACATCGGCATTCAAATCAACAGTTGCATTCATAGTGCGAGCTTGGACTCCACGGTTGACACGAGTGTCTGATAGGCAAATCTGCGTTCCTGCCTGAGCAGATCGACAGCATCGATGTCGACTAGTTTAAAGACAATTCGTGCACTCGGCCCCGCCTGCGCCAACTCCGGAGACATTGCCCCAATGACCTCCAGCACGCGGGGATAACCGCCCGTCGACTGATGCTCGGCAAGCAAAATAAAAGGAAAGCCGGCCGGGGGAAGCTGTACAGTGCCCTCCCGAATGGGCTCGCTTAATAGATTGCCAAGCGCTGACGGATTAATCGGCGTGCCTTCAAGGCCCAGACCCTGACGATTACTGCGGGGGCTGACCTTCCAGGCCTGAGTCAGCAAATGCTGCCGATCGGCCTGGGGCAGCAGTTCAAGATGCCGACCTGGTAAGGCGCAAAGTTCAATCAATGGCCAAGAGAACGGCACAGACGTCGGCAAGAACCAGCGGGTTGAGCGCATCATCGCTGTGCCTTTTTTTGCGCCGACCTTTTGTTCAAAGGACTGAGGATCGCGATCCAGGGCCTGTGCGACTGCCTGAAACGCTGACGCCGCCTGCCGCCCTACCGATAGAGATGAGTTCGCCGTAATCCGTGGCGGCCCAATATCAGCTGCTAGATGCTGCGAGCGGCTGCCGAGTAGCTGCTCGACATCCAGCCCCCCCGAGACCGCAAACCAACAGCGAAAACCAGCAGTACAGGATCCGAAACGCAGCGTGGATCGCGCTGGAATCATCACGGGACGATGTGAGGGAACGGCACACTCGGAGCCCTCGTCGGGTATCAGCCGCGCGGACATCACACCGCCGGTCCATGCGATACAGGCAGGCTGATCGAAATAAAGCGTGGGGCCAACCCCGGTAAATTCAAGTCCGGCGCTGTCAGGCGGATTGCCAACGAGTCGATTTGCCAAGGCCATTTGCATCGCATCCATCGCCCCTGCCCGCGACAGGGCAAGGTGCAGCAGATCTGGCCGACCTTGATCCTGCACGGACGTCAGCAGCCCGGTCTTGATTACAGTGATTTTCTCTAGCGCTTTGCCCATAAGCGATCAAACTGCGCTACTGAAATGGATTCAAATCGAACCTCGTCCCCCAATGCAATCAGGCTCGGTCTGGCCCGTGCAGGATCAAAAAGCCTGGTCGGACAACGCCCAATCAGGTTCCAGCCCCCAGGGGTGGAGGTTGGATAAATCGCGGTCTGATTTCCGGTCATCGCCAGCGATCCGGCCGGCACGACCGGACGGGGATGCGGCAATCGCGGTACCGACAGCCGAGGATTCACACCCGACATGTAAGCAAACCCAGGAACGAATCCGATCAGCTCTGCCAGATAAACCCCGGATTGGTGACATTCGATTACCTCGGCCGATGACAATCCACTGAGCTCTGCAACCCGGTCGAGATCGGGTGCCATGGAACGGTCATAGCAGACTGGAATGATATGGCGTGAACCCGCAGGAGGCTGGGCGCCGATTGCTGCAGTCGCCCGCTCAAGAAGTTCCTTACAGGCAAGCAGTCGGCATTCCTGCGTGCGTGAATCTTGATTTAGAACAACCGCGACCGTGGCAACGCCAGCAACCGGCTCTGCACAGTACGGTGGTGGCGAATCCATTAACGTCGCCCAGAGTACCCGCGTAGCAAGGTTCGGGTCGGGCACGCCTTCGAAATCAATGAGAATCTGATCATCTCCGCAGACGACCACCTGGGGTACGCCCCTTGTGGAGCGACTCTGCGATAAGGAAGAAGAGGATTTCACGGCAACAAGTCTACTGAACCCACCGCCATACTCAAGCGAAGCCCCCCGGCAGCATCCACGCTGGGACTAGAATAGGGATGTGCTCAGCCGTACAGACCTTTTTCTTCTTAGCCTGTTGACCTTTTTCTGGGGAATCAATTGGCCAGTGATGAAATTCGCGGTACTCACCTATCCGCCGTTTGCCTTCCGTGGACTCTCGATTGCGATTGGCCTGATTGCGATCGGAGCCTATATGGCGTTTCGGAAGGATTCCTTTTTCGTTCCGCACGGCGAACGCCGATCGCTTCTGAAGCTGGTCCTGGGCAATATGGTGGTCTGGCATCTCTTGGCGATCTACGCCATTAAGCATTTAACCTCGGGCCGGGCGGCAATTCTCGGGTACACCATGCCCGTATGGGCAATGCTTTTTAGCGTGCTGTTTTATAAAAAAGAATTTACTTCACGCGGCGCCCTCGGGGTGGCCCTTGCCCTGATCGCCACTGTGCTGCTGGCGTTCGAAGAATTCACATCGCTAATCGGCCAGCCGATCGGGCTGATACTCATGCTGCTCGCAGCCATGGGCTGGGGACTCGGCACCGTGATGATGAATCACACCCAGATGAGTATCTCCAACGCCTCTCTCACATTCTGGATGATGGGGCTTACCGCGATTGTGATTACCTTCGCAAGCGCTGTTGTCGAATCCAGTCAATGGCGGATGCCAAACACCGGAGAATGGGGCGCTATTCTTTACAACGGCATTCTAGTGTTTGGCTTATGCCACATCATCTGGTTTCGACTGGCGAGAAAACTACCGCCGGTGGCAAGTAGCTTATCGATCATGCTGATTCCTGTGCTCGGCGTATTTAGTGGTGCCTGGGCTTTAGGAGAACGCGTAGGTGCTTTCGATATCAGCGCATTAATGCTGATCCTGGCTGCAATGGCCGTCGTATTACTGCCGGCAAGAGAGCCGGATCCACATACTCAGGACGAGCGTTAGTTAACGTAATTCGCTTGGCCTGCAAAGCGTTTCCATTTCCTTGCGTAGCCGAACCGCATTAAGCGATGTATCGATCGCAACATCACCCCAGGTGAGGCATTGCCCCGCGGGTACATCCCGGATCAGTTTCACGTCATGGGCAAGCCCAAGGGGCAGACCCCCGATGGCCAGCGATCTGGCGGCGGGCAACAGCTTTCCGTGAACGGTATAGCCGCCTTCGCCATCAAGGACCTCGCCAGACTTTAGTTCGCGTTTGGCGGTGGCCACCACATCCGCATTCATCCCAATGGCTGCGCCCGTGGGCTCATGACGAAGTGCTACCGATGCCACCGAAATGCCCACCTCCAGACCAATCAGATGCCAGCGCTTATAGAGACAGGCATAGCGGCCACTCGGATCAGTCCGCACCATGTATTCTTTAAAACAATTTCGAATGTATTCAGTGTCGCCTTCGAACACGACAAAGACACCGAAACGAATGTCATATGGAATGATGCGGCCATCCTTCTCCAGCGATGAGATCACCTCAACCTGGCCTTTCTGATGAAGTACGCCGCCCTCGGCGATTGGCCGGCAGACAAAGGGGATGTCGTCCACCGATGCCGGCGGGAATGTGAGCCCATCCGGCGGCGCCACCAGTCCAGTTGCATTACAAATCGCAGTGCTCTCAATAGCGGGTTTAGATCCATCCAAAAACGAATTGAACATCTTTGGGTTTAGGCCCCCGATCCGGGCCTGCTCCTCGGTCAGGCCGTAATAGCCCCAGACCGTCTCGGGAGTGGACTGTGCGAAGTGCGGCAGCCATTTGTGGCCCCGTCCGGCACTCACAACGGGAAACCCGGCAGCGCGGGCCCAATCCACAAGATCGCATACCAGCGCAGGCTGATCACCGTAAGCGAGGCTGTAGACAAGATTTTTTTCTGCAGCACGCTGGGCCAGAAGCGGTCCGCAAAACGCGTCTGCCTCGACAGTGACATTGACGACATGCTTTCCATGATCAAAGGCAAACAGACAATGATCGACGGCAGCGATTGGATGACCGGTGCACTCGACCACGACATCAATTGCCGGATGGCTCACGATCGCCTGCCAATCCTCGCCAATATGGGTCGTCCCTTGGGCCAGGGCCACTTCGAGTGAGGGCGCTGAAAAACACTCCTTAGACCAGCCCACGCGCTGGAGGTTATCCATGGCCCGAGACGGCGACAGATCCGCGATTCCGACAAGGTGAAGTCCTGGGGTCTTGGGCACCTGGGCCAGATACATGGAACCAAATTTTCCCGCGCCTATCAGGGCTACCCGAATAGGCCGGCCCTCGGCCTGGCGCTGCCTGAGTTTGGAGTAAAGGTTCATCACAGTCTCCCGAGTCGATCGCCAGCCGGTCCGCACCAATGGGCCAAGACTGGGCGCTGACCGAATTGTCTCCGATCCGAAAGACCCTCGGGCCGCTCGGGATGAAAGCCTTGCCGAGAAAAAACTGTTCTGATAGAAAACTATAAATTTAATAGTTAACTGGGGGTCGTATGCGCGTCCTGATTGTCGAGGATCTGCCCGAGGTGCGGCAGCTGCTGCGCAGGCAGATCGAGGCATTGGGGTTTGTTGTGGACGAGGCCACCAACCGGACCGATGGCCTGGCGATGCTGTTTGGCGACCCAGAGATTGGCATCGTGCTGCTGGATCTGGGACTGCCTCCGAACGCGCACGACTTCGAGGAAGGCATCCAGTTTTTAAAAACCGTGGCCGATCACAATGGCCTGGCAAAAGTGATTGTGCTGACCGGTCAGTCTGCGCCCACGGTCACCCTGAAGGCAATCGAGTTCGGCGCTTTCGACTACCTGGAAAAGCCGATTGATCGGCAGGCGTTGCACTATGCGATTAAACGGGCCGAGCTTTTTCATAAGACCCACGACAATATGCGAGAGGCAGATAAGGTCAATGTCAGCATTGTGGCGGATGCTTCAGCGGAAATTAATATGAAAGATATTCGCGGACAGGCGACAAATAAACTCCTGCGGACCATGTTCGAAAAAAATCACTTCAACGTCTCAGCAACAGCCCGGCAGCTCAACATGAGCCGCGAGCACTTGTATTACTACCTGAAGAAGTACAACATCAAACGCCCCGCGGAACAGCGGGTGTAAAAAATCCCGACACTGTAAGAATTCTTCACTGGGCGCGCGCAACGCGGCGGCCCACACTCTGGCCTCGACGCTCGGGCGAGGCCCATTCGATTCGATAGTGCCCTGCCTGCGTTGTGATGTTTAACGCCACAGGAGATTCCTATGAACATTCGTCTGTCTACCCTTGTTGTATCGTCTGCAGCCGCAATCGCCGCTCTGTCCATCCATCCGGCTCAGGCCGCCACCGGCAGCACCAACTTTGATGTCAGCATCCAGGTGAACGCCACCTGCGCAATTAGTGCCAGCAACATGGCCTTTGGCAGCATTACGACGGGCACCACAAGCAACTCCGATGCGACATCCACACTCACGGTGAATTGCTCAAATGGCACGCCTTATACGATCTCGCTGGGGAACGGTGCGAACTTTTCCAACGTGCGAAGAATGGCCTGGGGAGGTAGTTACATTGAATACAGCCTATTTCAAGACAACTCTCGTACAACACAGTGGTCTTTGACTCAAACAAAATCGGGAACAGGTAACGGAGCCGATCAATCGATCACAGTCTATGGCCGGGTACCGTCAGGTCAGGTCATCACGAATACGGGCAGTTATGGCGACACCGTTGTCGCCACCATCACCTACTGATGATCATGCGTCCTTGTCATCAGGCCCTGGCCATGCTGCTCGCCACCCTTGGAGTGTTTTCGACATCCATCTCACGGGCAGCACTGAACATTACGCCGCCGCAGCTCGCCCCAGACGAGAACGGCGTTATCGCCACCGAGGTGAAATCCAGCCTCTCCTCTCCCACCCGATGGTCGGTCCGTGTGGTGCCATGGGATCCGTCAGCCCCAGAGCCCGCCAACACCGCGGCAACACCTGTCTCGGCCCCATCCAGTCCCAGCGCCGTCTTGCCGCCGCCCGCACCACTTGCACCACCCTCGCATCCTCTGGGAGTCGAGATCTCTCCGCGATTCTTTTCGCTCGCGGGACAGGGTCGGCAGGTCATCCGGGCGCGTATCACTGATCGCTCCAAACACTATCGGCTGCTCATCGAACAGATCCCAGACGATGGGCTGTCGAATCAGGGGGTAAATTTTCGGTTTCGTTTCAGCCTGCCCGTCTATCGTTCTCGGCAAGACCCGCTCATTCCCCGCGGCGTGACCATCCACTAGACATGATCTCCGCAGCATGGATGCTGGCGGCGATCGAACTCAACGGCGCCCTGATTTCGCGGGGGGCCCAGGTGCAGCTCTCCGAACACGACTGCAGGGTCGAGGCCACCGCGATCGCGAAAGCGTTATCCGCCGAACACGCCACACGATTTCGCCAGGGCCCGATCTGGTCGATACCTGCTGAGCATTGCAGCTTCGATGCATCGGAGGGGCTGCTGAGGATTCGACTGCCGCAGAATGCGCTGGCATCGCGCACACTCACACTGGGGGAGTCATCCAGTCTGCACAGTGTGGCGATGCTTCACCATGCACTACCCGAAATTCGACAGGCCGAGTTTTTAGCGCAGCCTCCCGCCCGCACGATTCCCTCTGCCGCGATTGATCTATTCGCGGGATCCGATCTGCTGGGCGTTGGATCAATCTTTGCCCATGGCCCCTGGTCACTCACAGCACTGGAGCAGCGAACAAAATCTTTAACCAGTCAGCGGCTCTCCGGTGAGTACTTCTTTGCAAACGGCGCCCAGATGCGGGCGGGAGATTTTCGAACCGACTACGGTGTGGAACAGCGGTTCGGAGAATTCCGCGGCCTTTACGCCACGAATCGGGCGGCACCGCTTCGGGGAGAAGGCAAGGCCGAGGCAACGCTCGCGATTCCAAGTCCATCTCGGGTTCAGTTTTTCGATCGCAATGGTGTTGCGGTGTTTTCCAGCGAGATTCTTCCCCCGGGCAATTACGTGATTCAAGGCTATGGGGCCAGCACAGTACCGGGATTTCTTCAGGCCAGGCTCGTTGATATCAATGGTGTCGCCCAGATTGTGGCGCTGCCCTGGTCTGCCGATCGGCGCCTACTCTCCGAGCGTCAGATGGAATGGGAGGTGTTCGCCGGCCAGCCCCGCGGCTTGAGCGCAAGCCTTCAGGGTGCGCCCCTGATTTCAGCGCGGCTGCGCTGGGGTGTACATCAACTGCATACCCTCGGCCTGCATGCCGAGCGCAATGAATCGCGTCATCGAGAAAGCATTGAGCTCAACTCGCGGGCGATCCCAAATATTCTCGCCACAATCGGAATCGGGCAATCCTGCATTGGCCAGGACTGCGACCCACACTGGCTCTCGGAGATGCGGGTCACCCTGGGGAAAAAACTCACCGCGGCTGTCTCGCTGAGCGACAGCCGCACGATTGCACCCGAGGTGCTCGGCCAACGGGCTGCCCAGCTGACACTTTCGGGTGCGCTCAGCCCAACCCTGACCGGTGGACTTCACATCACTGCCAATGCCATTGGTTCGGAAAAAACCCACACCGCCCAGGCCATCACCGCGCAGTTGCGGTTATCGACCCACGCAAGTCTTCAGCTTCAGGCACGCCATCAACTGCTCTCCCAGGATCGGGGCTGGAGTGGAATCATCGGATTTTCTTACGCGTTTGCGCGACAGCATGCGTCACTCGGCAGCGCAGTGACCCTGCACCCTCAGGGTGACGCGCAGCGTCGTGGTCCAGACCTGAGAATATCGGCCAGTATGAATACGCCCGGGCTCTACGGTCCGCAGCTCAATACGGCACAGACAGTCGGCAGCCAGGAACGAACCGATATGTTCGCCCGCTACGCGAGCCCCTATGGCGATGGATCGATACGCGCCGACAGCCTAGGCCAGCGGCTCGCCTGGTCCGGATCAACGCGGCTTTGGCTAAGCTCAGAGGCGATACTGTTTGCTCCCATTGGCGAGGAGAATCTTGTAATTCAACAGATTGGACAGCCCGCGATCCGGATTCAACACGGTGGCCGCGACCGGCAGATCTCCGATAGCGTCGGCCGTGTAGTGTTTCGCAAAGCACCTCCGTGGACCGATTCCGTGTACAGCATCGACCCCAAGACACTGCCATTTGGTGCCACACTGGCCGCCCATCGGGTGACGATCCCCCTGGCCAGTAATCGGGTCTATCTGGTGGACTATCGGGCCCTGTGGTCACGTGCGCAGCATTGGCGAATCGCCAATGCGGGTGCGTTAAATCTTTCGAATACGTTCCACGCCCGCGATCGGCATGGAAGAACAGTCTTCATCACCCCCGATGGCTATGCGGATATTCAGTCATCGGATGCCTTACCGCTCATGATTATCTCGGCATACGATCGTCTGCTGTGTACGCTTAGCCGCACACCTGCCGCCCATGAGTCTGAGGCCCTGCTGAGCTGCGCAGAACAACGCAACCTTTAAATTATCGATTTGGCCCGCACTATTTCGGAGAGATTCCATGTCTAACCCACCCCGTAGCCAGCACCTTCGCCAGTTGATTCATCAACTGCTCAACGAACTAGAGATCATTTCAGGAAGCGCACATCTGATTGGTTTAAACGCGACGCTCACGGAGTCAGACCGATCCGACTTAGAAAGAATCATCCAGTCAGTAAAAGCAATTCATGGATTAACACGTGCGTTAGACGATGGGGCATCTATCCCCGACCAATAAACGGCATCTTGCTGGCCATCACCGTCATGAACAGGACGTTTGCCGAGAGCGGCAGCCCCGCCATGTAGGCCACAGCATCAGCGACATCAGCAACATCCATTCTGGGCTCGGCAACGCGGCTGCCATTGGCCTGGAGGGCGGCAGCGCCAAACCCGGCGGTCATCTCAGAGGCGGCGTTACCGATGTCAATCTGACCGCAGGCGATATCAAACGCACGGCCATCGAGAGAGAGCGACTTGGTCAGGCCAGTGATTGCGTGCTTCGTTGCCGTGTAGCCTACAGACTGTGGACGCGGGGCATGCGCAGAAATGGATCCGTTATTGATAATTCGGCCACCCTGTGGCGTCTGCCTGCGCATCTGCGCAAACGCGGCGCGGGCGCAGAGGAAAGCGCCAGTAAGATTGACCTCGACCGATTCACGCCAGTCGCTAACGGAGAGTTCATCAATGAGCTGGCCTGGCGGAAAAATTCCTGCATTGTTGAATAACAGATCGACACGAGACCACCGGGCCACCACTTCCGCAAAGAGGGCATCTACGTCCTGCTCCTTGGATACGTCGCCGGAGATCACCAGGGCGGCATCCCCCCACGACTGGGCGGTCTCATGCAGGGTGGTCTCGCGACGCCCAAACAAGGCGACACGCCATCCGGCCTGCAGGAGGCGTCTGGCCGACGCGCGGCCAATTCCGCTGCCAGCTCCGGTAACGATCGCGATGCCGGGGCGGCGGTCGGAGGATCCTTGATCTGCGGCGCTCATGCGACTTTCCTTTCCTTTAGTAACATTTCATCTTTAACTGCCTCACAGTGTAATTTCAAATTGAAACCAATCTCGGTCATTTATCTGCACGGTTTTCGTAGCTCGCCACAGTCCTCCAAGGCCGTGATGGTGGGCGCAGATCTGCTGGCTGCTGGGATTCGCTACTGCTGCCCACAGCTTGACATTGCGCCTTTGGCTGCAATGGCTCAGGCCGAAAAAGAAATCAATCAGGCGCTCGAGCGCGGCGATGAGGTCCGTCTTATCGGAAGTTCCTTGGGCGGATTTTTCGCCAGCGCACTCATGGAGCGGCATCCAGCGGCCAAACGATTCAAGGCAGCACTCTTAAATCCTGCGCCCTGGCCAGCACGCGACCTGAAAGACTATGTCGGCGAACTGCCTGCCTGGCATACCAATGAAGTGCTGCAATTCCGTGCCGAATATATCGACGACCTCCGGTCACTGGAGGTCGGCATTTCAGATCCGATGCGATACCTCTTGGTGGCCGCGAAAGGAGATGAATTGCTGGACTGGAAAGAAATGGTGGCCCGTTATCCAGGCGCAGAGCAGATCATCATCGAGGGTTCCGACCACAGCATCAGCGACTTTGACCAGCACTGGCCCGCGATTCGAAGCTTTCTACTGTCATGACTGGGCATCCCGGATGCCGCGGGAAAAATCAACCTGCCGCAGCAACACCAGACCCGCCAAAAAAAATAATCCCGTGATCAACATCGCCGTACGATGGGCATTATCGGTGGCCCATGTGACCAGGCCGTAGCTCACCGGTCCCAGGATCGCAGACAAATTCACTGCCACTCCCCACAGGCCAAAGGTCTCTGCCTGATGGCCAGGCCGTGCGAGGGATGCCACTGCAGCCCGGGCGCCACTCTGCGAGGCGCCCATGGCAAGGCCCGCGAAATTTGCCGCAACCCAAAAGAGCGCCTCGGTCTTCGCCAGCCAGGCTACCGCAACCATGCACAGCCAGAAACCCAGGGCAATGGTCAGGCCCTGCGCATGCCCGAGCCGATCCTGCAGCAGTCCGAACGCCCAGGCGCCCAGCGCAGCAGTGATATTGACCACCAGAATCAACATAATCGTCTGGGCCAATGAAAATCCCATTACCTGCTGCGCGTATACCGCTGCGAGTGCGATCACGGTTTGTACGCCTGCGTGATACACCGTGACACAGAGAAGAAAACGGCGTAAATCAGGCTGTCGGGCGGACAGCCGCCAGGTTTCACGAAGCCGCCCCCAGCTCACCGAAAGCCAATCCTGCCAGCTCCAGGCCGCAGCAGATTCGGCCGGCGATGCACGTTCTTTGAGAACCCACAATGCCGGCAATGCGACCAGACAAAACAGAGCAGCGGTGAACAACATCGTTCCGCCCACTATTTCTTGGGCAGACATGGACCTGGACTGGGCATGCCCCACCCATGCCAGAGCACCCGCAAGGGCTGCAAGACCACCGAGATATCCCCATGCCCAGCCGTATCCGGAGACGCGGCCATAGGACTCAGGCTTTGCGATCTCTGGCAGAAAAGCCGCGGCCATATCCTGATGGGTCGCGTAACAAAAATTTGAAATCACCAATAAAACGGCCGCCCAGAGCCACATCCCCGGGCCCACCGTCGACAACAACGCCGTTGAAATAACGCATCCGAAAGTGGTACTCACGAGCAGGGATTTTTTTCGTGCCCGAAGATCCGCAAACGCCCCCAGAATCGGTGCGGTCAACATCACCAGGGCATAGCTGATCGACAAGACAAGCGTCCAAGCCAGCGTTGCCAGGGCCGAGCCCGACATCACCGTTGACACGAAATAGGCATTAAAGACTGCTGTCAGCACGACAGTGGTGTAGCCCGAGTTCGCAAAATCAAGGCTCGCCCAGGCAAAGGCCTCCTTGCGGGTGAGCCCCTCTCGAAGCAGGGTCGGCTGGTTATGCATAGCCTGTCATCATGAGGCAAAATTCCGGCTGCGTCCCCCAGTTCAACCCCTGGCCCGACGACCAATCCATGACCGATAAAACCCCGCATCCCCAGGCCGCTGTGGCCACGCCAAAAAAAGTATTCGTACGCACCTTTGGCTGCCAAATGAACGAGTACGACTCTGACAAAATGATTGACGTGCTGAGGGCCCGCCACGGCATGGAGCCTGCCCGTACCCCAGAGGAGGCGGATGTCTTCCTGCTCAACACATGCTCGGTCCGAGAAAAGGCCCAGGCCAAGGTGTTTTCTGACCTCGGCCGTGTCCGAGAACTTAAGAAAAATAACCCCAATCTGATTATCGGCGTGGGCGGCTGTGTGGCATCCCAGGAGGGGCAGGCCATTATCGAGCGTGCTCCCTACGTAGATGTAGTGTTTGGGCCCCAGACCCTGCATCGGCTTCCTGATCTGATTGAGGCCAGACGACGCACGAACCGCCCACAGGTGGATATTCGGTTTCCTGAGATCGAGAAGTTTGACCACCTGCCGCCCGCCCGTGTGGAGGGGCCAACAGCATTCGTCTCCATCATGGAAGGGTGCAGCAAGTACTGCAGTTTCTGCGTCGTGCCGTACACACGCGGAACAGAGATCTCCCGGCCGCTCGAAGATGTTCTCGCGGAGATCGCCGAATTGGCCGTCCAGGGGGTACGCGAGATCACACTGCTTGGCCAGAATGTCAATGCGTATCTCGGTACATTCGATAAATCTGAACCGAACGCCGGCCAGGCCGACTTTACGACGCTGCTGGAACTGGTGAGTGAAATTGATGGCATCGAGCGCATCCGCTACACCACATCCCATCCGAGAGAATTTACCCAGCGGCTTATCGATGCATACGAAAGGCTGCCCAAGCTGGTCAGCCACGTCCATCTCCCCGTTCAGTCGGGATCGGATCGAGTCCTCGCCGCAATGAAGCGCGGCTACACGGCGTTGGAATACCGATCCATCATTCGTCGACTGAGAAAAATACGGCCGGATATCGCTGTATCGACCGATATCATCATCGGATTTCCTGGAGAGTCTGACGACGACTTTCAGGCCACCATGAACCTGGTCCAGGATATCGGCTTCGACACATCATTTAGCTTTATCTACAGCGCCCGCCCAGGTACCCCTGCTGCAGACCTCCCAGATGACACACCCCGAGATCTCAAACTGCAACGCCTGCAACATTTGCAAACAACCATCGAGACCAACGCCCGCCTACTCAGCGAATCGATGGTGGGCAGCACACAGACAATCTTGATTGAAGGGCCATCAAAGAAAAATCCTGAGCATGCACTCCAAGGAAGAACCGAGAACAACCGGGTCGTTAATGTGGAAGCGCCCCCTGGACATCATTGCGCATTAATCGGCTGCCTGCGGCCCGTAAAAATTATCCAGGCATACCCGCACTCGCTGCGCGGAGAACTGATCTAAGTGGTGTCGCTGGGCCTATCGCTACAGTTCAGGCCCGGATGCCAGCCAGGCGACTGGCCGTTGACCCGACCACGACTGCGCCGGCTCGTATGGGCGAGCCTGCCTGCAGATTGCAGTCAGGCGCAGATCACGATTGTGGTGATGGGACGCGCCGAAGCACATCGACTAAATCTGGAATTTCGCAAAAAAGACTATCCCACCAACATCCTGACCTTTCCGTATTCGCCACCACCCGATCTTCAGGCTGACCTGGTTTTCTGCATGCCCGTCATCCGGGCTGAGGCCAAAAGCCAAGGCAAACCGCTTGATCATCACCTCGCGCATCTGATTGTTCACGGTGTCTTGCACGCGGCAGGCCTGGATCACGACCATGAATCCGAGGCACAGGCTATGGAAGCGACGGAAACGGCCATCCTGCGGCGTTTTCGTATTTCTGACCCTTATTCTGAGAATAACCACCGGATTTAGGCCGCCACCATCCGGTCTTATGGCACCATAGGGATCCCGAAACTCTGATTTCACCGCATGGGTGATCGACCTTCCGGCGATTCACGCGCCGGGTACAAATCGCAATTTGAGCGACTCCTTGCCCGGCTCTTTCGCCGGACAGATGACAAAGAAGATCTCATGGAGCAGCTCCGAGAAGCCCAGGAGCACGCGGTTATCGACGCCGACGCCGTCTCCATGATGGAGGGCGTGATGCAGGTCGCCGATCTACAGGTTCGGGATCTGATGATTACGCGATCACAAATGGATGTGATCGATATCGACGACCCATTAGAAAAAATTCTCCAGGTAGTGGTTTCTACCGCGCATTCCCGTTTCCCCGTAATTGAGGGCAAACGTGACAATGTCATCGGTATTTTGCTTGCCAAAGACCTTCTGAAGTGCATGGCCCAACAGGAGACCGATCTACGCGGCATGCTGCGGCCAGCTGTTTTTGTGCCGGAGTCAAAGCGACTAAATGTAATGCTGCGCGATTTCCGAGTAAACCGAAATCATATTGCGATCGTGGTCGATGAATACGGCGGTGTCGCAGGTATGATCACCATTGAGGATGTGCTCGAACAGATCGTTGGCGACATTGAAGATGAACACGACATCGAAGAGGACGACGACAACATTATCGCGATGCCGCGGCAACATGGCCGGTTTCGCGTTCGGGCGCTTACCTCACTGGAGCAATTTAACGCTGCGTTTTCGGCCTCGCTGGCCGATGAGCAGGTTGATACGATTGGTGGGTTTGTAACCGATCATTTCGGACGGCTGCCACATCGTGGCGAGCAGATTGATATTGATGGATTCCGATTTGAGGTACAGCGGGCCGATGCCCGTCAGATCCACGTCCTGGTTGTCCAGCGGATCACCGCACCCGACATGGCATGAGGCGTCTGATCGCCGTTGGGGTGATCCTTGCCTACACGGCTGGTCTTCACTGGATTTTTATCAGTCTGCACGACTACGGAGATCTGCCGGCATGGCTGGCCGCCCTCGCGACCCTCCTGCTGTCAATCTATGTCTCGGCCTTCACCCTCACTGCGCTCGCCCTGTGCCGATGGCTCGGCCTCAAAAGCCAGCAGTGGTGGACCCCGTTTATCGTCGCGGGAGTATTCACGCTCGCTGAGTGGCTCCGAGGGACGCTGCTCACCGGGTTTCCTTGGCTCGCCTTGGGCTATCTGGCCATCGATACGCCACTTGCGGGCTTTGCGCCGCTTGTGGGCGTCTATGGCGTCGGATTTCTCGCCGTCTTATCGCTGGTGTGGGCTGCGCAGTCGATACGGCATCGATCTTGGGCTGCCTTTGGCGGAATTATCGCGCTGGTGTCAGGTGGGTTCGCCCTGCAGCAATACCCGTTCACCGAGCCGATTGGCGCACCGCTACGTATTGCTCTGGTGCAAGGCGCGATTGAGCAGTCAATGAAGTTTGACCCGAATCGCGAGGCACAGGCACTTCAGACCCATCTCGAGATTGCCCGGCCTGCGGCCGGTCCAGGCGGTGCACAACTGATTGTGTTTCCCGAAACTGCCCTGGTCATGCCTTGGGATCTGGTGACGCCCCAGACCCGAGAGGCCTTTTATCGCCTCACCCAATCTGGGGGTGCCAGCGTGATGCTCGGTCTGCCGCTAAGAGATGCGGATGGATATCGCAACAGTCTCATTGCCATTCACGAATCTACGCCGCCAGGTCAGTTTTCTCACCGGTACGATAAACATCATCTTGTGCCCTTCGGTGAGTTCATTCCCTGGGGGTTTCGTTGGTTTGTCGACATGATGAAGATGCCGCTCGGAGACTTCCAACGCGGCAGAGAGCGACAAAGTCCGATCCCCATTCGCGATCAGCGTATCGGTGTCAACATTTGCTTCGAAGATCTCTTCGGCGAGGAGCTCATTAGACCGCTCGCGCCTGAACTCAGTCCAGATCAGCATCCCACCATTTTGCTAAACATCAGCAATCTGGCCTGGTTTGGCGACACCATCGCCCTGTCGCAGCACCTTGCCATTGCCCGCATGCGGGCAATGGAAACGGGCCGGCCGATGATACGTGCGACCAACACCGGGGCCACCGCGGCGATTGATCATCGCGGCATCGTGACCGATCAGATTGCATTCGCACGCCCGGGGTTGTTGCTGGCTCAGGTCCGCGGCACACAGGGGCTCACCCCTTTCGTCCGCTGGGGCAACCAGCCAATTCTCGCCCTCAGTCTGTTTTTACTCGCAAGCGGCCTGTTGCTGAAAGCGCGCAGGCGATAGGCCACAACGGGTGTCGGCTAGAATTCATAGATGCCTAGCTTTCAGAAAATTATCTTAACGCTTCAGGAGTACTGGGATGCGCAGGGGTGTGCGCTGCTTCAGCCGATTGACCTTGAGGTCGGTGCTGGCACCTCCCATACCGCAACATTTCTACGGGCCCTGGGTCCTGAGCCATGGCGTGCGGCATACGTTCAGCCCTCACGTCGCCCGAAAGATGGCCGATACGGGGAAAATCCAAATCGGCTGCAGCATTACTATCAGTATCAGGTCGTTTTAAAACCGTCACCGGACAATATTCTCGATCTCTATCTGGGCTCACTAAAAGCCCTGGGCATCGATCCCGAAGTCAATGATGTGCGTTTTGTTGAGGATGACTGGGAAAATCCAACCCTCGGAGCCTGGGGGCTGGGATGGGAAGTCTGGCTAAACGGCATGGAAGTAACCCAATTCACTTATTTTCAGCAGGTCGGGGGATTGGACTGTGCGCCCATCACCGGAGAGATCACCTACGGCATCGAGCGTCTGGCGATGTACCTCCAAGGCGTTGAAAACGTGTTTGACCTCACCTGGACTGAATGGCAAGAACAAGGCCAGACCAGAAAGCTAAGCTATGGCGATGTCTACCACCAGAATGAAGTTGAGCAGTCCCAATACAACTTTGAACATAGCAATGTGCCCGTCTTATTCTCGCGATTCACCGAGCATGAGGCCGATGCCAAGCGTCTTCTGGAGACGGGACTTGCCCTTCCTGCCTACGAGCAGATCCTGAAAGCGGCGCACAATTTCAACTTGCTCGATGCCCGGGGGGCTATCTCGGTTACCGAACGCGCACAGTACATTGGTCGAATTCGAAATCTATCTCGGGCAGTCGCACAGGCCTATGTTGAATCCCGAGAGCGCCTGGGCTTTCCCATGCTCGCGGCCCGATGATGCCCATGACCGCACCACTCTTAATTGAACTACTTACCGAAGAGCTGCCGCCAAAGGCACTCAGGCGCCTGGACGAATCCTTTGCAGAGTCCATTCTGAGTCAGCTGATTAAAGATGAAATCTGCAGTACGAATGTGAAGGCAACTCAGTTTGCTAGCCCAAGACGCCTGGCTGTGCTCATCGATGCGGCGCGAGACCAGGCGCCTGATCGCCAGCGCAAGGAAAAACTTCTTCCCGTCTCGGTGGCCCTCGATAGCCAGGGCCAGGCGCTGCCGCCACTTGGGAAGAAACTCGCCAGCCTGGGGCTAACGCTGGGTGTTGATATTCAGCTAAGTGACCTGCAACGAGAAACCGATGGCAAGCAGGATCAGCTTATGGTCAGCTTCACCGCCAAAGGCGCATCGCTTGCCCAGTCGGCCCAGGCGGCCTTAAACGACGCGCTCACAAAATTACCGATTCCAAAAGTCATGACCTACCAGCGTCATGACGGGCAGACCGTGCGCTTTGTCCGGCCTGCCCACGGTCTGGTAGCGCTGCACGGTGAACAGATCATCCCCATCTCCGCCCTTGGCCTGCAGGCGGGAAGGACCACGGCCGGACATCGCTTTCATTGCAAGGAGCCCATCGTCATTGATCAGGCGGGCAACTATGCCCAGCGCCTGGCCGATAACGGCAGCGTCATCGCCTCATTTACCGAGCGTCGCACACAGATCATGCAGGGGCTGGCAGCGCGCGCTGCCCCCGATACGGTGGTCATGCCTGAGGCACTTCTGGATGAGGTGACGAGCCTGGTCGAGTGGCCAGTGGTACTAGAGGGAAAATTTGATGAAGGATTTCTTGCGGTGCCGCAGGAGTGTCTGATCCTCACCATGCAGCAGAATCAGAAGTACTTCGCTTTAACCGACACCAAAGGAAAACTCACCAACCGTTTTCTCCTTGTATCGAACATTCAATCTCGTGACCCCAGTGTCGTGATTTCGGGTAATGAGCGTGTGCTGCGCGCCCGCCTATCCGATGCCAAATTCTTTTTTGATCAGGACCGTAAACGGTCACTTTTCTCGCGAATTGATGGGCTTTCATCGGTCGTCTATCACAACAAGATCGGCAGCCAGCGACAGCGTATCGATCGGCTTGCCCGACTGGCCAGCGGCTGGGCCATTGCAACGGGCGCCAAGCCTGAAGAAGCGGAGCGGGCCGCACTATTGGCCAAAGCAGATCTGCTCACCGATATGGTCGGAGAGTTTCCGGAACTGCAAGGCATCATCGGGACCTACTATGCCCGCCATGATCAGGAGTCGGAAGAGGTGGCGCTTGCCATTGAGGGCCACTATCGACCGCGTTTCGCTGGCGACCAGCTTCCTGGCAATCCATGCGGCATCGCCCTTGCACTCGCCGACAAGATGGAGACCCTGGTAGGCATCTGGGGCATCGGGCTTGCACCCACAGGAGATAAAGATCCGTTCGCGCTTCGACGGCATGCCCTCGGCATTATTCGGATTCTGATGGAAAAAAATCTCAGCCTTGACCTGCAAAAAATGCTCGAGGACACCGCCGCCTGCTTTGCCGGAATTCACACGGTGTCGCCGGATCTACCTGCAATCCAGAGCTTTATTCACGACCGACTGCGCGCTTACATGAAAGAGCAGGGCCACACGATCGAGGCCATCGAGGCAGTACTGGCGCAGTGCCCATCCCGAATCGATCAGGTGCCCGAACGGCTCTCAGCGCTTGCCAAATTCATGTCAACCCCTGAGGCCCAGTCGCTGTGTGCCGCCAATAAACGTATCGGTAATATCCTGAAAAAATCCCAAGTCTCCAGCGAAGAAATTCAAGAGAGGCTATTGTCAGAGTCGGCTGAAAAGACACTTGTCCAGCTCCTTACGGAGATCGGCCCGAAGGCCCAGGCTGCAGTCGCCAAAGGGCAGTATGCCCAAGCCCTTGCGAGTCTTGCCGCGCTAAAACTTCCAGTGGATGCATTTTTCGATCAGGTCATGGTCAATGCAGAAGATGCTGCCCTGCGGGCCAATCGACTGGCACTACTATCGCAACTCCATCGCTCCATGAATCAGGTTGCCGATCTCTCGCGGCTTGCTGCATAACCATTACGGCCATGCAGCCACACTCTCCCTCTTCGCCACTTATTATTCTGGATCGGGATGGTGTGATTAATTTCGATAGTGATGCCTACATCAAGAGCCCCGATGAATGGCAGCCAATACCGGGCAGCCTTGAGGCGATCTCGCGGCTCACCCATGCTGGCTGGGCGATCGCGGTCGCCACCAATCAATCGGGGATTGAGCGGGGTCTGTTCGATATCAATACGTTGCATGCCATTCACAACAAAATGGCCCAGGCGGTCGGCCAGGCTGGCGGAAGGCTCGATGGCATTTTCTTCTGTCCGCACACTGCAAGCAGCAAGTGTCCTTGCAGAAAACCGGCGGCGGGGCTATTCCACGACATCGCGCATCGATTCAAGCGCGATCTGAAGGGCACTCCAGTCATCGGGGATTCTCTACGAGACCTGCAGGCTGGAGAGGGCTGCGGCTGCGATCTCTGGCTGGTTAAAACAGGAAAGGGGCTCCGCACCATATCCGCCGCCGACCAAGATCCGGAAAAACAGCTTCCGAAAGGAACCCAGATCGTTGCCGATCTCGCAGCCGCGGTCGACCAGATCCTGGCCAAGCCACCGAGCCCTGGGCACTGATGGCTTTTCTGCGCGCCATTGTTTTTCTCATTTTTCAGGCGAGCTCGCTGGCGTTTTGGGCAACACTATTTTTAACTCTTGGACCCTTCTGCCCGTTTGAGGCCCGCTATCGGCTTGCGATGCAATGGCCCCGAATGATGATCTGGGCGGCACGGGTCATTCTTGGTATTCAGTATCAGGCCATCGGGGCTGAGCATCTGCCCAATGGGCCTGCGATTCTGTTATCGAAACACGAATCGGCCTGGGAAACCCTGTTCTTTCCCGGCTTCCTGCCCAAGATGTTGTGTTTTGTCTTTAAGCGAGAACTCCTCTGGGTGCCTTTTTTTGGCTGGGCAATTAGCCTGCTGCGCATGATTGCGATCAATCGCAGCCAGGGCACGCAGGCCTTTGATCAAATCCTGTCGCAGAGCAAGCGGGTTTTATTCGAAGAGAATCGCTGGATTGTATTTTTCCCGGAAGGCACACGTGTACTGCCCGGCCGCTACCGTCGCTTCAAAACCGGAGGCACGCGATTGGCAGTCGCCACTGGTGTGCCCGTGATTCCTGTCGCTATGAACTCGGGTGATTTCTGGCCAAGGAAATCATTTCTGAAAAAACCCGGCACAATTACAGTGTCATTTGGGCCACCCCTCTTGCCTGAAAACGAAGATGCGACTACTCTGATGGTCAAAGTGGAATCCTGGATACATCAAGAAATGCAACGGATCAGTCCCGATCGTCATCGGAGCAGCCACTCATGACACTGCTGGAGCAGTTTTTACTGCCGTTCGGGGGAGGTGAACAAAAACCTTCGTCATCAAATTCCTCCGGCAAACAATCCACGGCTGTTCCCTCGCCCGATCAGCCAACATCACCCACGAAAAAACACCGCACCGTGGCCTTACAGGGCCATACGGTGCCTTGGCTTTTAAAACGTACACGACGCAAAACCGTCGGCATGTCGATCGGCAGAGGCATGATTCAGGTCAATGCCCCCCGATGGGTGCCGGTGAGTGATATCGAATACATCTTGAAGGAAAAGTCGAAATGGCTGCTGGCCCGACTGGCCGAATGGCACCAGAGCGAGCAGCACCGGCTGTTGCCGGAACAGCAATGGGCCCACGGCGCTTCCTTGCAGTATCTGGGCAAGCCGCTGACCCTCATGCTCTCCCCGCAGCTTCAGCAGACCCAGTGGGATGATTTCCGACGCGAACTTCAGCTTGCCTTGCCCACTGACGCAGATATGGATCGTATTCGAGATGTCGTGCACGGCTGGCTTCAGCATCAGGCGCGGGCACTATTTGCAAAACGTCTGAAAACAATCAGCGACCAGTCCGGTCGACGCTACACAAAATTTAGTCTTAGCAATGCACGTGGTCGATGGGGTAGCTGCTCCGAAGACGGCCATATTCGGCTCAATTGGCGGCTCATTCACTTTAGCCAAGAAGTCATCGACTATGTGATCGCCCATGAGCTCGCCCATACCTACACCATGGATCACAGCAAGAGTTTCTGGGACGAGGTCGCTGAGATTCTGCCCAGCTACGAAGAGGGCAAGTCGGTCCTACGGCGCGCCCGTCTCGATACCCTGCCCACCTTTTAGTGGCGCAGGGATACTGGCCACGGCGTTGGCCAGATCGATAAATTGCCTGACGGAAAGCTCCTCTGCACGCTGGGTAGGCGCAATTCCAAGCGCCGTCCAATCCACACAATCGACATAAGCAGCCAGGGTATTGCGCAGCATCTTTCTTCGCTGGGAGAACGCCATCGCTACAACTGCCGAAAAAATTGGCCAATCCTGGACCTGAATCTCACTGATCGGCAATGGAACCATGCGGATCACCGCTGAATCTACCTTTGGTGCTGGCAGAAAAGCGCCCGGAGGTACTGCAAGACACCGGACCATACGATAGCGGGCCTGAAGAATCACCGATAACCGTCCGTAGATCTTTGACCCATGTGGGGCCACCATGCGATCGACCACCTCTTTTTGAAGCATCACATGCTGATCAACAATACATTGCGCGGCTTCCAGCAAATGGAAAAGTATCGGCGTCGAAATGTTGTAGGGTAGATTGCCCACGATCCGCACCGGCCCGCCGAGCTGCTCAGATAGGCGTTGAAAATCTAACCGTAATACGTCCTGCTGCTCAACCGAGAGCTCTGCATCCGAGAATCGGTCTCTGAGTCTGACGCACAAATCCCGATCAATCTCAATTGCATGCACATGGCCAGCGCTTCGGATCAAGGGCTCCGTAAGCGCCGCCTGACCAGGCCCAATCTCCACCAGACGATCCCCGGGGCGGGGATCGATCAGGCCAATAATTCGGCTGATCAGGCCGGGGTCATGCAAAAAATTCTGGCCAAATCGCTTTCGGGCGACATGCCCGTCAGCGCTCATCGCGTTTGATTTCGACATAGGCATTGGCACGAACCTCGCGGGCCCATTCGGCGACCGCCTCTGCCAATTTCTCCTCGCGTAATGCAATTCGGGCCGCCGTGCGTAAACGCTGGGCAGTTAAAGGCTCCCGCTTGCGCTCAAGCAGCTGAATTAGATGGACACCAAACACAGAGCGCACTGGTTCACTCATCTGGCCGGGATTCAGTGCAACCATTGCACGCTCAAATTCGGGCACGGTATCCCCCGGATATGTCCAGTCCAACTCACCGCCCCTGGCTGCCGACCCCAGATCCTGCGAGTAGTCCCGGGCCATCTGGCCAAAGTCTGCTCCCAGTTCAATCCGACGGCGGATATCAATCGCGCGGCGGCGGGCCTGTTCCTCGCTTACCTGGGCGTCGACTCGAATCAGAACATGCCGAGCACGATGCACATTGACCTCCTGCGATCGTAGGCCCGAGCGACGTTCCTCTAGCTGAATAATGTGAAATCCATTGGGACTGCGGACGACCTTACTGATCTCGCCCGGCTTTAAGCCCGCTACGGCGTCGAGAAACAACGACGGAATGCGATCACGGGTTCTCCAGCCGAGGCTACCCCCCTGCTCCCGATCTGGAGAGTCGGAAAACTCACGGGCAATGCTCGCAAATGTTCGCGGTGATCGAAGCAATTCCTGAATCCGCCTGGTCTTGGCCTCTGCTTCGGCCACCGCGGCTGGACTAGCCCCCTCCGGGACCCGCACCAGAATCTGGGCCAGACGCAGCTCCTCGATCTGTTGCAAGGACTGGCCCTGGGCGGCGAGAAAGGTATCGACCTCAGCCTCGGTGATCTGCAATTTGTTGTCTACCTCTCGCTCTCGAAGTCTCGTCAGGAGCATCTCCTCCCTCAGATCCTGGCGAAATGAAGCAAAAGAAATACCCTCCGATTCCAACTGATTGCGCAGGGCGCTGACCGACAGACCATTCTGATCGGCGATTCTTGAGATACTGAGGTCCAGGGTTGCATCGTCTACCCGTATCCCCTTCTCGCGAGCCATCTGCAGCATGGCGCGATCGGTGATCATCCGCTCCAGAACCTGCTCACGCAGAATAGCCCGGCTCGGAATGGCAAGCCCCTGACGGACAAGATTGGCCTCAAACTGCCGCTCTCGTCGGGTCAGCTCACTGGCGGTGATGATTTCGCGATTGACAATCGCAACAACCCGATCAATCAGCTGTGGTGACGCACTTCGGCCAGCAACGGGCTGCGCAAAAAGCGTCGACCCCATCATGCCGCAGAGCAGACAGGCGACGAGGCCAAGCACCCTGAAGGCGGGAAGGCCCAGAATCCGGCAGGCCATAGCGAGAGTAAGTGAAGGGGCGTCGGTCATTACTGGAAATTATCAAATTTCGATGGAAGCGGCGTGATCTGGTTAATCACCTGGTAATTCGGGATATTTCTTCGTAGCGCCGCCAGGGGATCTGTTCCGACTCGGGCAAGACCGTTTAGTTCAATCTGAAAGAAAATCGCGGTGTTGCGCTGACTGGCGCTTGCGGCGTACTGCTGGGCAACAATACGCGCGACCCAACATCCGCCATCGTATTCGAATCCCGCCAAGGCCTCGACCAGCCCAGGATTAAATTGCTCCTTCACGCCACCCACATTACGCAGGGCCTGCTGATATCGGCCGATCGCATACCAGTACGGAGACACTGGCCACTGAAACGCCACATCCACCGTATTAGAGGACTCTCGTACAAATCGATATGCCACACTGAGCGTATTCGCCGGCTTGGGATTAAATCGGCTCACAATCGAGACGCTCTGCCATTGGGACGTATCGGGCGTGTATCGCGCTAACGAATCAATGGTGAAATCTTTTCTTGGGCGGACAGAGGCCTGGCCCAGAAGATCGGAGCGACGATCTGAGCGGATCGTTCCCCCGGGCAGGGTGACACGCTGATCGGAGAAATAAAACCGCTGTCCGACAGCCGCCCGAAGCCGTTCAGCTCCCGTCTGCTCTTCAATAAAACGGGTGGTTACACCGGCAGTAATCTGATTCAGGTCGGCGACACGGTCGTGTCCATTGAACGCCTGATCAGAGAAGAGCTGTGCAAAATTCAGGCTCGGCGAGCCCGTATCGAAGACCGGATAATCCGACTGATTCTTATACGGCGTGTAGACGTAAGACAGCCGCGGTTCCAATGTCTGCTCAACACCGATACCTCGGAATTTAATTGACCGATCCAACGTGGTGGAAATATCCGTGCTCACTGTGGGAAGCACACGTGTATAGGCGGTCGCCGCGCCAGAGTTGATATTGTTTGTGTAAATGCCCAGTGCAGCGTTGGCGTACTTCTGGGCCGTGAGTATGCCGTCGCCTGGCTTGCTCTGTGCGTAATGGGTGGCATGCACCGAGAGCTTGGGCGTGATATTCAAACCGTTTTGAAAATGCCTCCAGGCAACGGATCCGGTGCCCACCAGTCGCTCTCCTTCGGCAAGTGTCGGGTGCCGAAATGAGGCCAATTCACCGGAAACACGCCAGTCCAGCGGAGGCTCATCCGGACCGACCGCCCGGTGTGCCCGCGATGCGACCAATTTCGGCGCAAAACTATAGGGGCGGATTAAGGGTGCGCCGGTGTCCTGCAGCAACTGAAATTCCTGAGCCTCTGCCTGCACATTCCAGCCCGCCACTGCGGCATTCATGGTCACAGAGCCCGGCAACAGACGCTGCGCCGAAACCAGCAGCGAGTTTCCGAGATCAGAAAAATAGTTATTGTCCGATGCACGCTGCACATTTAAGCCAAGGGTAAGGTTGGGCATCGGCCGCACGCTGGTGATCACCGACCCGAACTGGCGTGTAATTCCCGACTGGCTATCATTTGGCAGCACCTCATAGGCAAACGATCCCGCTGCATTGGGCCGAAGAAAACGAAACTCGTTGCCAAGCTGAAAGCCGCGCTTGGTGATCAATCGTGGATACAGCGTCATGTCGTGCTGAGGCGCGATGTTCCAATAAAACGGTGCGCGGACATCCAAACCCAGCCGGGTCGACGTTGTGTAGGAGGGAGGCAAAAATCCCGTTTTTCGGCCCTCGCCAATCGCAAAGGATGTGTCTCCGAAAGGCAGCAAGGGCATGCCCGCCCAGTACAAGGTTGCCGATCGGGTCGCACCAACCTCTCGCACCTGATCAATCAGCATCTCCCGCATGCGGAGCTCCCAGGCTGGACGATCCCGCGGGCAAGTGGTGTACGTGACCTGGGTGAGCCGGGTCTCCAGCGGCTGGATGAATTCGGCCCGCTGCGCAGTGCCGCGCCCACCTGTAGAGACCAGCTGATATGTCACATCGTCAAAAAATCCCTGTGTGGTGCCCAGTCGCAGTCGCAGTTTTGGGCCCTCGTAGTACTCGCCCTCTCGAAAAAATTTAACGTTTCCTTCCGCGTAAAGCTCGTCCCTTACCAGGTCATGGCGAATGGTGTCTCCCTTGATGAACAGTCCAAGCTTTCGAAACTCGGCATCCCCCCTGGACTCGATCACATCTTCTGTCTGGCCGGTGATATCCCGGCCAAACATGTACACCGGCGTATCCGAAGTCGAAGAGGGCTCCAGATTAAGAACCGGATCGAATTTGAGGCCAAAAGGTGTCGAGACCCCCTGGGCAAGCAAAATCTGTGGTGTGGCTGCGATTCTCTGGGGGCTGCCAAAGGCCTGGGCAACCTGAATCGGCTCGGCTGGGTCTGAGGCAGACGTACAAGATGCGGAGGGGAAAAATGGCCATGCCGGGACCGCCCAGCCGGCCAGAAGTCCTGCCAGCAGCCAACGGCGAGTGCGCAACAGCACGGGCGTCAGCTCCCGGCCCATCCACAGGGTGACGATCCCGAAAAATTGCATGCTCTATTATAGGTAGGGCCCTTTAGAACGCCTCATGAACTCCCCCGCTGATCCCCGTCAAACACAAGCCCTCGTCTGGATCCAGAACCAGCGCTTAACGCTCAACAGCCTGGGCTGGGAAGTCGCCCCAGAGTCCATTCAGCCGGCTTCTAGCGATGCTTCTTTTAGGCGCTATTTCCGGCTTCAGGCGCAGCGCAAAGGACTGTCCTCCCATCTGATTCTGATGGATGCACCCCCTGAAAAAGAGAATATCCAGCCGTTTATCACCATCAGCAGGCTATTGGCCCAGGCTGGCGTGCAGTCACCGACCATTTGGATGGATGACCCAGTCCAGGGATTTCTTCTGTGTGATGACCTGGGCAAAGACACCTACGCCCAGGTCATCGCCTCTCGCGGTCATGATCCGCAGGCATGCCGATCGTTGTACCAAGACGCCCACCAGGCCCTCGTCCGCTTTCAGCGCTTCAGCCTTGAACACTTGAGCGCACCGACGATTGCCAGCCTGATGCCGTATGACCACGGCCGGCTGATGCAAGAAATGCGGCTCTTTGACGAGTGGTTCCTCGCGCATCACACGCCGATCCGGATGAGCGAGGCTGAACAAGAGCAGCTCTTGCAGATTTATGACCGCATCGCACAGGCCTGCCTCTCCCAGCCTACCGCCCTGGTGCATCGGGACTATCACAGTCGCAATCTGATGCTGACCAGCCAAAATAATCCCGGAATACTTGATTTTCAGGATGCAGTCATGGGGCCTCTGACCTACGACCTCGTGTCATTGCTGCGCGATGCATACGTGGAGTGGCCTGAGGAGGTCCAGCTCGATTGGGCAATCGACTACTGGGATAAGGCGCGGCAAGCTCAGCTGCCGGTGCCTGGAGATTTCTCTGACTTCTGGCGGGATTTCGAGTGGATGGGGCTACAGCGTCATCTCAAAGTACTCGGAATCTTTACCCGACTCAGCGTTCGTGACGGTAAAGATGGATACCTGAAAGACCTTCCAGTGGTGCTGCGTTACGCGATTTCTGCCGCACGTCGATATCAAGGACTTGGTCCATTAGCAAAACTTCTCGAGCGATGCGTTTAGTGCCAGAAATCAAAATGATGCATGCCATGATCCTGGCCGCCGGGCGGGGCGAGCGGCTGCGGCCACTCACCGATACCGTTCCCAAGCCGATGATCCGGGTTCGTGGCAAGCCCCTGATTCAATGGCATCTCGAAGCACTCGGGCAGGCGGGTATCAGCACCGTCACCATTAATCTTGCCCACCTGGGCGAACAAATCCGATCCCACGTGGGATCGGGTGAGCAATATGGGGTCCAGGTTCGTTACTCTTGTGAGCCCGTGGGTGCGCTGGAAACCGCCGGTGGCATTGCCGCTGCACGGCCCTGGATGGACGCGCAGGGCCATAACAATCCAAATCCATTTTTGGTGATCAATGCTGATGTCTTCGCCGATTGGCCAATTTCTCAGGCATTTGAGATTGGCCAAAGCATCCTCCGCGCTAAAACCGCCTCGACCGCAGCCGATGCCCGATGCCACCTGATCCTTGTGGATAACCCAGAGCACCATCCCGGAGGCGACTTTGGACTGGCACCTCCCTCCGAAAACCACAGCGAACGACAAGTGGTGCGTCGGCCAGCCTTAGAAAGCCTGACCTTTTCGGGCATTGGCGTCTATGATCCATCATTGTTTGACGCGATCCGACCTGGCGAACGGGCTGCGCTGGCCCCCCTGTTGCATCGGGCCGTTGCAGAGGGCCGATGCACGGGAAGCCACTTCCGAGGAATGTGGTCCGATGTCGGAACGCCAGAGCGGCTTGCGCTGCTAAATCAGGCGTAGAACTCTCCAATCGGAAGAACAAAGAATGAATGGCCCCGACTCCACCAGCAAACAGACGACTCTTCGGCCTGCACTCGGGCCCGAGTTGCAGCCGCTCGAGGTCTTGTCTGCCGTACATGGCCAACGCCACAGCCAGCGTCGGCAACGTCTTGCCGCATGGATTGCCGAGCAGGGCGGCGGGCTCGCAGTGATATCGGCCGGCGAAGAAGTGATTCGCAATCGAGACAATCCTTTCCCTTTTCGCAGTCACAGCGATTTTCTCTACATGACGGGGTTTCCTGAGCCCGACGCCTGGTGGCTGATGCGTGTAAACGCCCATGGAGAAACGGAAAATGTGCTGGCCTGCAGGCCCCGGGATGCGGAGCGGGAAATATGGGATGGGATTCGGGTAGGTCCGCAGCACGCCGCAGAGCGGTTTGGCATGGACCGTGCGATTGATATCGCCATGCTCGACGAGACCGTGATCGCGCTTGCTGCAAACCTACCCGCTTTTTATGCCCAGATGGGCAGCCATCAGGAGCTCGATGATCGCCTGCGCAAATGGTGTGATGCCTTACGGGCAAAGGGACGGGCTGGGATCAGCGCGCCAGATCGGATTATCGATATCGGTCCCGCCATCGCACGGCAGCGACTGATCAAAGACCAAGATGAAATTCTCACGATGCGTCGGGCGGCTGAAATATCTGCCCGCGCCCATATTCGTGCGATGCAATTCACGCAGCCGGGACATCATGAGTTCCAAATCGAAGCAGAACTGCTCCACGAATTCAGGGCTGCAGGCGCACAGTCCGTCGCCTACGGCAGTATTGTTGCGGGTGGGCCCCACAGCTGTATCCTGCACCACCGTGCCGGGAATCGGGCAGTGCTGGATAACGAACTTGTTCTGATTGATGCGGGCTGCGAGCTCGATGGTTACGCCTCCGACATTACCCGAACCTATCCAGCTAACGGACGATTCACCCCGGCCCAGCGCGCCGCCTACGATGTTGTGGTTGCCGCCCAACAGGCAGCAGTTGATACCACAAGAGTTGGAGCGCTCTTGTCGGATCCCCATGACGCGGCCGTTCGGGTGCTCGCCCAGGGCATGATGGATTTAAACCTGATATCCCGACAGTCACTCGATGCAGCAATTGAGTCAGGCGACTACAAGCGGTTTTACATGCATCGGACGGGACATTTTCTCGGCCTCGATGTGCATGATGTTGGCGACGTCAAAACGCCTTTTGCTCCAGGCATGGTCACGACCATTGAGCCAGGGCTCTATATCCGGCCATCAGAGGATATTCCCGAGGAGTTCTGGAATATCGGCATTCGAATTGAGGATGACGCGCTGATCACAGATCAGGGCCCGTTACTGCTCACCCGCGATGTTCCCGTATTGGCGGACGAAATAGAAAGGATCATGCGTGCCTGATCCCGTTGTTCAGATTCGGGGGGCCGGGCCGGTCGGGATTCTCACCGCACTCTTTCTCGTGAAGTATGGCTGGGCTCCATCCTCAGTCCAGCTCATTGATCCAGGCCTGGAGTCGGCCCAGCCTGGCGATCAGGACGATCCACGAATTCTGGCGCTCTCGCAGGGGACGTTAAGCCGGCTTGGGCAGTTGGGTATCGACTGCCAGCCCGTGAGAATACAAAGAATACATGTCTCCTCACAGGGGCACTTCGGCTCAATGGAGATCAAAAGCGAGAATGCGGGCGTCCCTGAGCTGGGTGGGCTTGTACCCTATTCACAGCTACTCAATGTGCTTCGCGCGACGATCAAACGCGAAGGGTTGTCGATCAACACCCAGACTGAAGAAAACGCCGGCGCGCGAGAGCCATCAGTCCACGTCATTGCTGAGGGGGGGCTTTACCAGGCATCGGATCGTCTCTCTCAGGACTCGGGCATGAAAGTCGTTGTCGACTATGCGCAACATGCTGTCATCGGCTGGGCGGAGACAGCCTCTGCTGTCGGCACCATCGCCTACGAACGGTTTATTCCCAATGGTGCGGTCGCCCTTCTCCCGATGAAGAACCGATATGCACTGATTTGGTGTTGTAGCCCCGAACGCTCAGACGAACTCACAGGGGCAAGTGCGGGCATGCAATGCCAGATGCTCAGCGATGTCATGGGCGGAAGACTCGGCGCAATCAAACGGGTTGAGATTACGGGAATCTATCCCCTGGGACTGAAGTGGCGGGATCAGCTGGTTCAGGCAAATACGGTGTGGATTGGGAACTCGGCCCAGACCCTTCATCCGATCGCCGGGCAAGGGCTCAATCTGGGCTTTCGGGACGCAGAAACTCTCGCCTCTTGTCTGCTGCAACGTGGCCGAAGCATCGCAGACCGTTTACAAGACTATGCACAACGCCGCAAGACAGATCGTTGGACAGTCCGAACCGCCACTGACGCATTGGCAAGAGCCTCCTGGGTGCGCCGATCAATTGGGCCGATGACCATGATCCCCGGCGCCAAGCGACTTCTCGGGCAAGTGCTGATGTTCGGTGGATAGCAGTCTGGATAGGTAAATAACAGATGGCGTCCTTTCCTCTTTTTGGTGCCCCACTTTCAATCGGCCCTTACCAATTGCCGAATCGCGTCTTCGTGGCACCGATGGCGGGCGTCACCGACCGGCCTTACCGGCAATTGTGTAAACGGCTCGGCGCTGGCTATGCAGTCAGTGAAATGGCCGCATCCAATGCCCTGCTCTGGGCAACGGATAAAACCACCCGACGTACCAATCACGACGGGGAGATTGAACCAAAAGCAATTCAAATTGCTGGCGCTGATCCTGCCATGATGGCGCAGGCCGCTCGCTTTAACGTAGACCGTGGGGCTCAGATTATTGACCTAAATATGGGCTGCCCAGCGAAAAAAGTGTGTAACGTTGCCGCGGGATCCGCCCTGATGCAGACCCCAGCTGTGATTCGTCAGATCATCGAGGCTGTTATCCACGCAGTGGGTCGGGACGGCGTGCCTGTGACACTGAAGATGCGCACCGGATGGGATGCAGCGCATCGAAATGCGCCAGAGATCGCTCGCATGGCCGAGGCAGCAGGCATCGCCATGATTACGATTCATGGCCGAACGCGGGCGGACCGATATCAAGGCAACGCAGAATACGACACGATCGCTGCAATCAAACAACAATCTTCTATTCCCATTGTGGCCAATGGCGATATTGACAGCCCACAAAAGGCAGCCGAAGTGATCCGCTATACGGGCGCCGATGCGGTGATGATCGGCCGGGCCGCCCAAGGCAGGCCGTGGATTTTTCGTCAGATCGACCACTATCTGCAGACCGGAGAACTACTGCCTGACCCGGCTGATGCCGACATCGCAGGCTGGCTAAAAGATCATCTGCAGGACCACTACGCCTTTTATGGCGAGTTCACGGGAGTGCGCACAGCGCGAAAGCATATCGGCTGGTATCTTAAGGGCCTGCCGGGAGTAAAAATTTTTCGCGAAACTTTAAATCGTTTGGAATCACCCGACGAGCAACTCAGCGCAATTGAACAATTCTTTGCACGTCAATATGAACCCCAATCCCGCTGCGCCGCATAAACCAGACGACGCCAATATTAAGGAGACGATTCGTCGCGCCCTGGATCAGTACTTTAAAGCGCTCGATGGTCAGTCCCCTCATGCCCTCTACGACATGGTGATCCAGGCCGCTGAGCGGCCTTTACTTGACTATGTCATGACGCAATACCGCGGCAATATTAGTCATGCTGCCGCTGCGCTGGGCATTACACGCAATACCCTTAGAAAAAAACTCGCCTTGTATCAGATTGGCACTTCCGCCAATGGTCAGTCCCACCATCACGACTAAGTTCTGGAGCCCAGCGTGTCACATGTCGCCCCCGTTGTCTCATCCCCCCGGCCCAACCGAATCAAAGTCAGGCGCGCGCTGATCAGCGTTTCAGATAAGCAAGGGATTGTTGAATTTGCAAAGGCACTTCAATCCCGCGGGATCACACTCCTCTCGACGGGCGGCACGGCCTCGCTCTTATCTAAGTCGGGAGTAAACGTCACCCCCGTTGAAGACATCACACGATTTCCCGAGATGCTCGATGGCCGTGTCAAGACACTCCATCCTGCCGTGCATGGCGGGCTCTTGGCACGTCGGGACAGCGCCCATCACCTTCAGGCTCTGGAGGCCGCCGGGTTTCAGCCCATCGACCTTCTTGTGGTCAATCTTTATCCGTTTCGTGAAACCCTGGCGCGGCCCGATGCGAGTTACGAGGACATTGCAGAAAATATCGACATTGGAGGTCCTGCCATGCTCAGGGCGGGCGCCAAAAATCATGACGGTGTTGCGGTCGTGATTGACCCAAGTGACTATTCCGTGCTGCTGGCAGAAATGGATGCGCACGAGATGAGTCTCAGCTGGCCAACGCGGCAACGACTTGCCAAAAAGGTGTTTGCCCACACCGCGGACTACGACGGCGCAATCAGTAACTTTTTGAATGCCGTGTCGCCCGCGCCAGACGCCGAGACCAGTCGGGGCTGTATGCCGCCCGATCCAAGACATGCCGATGCCTATCCGGAGGTTCTGACCCTGCAGGTCCACAAAGTGCAAGGGATGCGTTATGGAGAAAATCCGCACCAGAGCGCGGCGTTTTACCGAGATCCCCGCGCCCAAGATGGCACGCTCGCCAGCTACACCCAGCTTCAAGGCAAGGAGTTGTCCTTCAACAATGTGGCCGATGCCGACGCGGCATGGTCTTGTGTGCGAAGCTTTTCTGAGCCCGCCTGTGTCATTGTCAAGCATGCCAATCCATGTGGTGTAGCCGTCGGCAGCGATGCCGTGACGGCGTACCAGAAGGCCTTTAAGACCGATCCAACCTCAGCCTTCGGCGGCATTCTGGCTTTCAATACAACCCTCTCCGGCGTTGCTGCACAAGAAATCTCTAAGCAATTTGCAGAAGTGATCATTGCGCCCGGTTTTGATGCAGAGGCACTCAAAATATTTTCGGCAAAGACCAATCTACGCCTTCTTCAGTTACCGCTCGGTGATGATGCCGCAGTCTCCTCAGGCTGGGATATCAGACGGGTGAGCGGTGGGCTACTTGTTCAGACGCCCGACCGTAATACCCTGACCCGTGATCAGCTCAAAGTGGTCACCAACAGACAGCCAACGCCAGCCCAATTACAGGATCTCTTTTTTGCCTGGAAGGTCTGCACATGGGTGAAGAGCAACGCGATCGTATTCTGCGGGGATGGCATGACCCTCGGCGTGGGCGCAGGCCAGATGAGCAGGATTGATTCCGCACGTATCGCTGCCATCAAGGCGCAACATGCAGGCCTTCACTTAAAAGATTCCGCCGTCGCCTCGGATGCGTTTTTTCCATTTCGTGATGGCCTAGACGCCGTGGCGGATACTGGAGCCACCTGCGTGATTCAGCCAGGTGGATCTGTGCGCGATGATGAGGTCATTGCGGCCGCCAATGAGCGCGGTATTGCCATGGTCTTTACGGGTATGCGTCACTTTAGGCATTGATGAGAATTCTCGGTGTCGATCCCGGCCTGCGGTGCACCGGCTTTGGTGTTATCGAGGCGGATGGCCAACAGGTTCGATATGTCGGCAGCGGCGTAATCAAGCCAGCGTCTTCAGATACTGAGCCGGCGCGGCTGGCTGAGTTGTTTCGTGGCGTACAGGAAGTCATCGCCCACTACCGGCCTACCCATGCAGTGATCGAACGGGTATTTGTTAACGTCAATCCGAAATCTACGCTCTCGTTGGGCCAGGCCCGTGGCGTCGCGATTGCGGCACTTGCCCAGATGAGCCTTCCGGTAGACGAGATCACGCCACTGAAGATTAAACAATCGATCGTCGGCTCAGGCCGGGCCACCAAAGAGCAGGTCCAGAAAATGGTCCAACGCCATCTGATGCTGCCGAAGCCTCCAGGCGCAGACGCTGCGGATGCCCTGGCATGTGCCCTCGCATGGTGGCAGACCCAGGCCTATGCGCGGGCAATTGCGTCAAAATAGCGGCCCATGATCGGCCGCATTTCCGGAACCCTACTCGCTAAACAGCCTCCCCAGGTCGTCGTGGATGTCCACGGCGTGGGCTATGAGGTGGATGTCCCCATGAGCAGCTTTTATGAACTCCCCGAGGTCGGCAAGGCGGTGACGCTGCTCACGCATATGGTGGTGCGCGAGGACGCACAGCTGCTCTACGGTTTCATCACCCTGGGGGAGCGAAATGCGTTCAAAGAATTAATCAAGGTCAGCGGCGTAGGCCCCCGTATCGCGCTCGCCGTCTTATCTGGACTGTCGGTCGACCAGCTGGTGCAAGCGGTGGCCATGCAGGAGGCCGGCCTGCTCACCCGAGTGCCGGGTATCGGGAAAAAAACCGCTGAACGACTGATCCTGGAACTGAAAGGACGCCTGACCCAGGCCCTCGGTTCAGGCCAGCCCGCCGCAGTCACGTCCAATGCCGATATTCTTAATGCGCTCTTGGCGCTCGGCTACTCCGAGCGCGAGGCACTCCCCGCAATCAAGGGACTTGGCGCCGACCTATCGGTCTCGGAGGGGATCCGACAGGCATTAAAGCAGTTGGCTAAGTAAACTACGCGGATGATTGAGCACGACGACCTGTCCGGCGTAAACGACAGCGGAGATCAACGGCTGATTTCTGCCCAGACCAAAACACCCGCCGAAGAGGCTATTGAGCGGGCGCTTCGGCCCCAGCGTCTCGCGGACTATATCGGCCAGGACAGGGTCAGAGACCAGCTGGATTTGTTTATACAGGCTGCACGGCAACGGGGCGAGGCCCTCGACCATGTGCTGCTGTTTGGCCCACCAGGCCTGGGCAAGACCACGCTGGCGCACATCCTGGCACGTGAGCTCGGAGTGAATCTGCGCCAGACCTCAGGGCCCGTCCTGGAGCGGCCAGGTGATCTGGCGGCGCTGCTCACCAATTTAGAACGCAACGACGTGCTCTTCATCGATGAGATTCATCGCTTAAGCCCTGTTGTTGAGGAAATCTTATATCCAGCACTCGAGGACTATCAGATTGACATCATGATCGGCGAAGGACCGGCAGCTCGGTCGATCAAACTCGATATTCAACCCTTTACGCTGGTGGGTGCGACCACACGGGCCGGCATGCTCACCAACCCCTTGCGGGATCGTTTTGGAATTGTGTCTCGTCTTGAGTTTTATAACGCGCAAGACCTGAAGACGATTGTGACGCGATCTGCTGGCCTGCTGAAGGCAGACATCGATGATGAAGGCGCCCATGAGATCGCCAAACGGTCCCGCGGCACACCGCGGATTGCCAACCGACTGCTTCGCCGGGTACGCGACGTCGCCCAGGTTCGCCATAACGGCGCCATCTCTGCCGCAATCGCAGACCAGGCACTCTCTTTATTAGAGGTGGATCGCGAGGGTTTCGATCTCATGGATAGGAAACTTCTGGAGGCGATTATTGAAAAATTTGAAGGGGGCCCCGTGGGACTCGAGAACCTGGCGGCAGCCATCGGCGAGGCGAAAGACACCATCGAAGATGTCTTAGAGCCCTACCTAATTCAGCAGGGTTACCTCCAACGCACCCCGCGCGGCCGCGTGGCCACGTCGGCCGCCTTCGCGCATTTCGGAAAAATTGCCCCCTCCCAAAACGCCAACGAAAGACTTTTTTAATCATGACTGCAAGCGCCAATCTTTCCGTCCTGACGCTGATCACGCAGGCAAGCCTTCCGGTTCAGCTGGTGATGCTTCTGCTGATTGTGATCTCAATCTTGTCCTGGACCATTATTTTTAAAAAGTGGCAATCGATCAAACGTGCCCGACAGGACACAGAGGATTTCGAAAAAGTATTTTGGTCCGGCGGGGACCTTATGACTTTGTTTAAACAGGCCGAAAAAGGCGATCTGCCCGGCTCTTTGCCGAAGATTTTTGAGTCTGGGATGCGTGAGTTTCTAAAATCTAGATCAGGAGCGATGACCGATACCAGCGCAATGATTGATGGAGCGCGTCGTGCAATGCGCGCAGCGTTTCATCGAGAACTTGACGCACTAGAGAAAAATCTGCCCTTTCTTGCATCTACCGGCTCTGTCTCGCCCTACATTGGATTATTCGGTACGGTCTGGGGAATCATGCACGCCTTTACCGGGCTGGCAAACGTCCAGCAGGCCACGCTCGCCAGCGTTGCTCCCGGCATTGCAGAGGCGCTGGTCGCAACGGCCATCGGGCTGTTTGCGGCAATCCCTGCCGTTGTGGCGTACAACCGTTATGCAACCGACTTGGACCACCTGGGCATCCGCTTTGAAGGCTTCATGGAGGAGTTTTCAAACATCCTGCAGCGGCAGGCCATTCGTTAACGTCAGCCACTCTAGATCCTGACTATGGGCGCCCAGACAAGTCCCCGAAAAGCCGGACGACGCCGGATGATGAATGAGATCAATGTAGTGCCCTACATTGATGTCACGCTTGTGTTGCTCATCATTTTTATGGTCACCGCGCCAATGATTGTGACCGGCACAATCGACCTGCCCAAAGTTGGCCAGGCGTCACAGGCGCCGGTTGCCGCCCTAGAGCTCACCATACGCCAAGATGGATCCACCACAATTCGACGCAACACGGAAGGCGAAAAAGAAAAACCCATCGCCAGAGATGAGATCGTCTCCGCCGTGAAGTCAATGTCCCCGTCGATGGAAATCCCCGTGATTATTTCAGCTGAGAAATCAGTCCGCTATGAACATGTCATCAGCGCAATGGACCAGTTGCAGCGGGCTGGTTTTACCCGGGTCGGACTTAATCTCCGCAAGGAATAGCAGTGCTGGCCATCGAGGCAAAAGAAAGTCGAAATGCCATCAGCGCAGCGTTGCTGATGCATGGCCTGCTGGCAGCGGCATTGTTATTTTCATTGCAATGGAATCAACGGCCTCCGATTGTGCAGGCAGAACTATGGAGCGCGATGCCGCGCAATATTCCGGCCAATCTGAGCCCACCCTCACCCGCCGCTAGACCAGCCCCCCCGACGCCACCCGCGCCCGCGCCAGAAGCAAAGGCCGATATCGCGCTACAAAAAAAGAAAGAAGAGCCGAAGAAAGTTGAGCCGAAGAAAAATGAACCAACCAAGGCGGAAGCACTGAAAGAAAAGGAACGGCAGGAGGCACTAAAAAAATCCGCAGAAAAAAAGCTCCTTGAGAAAAAGGCTGCCGAACAGCTCGAGGCACAGCGCCGCGCTGAGCTGGCCCGACTTGGAATTGATCCGAACGCTAAGCCCGGCGCCAAGGGCAAGGATGCCGCGACTCGGGCTGGCGTGGCCACCGGCGGGGCCGAGATTGGCGGCAAGACTGGGGTCGACGCCGAGTACGAGGCAATGATCCAAGCCCGCATCAAGGCCCGGATCAACTTTCCCGACCGCTCCAATACGAACCCGGAGGCCATCGTACAAGTCGATCAATTGCCGACCGGAGAGGTGGTTGCGGTCAGGCTCATCCGGGCCAGCGGAACGCCCGCCTGGGATGAGGCCGTGCAACGTGCGATCTGGGCAGCCAGTCCCTTGCCCAAACGTAAGGATGGAACCGTTGCCAGAATGCTTGAACTGTCCTTCCGCCCAAAAGAAAATCGCTGACTATAATCGGCGCATGGGTAATGCTTCTTGGTGCCGGTCCCTTAATCAGATTCAATTCGTGTCTCAGGCAATGATGATGCGGCTTGTCCTGAGCGCTCTGCTCTTAATCGCTACTGCCTCAGAAGGATTTACTCAGGCCCCTCTTCGAATCGATATTACGGGCGTAGGGTCGCGACAGATTCCAGTAGCAGTTGCACCGTTCGAATCCCCCGAACAGACAAAAAATTTTTCTCGAACGATCACAGATGTCATCAGATCTAATCTCGCCCGCAGCGGGGTGATCTCGATTGTGGACGCGGGTGTGCCACAGCCCCCACTCAATGAGCGCAACGCCATTGAGCCGCTCTTCCCGGAGTGGCGACAAAAAGGCGCGGAAGCACTTGTTATCGGCAGTACAAACCTGTCTCCGGAGGGGCGTCTGGATGCCCGGTTTATCCTGCTCGACACCGCTCGAAGCGCAAGCCTCGGAGGTCTTGCAATCTCTGCTCCCGCCACCGAGCTAGAGGCGCGAAGAACCGCCCACAGAATTTCTGACTTTATCTATGAAAAACTCACTGGTGAGCCAGGGTTCTTTGCAACACGGCTGGCCTTTGTACGCAAAGATGAGGCGATCTACAGCCTCGTCATCTCTGACTCTGACGGCCAGAATTCCCAGATTGCGCTTCGATCGAGAGAGCCAATCATTTCCCTGTCATGGTCACCGGATGGCACCCGACTTGCATATGTCTCGTTTGAAGAAAGAAACGGCATTACCAAACCGATCGTGTATGTTCATACGCTTGCCAACGGAAGGCGATCCATCATTGCAAATGAGAAAGGCAGCAACAGTGCGCCGACATGGGCGCCCGATGGCAATCGACTTGCGGTCGTTCTCACCCGGGATGGTAATTCGCAGATCTACATTGTTAACGCAGACGGCACAGGATTGCGTCGTGTCAGTCGATCGACAGGGATTGATACCGAGCCCACCTTTACACCCGACGGAAAGGAAATTTATTTCACATCCGATCGGGGAGGTTCAGCACAAATCTATCGAGTACCTGCTGATGGCGGCGAGGCCAAACGGGTCACGTTTAACGGCCCCTTTAACGCGCGCCCGCAGATCAGCGCCGATGGGAAAAGCCTGGCGTTTATCACTCGCAGAGAAAAACTCTTTCGTGTCGCTGTAATGGATCTTGGTTCCCAGCAGGAAACGTTGGTCAGCCAAGGCCCGAAAGATGATTCACCCAGCTTCGCACCCAATAGCAAATGGGTGATCTACAGCAGTCGGCTAGGCGATCGCGACGTTCTGTCTGCGGTGTCCATCGATGGAAAGCTTCGGACACGCCTCTCCGCCGAGGGCAGTCAAGTACGTGGACCGGCCTGGGGCCGTCTGCCCTGATGCCCGCTCATCGCTGCCTCTGAGCGGCGGGCATCCCCATGTCCCAAAGACATGAGAGTTGCAGGGTTTTTGTGCGAGAATGTCGGCCATAACAAAAACCTTAGAGGAGAAGCCATGGCGTTTTCATTTCCCAAGTTGTCCCGTCTAACTCTTATCAGCAGCGCCGCGTCACTCTTGGTGCTCGCTGGCTGCGCATCCCAGGTCCCCTTAGAGGAGAAAAAACCTGCTCCCGCCGCTACCGCGCCGGCTGAAGATGCAGCCGCGGCAGCACGCGCCAGAGAAATCGCCGCCGCCCGGGCCGCTCTCGAGAAGGTCAAGCCGAGCATTTATTTTGATTTCGATCGCTTTGATGTGAAACCGGAATACCAGGCCACCCTTACTGCTTTCGCAAATTACCTGAAAGTAGATAGCAAGGCACGACTCGTCATCGAGGGCAATGCTGACGAACGCGGTACGACCGAGTACAACCTTGCGCTTGGCCAGAAACGCGCAGAGGCCGTGTCTAAGGCAATGGCCGTCATGGGCGTTGCGGGTAACCGGGCAGAGGCAGTGAGTAACGGCGAAGAGAAGCCACGGGCGAAAGGTTCGAGCGAGGCCGCTTGGGCCGAGAACCGACGTGCCGATCTCATCCTGAGGTAAACCCTCCTGATGACCGCTCTGCATGGAGCCATGGCCGCCTCGCTTCCGAGAGCGGCCATTTTCTTTCTTGGACTTGGCCTCGCCCTGGCGGCAGGCCAGGCGAAGGCGATATTTTCAGATGATGAGGCCCGACGCGCGATTATTGAGCTGCGAACCCGGGTCGAGGCCTTGGATACCCGGATCGCTGAGTTAGAAAAAAATCTACAAACGTCCTCGCGCTCCCAGCTGCAACTGCTAAATGAAAACGAGCGCCTGCGGGCTGAACTTGCGCAATTACGTGGCCAGATCGAGGAAGCAACTCAGACCGCCAGCACAGGCAAGACACAGCAGAAGGACTTTTATGTGGACCTTGACCAACGCTTAAAACAGATCGAGCCGGTACCGATTGTTGTCGACAATATGACCTTCCAGGTGACCCGAGGAGAAAAAACGCTCTTCGACGAGCTCAAAGAAGCACTTCGTAATGGAGAGTTTCGGAAGGCAGTGGCTACTGCCGAGGCGTTCCAGCAGAACTTTCCCTCATCCCGCCTTTCGCCAGACGTCTTGTTATTAAAAGGCTCTGCCTTTTATGCCGAAAAAAACTACAAAGCTGCAATCGCTGCCCGCCAGGAATTTTTAGACCGCTATCCGAATCACACCGCCCGCCCACAAGCTACTCTGAATCTGGCTGCAAGTCAGGCGGAATCGGGCAACCCCAACACGGCGAGGGGGATCTTGGAGAATCTGATCAAGAGCTACCCAAATTCACCAGTGGCTGCCGAGGCCCGCGAGCGAATCAAAACACTCAAATCGGGCCCAGCGCCCAAGGCCGCCGCAAAGTCGACGCCGTCGAAGTAAACTTTGGGGCATGTTCACCGCTGACGATATCGCCCGGATTGAAACTACTGTCGTGCTCTTTGGCCTAGGAATCGGCCTTATCTTTGGCTGGGTTTCTCGGTTCTCGAATTTCTGTGCGATGGGAGCGATCTCGGACTGGTATTCCAGTGGAGACCGTTCGCGGCTTCGAATGTGGCTCTTGGCCATCGCAGTTGCGATTTTGGGGACGCAACTTCTGATTGCCGGCGACACGATCGCGGTGAAAGATTCCTTCTACACTGGCCCACGGGTGTACTGGCTCTCTTATGTTTTGGGAGGGCTGATATTTGGCTTTGGAATGGTTCTGTCGTCGGGCTGTGGGGGGCGAAATCTCATTCGCATTGGCGGCGGCAGCATGAAGGCACTGGTGGTTTTTCTTGTAATGGCCATCTGTGCCTACATGACCATGCGTGGAATCTTTGGGGTTATCCGTGTGAATACCATTGAGCAGGTCTCATTCACCCTGGCGGTTCGGCAGGATCTGCCCAGCCTGCTCTCGATGTCTCCACTCATCGTCAGCCTTACTCTTGTCGCAGGACTGCTGTTTTATGTATTTTTGAGCAAGGAACTACGGCATCAGCCAAGGCTCATCATCGGAGGCATCACCATCGGTGTCCTGGTGGTAGCGGGCTGGACCACCACGGGTCAGCTCGGATTTATTCCAGAGGATCCGGCCACCCTGGAGCCTCGTTTCATCGCTACGAACACCCGCGGCGTTGAATCCCTTACCTTTGTTGCACCCCTTGCATATTGGCTAGACCTGATGATGTTTTGGAGTGATAAGTCTCGAGGCTGGACTTTTAGCATCGCGACGGTATCTGGCGTTGTATTGGGCGCGCTCATTCATGCGATTGCCTCCAAAACGTTTCGATGGGAGGGGTTCGTGGATCGGGCCGATCTCGCCCGTCATCTCATCGGGGCGGGCCTAATGGGTGTCGGCGGTGTGACCGCCTTTGGCTGCACGATCGGGCAAGGCGTCACCGGACTATCACTGCTCGCGGTCGGCTCCCTGATGACCACAGCGTCTATCGTCGGGGGAGGATGGCTCGGGCTGCGCTGGTTGGAGCGCCATGCATGAGGGCCTGAAATCCGATAGAATTTCAGGCTTCGTACAGGATAGGCGAGGCCGCCTTCCAGTCCCCGCGGGTTGTTAGCTCAGTCGGTAGAGCAGCGGACTTTTAATCCGTTGGTCGCAGGTTCGAATCCTGCACAACCCACCAATCGGCTTCATCAAAATGAGCACAAATCCATCTGTCCTTTTAAAGACAAATTTTGGTGATATCCAGCTCGAGCTTTTCCCCGAGAAATCACCCAAGTCTGTCAGTAATTTCCTGCTCTATGCCTTTGATGATTTCTATGACAACGTCCTTTTTCATCGCGTTGTCAGTAACTTTGTCATTCAAGCGGGACTATTCAATACCCAAGGAGTCGCCAAGATTGGCGCCCAGCGTGCCGCTATTCCGCTGGAGTCTAATAACGGACTGTCGAACCTTCGGGGAACCCTCGGGTTTGCCAGAACGGATCAGCCCGACACCGCGACCTCTCAATTTTTTATTAATTTATCGGACAATACGGGGCTCAACTATCAGAGCGCGCAGCAGCCTGGATATGCTGTATTCGGCCAAGTTACAGCCGGAATCAGTGTTGTAGACGCTATTGCGAAAGTACCTGTAGCATCAAATAGCGGTTTCGAGAATGTTCCAACCACTTCCGTGTTTATCAGCGATGTACAGTTATCTGCTGGAGCTGATCGCTTTATCACGCTACCGGAATACATCGCCGGTGCAGGAATCAATCAGGCACGGCTTGATTTCACCGTCTCACAGGTACGTCTGAAAAAAATGAGCGATGGTGGCTGGGCGGTCGCAGGGACGGCAGGCTACTCGATTGCCAAGCTCATCGGCTATGACCGCGTGCTTCTGAGCGACAAAGCGATCGCGCTTGACCTTAGCGGAAATGCAGGCCAGGCTTATCGTATCTATAAAGCAGCTTTTGACCGTGACCCAATGGCAGGCGACACCGTGGGGCTAGGATATTGGATTGCCCGCATGGATCAAGGTCTGAATACCGTCGAGGTCGCCGCCCGATTTATCGACTCTGCAGAGTTTCGATCTTTATACGGCAATAAGCCCACCAATGGCGAGTTTCTGACCAAGGTCTACCAAAATGTACTGGATCGGAGTCCCGACGCAGGTGGCTATGCCTGGTGGATCGATCAACTCGAGAATAATCCCGAAAAAACCTGGCAAAAAGTACTGGCGGATTTCTCTGAGTCCCCGGAAAATCAGGCAAATGTGGTCCAGCTCATCGCTAATGGCATCATTTACGATCCGTGGACGGGATCCTAGATCTCGCCGACAGGTCATCGTTGGGCTGCTGAGTCTGGCAGTACACCCCAAGGGATTTTCACAAGCACTCCGCTGGAGTATCGGCCAGCAGGTCACGCCTCCGCCGCTCACACTGTTCGATGGGACCCTCGTAGACTGGGGCGCGCTACGGGGAAAGGTGATTGTCTTAGAATTCTGGGCCGCATGGTGTCCATTCTGCGCGAGACAAAATCCGATTTTGGATCGGTTTTATCGCGACCATCAGTCGCGCGGGCTTGACGTCATCACCGTTAGCCTAGACAAGACGAAAGAAGCTGCCCTGGCATATATGCGAAAAGGGGGTTACGCATTCAAGGCGGCCATGGCCAATGAGGCCTGGACTGCGATTTATCAGCAACGCAAAGGGCTACCCCAGCTTTTCGTGATTGATCGAACCGGGAAACTGGTCATGATCGAGATACGCGAACTAATGGAGGAAGATATTCGCGAGATCACTCGTTTTCTGTAAGTTAGACATGCAAAGAAAATGCCTCAACACGTCCCGCCCGCCAATGCAGGCCGGATGCTTCAGGAACCGCCTGCCAGTGATCCGCGTGAAAATCAGAGGGCTCCGAGGCGATTGTATGGATATAACCTGACTCGGTGCGTTCGCCCCGGGTAGATGGGGCGCCATAAAAAAGTGATGGTGATTGTCCGTCGCTCGATAGTCTAAACGCCCAAACCTCTTGGCCATCTGTCACCGCAAGTGATACTCGCAGAGGCTCTTCCGCGTCATGATAAGACATGACACTAAGCACCTCTCTAAAGGTACTCTCCATTGCACGCCGTGGATCTTCGGCCAAACCTTTACTTAAGGCAATCAGAAAAAGCGCTTCACTGTCCGTGGTGCCCTGTCGATGATGATAAAGCCCTCGATCAATCAGTGACTCGATATCTTTCCTGCATTCGGACCAGTTACCAATTTTCCCGTTATGCATTAGTGTCCAGTTTTTATAGGTGAATGGGTGGCAGTTAGTGCGCGTCACCGCTGTTCCAGTCGATGCCCGGACATGAGCAAAAAATAGCCTGGACTGAATCTGCGCAGCAATGGAACGCAAGTTACTATCGTTCCAGGCTGGCAAGATATCCTTGAAAAGCCCCGGGGAGGTCCGCTTCCCATACCAAGCCACACCAAATCCATCACCATTCGTCACCCATTCGGAATGCTTTGCAGATAAGCTCTGATGAATAATTGAATTATCCTGGTGAAAAATAAGATCCTCGAGAAAAATATCTGGACCGGCATAGGCAACCCACCTGCACACGTCTATCTCCCATAGTATTGGCCAGTGGAAGGTACGCCGCTATTTCTTTGCCGACAAGCCCGCAGTGCAGCAAATCGCTCAAAAGTCCAGGTATGCGCGATTTTTTCTAGCGACTAAAATAGTGGCGCTACGATTGAATGTTTTTTGTCTGCCAATGGCTATATGCAACTAATTAATACGCCTGAGACACGCCAGTTCATACCACCCGAAAACGAGAATAACAATTTTACTTAACCGAGGAGAAGCAATGAAGCCCCATAAGTCAGTTAATCTTCTAATAACAAAAGGATTAGCGGCATCACTTTTTATCGCCTTTTCTGCCGTAGTAAATGCCGCAGATGCACTCCCCAAGGCGAAGCCAGAGGATGTAGGTATGTCCTCCGCCCGACTCCAGAAAGTAAAAAGTTTTTTTGATGGGGAGGTCAAGGCGGGAAGACTACCAGGAGGTGTAATAGCGATCGCCCGAAACGGAAAACTTGTGATGTATGAATCATTCGGAAAACAGAATCCGGCCACACCAGCAGGAATGCCGAAGGATGCAATTTTTCGAATATATTCGATGACCAAACCGCTTGTATCCGTAGCGGCGATGCAACTTGTTGAAGACGGAACCCTGCAATTAACAGATCCAATTTCAAAGTGGCTGCCCGAGTTCGCAACCATGAAAGTGAGTGTTGGTTCAAAAGGCCCAGATGGGAAGACAACCTATGAACTTGTTGCAGCCCAGCGGCCTATTACAGTTCAAGATCTCCTTCGGCATACCGCCGGGCTCGGGTATGGAGAAATTACTCCCAATGAGCAAGCGCGTCAGGCCTATCAGGCAGCGGGTGCTTACAAACCAGGGAAGATTGACTTTGACTCGCGGGATGTTACGCCTGCTGAGCAGGTGTCTGCTGTCGCTAAGGCACCTCTGATACACCAGCCAGGAACCGTTTGGGAATACAGCCTAGCATCCGATATTCTGGGCCGAGTCGTTGAAGCCGCATCAAAGAAAACACTTTCCGAGTTTCTCCAGGAGCGACTGTTCAAGCCTCTGAAGATGGGCGATAGTGGATTTCATGTCCCTGCCGCGCAAATGAAGAGAGTCGCAGAGCCATTTGAAACAGACCCTTGGACGAAGCAAAAATTCCCTCTAATTGATATTTCAGCTCCGCCTAAGAACGACTCAGGAGGTGCTGGTGCGGTATCAACAACAACGGATTATTTGCGATTCGCTCAAATGCTCCTCAATGGCGGTTCCCTGGAAGGTGCACGCGTGCTAAGTCCAACGACAATCAAGCTGATGGCCTCTGACCATCTCGGGGACCGCCGGTCAAATCCCGCGACACCTGGCGGTCTGCTGCTTGGCACTTCCGAAGGGTATTCGTTCGGCCTTGGATTTCTAGTTCGGGAAAAGGCGGGATTGGCTGGCGTTCACGGATCCATTGGTGAATTCATGTGGGCTGGCTATGCAGGCACATTTTTCTGGGTAGATCCCGCACAGAAACTGGCCGTCGTTCTCATGACTCAGCAGTCAGGACCATCTCGAGCCCACTATCGGCGCTCAATGAAAAACCTAGTTAGCCAGGCGATTACTCAGTAATACAGTGGGGTTCCGATTCTTTGCGATCGGAACCCTTTATTTAATCGCTTTGGCGACTAGATGTTGCTCAATCATTTTCACGAGAGCATATACAGCCTGATGACTTGGAACGTTTAAGCTGTGATATCTCGCACGTTCAACAATATAACCATTTAAAAAATTAATTTCTGTCAGCTTTCCTCTTACGAGATCTTGGGCAGTTGATGAGCGCTGACCGGGCATCGTTACCGCGATTGAATGATTCGCTGACATCGCCTCTTGCCGGCTTATATTCACGTCTTCTGCAAGTGCTACGCTAAGAAATTCATCCGTAAGTCGCTCAATTAACTGCCTGATTTCGGGAGTTTGAGTCATACAACCGTATTCAATTTGACCGATCGCTGATATTGCGTTGTAGGTACAGTTGACCAGAAACTTCATCCAGAGCGCCTTCTTGATTTCTAAGGATACATTGCAGGGAATTCCAGCGGCTTCAAATACGTTGGCAATATTCTTTAAATCTGCAACAGCAGCTTCATCTCCTGGTGTGTCAGGCTCCCCAATCACCAGCTCTCCACGGCCAAAATGCTTGACTCTGCCGGGGCCATCCATTCCCACAGCCACATAGACAACCGCGGGATATGCTGGACGGTCAATCTCCTGTCGAAGCCGATAGCAGTTATCGACGCCATTTTGAAGGCTAAGAATCCGGGCATCTGGGTGCAGATAAGGCGCCATCATCTTTGCAGTGAAATTCGTGTCCGTAGACTTGACCGACAGCAAGACTATCTGTGCATCTGCAATATCGGCTATCGACTCCGTGGCGTTAACAGGAATAGATCCCTTAAAACCTTGAGAATCGATGAATAGCCCGTCCTTTCTGATTGCCTGAACATGGGCGGGGCGGGCAATGAGCGTTACGGACAGCCCTGCCTTTGCAAGAAGTCCGCCAAAAAAGCACCCTACCGCACCCGCCCCAACAACAGCCACCGCAGGTTTTTTCGGAAACATAGCCCTCCCCGTCTTTGGTCGATTTATAATCGGCCGGTTCTTGACAAATAGGAGTTTGCCATGAGGTCGCACCTTCTGCTCGCTGCAGTTTCTCTTGGCCTAACCTTACCTGCTGCTGCGTCACCCTGGTCGACCTTTGACAAAGGGCCGAATTATGAGATTTACATCAACCTGAGTTCCGTTCGACCTCTCGGTGATTCAACAGTCAGATTTCAGACAGTGACCAACTATGAATCTGTGATGCGTTACGAGCGACTTTGGTATCGATCTATGACGCTAACGCGGACCGTAGACTGCAAGAAAAAACTATTTAAAATTGAGTCAGCATCAATTTTCTCGAAGTTTTTCGGCGAGGGCCAATACTTACTAAATCCTCGCTTTCCGCAGGACGCCCGGACAATTACCGTTAACTCGGCCACGGAACGTCTCTACGATATTATGTGCAGCCAATATCGGCAGCCTGAGAAGAAAACACAGATCTGATTAGGCAGATTTAACTAGGTTTAGGCTGGTTTTTTCCACTGACTCAACATTTCGCTCCGCGGCCGCAATCGCCTGACGGGTAGCCTTGCTTGCCGTTTCATACGCCTGACCGGCTACTGTCCACGCAGATCGGGCGAGCGCAACCCCACTTTCTGAACCAGCTGGCGCGTATTTTGCGAATTGCTCAATTGCATTATGGACCCGCTGACCAAGTTCTGACATCTGTGATTCACTGACCTTGGACCAAGCCTTTGCAGTCTCAATTCCAATGCCACATGCAGCACTGCTAAGAGAGGTTAGACTCTCCATAGAGAAATTAATCCAGGAGGCTTGTAGCTTAGCTAGGTCTTGTGGGCCCTTGGCTGTTGAGAGCGCTTTTGCGCAATCAGCGCCATGCTGAACTGCGTTTCGGGCAATTTTCATTTGGAGATGCGCCATTTTTTCAAGTCCCTTCAAGCTCGCTGCAGAGACGTCCATAAGGTTTTGCACCGCCGGTTTAAGAACGCTATCGCTGATCTGCAGGGTTTGATCTGTCATCTGAATCTCCAAGAATTAAGTATTCGGTAGAATGTAAATGCCTAGGCGTGAGCGTAGACTCCCGGAGATTTTCGTAATACACAACCAAGGTGTGAATTGGATCAGCCTAGATTTAACTTTTTCCTTGTAGGGCCAGATTTGTACATATCAGATACCGCCAATGGATAGCCGAAAACCCCTGGATCCGGCATCAATTGGGCTCATGACGGTGCTTTGTGTCATCTGGGGATTGACACAAGTAGTCTTAAAACTCGCAGCGCCGGACATCACGCCATTGATGCAGATCGCTCTGCGGTCGGGTTTTGCGGCCATGCTGGTCGCGCTGCTAATGGCGATACGACGGGAGCAACTGACCCTGAGAAATGGCACCTGGCGGCCTGGGCTGCTCGTGGGTGTCCTTTTCGCATTGGAATTTCTTCTGGTGGGTGAAGGCCTACGGTTTACGACAGCCTCTCATATGGCAGTTTTGCTTTATACGGCGCCCATCTTTGCTGCACTTGGTCTTCACTGGCTCATGCCTTCAGAGCGGCTTAAAAAGCTTCAATGGTTAGGCATTGGATGCGCATTCTTCGGCATTGCAATCACGTTCCTCGGTAGAACTCAATCAACACAAATCAATAATATGTCGGATCTGTTGATCGGGGATCTCATGGCGGTGGCTGCTGGTGTTGCCTGGGGCGCAACAACCGTGGCAGTCCGATGCTCTCATCTTGCGCGCATTTCAGCAGCACAGACACTCTTATATCAGTTGGCGACCGGTTTTGTTTTTTTACTAATGGCTGCAGTGATACTTGAGCAAACGGAGATTAAATTTACTAGCCTTACGCTGGGAAGTCTGCTTTTTCAATCAGTGATCGTTTGCTTTGCAAGTTACCTCGCCTGGTTCTGGCTTCTACGCCACTATCTGGCGTCTCAGCTTGGTATATTTTCATTTCTAACGCCACTCTTTGGAGTTGCCTTCGGAGTTTGGCTACTCGACGAGCCTCTAGAACTTAGTTTTATTGCCGGTGCAGTCTTGGTCCTGACAGGAATTCTCATGGTAAGTGGCTACAGTTGGATCGCGACTCAAATAACTCGAAAATGATGGGTACCATCTCGTTCTAACTGCGCCACTAACCCAAACTCCCAATCCAGATAAGCCTGCATCGCCGCTGGAGCAACGGATGTACCTTCATATGGCCGTCGATAACGGTCGATTGGTGGTGACGCTAAGTAACTCGATCCGGACTCTATCGGACACCCGGCTGCTTTCCAGGCGGCGAGTCCTCCGCGTAATACTTTTAGCTGACAAGACCGCATGGCTGTTATCTCCTTCGCCGCAAAGCATGCGATTGGCTCCTCGGTGGCTGTAAGTACCATCTGGTGTGAATAAGGAATTTTTTTTATCGCTTCAAAAAATTCCGAACGTATGGCAAACCAAGCGCCAGGAATATGGCCGTCGATATATTGAGCATATGGTCGTAAATCGATAACTACAGGAGGATGAGAGCTTCTCAGTTGCTGATCCAGATCTACAGCATTAATCCAGTCTACTTGAGGAATATCAGGTAACAACGCCGGCCACTTTCCGCACTCAGTAAGATCAGCCTCGCCGAGGCAGTCAATGACAGCTACCTCCCAACCCATCTGGGCAAGCCAAGAAGCCGTCATGTTTGCTCGAACCCCCCGAACGTCCGCCAAAACGATGCGGGCCCCTCGCACTGGAGCAAACATCTCCGTCTCTTGTACCAATTGCCCTCCTGGCGCGGACCGAAACCCAGGAAGGTGCCCGTCGTAATATTCCTCTAAAGGTCGAGGATCAAAAAGATAGGTAGTTCGAGATTTATCTGAGCGCCAATGCGCCACCTCTTGAAGACTCACTCTTAGTACGCCAGCCAGATCAGCAACTGCACGGGAGCGACCAAGAGCGATACGACATGTCTCATCACTGACCTGAGGAAAACGCGCTGATGATCCGCTGTTGAGCTGCTGGCCAGCAAGAGTCCAGCCAATCGTTCCATTTCTTAAAGCGCTCACCGGATTGGGAATGCCCGCATTTATCAGCGACTGCGTGCCGATAATGCTTCGTGTCCGTCCTGCACAGTTCACTATTACCCGTGTACTTGGTCGATATGCTAACTCTGGAACACGAAGAACCAATTCAGCACCAGGAACACTAATTGCTTTAGGAATACTCATGGTATGAAATTCATCGTATCTTCTTACATCGACCACTACAACATCCTCGTCTGCATCCAATAGTGCCTTCACCTCCTCGGCCGATAGCGAGGGGGTATGACAGTGTGCCTCGACGAACTCTCCAAAGCTCTTACTAGGCACATTTACATCTTTGAATAACTCTCCGCCGGCTGCAGCCCACGCGGAGATCCCGCCTTGGAAGATCGATACCTGGGAATAACCAAGATCGATTAGCCGTTTAGCAGCGATCTCGGCAAGCCCCTCTCCACTGTCAATCGTAACCACACATACTGCTTGATTGGGTAACTTTGCAAAGGCATCCACCTCAAGGCGGGTAAGTGGAAAATTCGCTGCAAAGAGTGGGTGGGCCTGCGCATGGATGGCCTCCTCTCGAATATCGAGGAGAGCAATCTCTTTTCGTTGAAGCAGACGCTCACGCACAAATTGATAATCAACCATTCGAAGGTCTGACGAGTATTGCATCGGTCTCTTCCTGCTAGATGTCAATACCGGGATTATCGGGCGTATTTACCTCTATTGAAAATATTTTTGCTCGCCAGTAGCAGCCCGAAATTGAATACACCTAATCCAAGCGCCCCCAGAAACCAAGGTAGAGGCGGAGCCCCGAAGTTAAAAATGTCACGCATAACCGGGACAGAAAATATCAGTCCAAGTATTGCCAAGCTGGCCGTAGTAATAACTAGAAAAGCAGGATTTAATTTTCTGTTATCCCCTTGTCGGCCAAGGGGGGAATCCATGTTGATCGCAACAATCGCCAATCCAGCAGAGACAAGTCCAACAAACAACACACCCCGAACGTTATTCTCTGAAAGCTCAAACGTTCGCAAAAGAAAATAAGCACCAAGCGTAACCCCTAGAACCAAGATACCTTGTATTAGACTTTTTATCATGAGATGCATCGGAAATATGAATTCTCTCCGTGGCCGAGGCGGCCGCTTCATCACGGCTGGATCTGCTGGCTCAGACTCATAGATAAATGATCCTGCTGGGTCAATGATCATCTCCATAAAGGCAATATGAACCGGATAGAACAACTGAGGTAAGCCGAGTAATACGGGGATCACTGCAAGACCGGCTATTGGTATGTGGATCGAGATAATAAACCCCACAGCCTTCCGAAGGTTATCGAAAATTTGTCTTCCGCGGGCTACAGCCTCGACAATCGCACCAAAATCCTCTTTTATGAGCACAAGACTTGCCGCCTCTCGGGCAACATCTGTTCCTCTAACTCCCATCGCAACTCCGATATCGGCCGCTTTTAGTGCAGGAGCATCGTTGACACCATCCCCCGTCATGCCGACGACTTCACCTGATTGCTGTAGCGTTTGAACGATTCTCAGTTTTTGGATGGGGTTAATTCTCGCAAATACAACCACTCTTGAGATTCGCTCAGAAAGCATCTGCGCTGAGAGCGCATCGAGTTGGGGACCCGTGATGAGACATTCGCTTGGATCAGCGCCTGTATCCAATAGGCCCGCCTGTCGTGCGATCGCGATTGCGGTCTCGGGATAATCTCCGGTAATCATTACCACTCTAATACCCGCACCTAGACAACGTTCAACGGCCTTCGGGACGGAGGGTCTCAGCGCGTCCGTGAAGCCCAACAGTCCGCAAAACGTTAGCCTAAGCGCACTCTGATCCAGGGGTAATTCCGTCGCACTGATATCTCCAACGGCTATCGCCAAGACCCGCTGTCCGGCTGCGGCCATCTGATTCACAGTCTTCATGATTCGATCGTGCTCTGACTCCGAAAGGTCGCAGCAGCGTAGAACCACCTCGGGCGCACCCTTCATAACGGCAATAGAGCCTTGATCTGGGGAGACCCGCCAAATATTGGTCATGGCAAAGAAGTTAGGTCTTAATCCGTATGTTTTTACCAGGGACAGTGGGCTCACCGTTAGGCCTGACTGGCTATAGTGCCGAAATAGAGTCTCTATAGCCTTCTCAGTCGGGTCAGAGGAACTGGAGTTACATCCCATCATCGCTTTACGCAGAAAACTCGCCGCCGATATGGGATCACATTCCAGTGGCAGGACCACAGAATGGCCATCTATCGAGATTGCGCCAACCTGCATTTCATTAAGTGTCAGTGTCCCAGTCTTATCGACACATAGGACTGTAGCGGATCCAAGCACCTCAATAGCACGGCCCTGACGTGTCAGAACACCGTATCGAGTTAATCGCCACGCCCCCATCGCCATAAAAGCCGTCAGGACCACTGCAAACTCCTCCGGGATCAAACCCATGGCCGCACTGATCCCAGCGAGCGCGGCAGGAATCGGGGCCTCTGACCACTGAAAATGGGCAAATCCGACTACAAGACTTACTCCAATCGCCCCAATAGTAAAAATTGTTACAAGTCGTCTAATGTCCCGAGTCAACTTATCTGATCGAACTGTCAGGCCAGAAATAGATCGACCGATCTTCCCGAACTCAGTGGATGAGCCTGTTGCGATTACTTGAGCGTATCCATATCCACGGACAATAAGTGAGCCTAGAAATATGCGCCCGATTTCGGAATCCTGCGATACGCGCTTAAGAACAGGCATCGACTCGCCGGTAAGCAGGGACTCATCTAGCTGTAATTCATTTGCCTCAAGGATCACGGCATCCGCTGGCACACGATCACCCTCCCGCAATACAATCAGGTCGCCTCGAACAAGCTCATGGGCGGAGAGCCTACGCTCGGACTGATCACGAATGACAGTCGCCCGGGGGGCAGAGAGATCTCTGAGTTTTTGTAAAACCCGATCGGCCCGCTTCTGTTGGATAACCGAGATCGCTGCACTTAAGACTACAAAAATTGTTAAGACAAAGGCATCAAAAAACTCGCCGATCAGGAAATATAAAAATCCAGAGACAAGCAGTAGAAGAAATACCGGTTCACGCAACACATACCAGACAATCTGCAGCGTATCATGTGCATCCCTGTCCGGAAGTCGATTTGGCCCATCCCTCTCTAGACGCGTGCGTGCTTCACATTCCGTTAGACCCAGTTTCAATGGGTCACCCCCTTTTTCGCTGTTTCCAAGAACGCTGTGCAGGTTTTCATCAGAGTGCCCGTACATTACAGAGTCGACTATTTTTAATGTTGGGAGCACAGATCATGACCAATCCAAATATGGAAATGCTAAAACAAGATGTTCAAGCGCTTATCCACGACGCGCAGATTCTATTTAGAGATGCCTCTGATGCTGGTGGGGAAAAGGCATCAGAGCTTAGGGCACAAGGAGCATCTCTTCTGCAACAGGCAATTGGACAGTTACAGACTTTTCAGCAATCCGCATTAGTGAAGGGAAAGCAATTCGCAGCTACGACTGATCACTATGTACATGAGAAGCCTTGGACTGCGATCGCGGTATCGACCGGCGTTGGCCTATTGATCGGATTGTTGCTAGGTCGGCGTTGAGTAGGTCAATTTATCGCAAAGTGCTGGCGATTTACATCATCTTCATACTCGCAGGAATGGCAGCCACAGCGCTGTCATTCCTGACTTGGATCTTCTTACAGTTTATCTATAGTGATGTCACCATTAGCATAGGACTCATCTCGGCAGTAGGGTTGACCTACTTCCTTCTACACGTTGTTGCGCTAGCCGGCTTTTGGCTTAAATGGAGGGCGCTATTTCGTTCTACGGGTCAGGCCTCAGGAATAGGTTTATCATCCTCCTCACACTACTTTAGCGTAGTAACCACCGCCATTCGATTAATCAGACAGTCTTCCACGCTGAGATCGTTCTTATGGAGTGGAGTTCTTATTATCCTTGGCACTCTAATCCTGACACGCAAAAATAAATAAGAAGTCTCCTAAGTCGCGTTTAGAGCCGCGACTTACCAAACAAGACGTGGCGGAGTACGGCTTCCATAGTCCGGACCGGTTCCACCGGATCCCGGCGGCACGCAGTTCTTGGTCATCTGTACGGTAATGGTCTTATTGCCTTGATTTGCATATTTAATCTTTAAACAAGAGAATCCAATTACAGTAGCGTTTGTATTTTGCAAAAGATTCTCAACTACAGCGACCGAAACGACAGCACAGGAACCATTGCCGGCTTCTGAGCATGCATGAGTTAGCCCATAGTTCACTGCCGTAATTCCCGACGGAATCCAGATCAGATCGCCAATTTTTAGGCTTGATGGATTCAAGGAGGTAATTAGATCCTTCACCACATTTGTCCCGCCGTTGATTTCGAAAAAGGTGGTCCACACTCCCCGGCCAGTCGCTTCACATGGCTGGATGCCCGGCTTCTTCGGCTCCGGCTCAATAACAAATAGATACGGCTGACCAGTCTTTGGATCATTACGTGGGCCGGCAGGCGCCGAAGAAGCGTTCCAGTATGTGTCATACATGCATTTACTCATTACAAACGGAAAAAGTGCATTTGCCCCCACATAGCTGGGGCTGCCGACGGCAGCTACGGCGCGCGCATCAACCTCAATCTGCTTTTTTCCCAAGATGCTCGCGAAAAAAGGACGAACTGGCCCATCTCGATTAGCATCAACTTTTTGAATACTGACCATAACCGCAGCACTATCTCCTGCGGATGGAGAGACACTTGTAGGCAGCATGATTGAAGATGTACTGTTCGTAGACCAATAACCCGCAGACACTTGGGGATCCTGTATAAGTTTATATTCGGTTTTATTAAGCCTTGCTACTAGCGCTGCTTGCGTCTCCGCATCACTCCAATTTGGTCCGGCGTTACTGGTATATAACCTGCCAGCACCAGAGAGTGCAGCGGCATCAGCTGCATTCTGAAGCTCGTTGCGCACCACAAATACATAGGCTAAATCCACGGTAAGCGCGGCAAAGCCAATCAGAGCTGTAGTAATCAGGGCCACCAAAATCGCAATGACACCTTTAGGTGGACCGAATCTATTCATAAGCCATTACCGTAGTCGCCGAGAGTTGAATCGGTCCGTTCCACTTTTCGTAGAGACGTCCAAGAACGATCGCCGTATAGGGATAAGTCACCGTTACCGTGAGCAGATCGCCCTGAGCCGGGCTCGCTGGTCGCTGCACATCTACCCCTGGAGATGCCTTGGTACTGGAGAAGCTGGTGAGATAATTTGCACAGTACTTTAGAGCAACCTGACGAATCTCTTCATCCGACATCCGATCTTTACGCATCACTACACCGGAACGGGCTGCCTCTCGGGAGGCATTGGTGATGACCGCCTTGTCATACAGCGCAATGCTGGTCTCAACGATTCCAAAGATAAGCGGTACAAGCCATAACAACATCAATGAGAATTCGACCGCGGACGCCCCACGACTTGGTCGTTTCCGGCTCTTATAAGGTACATAATGATTCATCAGCACATCTACCGTGAAGGGTTTTCGGGAGAGAGATGCTGTTGCACAGTGATTCCTGCTGGACCAACGAGTACGAGTAAAAGCGCTGGAAAAATACAGAAAATGAGTGGAAATAGAAGTTTTGTTGCTATCTTTGAGGCGGCCTCTTCGGCCTTCAGCCGACGCTCAGATCTCAGATTCTCCGCATGAATCCGAATAGCGTCCGCAATCCCAGTGCCAAACCGATCGGACTGAATCAAGGTTGACACGAGAGCATTCACTTGCTGCAGCTCGGTGCGAACTGCGAAATGCCGCAAAGCATCGTTTCGACTACTACCGGCACGTAGCTCCAGGGTGATGGTATGCAGTTCCTGATAAATGGGTGGGCATACGTTCTTAAACTCCTGGCTCACGCGCAAGATGGCTGCATCCAGCCCAAGTCCAGCCTCGAGACAGATGCGCATTAAATCTAAGCTATCCGGTAACTGCTCCATAATCCTTTGCTGCCGCCCGGTGGTGCGAGAGCGCAGCAGCAGATCCGGCAAATAAAATCCGAGGCCCAAGGCCACAGCCGTCACCAGACCCACGAGCGCTGCAGGAAGATTCCATTTCGCCAAGGAGCTGCCCAGGATCGCCAACATAGCGAGGAACCCCGCGCTCAGTAGCTTGCTGACAAAATAAATCGGTACTGCTGAGGGCCCACGAAATCCCGCACGGATAAGCTTTAGGCGCAAGGGAGATGCCCGCCAGTCAAGATTTGATGCAGAGTCGGGTGTCATCGGCCGAAGAACTGGCGATAACCTTTCGGATAATCCCAGCATCTGCTGGACGGTCTCGCGCCTAATGAAATCCGGGTCACCGCGTAATCCAGCTGCCACCATGGGTCGTAGCGACACTGCTAATCCAATAAGGGTCCATGTCAGCCCAGAAACCAGGATAAATAACAGCAGCAGAATGACAATTTGAAGAGGGGACATTAAATTCCTCTAGATTCGAAAATGAATTATTTTCCACATCCAAAACAAACCAACCATCATCAGAGCGGCATTGATTTGCAATAACAGCATTCCTGCGGGTGTTGCCCAGAGTATCCGCATGAAATCCGGATTCATCAGGTAAACCAGAAATCCTGCAATAAAAGGCAGCAGTGTAAGTACCCAGCCTGACAGCCGACCTTCGGCCGAGAGCACCCGGATCCTACGTTTTAATCGCAGTCGCTCACGAATAAGTGTGGCCAGACCAGAAAGGAGCGACGAAAGATTGCCTCCAGTCTGGCTATGGATCAGCACAGCCAATACGAAATATCTAATATCGAGGCTGCCAAGCCGCAGAGAGAACTCAGCGAGCCCTTCTTTTACGGAACGACCAAAATTGATTTCATCAGAGACCATACGCAACTCACGACCTAAAGGATCTGGAGACTCCTTGCCCACGGTGGATAGCGCTCCTGCTAGTGAATTCCCTGCCTGCATCGCCCGGGAAATCGCATCAAGCGCATCCGGCAGCTGCTCCTCGATTACCTGAAGACGTTTACGTCTGCGATAGCGCAATACCAGCCATGGGCTAATAAAAGCGAGGCCTGCACTTGGAAGAATCAATAGCCAGGGCGAGTGAAAAAACCACAGAATTGCTGCTATAGCCACTGATAAACATGTGCCGATAGCAATGACCTGATCAACATATAGCCGCACTCCGGACCTTGCAATAGCGTGCTGTATCCCCTGAATCCTCGGATTGGTGCGTATTAACTGGTCAAGCCAGGATATCGCACTAACACGCAGATCCCGATAGACATTTGACTGCAAGGCAGCTTCTGATACGCCAATAGATGTCTGTAGTACGCTGGCCCGGTCCGAACGAGTTGCGACCATGTCTTGCCAGAACAACATGATTGAACCCGCTAGGAAGACTGACGAGACAAACAGTAATCCATAAATTAAGGTCTGCATAAAAAGGCATCCCTACTGAGCCGGAGGTATAAAGAGTCGATCAGAAAGCCGCTGGCCTTCGCGGGCAATATGCTCAGCGAACCGTGGACGAATGCCTGTAGCCTTAAACGCACCGATCGACCTACCGTCGACTGTCACGCCCTGCTGTTCGTAGGAAAAGATCTCTTGCATTTCGATCATGTCGCCCTCCATGCCTGTGATTTCCTGAACACTCAGCACCTTCCGAGCACCATCAGGTAATCGGGCAATCTGGATTACAACACTGATGGCCGAAGCGATCTGTCGCCGAATGGGATGAATACCCACCTTAATGCCAGCAAGGCTAACCATGTTCTCTAGGCGGATCATTGCATCACGGGGGGAGTTGGCATGAATTGTGGTCATTGAGCCCTGATGGCCGGTATTCATGGCCTGGAGCATGTCCAGGACCTCAGCCCCCCGGACCTCGCCAACCACGATGCGATCCGGCCGCATACGCAGACTGTTTTTGACCAGAGACCGCTGGGTCACCTCTCCCTTGCCCTCGACATTGGCGGGTCGGGTCTCTAGCCGGACTACATGGGGTTGTTGTAAGCGTAGCTCCGCAGCATCTTCAATCGTGATGATGCGTTCATCGGCAGGAACAAAACCCGAAAGCACATTAAGCAGCGTTGTCTTTCCACTCCCCGTACCACCTGAAATCAAGACATTAATCTTGTGATGGACCAGAGCCTCAATCACGGTGGCCATATCTGCAGACAGCGTATCGTGATCAATCAATTCCTTGATGCCAAACGGCGTAACGCCAAACCGTCGGATAGAAAGCACCGGGCCATCTAAGGCCAATGGGGGGATGATGGCGTTGACGCGGGAGCCATCCGGAAGCCGAGCATCCACCATTGGGCTAGATTCATCAATTCTTCTGCCGACACGCGACACGATTTTTTCAATAATTCGGAGTACATGATCATGATTGGAAAACCGTATCGATGTCGGTTCGAGTCGTCCGTAGCGCTCCACATAAATTGACAGAGGACCATTCACCAAAATATCCGATACCGTAGGGTCGGCGATCAACGGCTCGATTGGGCCCAGGCCCATCACTTCGTTCTGGATATTCAGGACCAACTTACTTAAATCAGATGGGTCAAGCGTAATACGTTCTTCAGTCACAATACGCTGGACAGCACCTGAAAGCTCTGCTCGTAGATCATCGGGCTGCAGCCGCTCCATGACTGATAGATCCAGAATCTTCAGGAGTTGACTATGCACATGGGATTTCAGTCGAGCCTGGTCGACTAGGGTGTCGGGCTGGGTCATACTTACCTCGCCGTGACGGGTGTACCCGCTGATGCACCCACACCCATTCCCGCTCCGCCTACGCCCAGTCGCAAGACATTGCCCAGCTGCTGGGGCTGCTCATAACTGCGGACATAACGATCCATCACTGCCTTAGCCGCCAGACCATCAAATCCAGGCTCAATGCGATCATGGCCGACACCATTGATACGGACTGACTGCATACGAACGCTGTCTTTTACCGAACTCCCAAAAGATGCCTCAGGCGCATATTGGTGGGCACAGCCCACCAGCGATCCGGCAGCCAGCAGACTCACGAAACGTTTACTCCAGTAAGAGATGGATCTCATTGCTTGTTCTCCTCGATTTTCTCGATTTTCAGATCTGATGACGTGATCGCACCGACCTGAATCGATCCTTGCGGCTCTGGCGGTTCAACTGCCGCAGAAGGTGGTACATGCGGTCCTGCTGAAGATTCGGGTGGCTGCAGAGGTACAACCGGTACGGCTGGTGCAGCTTCCCCCTGGATGCGCGCTGGCGGTTTTGAAACAGGCGACCTGCCCTGCATCTGGCCATTCATCATAAATTCATAGCGGGTTGGTGCGATGAAGCCGTCTGTGGGAAGGGGGGCTGACGTAGCCATAGGTTTGACGAGCCTAGGTGTAACAAGGAACATCAACTCACTGCGGTCATTGATAAATTCACTACTACGAAACAATGCGCCTAGAACTGGGAGTTCGCTTAAAAAGGGAAAACCTGAAAGCGATTGCGATACATTGTTTTTTATTAGACCTCCAATAGCAAAGCTCTGGCCATCCATGAGCTGTACCGTGGTCGAGGCACGGCGAGTGGAGATGGTGGGAAGCACATTTGTGACGCCACCTGCTTTGATCGGTGTCCCCTGCTCTACAAGCTCGGAGACTTCAGGCGTAACGCGCAAATTGATCTTTCCGCCCTCGAGCACTGTCGGAAGAAAGCGCAGACCAACACCGTACTCCCGTTCTTCCAGTGTCACATAGGCGATGCCGGATCCATCTGATCTGGGTACGGGAATAAAAATCTTACCGCCTGCCAGAAATGCACCCTCTTGGCCGCTTACCGCGATAATGTTCGGCTCAGCCAAAACCTTAATCAGACCATTCTTAATCTCGGCTTCAAGCCTCAGGCTGTCGTTGCCCTGTGCCAGACCAATTCCTGCACCACCCCCCTGCGGGGTACTGAAGGCACCACCTGTCAAGAGATTACCCAGAATTTGGTATTGGAAAGAACCTCTGCTGCCGTTGACGCCTAGGGCGACGCCTAGCTTATCAGTGAGTTTCCGGGAGACTTCGGCTACCTTCACCTCCAGTAGCACCTGCGGCAATTCGCCCATAGATAAGAGATTAATCACCTTCTTTTCGGTGAATTGCTCAGCGATCTCCATTGCACGCTGCACTTTTGCAGCATCGGCTACCTGGCCGATCAACACAAGCGCCTCTCCGGCTGAGCTTACATGTAGCTGCTGTTCAGTAGGCATTAGCTCGCGTAACTTACCCTGTAAACCCAACGTATCAGTAGAGATAATCACATCCATCACGGTCACCTGGCCCGATTTGCCCCACAAAAAGATATTTGTTGAGCCAACCTTCCTGCCGATAGCATAGAGTTCACGGCCTGCAATGACTGTGACATCAGCCATCTCCGGGTTAGCCACCGATACTCGTGTGATTCCACCAGGAATGGGTACTACCTGTGATTTACCTGAAACCAGCCGCAATGGTGTATCCCCAAGAGTCGTTGGAGGAACTGGCCCCAGGATGGCAGAGGAGGAATTACCTGTCTGCGGTGCGGCATATCCAAGATGAAGCATGCTTCCCACACCCACAGCAAAAACGATTTGTATTATTTTATTGATCATTGTTCTCTAATCCCATTTGACCGTTCAGCGAACGCTGACACTAGTGCGCACCACACCACGAATAATTTCAATTGCCGAAGTAGCCGCATCGCCTGAACCGTCGCGTTGTATCGGCCTGGATGCAGCTGCAGAATTGACCTGTAGTACATCGCCAACAACTGCGCCCCGCGTCGCTACCAGTGTCTGATCTACCTGATTACGCAGGGCCATCGATAGCGTACCGATACTCCTTGCCAGATCGAGCTTTTCGGCCTGTTCGGGGGTAACTTCCAGCGTCACCGCATTGACCACTCTGGGCTTCGCTTCATCTCGTACCACATGCTCCTGGGCCGTTGCGAGCACCAGAATCTTCTCTAAGACAATCTTAGAAATTGGTGGCTTATTGTCTTGGTGAATAGTCACTAGAACATCTACATAATTGCCTGGCATAGCAAAGCCCGCCACCCCGACAACCTCGTTGACTTTAACGGTCAATGCGCGGTGGCCAGGCGTGATGATGGCACTCAGCCCTGCCTTGCTACCCACCGGCGCAAGCCGACCCTCCAGGATAGGCTCACCCATTACCACTGAGGTTGCGATCACTCGACCCTCGAGCAACTGAAGTGTTGCTAGTGAACCCCTTACCTGAGAACCAGCAGGCCAGTTAACCAGCTTAAGATTTTCAGAGGTAAGTTTCTCTCCGGCGGTGAGATCACGGCCGGCCACCACAACGGCAACCGTTTTGTCGGAGACCTTCTGTTTCATCCAAAATGCTGCTATTCCAACCGCGAGACTGCCAGTGACTAATGAAACCAGCAAAAAAACAATCGCCCGTCGATTGCCCATATGTAACTCCTTTCAGTAAATCTTGGAAGATTGTGTTCATGTAAAAATCATGAAGTGCAAGATCACACCAGTGGCAATCGCCGCCGCATAGGGCACCTGAATCGAGCCATGGATTCCAGCAGCGCGTTGCAGCGTAATAAGACTAATTACGCCCCCCGCGAGAAAGATCAAAAGGCTAGTAACCAGCAACTGGTGCAGCCCCAGAAATCCTCCGACTAACGCGATTAGCTTCACGTCACCCGCACCCAGCAGCCCCACCATGTAAATCGGAAGAAAAAGAAGGACACCGCTGATCGCTCCTACGGCCATGATGCCAATCCCCAAAAAGCCCCCCAAAGATGCGGACATCACTAATCCAATCATTAGGCCAATAAGAATTAACCAGTTCGGTACGATCCTTAGCATCAGATCACTGAGTGCAGCGAGACAGAGAATCACTATCAGTACAGCCGGCATTGGATTAAAGATCCCCGATGGTGACCTGCCATAAATCAACTCAAGCACCACCGGGGACACACTGACCATAAAAAAACAACTAGATCAATCAATAATACGATTTCGATTACTAAGTCGGGCTCTTCACAGTTTTAGCGATGGAGTCAAACTTTGCATTCAGTTCAGTACCCAGAAGTGATGCGCCCGTTATGATGGCAATTGCAATCAGGGTCGCAAGTAAACCGTACTCAATTGCACTTACACCGCGGTTATCTTTCAGGAATCTCTTACCGAAATAAACAAGCTTTTTCATGCTGACTCTCCAAAGAAGGTTAATGATTTCCAGGTAATCTCTGAAAATCGAACAATGGACCGGCGGATTCCGGCCCAGGAGGGATTCTGTGATCCAGCAAGTCTGAGATCGCTCAGACGGCGTGCAAGTTATCTGGAATCCTCCGGATCGGAGGAATTCCACGATAAGGCTCAAAAGCACGGGACGAAAGAGAGTTATTTCGCGCCCAGTGCGCGATAAGACATCCTATTCTTTTAGCTGCTTTCCCATCACCAAGGCAGTGGGAATCCGGAATATTCATTCGATACATATCATTATCCGCGAGTAAACCTAAAATTTCATGACATAGATGCTCCTGTTCCCAAGTCACATACTGCGTATCGAAAATGCCATCTGGTTTCAGTGAGAAATCTAGATCGACGAGTACGAAACCAGGTTTTCCTAATGCAGTTGCCTCGGCATGCAGATCTTCAGAATCAGTTATTACAAGATCATGCAGTTGCAACACTCGAAGAAATTCATAGAACGGTACCGGTTCCCGCAGTGTTACATTTTGTATTGAATCAAGGACTGAATGTAATAGGCCACGGATCTGAGAGTCCGGTGTCGTAAGCACAGTAAAGAGAATCCCCGGATACTGTCTAGAGATCTCTGCAATAGCGATGGCAAGCTCGGTCATTGCACCCATACGCTTGGTTGAGCTGCTAAGTGCTACCACTATCTGTGCATTATCAAGAGATACGATTTTTTTTAGTGACGGGTTCTCTCGGTCGAGTATTCCGTGCTTTAACACCATCGCCAAGGCGTCTACTACGGTATCCCCGGTCACAGCCATTTCGATACTTGGAATTCCTGTTGCCTTCAGAAGCCCTAAATCACGTTCGTTTGTTAAACACCGAAAATTTGCAACAGCGGATATTAGGCGTCGATAGGAATCAAGATGGGGTTCGACGGGTAGTACGGTGGGTTTTAGCGGGTTCGGTAGTACAACCACAGGGATTCGACGCATAAAGGCCTGCTGACTAGCCAGAAGCGAGGATAGGGATTCACCCTGAATAACCAGTAGGTCCGGAACCGTGCTGTCAAACTCTCTGCCCATACTATTAGCAATTTCCCAGCTATGCTCCACTAGATTGCTAGATCCACATCGAAGATCAAATTCGCGATCCGGAGAAAGCCCAAACAGGGCGCCGGTTTGCCAGACTTTATCCGGGTTAGATCCCGTTCGGACCCAGCGAGTGCAGACGACGTCCGAGAAATCATCTCTTAGTGTTCGTATTACAGGCGCCAGTCGTACCATCTCCGACTGGTTAGATACCGACACCAATACCTGTTTCATAAGAGGCTTCCCTCGCTCGCAATCGTGAGGAAACGAGTTTGATGCGCGACAGCTAGAGAGTTACACGCGCCACGTGGGAAGACTCCACCTATTTCATGGAACCGACCATTTTTACGGGCTGTTTATCCGGCGCCTGTCTCTCCTGAAGAAAGCTAGCATCTATCTGTGCTGCTGCAATAACAAATGATGTCCATGCGTTAGCAAATTCCAACATTTCATTGGCTCGACGCTGACGCGCGGTTAGATATTCAGTTTCTGCGCGGGCGAAGTCTCCGCGGGTGCTCGTACCCGCAAGAAACCCTCGCCGGACCGCCTCTGCGCGCAGTGCGGTCGCCTCTACTTGCGTTCGGTATGTATCGATTCGCACCACACTTGTCCGAAGTTTAGACGCAGCAGATATCGCCTGCGCACGTAGACGCACCCCGAGCGAGCTCGTCTGGGCCTGCGCTTTTCGATACTGGGCTTCGGCCTGTGCCGACGCCGCATCGATAGAACCACTGGTGTAAACCGGAACCGATAGTTGGACACCAATGCGACTTTCGTCGCGTATATAAGAAATTGTATCGTTTTCCCCTTTGGATACACTCGCATAGAGGTCTACGGTCGGCAAATGGTCAGCCCGCATCCGCTCTCGATCAAGTCGAGCCACCTCTTCCAGAAGCCGAGAAGCTCTTAGCTCGGGGTTTCGTTCATCTACAAGGCGAGAGATCTCGGATACGGACAGATTCGCTGGGATATTCGGGGTGGCCGTTTCCAAGGTAAATTCCGATGGAACACTGGCCTCTGGGCCAACCAGATCTATCAGTCCCCGCTCAGCGATATAGAGTCGTCCCATCGCATCCAGGACATCTGCCTGACGCTGCTCCTGTCGCGAGATCTCGACCCCAAGTTGGTCCAGCGATATATCACCGGCGCGATAGCGGCGTTCCATTTCCTCGCGTACCATTCCCGACCGCTCAGCGGCCTGTCGGGCAATATGGAGAAGGTCGCGCGCGGTCAGTATCTCCACCCAGGCGATAAACACTCTCCCAAAGAGAACGTGTGTAGCTGACTCCGCCATCGCTTCGGCACTTTGCAGTTGCATCGTTGCCTGCTCAACCGCCAAGAAGTCCTTCTTGCGATAGAGTGGCTGTCGCGCGGTAATGGTTGCAAGAGATGAATTCAGGTGGCGGTTACTAGAGACGGATCCGGATACTAGCCGACTTTCTTCAGTTCGTTCAGCATGAAAGCTATTTACTGTGGCCGTTACTTTTAACCCGAGAGCAGCACTATTGATTTGCAGGGAATGCCAGGCAGCCTCTTTAGAGGCTTGAGCTGCGAGAAAAGTACCGTCAATCTTTCTTGCCTGATCAAGATGAGCGGTCAGCAACCCTGCCATTCCAGCGGTCTGGTCCGTCTTATCAGTTGGATATTGCGCCCGCGCACAGGCGGGGCCGAGAATCAGGATGGCCACTAATGTGATCGATCTGCAATAGGATTTTAACGCCCACTTCATTAGTACTCCTTAAATGCGTGGGCGAATCGATCGGAGATAGACTTAAACAAGTATCGGAAGAAGGTACGCTCACCGGTTTTAATAATTACATCGGCAGGCATTCCTGGAATTACACGAAACCCATCTACTTTAGCGAGCTCCTGTTGATTAATCACTACCTTTGCCAGATAGTAGCCATCGCCATTAGCAGTATCCTCTTTTGGTTGAAACCGGTCAGGAGATATCCACTCGACGGTGCCGTAGATTACTGGAGTGCGTGAGGTTTGAAGAGCACTAAAGCGGACTTGGGCGCTCGCACCAGAATGTACTTTATCGACTAGATGCGGTCGGACCTGCGCTTCAATGGTGACCCGATCATCGATTGGAACAATCTCCATTAACTTGGTGCCTGCAATTGCGACGGCGCCTTCCGTATTGATACTTACCCCCATCACTCTGCCGGCCACAGACGCTCGAATTACAGTCCGTTGAACCTCTCTATCGAGCGCAGAGATCTGATCCCGCAAGCCGTTCTGTAGTGCCTTGGACTCCTTTAGCTTTCTCTCGAGATCAAGCAGCTGATTACGGGGATAAAACCCATCCTCTGCCAGTTCACGCAGGCCTGGGAGTTGCGCCTCGAGTGCCTGAGCCTGGAACTCAGCCGTCTGGAGCTGGGCAAGCGCCTGGGAGCGATTTCCCAGTTCGGTGCTGCTATCTAGTCGAACTAATATATCCCCAGCCGCTACGCTATCCCCTTCTTTAACGAGCACCTGCTGAATAACGCCCCCGCGAGGATGCTGAACAACTTTACGTCGACCATCTACCGTCACCTGTCCGCTCGAAGGGATTCCGGAATCGAGTGGAACAAATACCGCCCAGAGTATGAGGCCAAGAAAAAGAATAATTAATATCCATAGGCCCCGTTTTATACTTGACTCCATGCTCTAACCCTTTTCCTCGACAGCACTCCGAGAACTTTTCTTCAGAGATGCAATTACCTCGGCCGTGGGTCCCGATGTACGAATCTGTCCATCAAAGATGAGCATTAATCTATCTGTAATTTTTAAAAGTTTCGGATCATGAGAAACCACCAGGACAGTGCATTCCCATGAACGGAGCGATTCAATTGTCCTTGCAAGACAACGATCACCGACCTCGTCAAGATTGGAACTTGGCTCATCCAGTACAACTAATGCGGGCTTTCCGTATACGGCTCTTGCTAAACCAATTAGCTGTCGCTGACCTCCTGAGAGTATCGCTCCACCCTCTCCGATTGTTGTGTCGTAGCCCTTTGGAAGCCGGAGGATCATGCCGTGAATTCCACAGACATTGGCCGCTTGAATAATGGCTTCCGAATCCATGGGACCAAACCGGGCGATGTTTTCTCCTACCGTTCCGCTGAATAGTTCAATATCCTGAGGTAGATAGCCAATTGCAGGACCGAGTTCCGACTTTGGCCAGTTTCGTATATCGGCTCCGTCTAGACGCAGCTTGCCTAGCTGGGTCGGCCAGACACCCACCACACTTCGCGCCAGAGTAGATTTCCCTGCGGCAGACGGCCCTATCACCCCGACTACCTCGCCAGGTTCAAGCTGGAACGTTACCCCCTTTAAAATGAAAGACGTATTGCTTGGGCTCGAAACAAAAATATTTTCTGCAGTTACAAGACCTTTTGGACGCGGTATGGCAACGCCCACCACAGGCTCTACATAATCAGCCAATAGCTGATCTAAGCGGCGTTTTCCAGATATTGCCGTGAGCATAGACTTCCAATGTGCGATGACTGATTCAAGTGGCGAAAGCGCACGGGTGCAGAGAATTGTGGCTGCAATCATTGCACCTGCAGTAATCTCACCTTGCAAAGCGAGATAGGCTCCAAGCCCAAGGACACCGGACTGCAGAACCAATCGCAAGACCCTCGTCGTTCCGCTAAGCTTTGCTATCTGGTCAGATGCCTTACGCTGGCATTCCCTTGCCCTTGCCTGAAGCGCCTGCCATCGACCCGCAAGCGGTGCAAGCATCCCGAGCGCATGGATTACCTCCGAATTGCGTAATTGACTCGCAGCAAGGCCATTTGCCGCCATCGTCCATTCAGCTGCCTGAGATAGCGGTGTTCTGGCTATACGTTCAGCTACTGCAGTTGTGACAAATAGGGTAATCGCCCCCAAGAGTGCAAACCACCCGAGAATCGGATGTAATAAAAAGATTGTGACAAGAAATATTGGAAGCCAAGGCAGATCGAGTAGTGCATACAGCCCACTTCCAGAAAAGAACTGTCTGAGGTGATTTAAGTCCCAGAGCGGTTGATTGCTTGGCCCTTCTGAGGACTTCATTTGACGGGCGAACATCGCCGCATACACCCGCCCGGAGAGCTTTTTTTCCAGCTGATCACCCAGCCGCGCCATAACTGAGGCCCTTGCATTCTCCAGCATGCCAGTAAAGACAAAGATACCAAACACAAGAATAGTTAAAGCAATGAGTGTTGCTTCACTTTGACTTGTGAGTACGCGATCATAGATCTGTAACATATAAAGGGCAGGACTCAGATAGAGCAAGTTAATTGCGCCAGAAAAGAGCACAACCATCATCAGACTCTTGCGATGACCTGCGAGTACCGCAAACACCTCTCCTGACGGGAGTTCCCGGAGAGCAGGAACCGCTGCCCCTTTCGGGGCAGCGACTTGGTCAGAGACCAACACTCCTAGATGACGCCAAGGTTGTTATTAAAATCCAGAAGATCCTTGACACCCCCTATCGCCATAGCGCCGGCGGCGTACTCGATGACACCATCATTCTCTAGGTCGACTGGCTGACCCGAGAGCGCCTCCGAAACCCACTCTTTGATCTGAGCTTCAGTAAACCGATAGGTGACATCCTCATCTCTAGAGTTAAGCACAGCAGCAACTGCCGATCGCGCTAGTGCCGCCTCCGAACCCCCGGTAAGGGCGAGGGCCTGCTCCATGGTGATGTCCTGGGTTGTTGCAAATTTATCTTTGCCATTGGCAGTGGTTTTTACCTTCCAATTTAAGCCTGGTTTTGGCCCACCGAAAAAGAATGTTTCAAAACTTGCCGATGGCAGCAATCCATCCCAGTCGTCTGGATGATTCTTCCAATAGCCAGGAGAGAGTCCTTCAAACGCCATCTTAACCAGACTTACCTCTTCGGAAGACGTTACGGGATCTGTCTCAGCACTATCCGCTGTTGCGGTGTTGCGGATGTAATAATCTCCTGAAGTCGCCAAGGCCTCATCGTAGTCTGTCTGGGTAACCGTATATTCTCCGTGCCAGACCCAGGTCTCGCCAACCTCAAGCAGACCATCTCCGTCATCCCCATCAATAACGCCATCATCGTTAGCATCATTGTCTAGGGTATCTTCGATTAGCGTGTCTTCTAAGGTCACGTCGGTAAGAGTGACATTACCTACGTTTGAGACTTCAATGCTGTAGAGAATCTTATCTCCCACTTCGTCTACGGACTCAACATTGGCAGTCTTCGAGATGCTCATCGCAGGGTTGTACAGTAAATCGACCGCGTAGCTGGCCGTGACCACATCGGTCTCGTCGCTGTCGGCGGTGGCCGTGTTGTCGATATCCCCGTCCCCACCGCCGTTGGTATCAAAGTCACCCTGGGTGGCAAGATAGGTCGCCGTGAAGGATTCAGAAGCGCCCGGAGCCAGCGAGGCGATGGTTTCCGACAGGCCCGATAAGGGGTCCGTCACCACCACGTTGGTCAAGGTCACGTTACCGATGTTGTTCACCGTCACCGTGTACTCAATCTCATCCCCAGCAGCATCCACTTCCGAGACGTTGGCCGTCTTGAGGATTTCCAAGTCCGGCCCATAGATCACCCTGGTATCTACGAAAGTATCATCTGAGATATTCTGGTCACTGGCCTTAGACGTGACTGCAACCACATTGCGCATCACATTGTCATTGATCGTATCCGGATCAATGCTGTCGTGATTGCCGTGATTGTCAATATCCGCCTGACTAACAGAATATTCGCCGGTAAATGCCCAGGTCTCGCCCACATCTAGCAGGCCATTATCATTTGTATCGCCGCTAACAATATCTGCTGCGTTTACCAAGCCATCATTATTGGTATCTAATGAATCAGCGATCAGGGCATCGGTCAACACCACATCGGTCAGAGTAATATTACCCTCATTTCTGACACTGACGTTATAGGTGATAATGTCACCAGCTGTATCAACGACGTCATCCGCATCATCCGACCGATCAGAGTTCAGAACATCGGCGAGCTTTTCAATACTGATGAGTGGTTCATAGTTAAGGTCTGTATATGTACGGGTGGTGGCACTCAAGCTCTGGTCTAGAGTTTTCACCTCAACACTCGCGGCATTTCGAATTACATTGTCATTGGTCCCGTCGCTAAGTTCATCGTAATTACCTCGGGCATCCATATCGGCCTGGGTGACCGTGTACTCGCCGGCAAAGGTCCAAGTCTCACCTACATCTAGTAGCCCGTTTCCATCATCGCCACCAGTCGAGTCCAGGACGTTGACTACGCCGTCGTCATTTGTATCCAAGGAATCAGCAATAAGCGGGTCTGTGATCACCACATCCCTCAGGGTGATATTGCCGTCATTTCTTACGCTGAGCGAATACTGAACAATATCGCCCGCAATATCGATTAAATCATCAGGGTCATCAGAGCGATCCGAGTTTAGAACATCATAGGTTTTTTCAATGTTTGGAACAGGGTTGTAATCCAATAGACTGTCGGCTACCGCATCATCAGACGCGCCCTCATCAGTCGAGATCGCGACCACATTACGAATGACATTGTCGTTAATGGCATCTACGTCGGGCCCATCGTAGTTTCCGCGGGCATCCATATCCGCCTGCGTCACGGTGTATTCCCCCTGCCAGACCCAGGTTTCGCCCACATCGAGCAGGCCATTGTCATTTGTATCGCCGCTAACAATATCTGCTGCGTTCACCAAGCCATCATCATTGGTATCTAATGAATCGGCGATTAGAGGATCGGTGATGGTCGGATTGGTCAGTGGCACATCACCAGGATTACTGGCCGAGACCGTATACGTCACGATGTCCCCCGCCGAATCAATGATGTCATCGGTATCGTCACTGCGATCGGAATTGAGTACGTCCGCAGTCTTCTCGATAGTCACGGAAGGATCCAGCGGCGCCTGCAGAACCTGAGTCGAGAATTCTTCGAAACCCCCGTCGGTTCCCTGGAAAGTGGTCTGGAAATACAGGTATTGGGGATTGGAGGCAAAATAGCTCTTGGGTATCAGCATCACGACATCGGAGCGTCCGCTGCCGTTGAAGTCATCCCACATATGCACTGTGGTATCAAGCGCTGCGCTGTCAATCGAATACAGTGGGGTAAGTCCTGCAAAGGATGAAAGACTAGAATCATTGGATCCGTAGATTTTCAGATCAGTCATACGGACCTCCGCCTTCGGGCCGCCACCGCCACTCACTTCGTTCAGATCCAGGCGGATTTCCAGGTACTGCATATCACCAACACCCACCACAGGAATCTTGCTGATCTCCAGCAGGCTGGTCCGGTTATCGCTAGAACTAATTGCGTTACCTGTGGCATAGGTACTGCCGTTATACAGATTCGTGCCAGTCTCGGAACCAGACTGCTGAATGGTCAAGAAGGGATCGAAGATGCCGGTTCCTGAGCTGTCAGTCTTCAGGGGATCATCTTTCCAGGTATAGAAGATTGTTCCGTCTGCGAGCATGACGCCCGGTGCATCAGGGAAATCTTCCTCCCCTGTGTCAATGCTCGCCGGTGGGGATTGGGTCGCATACAGATAGATATTTTGCTCAGCCATAGTAAAGCTCCTTTAAGTATCGGACGACATCTCTCGTCAATTGAAGTCACTGCAGTAGACACAGTCTGTAAAGCTTCCGACCAGCGCATTGCTCACAAGGTTTGGAACCAGATAAATCGCCCAATGCCTGCGTAATCATGTTTATTCCTTGATCAAATCAATGAGTTATCGGTGGAAGCTCGCATTCCACGGCAGATGTGCAGGTTTAACGAGTCATCGTGCCAAGTTACAACCCACAGTTGCAGAGATGCGACATGGAGCACCTATTGTTCGGGTCATGGCTAAATCAAATGACATCAAAGAAAATTTCTCGGCGTTACTGCGTGACTCACTCAGAAGCCGGTTTGGTCGCATACCTTCTGCAGCTGTTGTTGCGCGAGAATTCAACCTGAGGGCCTATGACACCACCCCAATCTCTCAGGAAAGCGCCCGTCGATGGCTTCGTGGCGTATCACTCCCCGAGGAAGAGCGGCTGAGGGTTCTGGTGAACTGGCTGAATCTAGATTTCAATGAGGCATTAAAACCGCGGCTACAGCCGTATGGCCAACGTTCCATGTCGACACGGGAGGGCTCTGTGCCGACCCCACCGAGTCTTCAGGCGTCTGAGAAAAGAGCTGAAGCGAAAAGTCTCTTGCCGCAGACGCTATCACCGCACGCAAACGGACAGAGTCCTGAGGATGAAGAGCTATTGAGAATCCTTCTCGTGCTTGATGCAACCCAGAAGAAGGCAATGTTAGAACTCATACGATCCGGGTTTCGCCCCGCCGCAATCCCTCCACAATAAGAATCGCCCGGCCGTCGCGACTTCAGACATTCGCTAAAAGAATACGGAGAGCGGGCTACGGGGGCATGCGCCCCCAAAGCATCTGCGACCATAATCTGCCGGAATGTGCTTTACCCATTAGTTCACAATGATTTGTGTTTGCTCAGAGACGCTCGCAACACGCTTATAGACCAGCACTGTAAGCAACCCATCCTCATAGTGGGCGGTTGACTTTGTAGGATCTAAGGGTACTTCGAGATCGAGAGTCCGATGCACATGGCCAATATGACGCTCACCGAGCAAGAGGCGCTCTTCCTTTGGCAGTTCAATGCCATTTCGGATATCGCCCTCAAGGGTAATACAGCTCCCATCTACCGCTACCTTAAGACTTTCTCTTCGTACACCAGACATCTCTGCCTCTAGGAGAAACATTTCGGGCTGCTCCCGAATGTCGACTTTTATCTCTTCTACGGATGGTGAGATCCCTGAAAATGGGGATATCCACAGCCGGGGAAGCTCAGTGAGCCATGGTTTCCAGAATGCCTGCGTCAGATCCAACTCCGCCATAAGAACCTCCATGATTGAAAACCCCATGAGATCACAGCGCTAACAAGAAGATGCCTCTTGTCAATTGGATTGAGAACGCTTGGCTGTGGAAAACTTAGACGCAGATCCGAATAATTGATGCAGGCCTTGGCACGATAGGCAATGCAGCCCGCTGCGCCTCTGTCAATTCATGATCAATGGCCGCGTAATACCCCTTGATAGATCGAAAATGTGGAAAACGCTGGTCGCGCTCATCAAGAAGTACCAGCCCGGTCGGGACGAAGAGCGTTCCCATGATGTCGAGCTGGGGAAATTCAAGATCCGATAAACCCGCGGCCTCGAGCCCTTGCCAAAGCGCCTCTTCAGAGCGCGCGCAGAGGTAGTAAGGGGGCCGTGCTGTCTCGAGGGAAGTCACAGAATCAGAGGCAGCCAACTCAGTGTGATCCCCGCATAAGGATCTCCTCCAGATCAGAGATCGGTGTATTCGTGTAATCCTTCGGAACCGCGAGATCGACCTTCTTACGAATTTCGGGACGTAGGACTTCCTGCAATAGTCCCAACGCCTTTGGCGGTGCCATAAGTACGAGGCCGTCGTACCCGCCCGCCAACAGTTCGGATTCGATTGCTTCGGCAACATCATGAAGAAAGCGTGCCTCTTCGACCTCGTGGGCATCCACTATCTCAAAGGCCGACCGGCTAGAGCCATATCGGGCGAACGCCCGACCGGGACGATCCCAGCCCAACTCATGACTCGGGAGGTTCTCAAATGAAAAGCTTTGTAGCTGCTTTAAGCGAATCTGGCCGTTGTAGCCCTGATTTCGGAAAAAGACCGCCTTCTGGCCATCCGCCAACACCAACAACGTTCCGATACCAAGTTTCATGCCAAAGCCCAAATAGTTTGACGCAGAAAGGCCACTTTAGTCGCAAAACGTCGAACCTATTACACACCGGATGTGGACTTTTCGACGTCTGCACACTTGCAACTGAGAAGTAATTTGCTAAACTATATATGTTTTCTATAGTTAAATTTTTCTTAAAAAAACATGGTCTCCACTAGTCCCGCCTCTTCACTTCCACGCATTCTTTACACGGCCATTTCTCGACGTTTCGGCAAGATTCCATCAAAGGCATTTCTGGCCAAAGAATTTAACCTTCACTCGACTTCTTCACACACCGTCTCCCAAGAATCCATCCGAAGGTGGCTGACAGGGGCTAGCAAGCCCGAATATGCGCATCTACAGACACTGATCAACTGGCTTGATATCGATGCAAATGACATTTTTCCTCGGTCTGAGCACACCAGGGCTCAAGAGCGCCATCTCAGACCCCAAAGCTGGCAGTTGCTCCCCGAGCTAGAAAACTGGGGTAAAAAGCTCAGATGCCTGAATCCGCAGCAGCGTGTGCCGCTGATGGAACTTGTGGACCAACTGCTCTCCCTGAGGCCCGTCCGAACCGAAAAGACCTATACGAGCTTTTCCGATCTGGTCTTGTCAACACGAGCTGCCACAGCTGACCCCGGCCAGAGCGAAAATATCCCGCGCAGGAGCGTAAGTAATATCGCCACATTCTAAAAAACTGGTCGCCATAGCCGAGCCTAATCTCATTCCAGCGGCGACAGAAGTTCGAATCCCAGGCCATTAAAGTCCGATCGTAGTCCGGCCCAAAATTGTGCCAATCTTGAACGAGTAGCCGCCCCTCGAGGGCGGACACGAGCTCTACAGCGCCTGGGATTTTCCCATTAGGAAAGACATATCGGTCAATCCATGGATCTGTAGCAGTCGTGGTGATATCCGCACCAATCGTATGCAATAGGAATAGGCCCTCTGGTTTCAGCATGCGCGCTACAGAGTCAAAGTAACTTTTGTAATTTGCGGTACCCACATGCTCAAACATGCCGACCGAGACAATCTTGTCATATGTCCCAACCAAATCTCGATAATCCGCCAATTCAAATGTGATGGGCAGGTCCGAATAGCGTGATTGGGCAAGGGCAAGCTGTTCCCGGGAGACGGTAATCCCGTGTACCTGAACTCCATAGTGGATGGCCGCATAGGCGGCAAGCCCTCCCCAGCCACAGCCAATGTCCAGAACCCGTTCGCCAGGCTTAAGCTCGAGTTTTTCGCAGATCAGACGACATTTGTCTGTTTGGGCATCTTCGAGATTCTCGGCGTGCTCCCAGTAGGCACACGAGTAGATCATTCGCGAATCCAGCATGCACTCAAATAGATCGTTACCCAGATCATAGTGACGCCTTCCGACCTCATAGGCTCGAACCGGCGACTGTAAATTGAACAGCCGATATCGCAAATGATGGGCAAGCAGTCGAAGCCTTGCCGCACCAGAATAACCCTGATCTATTCCTATCTTAAGTAGTCGCGCAATCAGCTCATCGAGCTGCTCACACTCCCAATACCCAGCCGTATATGCCTCTCCAAGCCCGAGCGACCAACGTGCGAGAACGGCGTCATAGATCCGTTTATCGTGAATCTGAATATCAAACGGCCGCGGACCATTAATCTCAATGTCTGCCTGCTTCAATAAATTCTGCAGTAACGGAGGCGCGACAGATTGGATCGCTTGCATGGAGTAACTATCCCCGACTGGGGCACTCTTGGTGTCCACGCAACACTTGGTTTTAACTTCAAAATGAAAACAGGCCCCAAAGAGGGGCCTGTCTTATGACTACAGCATCAATCTGGCTACTTACCGCCCCGATTGAAATGATTGGCAACCAAGGTTACGGCAACCGCTGCCCAAATCACCAAAATTACTTGCCATACTTCCATACAACACCCACCTTTCTTACAGAACACTGGCTCTTTAGGCCAGCGTTCGAGTGAACTCCCCGGAATCTTGTTTTTTAATCAAGGGGGCCATGCATACCAACGTGGCCACCAAGAGCACAAGCTCAATGATATACACAAGGACATAGCCGATGGCATTTCCGACAAATCCCAGCCCTAAAAGCCCCAGCGTATCGGTAGCCACTGCCAGGTCACGAATGATGCCCCCGACCGCCATGGCCAGTCCAGCGGCCGTGGCCTGTACCGCGCCCCAGGCCCCAAGGGCGAGCCCGACCTGCTCCCGCGGGGCGGACTGCATGGTGGACGTCAGCGTTCCATGGCCAAATAATCCTGCCCCTAGCCCGATCAGAAACGTACCAATCGAGAAGAGCGGAATCGACTGCAAAGGGGCGGCCAGGATCACGGCGATAAACGCTGGAAACCCGACCACTACACCCGAGGCAGACATGCGATAGGGGTCGCCCCCCCGGCCCAGCACCCAGGATGCAAACCAAAATCCGATCAAACTCCCGGAAGCCAAAGTGGCAGTAAGCAGTGTTGTCGCGCTTACGCTCAATCCAAGGATCTCTCCACCGTAGGGTTCGAGCAAAACATCTTCCATGGTGAAGGCCATCGTACCGAGTCCGACCACCATTAATCGCCGAATGGCTGAAGCGCCACGCGAAAAAGATCGTATCGACTCAATAAACGTTGGACTCGCTAAGGAGGAGTGCTTTCGAGTTCGGTCTCGGGCCTCTTGCTTCCACAATCCGATCACATTGAGTACCACGGTGACTACCGCTGCACCTTGAATTACCTGAATTAATCGACCCGGACTGTATTCTTCAAGTAGCACGCCAAAGACCAGGGCGCTGACGATCATCCCCGCAAGCAGCGTCACGTACATAAGTCCCACAACTTTGGGCTGGGACTCCTGAGGGACCAGATCCGTAGCCAGGGCGAGCCCGACCGTCTGAACGGTATGCAGCCCTGCCCCCACCAGCAAAAATGCAATCGCTGCCCCGACCTGGCCAATCCATACAGGGGCGTGGGCCGCCTGACCCGCCCCCGCAAGCACCAAAAGCGCAAATGGCATCACCGCAAATCCACCGAACTGAAGCATGGTGCCCATCCACAGAAACGGTACCCGACGCCAGCCGAGTTCGGAGCGATGAACATCAGATCGAAAACCAATTAAGGCACGCATGGGCGCAAAGAGAATGGGAAGCGACACCATAATCGAGACGATCGAAGCTGGTACCTTCAGCTCAACGATCATCACGCGATTTAAGGTACCGATCAACAGTACCAGGGCCATACCCACCGACACTTGAAATAGCGACAGCCTTAACAACCTGGACAGGGGGAGATCGGGTGTAGCCGCATCCGCAAACGGCAAAAACCGTGTGCCCATTGCGGCCCAAGATTCAAGAAACGATCGACTGAAGCGATTCACGATGTCGATATTCTATGAAACCGTAGTTTTTATGCGTGGTTTATCGATTGAGAACAATAAAAAAGGGCCCGGAGCAGATCACCCCGGCGCCCTTTTTAGGCAAACCCAAGAAAACGGAGGTTACTTCTTGACGGCCTGCGGTTGCGCAGCAGCCGTCTTCTGGCCACCTTGAAGAAAATCTTTCACCCAGGTGGTGTTCGTTACCAGCGCCAGGTGCACAGCAAATGAGCCAATCGCGACGGCAGACAGAAACAGAGGGATGCCCACCGAGGGTTTGACCACGCACCAAATTTTTCCGTAGATCATGATCGGCTCCTTTTAATGCAGCCAGGGTGAATAGATATAAGCCAGCAGATGTGCGAGAACAGCGATCATCCCGAAAATCTGCGTGCCTTGAATCAGATTGCGGTGAATCTCCTCTGATTCAGCTTCGGTAAGGCCAGTCGGCCATACTTTGTTTGGGTCTGCCATAGCATTTCTCCTTTGAAAGACCTCTTTTCGTGCTGAACCCGCACGAGGGCGATATGTCGGCAGCGGTCCAAACCACCGCCACCGCCAAAAACCACTATGGGTTTGGGTGTCATTTTAGCCTTACACATAAAAATGTCAAAGATAAATGACAGTCTGTTTAGGACAGTCACTCATCTGATTGTTTGCAAATGATAATGATTTGCATTAATATTCATCTTGACGAATGAGCAACTATCGTGAGCCGATCTGACTGTACAGCCCGACCGGCTTGCCGCGAACAGGAAAAAACACAGATGCAGTCTTATGCCTTCCGCCTTAAATTCAGCCGCCGCGTCTTGGGCGCGGCGGCAATCGTGGCCCTGATTGCCCCATTTCTGCTCCACAGCCCCCCCTTGCCCGCCCAGACAAGGGATCGCGTGGTAAACCTCTACTCCGCCCGGCATTACAGCAGCGACCAGGACCTGTACGACAGCTTTACGCGGCAGACCGGAATCAAGATCAATCAAATTCAGGCCGGTGATGAAGCCTTACTCGAGCGGCTCAGAAGCGAAGGAAAGGCATCCCCCGCCGATGTTGTCTTACTTGCCGATGCGGCCCGGCTCTGGAAAGCCCAAAGCGAGGGGCTGTTTCAGCCGACAAGGTCGGAGGTTCTCAAAACGATGATTCCCCCCACCTATCAGGCAGACCAGCTCTGGTTCGGATTTACAACACGCGCCCGGATTATTGTGTTTGACCCGGCAAGGGTAAAACCTGGGCAGGTTCAGCGGTACGAAGATCTCGCCTCGGCTGCCCTAAAGGGCATGGTGTGCACCCGGTCTGGGACTCATCCCTACATGCTCTCCCTGCTCGCCTCAATCATTGCCCATCAGGGAGAACAAAAGGCGGAGGCCTGGGCCAAAGGTGTAGTTGCCAATCTTGCCCGTTCACCCCGAGGAGGAGACACGGATCAGATCAAGGGCGTAATTTCAGGCGAGTGCGCGGTCGCCCTCACCAACTCTTACTACCTGGTGCGGATGTTGAAGTCGCCAAAGGCCGAGGAGCGTGAGGCAGCCGCAAAGCTCGGGATGGTCTGGCCTAACCAAGCCTCAACGGGAACCCATATCAACGTGAGCGGGGGTGGGGTAGCCCGATACGCCCCCCATCCGGAAGAGGCGAGAAAGTTCCTGGAGTTTCTGGCTTCTCCCAGCGCCCAGGCCCAGCTGGCCAATGGCAACAATGAGTGGCCGGTCGTAAGAAACGTTCAGATCAACAACCCAGAGCTTACTCAGCTGGGCCCGTTTAAATCCGAGCAACTGCCCGTTTCCGTTATCGGCAAGCATCAAGGCCTGGCCGCCCGAATTATTGACCGATCAGGCTGGAGATAGGCTAATTTTTAGGCTCCAGGCCTTTACCCCGAGACACATACGGGGTTACTCTTCGTTGGTTTCATCGCCCCCGATGACCATCGAACCTAGCGCCCCATGCCCTCTGCCCAACTCTCCGAAGCCCAGCTTCAGGCCCTCAGTGAGCAGCTGAAATCTACCCGAGAGCGGCGCGGGGACAATCTCGCGGATGCGGCATTCAAGATCGCGTTATCACCATCACAACTGCGCGCCATCGAAGCGGCTGATCTGCGCCCGTTTTACAGCACCGGATATTTCATGCAGGCGGTCGAACGATATGCGAACTATCTTGGCGTATCACTTCCCGAACCCGAACCGGAGCCGATACCAACGGTCACTTCCTCCGGCAATGACGATTCCAGCCAACTGGACAGCAGCCCTTCAGAGGCGATACCGGTAGAAACAAAGGCCGAAAAAGTAACCACAGCCGGCGTACACGCCGATAGTGCCGCGCCCACGGCGCAATCGACGCAGATGGCCCAGTCTCCACAGGACAATGCTCCACCGCCTCATGTTCCACCATCTGATGTGCCGCAGGAAATGCGACAGCAAAAATCAAGAGGAGTCTCGTGGGGATGGGTTGCGTTCGCCATCGCAGGGCTCATTGCCTTGGGAATCATTAAAGAAAGCCTTGAACCACCGGTCGTTCGGGATCCAGCGGCCAGCAACGCACAATCGGAATCTTCACCTGCAACCGCAGACGGCAAAGAGAATGAAAAATCTGAGTCGTCTGCCACCACCACCGCAACTGTGGCGCCCGCCGCGACAGGCGGTCCGACCGCATCGACCCCCCTCGCGGCCCCAGCTGCTGCGTCAAACCCAGTTTCATCAGGCTCGCCTGCTACGGCGTTGGGCACGGCCACTTCAACGGCCTCACCATCCAACACAGCCGTTATTCCCAAAGCACCCATGAGCGCAGATGGACTTCTGGAGGTTCAGTCATCAACCTGGGTTCAGATCGTGAAGAACAATGGGGAAAAGACTAACCTGAAAGCAGAGCCCGGCCAGAAGGTGGAATTCTCGTCTGCCGCAACCGCGGCAATTGTTTTCGGTCAGCCGGAAAAAGCCAGACTGACCATTCGGGGAAAGGCAGTCAATCTTTCCCCTTTTATCACCCAAGACACACCGCCACGGGCGCTGGTCATCATTAGCCAGATCAGGGATTAAATCGGTGCCAACGGCGTGGATGCGTCGACCCGCGTTTTTGCTGCTGCTCTGCGCTTTGCTGCCACCGATTGCCAACAGTCAAAACCGACCAAGCCGTTTACCAGAGCGTCTGCATGGCGAGCAGCTTGAGCGTTTCTGCGAAGAGGAACGAAAATTTACGGAGCCGTGGATTGATTGGGCAAGTAACAACCGTACCCTCTGCCACATTCAGTCGAAGACAGCCTTAGAGCGCAGTGCCTGCCTGGAGTCGATTGGCCGGCAGCTTGAGGCACTCCACCAGGAGCACCGTGATACCTATCTGAGCCAAATGCGTGCCCTGCAGCCAGACCACCCAGTCATGCAGGGAATCCTCAGCCGATTACAGGAACATCGTCGATTTGCATTTCTGGCACTCGAAGAGGACCACCAGCCGTCAGAGCTCTCTGCCCGCCGCAAAGAGAGCTGCCTGAGGCAGCGTTAGCCTGGTCGCCTCTCGTGGATCGACGCACCACTTCCACAACCTTGGCAGGGCAGATCAATGCGAATGGGTTTCGGCAATGGCATGAATATGAACTCACAAGAAGCTTTGGTTACCTGGGGCTGGGAGTGCTGTCAATGGTTGCCGGACTGGCCTTTATTGATGGCGCAATGGCGCTGGAAAATCTTCTCGATCGATCGCTGAAAATACTGCTGAGCTTCGCCGGGCTTTGTCTCACGGGCTGGGCCTGGGTTCAATTTATTCGCATATTGAGCGTAGCCGAGAGCATCAGTCGACAGGCGGTATGCGCTCAATGTCACCGCTACGGCCGAATCGATGTTGTCGATGAACGGTCAAGCGAGGACCTATCCATGAAAGTGATGACCTGCAAGTGCAAGAAATGTGCGCACATCTGGAAGATTAACTACACCTTACAATGGCGCGATGCGCGCATCTGAACTCTGGATTTCTGGCCCACAGCTCCTGCTCAGTAGGGCCCGCCAATGGCGTCCGCCGGAGCCAGATCCGGCAATCCAACTGCTCGACCGACCTGGCGTACTGGCTGCTATCAATGACTTTCGTCGATCTTTCTTTGCAGCTCAACAGGTCAATCAGTCTGAGCATCGGGCAGCCGGACACTGGGCCCTGCGGCTTGCCGCGTTTCCACACGCGTCCGATCAACTCCCCTCTACATTCGCGCCGAACGGCATCGATCTTCTGCCTAAAATGGCGGCCGAACACCAGCGCTGCAGAGAAACAGCCCATCAAATTCGCTCTGGCCAATCCAAAACCGCCAGCGGCCTTGCATGCACGGACATTATTCATATCGGTATCGGCGGATCGGATACCGGACCGCACCTGTTGATCGAGGCGCTTAGTCCGCTTACGCCATCGGCTGCTCCGCGGCCGCATTTCCTGCCGAACCTTGATGCGCATGTATTGGCCAGACGGCTTGCAACGCTCGATCCATCCCGCACGCTTGTTGTCATCGTGAGCAAATCATTCTCTACACTGGAGACGATGGCCAATGCGCAGCATTGTCTGAAATGGATGAAAGCCCATGGCATCAAAAATGCATCTGACAATTTTTTCGCAGTCACGGCCACCCCTGAGAAGGCGATACATTGGGGCATAGAAAAACAGCGTATCTTCTATTTCGATGAGAGCATTGGCGGCCGTTACTCGCTTTGGGGTCCCGTCTCACTCACCGCACGCGTTGCCCTAGGAAATCCCGCTGTCGATGATGTCCTTAAAGGCGGCGCGGAAATGGATCAGCACTTTTTAAGCGCAGCGCCTGCAGAAAATCTTCCTATGCTGCTGGCTGCATCCGATCTTCACAATCTGCATCACCGCGGTATCGCCACGCTCATGGTCTCGGCATATGACAGCCGACTTCAGCTACTCTTGCCATACCTGAAACAGCTTTGGATGGAATCTCTTGGCAAAGGAGTCGACCAATCAGGCCAGCCACTTCGCCAGCCTGCGTGCCCTATTCTTTGGGGCGATGTTGGCACCAATGCACAACACGCCTTTTTTCAGCTGCTTCACCAAGGACATACGCGGGTTGCAATTGAGCTGATCGGAATTGTTCATCCGGATCACAGTTATGCGGATGAACACCGTGCGCTGATCGCCAATCTCATCGCCCAGGCCCAGGCACTGTCACTTGGCCAGCAACATCTCCGTCCAGAAAAGATCTGTCCTGGTGGTCATCCAGTCAATCTGCTCATGCTTAATCGCCTTAATGGAGCAGGGCTGGGCAGCCTGATTGCGCTATGGGAATATCGTGTGATGTGTCTGGCCGCGATGCAAAACATCAACCCATATGACCAATGGGGTGTCGAGCTCGGCAAATCGATTGCTGATACCGCCTTAAAGGCGCTCTCAGACAATGACAGCCCGTCCACCACTGCAGATCTGGATGCCATCAGCCTTGCGACAATTGCCTCACTGCGCACACAGATGGGACAGGCGGAATAAAACCCGCCCGATAGAGCTGCCCCTAGTTTCTGAACGCCTTGAATTGACGTGCGGTCCGCACAAAAACTCGTAGCAGCCCAAACATCACAATTACTCCGAGAAGATCTCCGAGCATCATCAGTGCAAGCTTCCAGGGGGCAATCTCGAATACAGGATCCAACACGCCCCATATGACCCCATGAATAACTGCATTTAACGTGCAATAGATCGCAGTGAGTGCTGTGAGACTCCAGAGTGTGATCGGTAGCTGACGGGTCCGCATGGCCTGGCATAACAACCAATGGGCCAGCAGAATCGCCACAGCTGCAGCCAACGCCTCGGATAAGGCAAAGGACACAGAGTCCCCGTGATGCAGGACTCCCATAAGGGCGCTGCCCGCCGCAATGCCGACCACGCCAGCTGTACCCGCCACGACAATCGATACGACACGAATAAATGCAGGCAGATACAGCAGCGAAATCTTGCCGGTGACGACATCAAAAAAAGGGCTCAGCAACATGGTTAGCCAATGCACTGACATAAAGGCCACTGCAAACGCTATCGACCACCCCAGCATCTGGGGACCATCAGATCGCCAGGACCGCTGGGTCAATCCTTCATCGCCGCGGCCCATGCCTGCACCTGCTTGGAGAGCTTGGCCAGGAGTCTGCGTGCCCGATCGGTGGGGCTCACGAGACGCCGACGGGTGTCATCCGCATCTACCTTTACCGAAATCAGACCCTCGCGCTCCAGAACGGCAAGGCACTTATGGATGGTTGCAGGTGAGGCCACCCCAGAGTTCATGACAATGGTCTGAACAAACATGGGCTTCTCGGGGGCATAATTGGCCATGATCCATTCAAGAAGCCGCTGGCTACGCTCATCGATCACCTTATACTCGGCGTCTGACCCAACCACATCAATCAACTGACGGAGATTTAACCAGGCCTTCATGATGGTGTTCCTTTACGAAATCCACGTGGAATGGAAAAAAGTTGATCAGATGATAACGAATATGACACAGATTAGGTAGAGAAATTTATTGCGGGTGTAGTTCAATGGCAGAACGAAAGCTTCCCAAGCTTTAGACGAGGGTTCGATCCCCTTCACCCGCTCCAGAATAAGTTCATCATCGCTCCCCACAGAGTTCATGCACAAGACCACCGCCTACGATTTCACCTTACAAAATGCCCAGGGGGATACCTGCATCTCCCAGGCCTGGGCAAAGGTCAAGCCGGCACTCGACGGAGGGCAAAAATTTGCTGTAAAGCAGCGCATTCGGGAGGCGCTTGAGCGGCTTAATGCGGTCTTGATTGCCCACTATTACGTTGACGGGGATTTACAGGATCTTGCATTAGAAACCGGGGGCTGCGTTGCAGACTCCCTGGAGATGGCCCGCTTCGGACGCAATCACACAGCGCAGACACTGATTGTCGCTGGCGTTCGATTTATGGGTGAAACTGCAAAAATTCTCAGTCCTGAGAAAACCGTACTGATGCCAGATCTAGATGCGACCTGCTCCCTGGATCTGGGATGCCCCGCCGATGCGTTCGGTAAATTCTGCGATGACCATCCAGATCGCACCGTCGTGGTGTATGCCAATACCAGTGCTGCCGTAAAGGCGAGGGCAGACTGGATGGTGACCAGTTCCTGCGCACTAGATATCGTTCGTGCGCTGAAAGACCGCGGGGAAAAAATTCTCTGGGCACCCGATCGTCATCTGGGTCGATATATCCAAGATCAAACCGGCGCCGATATGGTGCTCTGGCAGGGCGACTGTATCGTCCACAATGAATTCAAAAGCGAGGAGCTGGCGATGCTGCGGCGGACCCATCCCAGGGCACAGGTGCTGGTGCATCCGGAATCCCCCGCCGGCGTGGTCAAGCAGGCCGATCTGGTGGGGTCCACCTCAGCCTTGCTGAAGGCCGTTGTGAGTGGTGATGCGCCAGCCTATATCGTAGCAACAGATAAGGGGCTGTTTCACCGAATGCAGCAATTAGCCCCAGGGAAAATCTTGATAGAAGCGCCGACCGCAGGCGAAAGCGCGACCTGTAAAAGCTGTGCCCAATGCCCCTGGATGGCCATGAATGGGCTCAATGGGGTCCTGCAATGCCTCACCGAAGGCATCGGAGAAATTCAGGTGGCAGCCGACATTCGACAGAACGCGCTTCGCTGCATTGAACGCATGTTGGACTTCACCCGTCAGCATCCCCCGGCACTTGGGCAGGGACTGGTTCCACACCTTGGGGCCGCATGAGCAATGAGACGCTTGAAGAGGCACGCCGGAGAAATATCCGCGACGCCCTAAGCGAAGATATCGGTGAGCGGGACTGGACCGCATTACTCATCAACGAAACCACCCAGGCTAACGCACAGCTCATCGTCCGCGAGCCGGCTGTACTGTGCGGCCGTGACTGGTTTTCCGGCTGTATGACTGCACTTGATCCGGCCGCCAAGATCCATTGGGCCGCCGCAGAGGGTGAACAGCTTGCGAAAAACAGTGTGGTTTGTGAAATCTCAGCAAATGCCCGTGGCCTGCTGACTGCAGAGCGCCCTGCGATGAATTTCCTGCAGATGCTCTCGGCCACGGCCACAGTGACACGGCAATTTGTCGATGCGATCGCCGGAGTAAGTCCGAACCCCCGTGGCTGCCTGGTTCTGGATACACGGAAGACGATCCCGGGACTTCGCCAGGCTCAGAAATACGCGGTAAGAATCGGGGGCGGCGCCAATCAGCGAATCGCCCTATGGGACGGCATTCTGATCAAAGAAAACCATATCCTTGCCGCCGGAGGAATCACCCCAGCACTAGAGGCCGCCCGCGCCCTGCAGGCAAATGTTTCCATTCAGATTGAAGTGGAAAACATCGATGAATTACAAGAGGCATTGCAGGCGGGTGCAGACAGCATTCTGATCGATAACTTCTCGCCGGAAATGATGAAACAGGCGGTTGCGATCAGCTGCGGACGGGCACTACTCGAGGCGTCGGGAGGCATAACGATTGACTCGATCCGAACAATTGCCGCTACCGGTGTCGATCGAATTTCGGTAGGTCAGATTACCAAAGACATTAAAGCAATCGATTATTCGCTGCGCGTCACTGCCCGTAGCGGAGACAAAATGGTCGGGTAAGAGACTGGCCATGGTTCAGGGAAGTCTCTGCTGAAGTGCAGCCCCCTGCTCTCACGACGATCAAGGGCAGAGCGAACAATTAACTCCGCACAGACCAGAAGATTACGCAACTCCAGCAAATCGCTGCTCACTCGAAAGTTAGAGTAATACTCCTGCACTTCCGACTGAAGCAGCTCAATCCGGTGGAGCGCACGCTCTAAACGCCGTGTGGTTCTGACGATACCGACATAGTTCCACATCAGCAGCCTTAGCTCATCCCAGTTATGGGCAATCACGACCTGCTCATCAGCATTTTCGACCTGACTCTCATCCCAAGAGGGGATCTGAACCACAGCAGGCGGGGGGGATTGTCGAATCTTTGCAGCTGCAGCGTGGCCAACCACTACACATTCAAGCAACGAATTGCTGGCCAGGCGATTCGCGCCGTGCAATCCGGTATAGCCTGTTTCTCCCACGGCATATAAGCCCGACAGGTCTGTCTGACCGGCATGGTCCGTCACCACCCCGCCGCAACAATAATGGGCTGCTGGCACGACGGGAATTGGCTGATGCGCAATATCAATTCCGAGGGCCAGGCATCGCTGATACACGGTCGGAAAATGGGACTTTAAAAAATCTTCCCCAAGATGGGTCGCATCGAGATGGACAAAATCGATGCCTCGCTTTTTCATTTCAAAATCGATTGCCCTGGCAACAACATCGCGCGGTGCCAATTCCCCGCGCTGATCATGGGCCGGCATAAACCTTGCCTGATCGGTCGGGAGGCCTGGAATTTTTAACTGGGCCCCCTCTCCGCGCAGGGCCTCGGTAATCAGGAATGTGCGGTCCTGCGGATGGTACAAGCAGGTCGGATGGAACTGGATGAACTCCATATTGCCCACACGACAGCCTGCACGCCAGGCCATCGCAATACCGTCGCCCGTAGCGGTATCCGGGTTGCTGGTGTACCGATAGACTTTGCCGAGACCACCACATGCGAGTACGACCGCGCTGGCCGCCAGCGTCTCAACCCGCTGATGATCGATGTCCAATACATAGACCCCGTGACAGCGATCCGGGCCGCTTGATCTGCAGTGTCGATTGGTCACCAGATCCAACGCAATCCAGTGCTCATGAATCTGTATTGCCGGATGCCGGCGGCAGTGCTCCAGCAGGGTCTCGTGGATCGCCTTGCCCGTGGCGTCGGCCGCATGGGCAATCCGCCGCACCGAGTGCCCCCCCTCACGGGTCAGGTGTAGCCCCTGCGGGCCGGCATCATCCCGAGAAAACGGGACACCAAGATCAATCAGCCACTGAATGGCATCCGGACTTCGCTCTGAAATCCATCGCGCCGTTTCCTCGACGACCAGACCAGCCCCCGCTGCCATGGTGTCATCCACGTGGGCGTTGATGCTATCGGATGGATCCAGCACGCCCACAATGCCCCCCTGGGCCCAGGCGGTTGCGGAATCCGAGCGCTTACGCTTTGCCAAAACAATGACCGGGACATGGTCGGCAAGGTGCAAGGCGACGGTCAGGCCAGCGAGGCCAGCGCCAATAATGACCACCGGTTGACGGGAGGAGTGCATGCTCTGGAAACAAAAAAGCCCAGGAAAACCTGGGCTCGTCATGACATCAAAAGGAATTACTTCTTCTTGTTGACGGCGTCTTTAAAGGCCTTGCCAGCCGTAAATTTTACGGTCCGAGCGGCGGCGATCTTGATGGCTTCTCCGGTACGGGGGTTACGGCCGGTACGCGCTGCACGCTTGCCGGAACCGAAAGTACCAAATCCAACCAGTTGTACTGCGTCTCCCTTGGTGACCGCTTTGATAATGGTTGCGATCGTGGCATTCAGCACTTCATCGACTGACGCCTTTGACGAATCCGTGGCGCTGGCAACCGCTTCAACGAGTTCTGCTTTATTCATGGTGGTAGAGGTCTCACTCAAATTGTTAGAACGAACGACTAGTGTAACAGGGGCAAGAAATCTGAAAGCAAGTCATACTTCGCCTTCTTCTGATCAAAACGCCTAGGGAATTCCCGCCTGTTGGTTAGACGATACCAAAATCACGAGAACATGCAAGACGATTTTTCCCGACGTGTCAGGTCGTTTGTCATGCGAAGCGGACACATCACGCTGTCCCAGCGTGCCGCCAGGGATCGACTCTTGTCGAAGTGGGGCCACACCTTTCAAAAAGAACCAATTGATTTACAAGAAGTTTTCGGCCGCCAAGGCCCGTTTGTTCTTGAGATCGGCTTCGGAATGGGTGAGACCACAGCGGTCATGGCCAGCGAGCATCTGGATTGGAATATTCTGGCGATCGATGTCTACCGGCCCGGCATTGGGGCCCTGCTCGGGAAAATTGATAAGCTCGGCCTCGGCAATATCCGCATCGTGGAATGGGATGCGGTGGATGTGCTGGAGTACATGATCCAGCCTGAAACGCTGGATGCAGTCCATATTTATTTCCCCGACCCCTGGCCAAAGAAAAGACACCACAAACGCCGACTGATACAACCTCCGTTTATCGAACTTCTGATCAGTCGATTGCGCCGCACGGGCATCGTTCACCTCGCTACCGATTGGCCTGAGTATGCCCAGCAAATGCTCGAGGTCTGCTCCGCCGCACCGGCCCTTCTCAACACATCTGCCGACGGATTTTCGCCTCGTCCCTCATGGCGGCCCCTGACCAAGTTTGAGTCGCGCGGAATGCGACTTGGCCATCCCGTTGCCGATCTAATTTTTCAGAAAAGATAGATCGCTGCCAGCACCGAACAGCCTGCCCCAATGCGGTACCACGCAAATCCATTAAAGCTATGTTGGCTAACCCATCGAATCAGCCAGCGGATCACGATTAAAGCGGTGATATAGGCCGATCCAAGGCCGATGGCAAACATCGGGATATCCTCCAGGCGCATCAGGCTCCAATGCCGCAAGAGATCATAGGCGCCAGCTGCAACCAAGGTCGGAACCGCCAGAAAAAAAGAAAATTCGGTCGCTGCCCGACGCGACAGCCCAAAAATCATGCCTCCGATAATTGTGGCGCCGGACCGGCTCGTCCCGGGTATCAATGCGACCGCTTGGGCACAGCCCAATTTGAATGCGTCTGTGTTCGTTAAGTCGGATAACACAAGGATGCGGGTGCGTTCCGGATGTTGCTGGCACCATTTCTCTACAAATAGAATCACCAGACCACCCACGATCAGCACAACCGCAACCGGTACTGGAAAAAACAAGATCTGCTTAATCAGGCCGCCAAACATGAGCCCCAGGACCGCAGCCGGAACAAAGCCGATGATCAGATGGCGGGTCAGCTGCCAGTTCGAATCAGTCCACCAGTCGGAAAGAGAGCGTTTTCCTGCAGACAGTCTAGGGAGTTTCCCCAAAGCCGCAGGAATTTCGCGGGCGGCAATAGCGGCAAAACGATCACGATAGTTCCAGACAACGGCCACCATGGCACCCGTCTGAATCGCGAGATCGAAGACTTTGGCACGTGCGTCGTCAAAGCCCAGAAGCGCGCCAAATAAGATCAAATGGCCGGTTGAGGAGACCGGAAGGAACTCCGTGAGCCCCTCCACAATTCCCATCAACAGCGCTTTTACGAGCAGGGGAAGGTCACGCAGCAGGTCGAGTTGAAGTTCCATAAATTTGGGGACAGCAATGCAGTCGCATTATGCACTCTGATTAAAATACGCGCGATGCAAGATTCCGCCGTCATCGAATTCTCCCAAGAAAAACAGGGCCCACGTTGGAAGCGTCGGAAAGACGCTCGGCCGCAGGAACTCATCAGTGCGGCGTTAAGTCTATTCGGAGAGTTTGGTTATTCTCAGACCCGGCTCGACGATGTCGCCGCGAAGGCAGGCATTTCCAAAGGCACGGTGTACCTCTATTTCGCCAGCAAGCAGGACCTCTTCGAGGCGGTAATCCGAGAGCGGGCTGCCCCATGGATCGAGGCGATTCGGAGCAGAGAAGACAATACGAACCAAAGTACTGAGGTCGTGCTGCGCGAATTTCTTGATTGGGGTTGGCAGCAGTTTTTGGAATCAAAGCTGTATTTGATTGCAAGAATCGTGTTGGCCGAGTCGAATAACTTTCCGCATCTTGCTGAGACCTATCTCCGGGAGGTGATGGGTCCCGTACATGAGCAGCTCACCCGGGTGCTCAACCGGGGGGTCGAGCGGGGGGAGGTCCGGGGCGAGGTCACCCGGGAACGCATCAAAGTATTACTCGCACCCCTGTCCTGGCTCGCCTTGTGGCGGCAGGCGCTGAAGACCCATGGGTCTGCGCCAATTGATGAACAGGTCTATGTACGCGAAGCAATCGATATGGCCGTCAGAAGCGTCATTCTCCCCGGGGAGGGGGCGCCCCAGCCAGGCGCCTAGTGCTAGACTCGGGGTCTGTTTGGAGTGCCGCATGAACCCCGATTTTGCAAATATTGAGAAAGCCCGCTCGAAAATGATCGAGCAGCAAATTCGGCCATGGAACGTCCTGGACCCGAATGTGCTTAACCTGCTTGCTGAGCTTCGCCGCGAGCAGTTCGTTCCCCGATCGCACCGCCACCTGGCCTTCGTTGACATGGAACTGCCCCTGCCACATGGCCAGGTCATGCTGGCGCCAAAGGTCGAGGCCCGCTTACTTCAAGAGCTCAGCCTACTTCCCGATGACCGCGTTTTAGAAATCGGCGCAGGCTCGGGCTATATGGCTGGACTCATGGCCCGTCAGGCGGCTGAGGTCCTGACTGTTGAGAAATACGAAGGCCTGGTTGCCCTCGCGCAATCCAATCTTTCAGAGGCAGGAATTCTGAATGTGGAAGTCGTCCAGGCCAATGGACTCGTGGAGCAGCCGCGTTGGTCGCGAAGCATGTTTGATGCTATCGCGATCTCTGGGGCGGTAGAGCGTGTTCCCGAGCATTTGTTGCAGCAGCTCAGCCCCGGCGGCCGTATGGTGGCGATTGTTGGATCTGCGCCTGTCATGCAGGCAGTCCTCATTGAGCGTGTCCGCTCTGCAGGAAGCGGTTCCGCAGACGGCATTCGTCAGACGGTGCTGTTCGAAACCGTTACAACCCCTCTCGAAGATGCTCCAAAGATCTCGCATTTCAAGTTTTAAGGCTCGATGTGCATACGCTTTAGTGTTGGCACTGCCCTGCAGTCCGGCACTCAGCGTCGACCTATCGACAGCCGCCAAAGAAGCGCTTATCCACGATGCGGCTTTCCTTGCCGCACGAAAAAAAGCGGAAGCGGATGCCACACGCTTTGGCCAAGGGCTTGGACTGCTCCTGCCTGCTGCGAGCCTGACGGCGTCGCGAACCCGAACCGACTTCGATGTGGCCAGCAACCCAAATGCATCGATTCCCGGCAGTGCCCTGAGCTATTCGGGCCGGGTAGCCAACACCTATGTTGTGGCGCTGACCCAGCCGATTTTCCGTCTGGAACGGCTTGCGGTTTTTAACCAAGAACGGGAACGTTCGCGGGCTGGCGAGGCCAACTTTGCACAGGCCAGAATCGATGCCCTGCTGCGGGTGACGCAGGCCTATTTTGATGTCCTGGTGGCCCAGGATTCTGTATCCAGTGTTGATGCGGAGCTGAAAGCGATTCGCGAACAACTGGAATCTGCGAAGCGAAATTTCGAGGTTGGAACCGCAACGATTACCGATCAGCAAGAGGCCCAGGCCCGCTTTGATCTGGCAACTGCCAAGCAGATCGCCGCCACTAACGATCTGGAGGTGAAACGTCATGCGCTCACGTTGTTGATCGGGCAGCCACTGCCACAACGACTCTCCGGCCTACGCGCGGAGATTAAACTTCAGAGCCCTGAGCCTGCGGATGCAGGAAAATGGATTGAGCAATCCCAGTCCTTTAATCTTCGGGTTCAGGCAGCCCAGTCCGCTGCTGAAATCGCCCGATATGAGGTGACGCGGATCATTTCAGCGGACAATTTGCCGACGATTGATCTCGTTGCCCAAAAACGTCGGGTAGACCCCCTGACACTGTCCACCAATGTCTATCCTCGGGCGGACACAGATGTTGTCTCTCTTGAACTTACTGTGCCGCTGTTTAATGGCGGAATCGCCCTGAGCAAGGCGAAAGAGGCGATCGCCCTACGCGACAAGGCCACCTTTGATCTTGAGTCAGAGCGGAGAAATGCCGAGCAGTCGGCCCGGACCGCATTCCTCGGCGTTATGGCCGGGCTCTCGCAGGTGAGGGCCTTCGAGGCCGCAGAGAAATCAAGCAAGCTTGCGCTGGAGTCGAATTTACTGGGCTACGAGGTCGGCGTTCGTATCAATATCGATGTGTTAAACGCTCAGCAACAGCTCTTCACAACACAGCGGGACCTGTCTAAGGCCCGTTATGACACCCTGATCAACAGCCTAAAACTTAAGGCGGCTGCGGGCACGCTTGCAGATCGGGATATCGATGAGATCAACGGCCTGCTCGCAAAATAGCGTCGATGAATAACCGGGTCCGCTCTGCGGCACCTCGGTGGGCCTGAGAGAAATCTCGGGCAAGACTGGATCGATAGGCCCGCTCCTTTGGATCATTGAGCAAAAGCTGTCCCAGCTCAATCCATTCGCCAACACGCTGGATCTCTGTTCCGGCACCACAGGCTCTCAGCTCGCGGGCAATCTCGTGAAAATTAAACATATGGGGGCCAAAAAATACGGGCCGGCCAATCACACAGGCCTCTAGAGGATTTTGTCCCCCTAGGGGCAAGAGACTGCCTCCAATTAAGACAAGATCCGCCATCTCAAGGTAGGCAAACATCTCGCCCAGAGAATCACCGAGCAGAACCGATGTATCCGGGCCCCCGCGGGCTGTCGGACCTGGTGATGCGGTGGATTGCTCTGACCATTGTGTTGATCGGCGACAGACCGAAAACCCATGCTCGCCAACAAGCTGTGCCACCCGTTCAAATCGCTGTGGATGCCGGGGCACAATCAGCAGCCTATCGTGGGCGGTAATCCGCCCCGACGCCAAAGCCCCAGACCATGCCGCAAGAAGTGAACTCTCTTCGTCCTCGCGCGTACTCACAGCGGCCCAGATGTGCAATTGGGAGGCGGCGTCTGTCGACGAATCGGCACACAGACGCTCACGCCACTGACGCCCCATTTGTCTCATTTCATCTGGAACAGAGACATCAAATTTCATATTCCCAAGAACCTGAACAGGATGATCTGCCTGTGGCGATGGGGCCGTCGGGCGGGCATCAAGCACAGCACGAAACCCCTCTGCATCGCGGACAGTCTGGGCCGCAATACCGGCAAGCCCTGCCACCGCCGGCCGTGAAAGCCATCGTGCCTTCATGAGTCTGCGTCGAGATCTCGGTGATAGGCGGGCATTGATCAGAGCCACAGGTATCGATAAGTGACGGGCCTGCGCCAGCAGGTTCGGCCACAGCTCGGTCTCCATCAGAACGCCGAGGGCGGGCCGAGCCCATTTCAAAAAACGGGCGGTGGCCCAAGGGAAGTCATAAGGCAAAAAACACTGCACGAGCGCGGGCTGCGGCCCCTGGCACCATTTGGAGAAAATCTCACGGCCAGTTGCCCTTCCGGTTGGTGTCATGTGCGTAAGGATCACCTTGTGCTGAGCCGACTCGGACAGCCACTGATGAATGAGCGGGGCAGCCGCCCGCGTCTCGCCAACTGAGACGGCGTGAATCCACAACACCGTCACCGACAACGGACGTCGATCCGACTGCCAATCAGAAGATCCGTCGGCCGTTGATGGCCGGCCCAAGAATCGCTCAGACCAGTGGGCCCAGTACTCTGGCTGCCTCACACCCCGCCACAAAAGAACTAAACAAAGCCCGGGTAAAGCAGCCAGCCCAACCCAACCGTAGATCCAACGGCTTATGCGCTCAGGTAAAGATTCCACCACGGTACGCATCAGATCATGCCCAGATCGCGCGAGGACGCTAACACCTGATCGACCGTAATCGCATCTGCCGAAGTCGGGCGCCGAAGTACGCGGGCATGGGCAGCCCAGAGGGGCGCAAACCGATCGGCAGAAAACCGCTCAAGATGAGATGCCGCCATCACGGCAATTGTCGGAACACCAAGATAAACCGATAAGTGCATCAGCCCACTATCAAGGCCGACAACGCCGTTGGCCTGTCGAATGAATCGAATCAGTTCTTGAATCGACGTACGCGGCAGAAGTCGAGCCCGGCCACCGATGCCCGACGCAATCGCGCGCGCAGCAGCCTCCTCTGCCGCTGACCCCCACGGCAGCAGCACTTCAACGCCCTGCCGATCAAATGCGCTGCCCAGGGATATCCATTCAGCGATTGGCCATGACTTTTCATGACGCGTGGTGCCATGAAAAAAAATAATGGACCTGCCATGGCTGCGTTGTGGATCTGCCCGATCGAAAACCGCTGCGCGGTCTTCGGCCCGTCCGAGGCCCGATATCGGCCCGGAAGGGGTGTACCCCAAGGCGCCACCCAGCAGCGCCCGCAGGCGGTCAATGGCATGCCGATCCATCGGTGCATGAACGCCATGCCCAACGGACAGGCGCGAGAGCGCCTCACGGCTTGTCGGCCAGTCAAAACCCCATCGATGCCTCTTTGGGCATCGGGCTAAGGCGGTTATCCATGCGGTCTTCAGCAGACCCTGTGCATCGATCACAAGGTCGTACGGCCGCTGTCGGCATTCACGAACAAACTGACGAATTTCCTGCCATGTCTGGCCGGCGAATATCGATTTACGCCAGCGTCGAACCGCAACGGCAATCACCCGATCGACGGCCGGCTCAAGCGAAGGAAGATCGGTGAAGGCCTCCTCGCAGACCCAGTCAAACCGAATATCGGGCCTGGCATGCCGGGCCTCTTGCAGGGCCGACAGCATATGAATGACATCACCCATGGAACTGGTTTTGACCAGCAAGACACGACGGACCGCCGAGGAAGGCGTCGGAATGTCTGTCCGAGAGGGCGAGGAAACTAAAACGGCAGCCTCGCCTGCGGCATCAGCCGAGAGAAATTATCGCGAAATTCCGTTTGGATTCTGGCAAGGGCATCCTGGCTGTCTGCCTCAAAACGCAGCACGATCACCGGTGTTGTATTCGATGGACGTGCAAGGCCAAACCCATCGGCGTACTCGACGCGAATTCCATCAATCGTGATACGTTCTTTTGCGGTCGGAAATTGGCCTTCGTTGCGAAGCCGCTCAATCACCGAAAAATTCTCTCCCTCCGCGGTGGCAAGCTGTAGTTCAGGGGTGGATGGGGCGTCAGGCAATGACTCCAATACCGCTGATGGATCATCCGCGCGCGACAAGATCTCAAGCAGACGCGCGGCAGTGTACAAGGCATCATCAAATCCATACCACCGATCATTGAAGAATATATGACCACTCATCTCACCGGCCAGAGGCGCGCTGGTTTCTCTCAGTTTGGCTTTAATCAGTGAGTGTCCTGTCTTCCACATTAAGGGCACACCCCCATGCTGCCTGACCCAGGAGGCCAGATGACGGGTGCACTTCACATCAAAAATAATCTGCTCACCTGGACGCGCGGCGAGTACATCTGCCGCATACAGCATCATCTGTCGATCCGGCCAGATGATTTTTCCTGATTTGGTCACAACGCCCAGCCGGTCACCATCACCATCAAAGGCAAGGCCCAGTTCTGCATCGGTGGATTGAACGCAATTGATCAGATCCTGAAGATTTTCCATATGGGCAGGGTCGGGATGGTGGTTCGGGAAATCGCCATCAACGTCACAGAATAAGGCGTGCACGCGACAGCCCAGGCGCTCGAGCAGGCCTGGCGCGATGCCTCCGGCCACGCCGTTGCCCGCATCAATGGCAATCGACATCTTCCGCGCAAGTCGAACGTCCTGGGTAATGGCCGCCATATAGTCCTGCACAATCTGCGGCGAGAAAGTTTTACGGCCGCGCTGTGCAGCGCTGCGTGGGTCATTTTCCCGAGCAGTCTCTCCGGAAATGATCATCTGCCGGATATGTTGGATGTCATCTCCCCAGAGCGTACGTCCGGCCACCATCATTTTTAAACCGTTGTACTGCGGTGGATTGTGGCTTCCGGTCACCGCAACACCGGCACCACTGCCCGAGGCGACCGTGCCGTAATACACGACCGGTGTCGGCACCTGGCCCACATCGATGACATCAATACCACTGGCCATCAGGCCATCGGCCAATGCATCGGCTAAAACGGGGCCGGAATGTCGGCCATCCCGGCCCACAACACAGGATGCACCCCCTGCGCGGGCAATCATGAGGCCCAGTGCGCTGCCAATCGCGGCGACCACGGGCGGCGTCAGCGTTTCATCAACCACGCCGCGGATATCGTAGGCCTTAAAAATGGATGCGGCAGGCTGCACAGGAACTCTCCTTGAGAAATGCGACAATGGGTCCGCTATTTTAAAGACTCCAACCCAATTCTGACGGATGGCCCATTACGTCATAGGCGATGTGCAAGGCTGCTGGGACAGCCTGGAGGCATTGGTCGCCCAAATGCCGATCAACCCCCGAAAAGACCAGCTGTGGTTCGTCGGAGATCTGGTCAATCGCGGACCCAAATCACTCAAAACACTCCGCCAGCTGATGCACTCGGGCCGTAAAGTGGCATGCGTGCTCGGCAACCATGACCTCCACCTTCTGGCGCTTGCAGCTGGCGTGCGCAAGTCACAGCCCATGGATACGCTTGACGATGTGCTGCGCGCGCCAGACGCACGTGAATTGATTGACTGGCTACGGAGACGGCCGCTTGCACACGCGGATGACGGCACGCTCATGGTCCATGCAGGTGTCCTACCCCACTGGACAGTGGCCAAAACGCTCACGCTCGCTCAGGACATCTCCGCAAGGCTAAAAAGCCATCACTGGCAGGATTTCCTTCATGAAATGGTGCACGGGGGTCGCCCACACTGGGCCGACGGCCTGCAAGGCCAAAAGCGATTGCGTGCTGCCCTCAGCGTCTTCACCAGGCTGCGCTATCTCCATCCGAACGGCATTCCCGACTTTAAGAATAAATCCGCCCCTGAACATAGCCCCGGTCTGATCCCATGGTTTGATGCCCCTCTCAGGAGAACCAGCCGTCAACGCATCGTATTTGGCCATTGGTCCACCCTTGGACTTTTGATTCGACCGAATCTTGTCGGGCTCGACACGGGCTGTGTCTGGGGACGGCAGCTGGCCGCAATTCGACTTCAGGATGGCAAAGTATTTCTTCAGTCAAGCCTCGAGGGTACCCTGCCCGAGGACTGATCCATCCATCGCCTGCACAGCGGCGTGCACACGGGCGTGGGCCATTTTTGCCAGCATCTGACGCGTCACTTCGGGATCCGCAGCCAGCATAGGATCAAGCACATGAAGTCGAACCGATACACCACGTGACGAGAGAATCTTCATCACCGAGTCCATGAAGGTCTGCTCACCGATATAGGCGGGAATGAGCGTCGGACGGCCCCATTGAAAATACCGTACGGCGGTGGGCTGCACTTGGGGCGGAATAAATGTCTCTGGGCCATCAGCCGTTCGGGTTCTCACCACAGCCATCGCAAAAAGACTTGAATGAAACGGCAGTACTGAATAGCCATCGCTGGTCGTGCTTTCTGGGAAAAAGGCGACATGTTCACCTCGCGTCAGGCGCTCCACGATGCGATGGTTGACATGCCGAACAGCATGCCGGCTCGCCCGCTCAATAAATAATGTATCGGTACCCATCAGCAGCCAGCCCACCAGTGGCCACTGGCGAATCTCCGACTTCGCAATAAACGTAGCAGGCATCACTGAATTGAGCACGAAGATATCCAGCCAGGATACGTGGTTCATCACAATCAGCATTGGCGCAACATCATGGCCCTGTCGCCCTGCGCCCGCACTGCGCGTGACCTCGAGCGATACTCCGCTGGCGGCAAGCAAGGCCCGTGACCAGATGCGACGCATCGTGCAACGCCGATAAAGCGGCAAAAATCGATAAAAAGAAAAAAGAATTGCCAGGCCAATAAACAGCAGCAGCGCCAGCATTACCGCCCGCCAGAGCAGCCGTATCATGAAAGGCTCAGCAGGATTCCGCGTTAAACCCGCCGCGGGCCCGGTCGAATACGCATCGGCCATCCACGAGCACTGCATGGACCCGACCCTGAAGCTCAAGGCCAAGATAAGGCGTATTGGCGCCCTGTGAAAAGAGCTGTTGGGATGACACCGTCCAATGGTCCAGAGGATCGAAAATACAGATGTCCGCCTGACCGCCAACAGATAACTGGCCGGCATCCCTTCCCAATACACGCGCAGGATTAATCGTCAGGCGACGCAAGGCTTCAAGTAATGGCAGTTTGATCTCAGCGGCCCACTTCAGGGTCAACGGCAACAACAGTTCAAGCGCGGTGACGCCCGGCTCAGCCTCTCCGAACGGAAGCTGCTTGGCATCGTCATCAACGGGTGCATGGTCCGAGCAGATCGCATCGATGGTGCCATCCATCACACCCGCACGGAGCGCATCACGATCCCGTTGGCCGCGAAAAGGCGGCTGGACCCGATAATTGCTATTGAAGTCTGCTATGTCGACATCAATCAGATGCAAGTGATGAACGGCGACATCGGCGGTAATCGAAAGTCCTTCGCGCTTGGCCTGCCGAACAAGCTCGACACCCGCTGCCGAGGAGAGCCGACAGATATGCACCTGCGCACCGGTCGTACGCATCAATTCAAAAATCGTGTGAAGGGCGATGGTCTCGTGCGCTACGGGCACGCCGGGCAGGCCGAGCCGGCCGGATACCGCACCCGAGTGGGCAACGCCTGAGCGGCCCAGCCAAGGATCCATTGGATAGAACCACACCGGATAGCCAAAGGTACTCGCATACTGCAGGGCACGCACCAAGACCTGCGTGTTCACGATCGGAATCGGCCCCTGAGAAAATCCCACACAGCCTGCCTCTGAAAGCTCTGCCATTTCGGTGATCTGTTCACCTTTGAGGCCTACGGTCAGGGCACCAAGCGGATGCACATGGGCCTGGATCAAGTTCCGGGCACGGTGCTTTAACATTTCCACCAGGCCCGGCTCATCCAACGGTGGATCCGTATCGGGCGGACAGGCCAGACGGGTCACCCCACCCGCAATCGCCGCCCGCATCTCGGACTCCAGTGTTGCTTTGTACTCAAACCCCGGTTCTCGCAGTCGGGCAGACAGGTCGATCAGACCGGGGCAGATCACCCGCCCAGTCGCGTCAATCTCAAGATCAGGGGTAAAGCCATCAAGACGCTCACCCGAGTCAGTAATCGCAACGAGGCTACCGTCATCGATCCATAAATCCATTGGCCGATCAATTCCATTGGCGGGATCGACCAAATGGCCACCGGCCACGCGAACCCGCGGCAGGCTTGCTGACATCGAGAGCAGACGCTGTGAGGCCGCCATCAGTGTTTCACCTCCGCGAGCATGCTCATCACCGCCATGCGGACCGCAATCCCGAAGGTGACCTGCGAGAGGATGACCGACTGACTGCCATCGGCCACCGCTGAGTCAATCTCTACACCACGATTCATCGGCCCTGGGTGCATCACGATCGCGTCGGACTTTGCGACCGCAAGCTTCTCGCGGGTAAGGCCATAGTGTTTGAAATATTCCTCAGTGCTGGGCAGCATTGCACCCCGCATGCGTTCATTCTGGAGACGAAGGGTGAGCACCACATCAACATCGCGCAGACCCTCTAGAAGATCGGTGTACACCTGCAGGCCCAGCTCCTTAAGTCCGGGTGGCAGTAAGGTGCGCGGCCCAATCGCACGAATCTCTGGCACACCAAGTGTCGTCAAGGCATGAATGTTTGAGCGGGCCACCCGGGAGTGAAGGATGTCGCCCACAATCGCGACCCGAAGGTGCTGAAACTCCCCCTTGAAGTGCCGAATCGTAAATGCATCCAAAAGCGCCTGGGTCGGATGGGCATGACGGCCATCACCAGCATTCATGACACGAATATGCGGCGCAACTTTGTTGATATGTTTTGCGATCAAGGTAGGCGCACCACTTTGGCCATGACGGACCACAAACATATCGGCCTTCATCGCGGCGAGGTTATCGATGGTGTCCAGCAACGACTCACCCTTTGCCGTACTTGACGCCTGTACGTTGAGATTGACTACGTCTGCAGAAAGCCGTTTCGCAGCGATTTCAAATGTGGTTCGGGTGCGGGTTGAATTTTCGAAAAAAAGATTGAAGACGCTGCGGCCATCCAGCAACGGCGCATTGACCACTTCTTTGGGATTGACGGGATCCAAAAAGGTCTTTGCGCGATCCAGGATCCGCAGCATCAGCGCCTTGGGAATGCCCTCGGTGGTGAGCAGATGGACCAGCTCACCCTTGTCATTAATTTGAATCGACCTGGGCATGAGACGACAGTGTATCCAAAACGCCTTGCAGCAGGATTGCGGCGGCCTCAGCATCGAGGTCGCCGCGCCCGGGCGCCAGCGCCGACGTCCAGCGCTCGTCCACCAAATCAACCGGCAAACCAAAACGGCCCCGGAGCTGATTGGCAAAGCGCTGGCATCGACTGGCAAAAGGATGGTCCGCACCGTCGGGGTGGCGCGGCAGGCCCACAATCAGCCGCTGCGGCCCCCACTCTGAAATGAGGTCCGCAACCCTGTCAAAGCGAGATTCCCGGCGTTTTTCCTCGATCACTGCAAGTGGCCGAGCACCCCCGGTCAGCGAATTTCCGATGGCTACCCCAATACGCCGCTCACCGAAATCGAAGGCCATGAGGGTCACCCCCCCACCGGCCGGGTCATGCATGCCCAGCGGCACCCGAGAAATGAAGCGGATCCACGCCCAACAGTCGGAACGCATAGGCGAATCGATCCTCTGCAGGGATATCAAAGATCAGCGATGTATCGGTCGCGGGCACGGTGAGCCAGGCGTTGGCTGCAAGCTCCTGGTCCAGCTGGCCCTCGCCCCAGCCGGCATAGCCGAGCGACACCAACATCCGCTCCGGGCCCTGGCCGCGGGCGGCCGCCTCGAGGATGTCGCGGGAGGACGTCAGGCCGGTGACATCATTGAGCACCAGAGTCGAGCTCCACTTGCCGACAGGTTCGTGAAGCACGAAGCCACGATCGGTCTGCACTGGACCCCCAAGAAATACCGGCTCATGGCCGATCGGGCCATAGCCCTGGCCGGCGCGGTGGACAGAAATTTCTCGGTGATCAGGCGGGGAAACATCAATTCGGTCAAATAAGACGGATAGGGTCATGTCCGAGGGGCGGTTCACCACCAGACCCATGGCCCCCTTCGGGGTGTGCTCAGCGAGATAGACGACCGCACCATTGAACTGGGGATCCGTCAGGCTGGGCATTGCCACGAGATAATGATGCGAAAGAGACTGATGGCCCATGAGGAAATTCTAACCTTGTCTGAACACAAATCACAGCCCTGCACGATGGTCTGGCTTCGGCGAGACCTTCGACTGGAAGACCACGCCGCCCTTGCAGCTGCACTCAAACATACGGAAAGTCTGCAGCTGGTGTTTATATTCGATCAGACGATTCTCTCAGCCCTGCCCCGCGCAGGAGCACAGGTGCCGTGCGAGGATCGTCGGGTTGCCTTTATTCATGCGGCCATCACGGAGATCGGCCAGCGACTCGCGTCGGCAGGCAGCCATCTGATCGTCCAGCATGGTGATCCACGCAGACTCATCCCACAGATCGCGCAGCAGCTCCAGGCACACCGCGTGATTTTTGCCCATGACGACGAACCTGATGCGCTTACTCGGGATCAACGTGTGCGTGACTCACTCAAGGCGCTCGGCATCGAAGCGGTATCCGTCAAAGACCAGTGCATCTTTGAACGTCACGAAGTCTTGACGGGTGCAGGCACGCCGTTTTCTGTGTTCACCCCGTACAAGAATGCGTGGCTAAAAAGATTCTCGACCGAAGACGCGGCAGTCCGTTCAACGGGTGCGGGACCCGCCTCATCCAATAGATCGATCGGTAAGGCGTTGGCTAGCCGGCTTGTGCCGAAGACGTCACTGCCCAAAGACATGCGCGCGCCACCTCCCTCGCTCGCAGCACTCGGATTTGAACCCGGCAATCTCCATGCGCTCAAGATTCCGCTGGCCGAGTCGGGGGCGCAGACGTTATTAAAAGAATTTCAGCCGCGCATCGGGCAATACAAGGCCGCGCGGGATTATCCTGGCGCAAAGGGGCCCTCTTATCTATCGGTACATCTTCGGTTCGGTACGATCTCTATTCGAGAGCTCGTGAGATTTGCCCACGGCGCTCAGTCCGCCGCTGGCCATGCCGAAGGGGCGGCAACCTGGCTCTCAGAGCTGATATGGCGAGACTTCTATATGCAGATATTGCACCACCATCCCCATGTCGTGGCGCGCAGTTTCAAGCCGGAATACGACGCCATTTGCTGGGCGGAGGGGCCACAGGCCGATGACCATTTCGCCGCATGGTGCGCGGGCATGACCGGCTACCCACTGGTAGACGCAGGCATGCGGCAGCTCAATGCAACCGGCTACATGCACAATCGCCTGCGCATGGTCGTCGCCTCATTTCTGACGAAAGATCTCGGAATCGACTGGCGACGTGGCGAACGTTATTTCGCTTGGAAGCTCAACGACTTTGATTTGTCTGCCAACAACGGGGGTTGGCAGTGGGCCGCCTCAACAGGCTGTGATGCGCAGCCTTACTTTCGAATTTTCAATCCGATCAGCCAGAGCGAACGATTCGATGAACGTGGGAGTTTTATTCGACGATATGTGCCCGAGATCGCAGCGCTTCACGACCGGTACATTCATGCCCCATGGATGGCACCACCCCTTGTCCTAAATGAGGCCGGAATTGTCTTGGGCAAGACCTATCCAATGCCGGTGGTCGATCATGACCAGGCAAGACAAAAAACCCTGATGCGCTTTTCGGTGGTAAAAAAGAAGGCCTAGATCTCGACCATTTCAAAGTCGGATTTCTGGGCGCCGCATTCCGGGCAGGCCCAGGTGATCGGGATATCTTCCCATTTTGTGCCGGGCGCAATGCCGTCATCGGGCCATCCTTTGGCCTCGTCGTAGATCCATCCGCAGATCAAACACATGTATGTTTTCATGAACTTACGATCCCCTCATCCATGACTGTACCAGCATCATCAAATTCAAGTGCGAACGACTTAAAATAGGCCCGCGGGAGACCATAACGAATCGCCCATAGAGAGGCTGACATGCAACAACAGACCAAGACGAGCGAAGCGCTCTTTGCGCAGGCGCAAAACACAATTCCAGGGGGCGTCAACTCCCCTGTCCGGGCCTTCCGGTCGGTCGGAGGAACCCCACGATTTTTTGCTAAAGCAAAGGGCGCATACGGCTGGGATGCCGATGGGAATCGCTACGTCGACTATATCTGCTCGTGGGGACCTGCGATTGTGGGCCACGCCCATCCGGAGGTGATCGCCGCCGTGCAGGAGGCTGCGGCACATGGGCTTTCATTCGGTGCCCCAACCGCTGCCGAAGTCGAAATCGCAGAATGGATTCGTAGCCATCTGCCTTCGATGGAGATGCTCCGGCTGACCTCCTCTGGCACCGAGGCCACCATGTCGGCAATACGAGTCGCCAGAGGCCATACAGGCCGCTCAAAAATTATTAAATTTGAGGGCTGCTACCACGGGCATGTGGACAGCCTGCTCGTGAAGGCGGGATCGGGGCTGCTGACATTCGGTAACCCGACCTCCGCAGGCGTTCCCAAGAGTTTTGCGGAAGAGACACTGGTGCTGGACTACAACGACATTGAAGGGGTCAAGAAATGTTTTGCCGAGCATGGGCCATCGATCGCCGGCGTCATCGTCGAGCCGATTGCTGGAAACATGAACCTTGTAAAGCCTGTGAAAGGTTTTCTGGAAGCCCTTCGCGAACAGTGTGATGCCTATGGTGCATTACTTATTTTCGATGAGGTTATGACGGGCTTTCGGGTTGGACCCCAGGGCGTTCAGGGACTTAGCGGCATTCGACCTGATCTGACCACCCTAGGCAAAGTGATTGGCGGTGGAATGCCAATGGGTGCCTTTGGCGGTCGCAAAGATGTCATGCAATGCGTTGCCCCGCTTGGTCCCGTTTACCAGGCAGGCACGCTGTCTGGCAACCCTGTCGCGGTCGCTGCTGGGCTGGCCACCCTGAGGCTGGTCAGTGCGCCCGGATTTTTCGAGCAGCTGACTGCACTGACTGCCCAGCTCATGCGCGACTTAACATCCATCGCACGGGATCAGGGCGAAGAAAATTTCTGCACAGATAGCGTGGGCGGAATGTTTGGAATCTATTTCAGCAAAACCCCGCCTGTGACATTTGAAGACGTCAATCGTTCGGATCGGGAAAAATTTAATCGTTTCTTTCATGCGATGCTCAGGCGCGGCGTTTACCTTGCGCCATCCGCCTTTGAAGCTGGATTTGTTTCAATTGCACATGCAGGCGCACCGATTGAATACACACTACAGGCCGCCAAAGAGAGTTTCGCTGAAATCGCTTAAATGCCTGCAGACTAAGTCGTATGCGCGCGTCTAGCCGTTTTGCCCCCTCGCCGACCGGGCCCCTCCATTTGGGCTCTCTGGTGACCGCACTTGCGAGCTGGCTGGATGCGCGCGCCAACGGCCAGTACTGGTATCTGCGCATTGAGGATCTTGATCCGCCAAGAGAAGAGCCAGGTGCCTCGGATCTCATCATGCAGCAGCTCAAGGCCCATGGACTGAAATGGGATGTATGGTCCGGCAGCGACGCCCGCTCGGGCGCACTGTTTCAAAGCAACCGACACGATGCTTATGTTGCGGCGCTTGAACAGTTAATTGCCCAGGGCCAGGCCTACCCCTGCACCTGCTCCCGAAAAAAACTTCAATATGCAATTGATTCCGGAAAAACCACCCACAATCCTGACGGAGAGATCATCTACCCCGGCTATTGCAGGCCCGCCCAGCCGGAAGGCCTGTCAGCGCCACAGGCCGCGCTGATATTCCGCCAGCAGGATCGCGACGGGTGCGCCTGGCGTTTTCGTAGTCCTTCTGGAGATGATTTTGTTATCCGGCGGGCAGACGGACTCTGGGCCTATCATCTTGCAGTCGTTGTTGATGATGGCTATCAGGGCATCACCCACGTCCTGCGCGGCGATGATCTTTTGCATGCAGCGCCCCGGCACCAGGTACTGCGCGAGGCGCTCGGCCTGCCGCCAATTGCTGTTCAACATGTACCGGTCGTCAAAAATGATCAGGGCGAAAAACTCTCCAAACAGACCAAGGCGCCGCCCCTGCGCACCGACAGCCAGGAGGTCATTCGGCTACAGCTCGAGTTCGCCTGGTCCCATCTCGAGTTTCAGATGCCCCGAGGCTGGATTGCTCGGGTCAGCGGGAGCTGGAAGCGGCTCCAGCAGCAGCCTATTCGGGCCTATCCTCCGGCCCTTTAGCTCGAGGCCTTGCGCTTACCGCCGAGCAGGGCGGGCACGGGCTTGGGGGCGCGCCGGATACCCGCTGGCGCTGCCTTGCTGGAACCGATAGGCTTGGCTGGCGATGCGACATCACCCGGAGCAGGCGCTGCCACCGGTTTGGGCTGGTATGGCTGCGAAAAAATTGGATCCTGGGGGCCCGCCTTCGCTGGTCTGGAGGGCTGCCCTGCGGCGATCGGGGCGACCCGAGATCCACGCTCTGTGGCGACGCGGCCATCGGCACGCTCGGAGGTGCGCTGCCCACCACGATCAGCACTCCGATCGATGCGCAGGGTCTCCCTGCTGATCGATCGACGCAGCATCTTTTCGATTTCAGTAAGAAGCCGCTGGTCCTCTGGGACCATCAAGGACATCGCCTGACCACTTGCGCCCGCACGGCCGGTTCTGCCGATTCGATGTACGTAATCTTCGGGAGAATAGGGAAGGTCGTAATTGATCACAGCAGGAAGCTCGGCAATGTCCAGCCCGCGTGCGGCCACGTCGGTGGCGACCATGACCTCCACCTCGCCTTTTTTAAACCGCTCTAGGGTGGCAAGGCGCTCGGGCTGTGATTTATCCCCATGAATGGCATCCGCAGGGATGCCCTCGCGCTGCAGTTCACGGGCAAGCCGACTGGCGCCAATCTTGGTATTGGTGAAGACAATCACCTGCCGCAGTCCCAGACTTCTGACCAGCTGCGCTACCGCAGCCCGTTTCGATTCCGGCCGGTCGACCACATAAACCACCTGAGACACGTTCTCTGCGGCTGCATTTCTGGCGGCCACCTCAATGACAGTAGGATTGTCATTTAGAAATGTCTTTGCGAGCTTGCGAATTTCCGGGGAAAACGTGGCCGAGAACAACAGGCTCTGACGGGCGCCGGGTAAAAGATTCACAATTCGCTGCAGATCGGGAAGAAACCCCATATCGAGCATTCGATCGGCCTCATCGAGCACCAGCACCGAGACCGACGATAACGACACGGTCTTTTGCTGCACGTGGTCCAGGAGTCGTCCCGGTGTAGCGATCAGAATTTCCACGCCCGCACGCAAGGCGGCGGTCTGGGGATTCATGTCCACACCGCCAAAAACAACCGCGCTACGCAAGGGAACATACTTGGCGTACAGCGTGACGTTCTGTGAAATCTGATCGGCCAGCTCACGCGTTGGCGCAAGAATAAGGGCACGAACAGGATGCCGGGCAGGCGATGCACTTGTGTTTGCAGTCGGCATCAGCCGCTGCAAAATGGGCAAGGTAAAGGCGGCGGTCTTGCCGGTTCCAGTCTGGGCGGCACCCATGACATCCCGACCCTCGATCACGATCGGAATGGCCTGGGCTTGGATCGGAGTGGGACTGGTGTAGCCTACGTCGGCTATTGCCCGCATCAGATCGGGATGCAGGCCAAAGGAATCAAAACTCATTCAGGCATTATCCACGATGTTCGCGACAAAGAGCCATGCAGCCCATCCTTAGACAGCTGATTCCCGCAACTTTTGTGTTCCTGTGGAGCTCGGGGTTCATCATCGCCCGCTACAGCATGCCGTATGCGGAGCCGATTACGTTCCAATTCCTGCGTTTCGCGGGTGTCCTGGTGGTGATGGTGCCAGTGGTCTTGCTCTGGCCCCCGGTGTGGCCAACCCGACGGCAGATCCTCCACATTGGGACTGCCGGCGTACTGCTTCAGGCGTGCTATCTCTGCTGCGTCTGGTCGGCCGTCCGAGATGGCATGTCCGCGGGGTTGGTTTCCTTGATCGTTGGACTTCAGCCCATCATTACCGCCTGGTTTGCAGCGCTGCTATCCGAACGGATCACCTCGCGACAGTGGATTGGGCTTTTGCTGGGCTTATCCGGTGTGGGTCTTGTCGTGTACGCGAAACTATCACTGACCAATATGACCCTGTTTAGCCTGATCATCGCCTTCGTCGCTTTGGCAAGCATCACGTCAGGAACGATGTTTCAAAAAAAATATTGCCCCAGTTTTGATCTGCGGGCGGGTTCGGTCATTCAATTTGGTGCCGCAGCACTGGCCTGCCTGCCCATGATGTTCCTGCTGGAGACCCGCGAGATCCAGTGGAATGTGGAAGTCATCGGGTCACTGCTCTGGGGAGTGCTGGGTATATCTATTGGTGCAATTTCACTTCTATTCATCATGATCCGAGAGGGCGCCGCGACACGGGTGACCAGTCTGCTCTATCTCACGCCACCCACCACTGCTGTGATGGCATGGCTGATTTTTGATGAACCGATTACACTGATGACACTCATGGGCACCCTGCTCACCGTCTGGGGCGTGTGGTGGGTGGTGTCCAAGGTCAATACAAGCCCCAAAACCCCCTGATGCCTTATCCATCTGATATCCGTAAAGGAGCACCTATGAACATCCACTCTCTGCTACGCCTTGGCCTTACCGCCAGCCTGGTCGCTGCTGTCCCAATGACCGCATCAGCCCAATTTGCCAAAAAAGAAGATGCAATCAAATACCGTCAGAGTGCCTTCGCACTCACCGGTCAACATATGGGACGCATTGGTGCTGTTGTAAAAGGCGAGGTGGCCTTTAACGCTGCCGAGGTGCAGAAAAGCGCTGCCCTGATTGCGACGCTGTCCACCCTCCCCTGGGAGGCATTTGGACCGGGCACAGAGGGCGGTAAAGCGAAGCCAGTCATCTGGAAAGAGATGGATAAGGTAAAGGCGGGGGCAGATAAGTACATCAAGGCCGCTGCAGAATTAAATACCGCTGCCAAATCCGGAAATCTTGAGCAGCTCAAAAAAGCCTTTGGTGCCACCCAGCAGACCTGCAAGGCCTGCCACGACGACTATCGAGACAAGTAAGACAGCAACAACAACGCCAGGGCAAATAGCACCACCGCCCTGGCGCGTATGGCCCAGTCATCTCGCGCAGAAGGCGCCTGATCTCTGCCCCACTGCTGATCTCCGGTGAACATTGGCATCAATAGATCGTGGCCACGAACACGCTGATGCCAGAGCACCGCTGCAATATGCAATCCAATTAACGCAGCCAATAGCCACTGAAGTCTCAAGTGCCAACGGGTCGCAAGATCCACGATGTCATCACTGACATGCCGAGACCATGGGCCGTCAAAGGCAATATCGTCAGAGCTAAAGAGCCCCAGGCCCGCCTGAAACGCCACAGTCAGCAGCAGCGCCAGCACCGATAATGCGCCCAATGGGCTATGGCCGGGCTCGCGGACACGTTGGCCCCGACACTCCTGCAGGACCGCCCGAGGACCTTTTATGAACTGCGCAAACCGCGCATAGTGTGGGCCGACGACACCCCATCCGAGTCGAAACACAATCAGGCTCAGCGCAAGAACGCCAAACCGGCCATGCCAGACCATGGCATCTCCACCTATTTTTCCCGAGACAAACGAGGCAAGGATGCAAATGGCAAGCACCCAATGAAAACAGCGCGTCGGCAGATCCCAGACACGAATTTTGTGCTCATTTTTATCCGGATTCATGGCTGGATTATCCCGAATTTCACTGGCCGCCTACAATGAGACCTATGTCTCATTTAGATCCCCACGCTGCACGCAATCCATGGTGGGCCGGCTGCAGAGATGCGTTTGGCGTACCGGCGGCGGTGCTGGTGGCCGGGATGATCGGTTTCGGTGCGCTCGGCCACGCGAGCGGATTGTCACTAGGCATCACAACAGCCACCACTTTCTTTATTTATGCGCTACCCGGCCAGGTGGTGTTTGTAGAAATGGTTGCACTCGGTGCCTCGGGCTTTGCGATCGCATTGGCAGCAGCGCTGACTGCAGCAAGATTTCTGCCAATGACCCTGACACTTATCCCTCAGATTCCAAAAGAGGATCGCAGGCCCCGCCTTTATGCGGCCGCTCATTTTATTTCAATGACCAGCTGGGCGGTCATGATGCGCGACTTCGCGGGTATCTCTCCACGCGATCGCATGGCGTATTTCACGGGATTCGGCATGACCTGCTGGGCCGTAAGCGTGCCCGCAACCATGCTGGGCTATCTGCTGGCAGGTTATGTCCCGACACCGATCACCATCGGTCTGGTCATGCTCAATCCGCTATTTTTTCTCCTGAGTTTTGTCGAGGTGCAGGCCCGCGCAAGCCGCCTCGCTGTCTTAATCGGCGGTCTGTCCGGTCCGATCGTCTATGGATGGGCCCCCGGATGGAGCATTCTGCTGTGCGGACTAGCGGGGGGCACCGCCGCGTTTTTTCTCGATGCTGCGCTGGGCAGAAAACCGTAACTGGCAAGACTGGACATGACCGTGGAAGGATTACTTCATCTAGCCCCAGGATCTGCCCTGTGGGCCTGGAGCATTCTGGTCGTTGCCTCCCTTGGTACCTATGCCTGGCGCGGACTCGGCGTGTTGCTGTCGGGCCGGCTTCAGCAACATAGTCCACTCTTTGGCTGGATTACCTGCGTGACCTACGCCATGGTGGCCGCACTGGTCGTGCGCATCATCGTGCTACCCGTTGGCGTGCTTGCCCAAACCCCAATGGCCTATCGGGTGGTCGCCGCTGGCACTGCTGTTGCCATCATGATGAGCAAAAAAAATCGGCTTGTCCCGGCCATTATCACCGGCACGCTGCTCATGATGATCCTGGGGTGGCTTGACCCCATCAGCCTTCTTTGAATGGCACGCGAATACCGTTGGCATCAAAAGCCTGCTTGAGCGTCTTTAAAAAAGCGCGGCGCACCGCACTCTGCTCCGATGGTCTTACCTTAAAGCGGCAGCGGACGATCTGGTGTGACTCCATCCATTGATCAACACCCATAATTTCAATTGGGGCCAGGATTCGTTGCGCATACTCTGGACGACACGAAAAATCAGCCCCGGTATCGCGAATGACCTGGTAGACCTGATCAAGATCAGATGAATAAGCAATGCGCAGATCCATCATTGCATAGGAAAAATCGCGACTGCGATTGGTCACGGACGCAATCACACCGTTCGGAACAAAATGCACTGCCCCTTCAAGATCTCGGAGTCGGATATAACGAAGGGTGACCTCTTCAACGGTGCCCGACTTCCCCCCAATATCCACAAGATCTCCGACACGAATCTGGTCCTCGATCAGCATCACAAAGCCTGTGAAGTAATCCTTGACCAGGCTCTGTGCGCCAAATCCCACGGCCAGGCCGGCAACCCCTGCGGTTGCCAGAATCGGGGCGATCGAAATACCAATCTCCGACAAGACCAGCATGACGGCAACCGCACCAATAATCACCGACGCGATATATCGAAACACGCGCATCAGTGTCTCAAGGCGCTTGCGGTCCTCCGGATTGGGGTGCTTGACTGCCCAGCCGGAATCCAGCGCTCGAATCAGACGGCCCGAGGCCGATAAGAGTGCCCAGGAAATTAAAAGAATGAGAAATACATTGGTCAGGGCGGCCAGACTCTTTGCCCAGACGGGAAGTTCGGCCCCCAGCTGTGCAACAAAAAATCGTTCGACAAACTCTTTCATCGTAAAATCCCTATGCCTTCTGCCTGAAGATGACCTGGGCCAACGAGGGCCCCACTATAACGCCAACATCAGGAAGCATCATGTCCATCATTCATCCCGCTTTCTATATCGAAGATATTAAAGTCGGCCAGACGGCCCAACAATCCAAAACAATCACCGAGACCGACATCATCCTGTTTTCGGCAGTCTCGATGGATACCAATGCGATTCATCTGGATGAAGACTATGCCAAAACAACGCGTTTTGGTACACGTATCGTGCACGGCATGCTCACGGGCAGCCTGATCTCCTCGGTGCTTGCAAATCGTCTTCCAGGTCCAGGCACGATTTTCCTTACCCAGACCATGAAATTTCTGGCTCCGGTACACCCCGGCGACACCATCACCGCAACTGTCACGGTGCTCGAGGTTATTCCCGAGAAGAGCCGCGTTCGACTTGAGACGGTATGTTCGGTCGGCGGCAAACGTGTACTCGAGGGTGAAGCCCTCGTGCTGGGCGTTTCACGCAATCGGAAATAACTGGCCGCCCCTGCTCTGGGCGACCACAATGGCTGGAGCCATCCACGTGCAACTGCGATTTCAAGGAGCTGCCGGCGAAGTGACAGGTTCGCAGGCCATTGTCGATGTATTCACCGAAGGCCGGCCGCACCGATTTTTGGTGGACTGCGGCATGTTCCAAGGCGGCCATGATGCAGACCGAAAAAATCTCGCAGGATTCGGAGTCCCGCCCGAGTCGATCGAGTTTGTCGTGCTCACCCATGCCCATATCGATCACAGCGGCCTGCTGCCCAGGCTATGTGCCCAGGGGTTCTCAGGCCCCATTTACTGTACGGCGGCCACACTCGATTTACTCGAGGTATTACTTCTCGATAGCGCCCATATTCAGCAGTCGGAGCTTCGACGGGCAGAACGTCGGCGTGATGCCGGTCGTTGGCGTGGTCCGCTGCCAGAGCCTTTATACGGTACCGAAGATGTCCAACGGTGCATTGGGCAGTGTCGCACTGTCGCCCTCGGCAAGGCTCGGCCGCTTGCCGAAGGAATATCACTGACGTTTTATGATGCAGGCCATATTCTCGGCTCGGCCAGCGCCGTGCTCGACATTGCAGAGAACCCAGCTGAGTCCCAGAGGCACGGCCACGCACCAACAGCCGTTCGACATCGGCGGCTGGCGTTCTCAGGGGATGTTGGTACTCGAGGCCGGCCGATTGTGAATGACCCCGAACGGATATCACAGGCGGATATTCTGGTGATGGAGTCCACCTATGGTGATCGGCTGCACCGGTCTCTGCGGGAGACCGAAGATGAACTGGTGACCATCATTCACAGCGTACTCCGATCAGGAGGAAATATTGTGATGCCTGCGTTTGCAGTGGGCCGCACGCAGGAGGTCATTGCGCTTTTGCTGGATATGATTCGCCAGCATCGGCTTCCGCGGCTATCTATTTTTGTTGACTCGCCAATGGCGACAGCCGCCTCACGTATCACGGAGGCCCATCAACATAGTCTTGATCCGCACAGCAGGGAGCTATTCTCCTGGGCCAAAGCACACCCCGAGTCCGTGAGCGTGCGCTATCTGACTTCTGTCGATGAATCGAAGGGCCTTAACCAGATCCGAGGCGGGGCCGTGATCCTGTCGGCAAGCGGCATGTGCGAGGCCGGCCGAATTCTGCATCATTTGTTTTGGAATCTTCCAAATCCGCAGAGTGCGGTCATCATCACCGGCTTTCAGGCGATCGGCAGCCGCGGCCGTGCGTTAGTCGATGGCGCGAAATCACTCAAGCTATTCGGCCGCGAGATCCCCGTTAAAGCATCGATCCACACGCTTGGCGGCCTGTCAGCGCACGGCGATCAGGATGATCTGCTGTGGTGGTGTTCTAGCATTGAGCCGGCACCACAACATGTGTTTATCACACATGGTGAGGCGCAGGCGTCACAGACGTTTGGAAAGTCACTAGAGCAGAAACTGAAGTGGCGGAACATCCGGGTTGCTGAACCCGATCGGGCCTATGACTGCTGATACGAACGGGATCGCAGGCCCCACTTCCATAGCCACTCAAAAGGCAGTGGCAGCACCAAGAAAAGGTGCTCCAGGATCGCCAGCGACAAGAGACTGCCGACCAGCGTGAGGCTCACCGCATTGAAACTTCCGGCCGGTGCGGAGACGACAGACTGCCAGATCGGAATGGAAATCGCTACAGAAATCACCAGAGACACCGGCAGAAAAGCATTCATACGACGGCGTTTAAAATAGGTCTGCAGGTATTTCAAGTGAGATGGAAGAAAATCTTCGTTGAGATTTCTGACACCAAAATAGACATTCAGCTTTGCGCTCTGTCGCATGGTCCAGAGCACCAGATAGGTCCAGAATCCGACCTGGTTCACCCCATCCCGGCTGACCAGCCAGACCATCGCACCAAGCACCACCAGGGCAAGCTCGTGATAGAGAATCGTTTCCGCGGCCAGTCCGAATTTCCGCCAGCCGCGGGCACCTTCAGGACAGTCGGTCTTTCGACTACCCGTCACAAACCCCAGTAAAAATCCGATTTCCTGCCAGGCCCAGACCAAGACCGCGCAGCTAAATGCGCAGTAGGCCGCCCAGACATCGCTCACATGACTGGTGAGCTGCAGTGCCGATAGCGCCGCAACCAGCACAATGGTTGCAGCCGTCATCGTCCATTTAAAGGTATACCGAGGCAGGCCATTCAAATACAAGATAATGCCGGTGCTTAACCACCAGACAAATACCGTGTACAACACGGCCGCTAAGGCATGGGACATCACCATGTGGGCGCCAGACGGACGTCCTGTGGCAGATCGTGATAACGCACCGGAAGAAGAAACAGACGGCAAAAGACAAAGGTCGCCCGAGCCCCATGCCAGGCATGCCGCATTCTGCCGATGATGCCGCCCTGCTCTCTTGCCTGGGCGACCTGCTCGGCGATGATGCGTAGCTGCTCAAAGCCCGCATGCAGTCTTGGATCATCCAGATTTAGGGTAACGGGAAAGACCTGCCTGGAGATCTCCGTCGTCGTACGGAAGACTTGAAAGTCATAAGTGGTCGGGTCAATGCCGACCGCCCGATGAAACTCGGGGCGGGCATGATCCCGAACGTACATCGTGGCATACACGGCCAGCTGAAAGAAACGAATCCAGAGCAGATTCACGCCTTTGAGCAGCGCGGGGTCTGCACGCATGAGCATCGCAAAGGCCTCGCCGTGGCGAAACTCATCGTTACACCACTCCTTAAACCAGCCAAAGATCGGATGAAATTTCAGCTCCGGGTGCTGCTCGATCTGTCGGTAAATTGTGATGTAGCGTGCATAACCGATTTTTTCTGAGAGATAGGTCGCATAAAAAATGAATTTGGGTCGGAAATACGTATATTTTTTTGTCTTGGCCAGAAAACCAAGATCGACACCGATTCCGAAATCCTTAAGCCATTGGTTGATAAAGCCCGCATGCCGACTCTCGTCGCGGGCCATATAGCCAAACAACGCCCGCATATCCTCATTCTTGATTCGTCGCTTGATCTCTGCGTACAGCACACAGCCGGAAAACTCTGATGTCACAGAGGAAATCAAGAAGTCAACAAACTCCTGATACAGGCCGTCTGGCAGATGGGAATAGTCACGATTCATAGACTCTGCAGGACGCTGAAAATGATCCTTATTACGATCACTGGCAAATTCCGCCATCAGCGCATCCCACTGGTCACGGATATGGTTAATATCTAAGCGGTCGATTGCCTCGAAATCGGTGGTGTAAAAGCGTGGGTTGAGTACCGTGTTTTCGAGTGCGCGCTCGGTCGCCTCGCTGGTATTCACGACCTTACCAGGCAGCTCTTGGGCTAGGGTATTCATCGTCTGCTTTCCTCTCTGTCAGTGGCATCCGACCGCACCGGCGGCATCGGCCGCGGGTAACGCCGGGATGTTGAAAATCGCATCGTTGAAAAGCTCACTTCATAAAGTGTGGTGAGTTCAAAGCGCGCAATCCATTTGGTCCAAAAACGCGACAGCCAGCCGGCGCGGGAAATTGTGGCCTCGCGCTCGACCCGAATATGCTGGCCCCAGTCAATCTCCGTTGGGGCGCTGTGGACAAGAACCTGATCGCCAGGACGAATCGTGTTGTCTTGGAGTTCAACGTGCGCATAGAAATCACGCGATGTGTGGGCGATTTCTACCGTGCAGGGCGTGATGGTTTTTTTCACTATCTCTGACCCCCGGAGAGGTTTAGAAGCCGCCCAAATACAGCCGCGTTGGCCGCTCCAAATGATTCCAGATCAACAATTCGACCCGTCTGCGGATCCTGCAAGGTGAGCCTTCCATCGACGCGGCCAATTAATTCCAAAGGGTGGTCGCTGCTGATGCCTCGGATCCGACGATCTCGGGCAAACCCCCGTAGGGTGCCGCGTGCGAACCCGGCCTCACCTTCGATGGCAGCGATCTGACGATTGCTGCGATGATCAATCACAGCAACCGCACCGTCTAATCGATCTTCAAATCTCAGCTCGCGGACACTGATCGCGACCGAATCAGGCTCTCGGATCGAGACTCCTGTGGCCCGATACGAGGCGATTGACCCAATCAGCACCGTCAGCCCCAGCACAACCGTGAGGGGTAGCCAACGTGAAATGGGCATAACGGCAGATTGCATCTCAGGCGGTCCGCATCCCACCCGCGCCGCCGCCAGAGGACTGTGTGCCGGTCGTCGGCTGCCCTGGAGTGACGGTTGGCCGGCCAACGGAGTGATCACGAACCGGATTCAAACGAGCCCGCTCGCCAATGCAGTCCGCCCAGGCCTTGGAAAGCAAGGCAGCGGTCTGCTGCGGCTCAATAAGCCCACGCAACATCGGCTCAGTCTTTGCAAAACGCCATGGCCGCACATGGGGCCAGAGGTGAACATATCCGATCTGATCCTCCGGCATCAGCGCCAGCGGTATATCGCCCGTCTTATCCGTGTGCATCCTGAGACCAGCCGACGCGATACGCTTAAACGGGAGGTTAAATGTCACCCGCAAAACGATTCCTGTGCGCATCACGACGCGCCGCGTGGTGATGGTGTAGACCGCAGTCCGCGCGATCAACACTGCGGTTAGCACCAACACTCCGATCGCAACACCCGCCAGCAACGATAGCCATAGCGCGGAAGCCAATGCAGCCTGAGTGCCTGCACCATCCGACAATACCGTTACCACCCGGACCGCAATGATGATTCCGAAATAAACCGCTAGCTTTTTCACATGAAATGTATGCCGCGCCAGCGAGGCCCAGTCTGGAGAACCCTGCCAGAGCAGTCGCTCGTCAGCCGGTAATGCCTCGGGCAGGCCGTACTGCGGCTCGAGCTCATGCTCATGCGGATGGCCGTGCCGATGGTCCAGGCTCATACCAGCGGCTCCTGCCGTTGCGGTGTGGAGTAGAGATAACCGCCGCCGTAGTAGCCAGCAATTTTGTCTTCTTCCAGTAAGGTGACCTGATCAGGATGCCGCGTGGCGGGCACATCCGAGAACTGCGCACCCGTAATCGCAGTGACCTTCACGCCCCTTTTGGTGATTCGGGCAAATGGAATTGGCAGCAACACACGTCGGCCGCTATTTAACTGAACCTCAAGGTAGCGGAACAAGGTTTCAGCACGATCCACCCAGAGATCGACAACCGTACCGGCGACTACATCATCGTGGCCGCAGACCTCAAGTCCGCGGGGATCCACATCATTGAGGGAAACGGAATGATCGGGATCAGCGCGCAGCGGCCGGATCTTCACACTGCCATCGAGCATGTGATCAGGGGCATCCGACCGGGCCGTCCACGCTGCAGGACCGATACCGTCGACCATCGGATTGCCCGTGGGTTCGATCGGCGAGCCCGGAAAATTCGCTGTACGCTGCGCCGCAAGTGGGGGGGCCTGATGATCACGTTCATGGGGCGCGGAAAACTCCCGTCCGTCGGCGAGTTTGTAGGTCTTGGTTGATGGCAGTGGAGGCCAGCCCTCGATCTCGGCGTAGTCACGCCGATCACTTACCAGCGGATAACCCTCGCGTTTGCCTTCTCTCACCAGCCAGACCACAAGCCAGAAAAAGAAAATCCAAAAGACATACAGCACAACCTGTGCCACATCAATATAAGCGGTAATTGCACCAGTTCCCATCATCACTCTCCTTATCGCCGGTCAGCCGGGGAATTCAGCAAGACCAAACTTTGATGCCGATGACGACGGGCCCTGCGGTGTGCGCCTTGTCAGGCGGACCATCGGGCCGATCACGATCAGCGTTACCAACAACAAACCAATCTCCAGGTGATACACCACGCTGTATCCGGTGACGGACTGCACCAGTACATCGCCTATTTTTCCTTCGAGTGCCATGGTCGAGACCATGTCCCGGATCGCACCACCCAGTGCCATCGACAGGCCAGTCACTGTGGCAGTCACTGCGCCCCAGGCGCCCAGCACCATGCCGCTCGTCCCAAAAGGATCATCGGCATCAGCGGGCTCAAAATTCATCGCTGCCGTCAGGGTCCCCACTGAGAAGAGGCCGCCGCCAAAGCCAATCAGCACAGCGCCTAGCCGGAAAAGATCAGGCTGTTGAAAAGGCTCTGAAAAAATCACACATGAAAACGCCGCAAGACCCACAACCGCACCAAGGGCGGACACACGAAATGCATTCATGCCACGCATCAGCCATCGGGCGGCGAGCATAAATGCAGCGAGCGCTCCCATCGCCATCAGGGCGGTCAGCACCGTGGTGGCGGATACAGAGAGGCCAAGCACTTCTCCACCGTATGGCTCAAGAATCACATCCTGCATGCTGAAAGCTGCAGTGCCCATTCCCAACGCCAATAGAAATCGACGTGTGCTGGGCTGACGCGCGAAGCGATTCCAGTTATCCCGGAATGTGGGCCGGGTAATGGCCCCCGATGTACGTTGCGGATAACGTGCCTCCTGCTTCCATAAGGCCACGATATTCAGCACGACCGATACTGCAGCGGCACCCTGAATCACCTTGACGAGCCTGATCTGACTAAATTCACTGAGCAGAAGACCAAAGACAATGCCGCTGGCCACCATGCCCACCAGCAGCATGGCGTACATCATCGCGACCACGCGGGGGCGCGAGGCCTCCGGCGCAATATCGGTTGCGAGTGCAAGGCCTGCAGTCTGTGTTGTCTGTAGCCCAACACCCACCAAAAGAATCGCCAGACCTGTGCCCAGGTGGGCAGTCCAGACAGGCCAGTGGCTATCGCCTGAGAGCAGAATCAGGGCAAACGGCATGATCGACAGGCCACTGAACTGGGCCAAGGTGCCCAGCCATATATACGGCACCCTGCGCCAGCCAAGCACCGAGCGATGGGTATCTGATTTAAATCCAACCAGAGCGCGAAAAGGCGCGAATAACAACGGCAGTGCCACCATAAGGGCGACCAGCCATGCCCCAACACCGAGCTCAACAATCATGACCCGATTCAGCGTGCCAATCAGAAGCGCCATGCACATGCCGACCGATACCTGAAATAAAGACAGCTGAAATAAACGCCGCAGCGGCAGCTCTTTCGTGGCGACATCTGCAAATGGCAGAAACCGTGGGCTCACTCGGGTCCACTTACGCCACGACTTGAGCACCGAGGCTTTACTCATGTCGCCCTCACCAGTTCGAGTGCCTGCGAGGTATAAAACCCGCTGGAAATTTTCAGGGTTCTGCCGATCGAAAAATCAGCAAGTCCAGGGGCCTGTTGGATCAGTCGACGGAGCCGATCCGCTGCCACCGGTGCAATAAATGGGGCCCGATCCGATCGCGGAAAAAGACGGCCGATCGTGATCATGGCGGCAAGCGCCAGATTGCGCGGAGGAAACGTAAATAAAATCTGCCGATGCGTTCGCATCGCAAATCCTGAGAGCACCCGCACCACATCCGCCGGCTGGTAATGAATCAGCGAATCCATTCCGACCACGATGTCGAACTCACCAAGGCCGCTATCAAGCATGTCGCCTGAGCGAAACTCAATTCGACCTCGGCCCAGCTGCTCTGGCGCACGCTCTCTGGCCAGGCCGACCAGGGTTGGGGAGAGGTCAATGGCCACCACATCAGCGCCTCGACGGGCCGCCTCAATCGACAGCGCACCGGTTCCACAGCCCGCATCGAGGAGCCGCAACCCGGAGAGATCCTCGGGCATCCAGGACAGCAATGTCGTCCGCATGCGATCACGGCCAGCGCGGACAGTTGCGCGAATACCGCTCACTGGTGCGGTTGAGGTCAGCCGGGCCCAAGTATCGGCCGCGGTCCGATCGAAATAGTGCTCAATGCGGTCACGCTGTTTAAGATAGCTGGCTTGACTAAGGTCGTTCATGATGTCGATAGAGTCCGGTCGGATCAGTCAAACCCCAACAGGTCAAAAATATCGCGGTCCTTCATGGGCTCCGCATTCAAGGGATCCACGCCATTCCAGAGCTTCTCAGCGAGGCGTAGATATTCTTCTTGGACACGCTTGAGCTCAGGAGACTCCTCCATTTCAAAAAGCGTTGATTTTTTCAAGCGGCTTCTCCGGATCACATCAAGATCGGGGAAATGGGCCATTGTTTTGAGGCCGATCTGGGCATTGAATTTGTCGATCTGATCGGTAGCAGCACTGCGATTGGCAATCACACCACCAAGGCGCACGCGATAATTTTTTGATTTGGCTCCAATTGCCTGGACAATTCGATTCATCGCAAAGATGGAATCAAAATCATTGGCCGTCACAATGAGTGCACGCTCTGCATGCTGCAGAGGCGCCGCAAAACCGCCACAGACAACATCGCCTAAGACATCGAAGATCACGACATCGGTGTCATCGAGAAGATGATGCTCCTTGAGCAGCTTCACTGTCTGGCCCACGACATAACCGCCGCAGCCGGTGCCTGCTGGTGGTCCGCCTGCCTCGACACACATGACGCCGTTATATCCCTCGAATACGAAGTCCTCAATCCTGAGCTCTTCGGGGTGAAAGTCGACGGATTCCAAAACATCGATCACCGTCGGCATGAGCTTCTTGGTGAGGGTAAACGTGGAATCGTGCTTTGGGTCACAGCCGATCTGCAGGACCCGCTTGCCGAGTTTGGAAAATGCAACGGACAGATTCGATGAGGTTGTGCTTTTTCCGATGCCCCCTTTTCCATAGACAGCAAAGACCTTGGCATTACCGATCTTCATGTTGGGGTCCATCTGTACCTGGACACTGCCCTCGCCGTCAGGCTGACGGCCAGATCGCTTAATTTCCGAAAATGGAACGGTGGCGACATTCATGGTGTTACTCCCTCATAGACGCCTTCAAGGCGATCTTCTAGTTCTTCGCCGGCCTGACGTAATGCGGCCAACGTTTTCTCATCCGGATTCCAGAATTGGCGCTCCGACGCTTCCAACAACCGATTGGCCACCTTGGCCGATGCGGTGGGATTGAGTTTTGCCAGACGATCCCGCATCTCAGGATCGAGCATGAATGTCTGGGTAAGTTGTTGATAGACCCACGGCTGAACCTGGCCTGTGGTGGCTGACCAGCCCATGGTGTTGGTGATATGTACTTCAATCTGACGGACACCCTCATAGCCATGCTTGAGCATGCCCTCGTACCACTTTGGATTAAGCATTCGGGTACGGGTCTCCAGCGCAACCTGCTCCGACAGAGTGCGCACAGTGCCCTCGCCCTTGGTCTGATCTCCGATGTATACCGGAGGCGCATCCCCACCACGTGCCCGCTTCACTGCACCGGTAATACCGCCAAGCGTGTCGAAGTAGTTATCTACCGTGGTAACGCCCAGTTCAACAGAGTCGAGGTTCTGATAGGTCAGCTGAACATCTTTTAATACACTCTGCAGCAAGGCAGGCTGTTTGATTGGACGGCCGGTGCGGCCGTACGCAAAACCCTTGCGCCGCGAATAGGTTTCGGCAAGTTCATCTTCCTCATCCCATCGGCTATTTTCAATCAGGCTGTTGACATTTGAGCCGTAGGCACCTTCTGCATTTCCGTAAACACGCAGTGATGCCTCCTCGAGGCTACAGGCGTGCTCAGCCTGATAAGCCAATGCATGCTTGCGCACAAAGTTCTGTTCAATCGGCTCATCGGCGCAGGCGCAGAGATAGGCTGCCTCGGCCAGCATCTTGATCTGCAGCGGCATCAGATCCCTAAAGATTCCTGATAGCGTGATCACCACATCAATTCTCGGACGGCCAAGCTGATCAAGGGGCACCAGCTGTGCGCCCGCAATCCGGCCATAACTATCGAGTCGCGGCTCAGCACCCATCAGATACAGCGCCTGGGCAATGGGGCTGCCCTCGGTCTTAAGGTTATCGGTTCCCCAGAGCACCATGGCCACCGACTCCGGCAAGGCATGGCCATCCGCAAGATAACGATCCAAAAGCCGCTGGGCCTGACGTGCACCGTCGCGCACGGCATAGGCGCTGGGAATTTTGAACGGATCAAATCCATGCAGATTTCGACCCGTGGGCAGCACCTCTGGATTACGCAAGACATCACCGCCCGGGGCAGGCCGAATGAATCTTGCATCCAGGGCCTTCAGTATTCCCTCGACCTCAGCCTCAACGAGCAGCATCTGATTCGATGCATGTAATCCCTGGAATATCTCCAGCAGCTGCTCATGGTGTTCAAAATTTCTGGCGGCTGCTTCGGCAGGGCTCTCGCCATGCACCAGCGCAGCCACTGCCTTACGGTCGAGCACCAGGCCATGTGATGCCTCGGCCATAGACATCAGCATGTCGACGCGGGCCTCCGGAGAGCTGGCCTCGCCCACCACATGCAGGCCATGGGGAATCAGGGTGTACTCCAGTTCAAGCACTGCATCGAGTAGCTTTCGAATCTCAAAGCTGGCCTCTCCCGGCGCGCCACGACGCGACCCAGATGCCTCTGTGGGTGCGTCCAGCACCCACGCAGGCTCGGCCACTGCGAGTTCTAACTCCGCCGCTTGTGCCTGAATCACCGACGCCATCTCCGCATGCTCGGGTGCATCCGGTGTGAGCTGACGCCAACGGTCAATCGATGACTTGAGATCCATCAGCCCGCGATACAGGCCCGCCTGTGCCACTGGGGGTGTCAGATAACTGATCAGCGTTGCACCCGCCCGACGCTTTGCAATCGCCCCCTCGGAAGGATTATTCGAGGCATACAGATAAAAATTCGGTAGATCACCAATCAGCCGATCAGGCCAGCAATCCCCCGACATGCCGCTTTGTTTACCCGGCATGAACTCGAGTGCGCCATGGGTTCCAAAGTGCAGAACAGCATGGGCATGAAAACCCTCGCGCAGGTAGCGGTAGTTAGCAGAAAACGCATGGGTCGGCGCAAACCCGTGCTCAAACAGCAGCCGCATGGGATCACCCTCGTAGCCCATGCTGGGCTGCACCGTCACCAGCACGTTGCCAAACTGTCGACCGAGCACAAAAATCGAACTGCCATTACTCAGCTGCCGTCCCGGTGCAGGGCCCCAGGCGGCTTCAATCTCCGCAAGCCATGGCTCTTGACGCACGTGATCATCCGCAGAGATCAATGTGTGGACATTTGCATCAGTGCCGTACTGCTCTCGATTGCCGTGAATAATGCTGTTGCGTAGCTCATCCACATTGGTGGGCATATCCACGGTGTAGCCTTGCTCCTTCATGGCACGCAGCACATTAAAAAGCGACTCAAACACCGACAGATAGGCGGCCGTGCCGGTGTTACCTGCATTGGGTGGGAAATTAAAGAGCACGACAGCGACACGTCGTGTAGAACGCGCCGCGCGACGCAGCTCGACGAGACGAACGACACGGCCGGCGAGCATTCGGGCGCGCTCACCACAGGTATGCATGTCCTGCGCATTGTGCGCATTGGTAAAGGCGCAATGATCCGCGCAGCCATTACAGACCGTGCCTGGCTGGCCAGCGCGGCCACCGAAGACCATGGGTGCAGTTGCGCCATCCAGCTCTGGAATGGCCACCATGATGGTGCTCTCGACAGGCAGCAGCCCCCGCTCGGACTCGCCCCACTGATCTAAAGACTGGAACTCCACGGGGTGGGCGGCAAGATACGGCACATCCAGGCGGGCCAGTGTCTCCTCGGCGGCCTTGGCATCGTTATAGGCAGGGCCTCCGACCAGTGAAAATCCCGAAAGTGAGACCACAGCATCTACAGTCGCCTGACCATCTCGGATAAAAAACTGCTCAACTGCTGGCCGCGCGTCCAGGCCCGCAGCGAAGGCAGGCACCACCTGCAGGCCACGTGCCTCCATCGCACGAATCACACCATCGTAGTGCCCGGAATTTCCCGACAGCAGATAGGACCGAAGCAGCAAAAGGCCCACGCGGCCTTTCGACTCCGTATCGGCCACGATACTCGGCAGATCATCGCGGTCGCCGGACATGCGTGACTTCATCTTGGGGTGATAGACACCAAGCTCTGGATACTCGATCGGCAGGGGCGGGTCATCCAGGCCGCGCAGACCCTCACGCGATCCTGCGGCATATCGGTTAATCAGAAACCGGACCATATTCAGCATGTTCTCTTCTGAGCCGCCGAGCCAGTATTGCAGCGACAGAAAATAAGAACGGACATCCTGCGCCGTACCCGGAATAAAACGCAGCAGTTTTGGCACACGTCGCAGCATCTTCATCTGCGCCTGGCCGCCGGTGGAGGTCTTGTCCTTATTGCCGCGGAGTCGCTTTAACAGCGCGGTCAGACCAGACGCGGGCCGGCTCATGTCGAACTTGCCAATCCGGGTGAGACGCACGACCTCGGCCGCTGACATCGCACAGACCATGGCGTCACACTGCTCACGCCGGGCCTCGAGCGCCGGAAGAATAGGCAGAAAATGGTCCTCGAGAAAGAGCATCGTTGCCACGACGATATCGGCCTGTTCGATATCGGCAATGCACTCTGCCAGCAGCCGATCATCGTTGGCCCACTCCGATGCCGAATGCATCGTGAGATGTAGCCCGGGGAACTGTCGCATCAGCCGCGCCCGGGCCCGGGCCGTTGCAGTCGCCAGATGGGTGTCCATCGTGACAATCGCAACGCGAATCGACACCGCTGACGGCCGACCCGCCGTGGCTTTAGCGGCTGAAGTGGGCTTTGGCATCGTAAAGGGTTTCCACTGTGATCGGACTTACACCACGCTCAAGGGCAAAGCGCTCGGTATTACGTCTGGCCTTACCACGCACGAAAAACGGAATCTTGTTGAGCTCTTTCAGTGCATCCGGGGCCCAGATGGACTCCGCATGGGCGGCGGTCACCGTTGCTGCACTCACAGTCGCCAGCGTTTGAAGGGGCTCGGATGCACTTGCCGATGGCTGCTGCTCGGCATGCGCCATTGGGCGGGCAGCTGTCGCATGGCCAAGATGGGAAGGGGCTGCGCCGTCGTGAAATTCAAAGTCTTCGCGAAACATATGAATGAGATGTTCCTCGAGCCCCATCATCAGCGGGTGTATCCACGTGTCAAACATGACATTGGCGCCCTCGAATCCCATCTGAGGTGAATAGCGGGCAGGAAAATCCTGCACATGAACGGGAGCGGAAATCACCGCGCATGGAATCGATAGCCGCTTGGCGATGTGGCGCTCCATCTGGGTACCCAGTACCAGTTCGGGCTGCAGATCAACAATCTGACGCTCGACCTCGAGGTAGTCATCGGTGATCAGTGGGTCGACACCGTAACGTTGCGCCACCTCGCGCAACTCTCGGCCGAACTCTCGGCTGTAGCTGCCAAGACCCACAACCGCAAAACCCATTTCTTCAGACGCAACACGGGCCGCCGCAATCGCATGGGTCGCATCGCCAAAAATAAACACCCGCTTTCCTGTCAGATAGGTTGAATCCACCGATCGGGCATACCAACGCGCGCGCAGGGCGGGCGCCTCTGCGCTTGGTGGATCAATTCTGGCTAGGCCACAGACCTCGCGAATGAACTCGCCCGTCGCATTGGCCCCAATCGGCACGACGCGGGTGAACTTCATGCCGAACTGGCGCTCTAGCCATGAGGCAGCGATCTGCCCGGTCTCGGGATACAGCAGGACATTAAAATCCGCATCGATTAACGCAGCGAGATCAGAGGGTGCTGCATTCAGGGGCGCAACCACCGCGACATCGATCCCAATCTGATCCAAAAGACGCGAGATTTCCGTGACGTCATCGCGATGACGAAATCCCAATGCGGTTGGTCCGAGAATATTGCATCGCGGACGGACCGATGCACGACGTGCAGGTGTCTTTCCTTGGCACATTGCCCGAACGATCTGATAAAAGGTCTCTGCCGCACCCCAGTTTTCTTTGCGCTGATAGGCGGGCAATTCAAGCGGCACGATAGGCACCGGCAGGTGCATCGATGCTGCAAGTCCGGCAGGATCGTCTTGGATTAGCTCTGCCGTGCATGAGGCACCGACCAACATTGCCGCCGGTTTAAATCGATCATAGGCAGACCGGACCGCCTGCTGAAAGAGTTCTGCAGTGTCTTTACCGAGGTCTCTGGCCTGAAAGGTGGTGTACGTGACCGGCGGCCGACGTGGCAGGCGCTCAATCATGGTGAACAACAGATCTGCATAGGTATCACCCTGCGGCGCGTGCAGCACATAGTGCACATCCCGCATGGCGGTTGCCACGCGCATCGCACCGACATGTGGCGGTCCCTCGTAAGTCCAGAGTGTCAGCTTCACGTGCGTCTCCCCTAGGCCGCCTGCTGAGCAATCAAGGCGCGCCGGCGCATCGGCCGCTCGAACAGCTCCGCAAGATCAGCCGCCTGGTCATAGCCATGAATCGGACTAAAGACCAATTCAATCGACCACTTGGTGGCGAAGCCTTCTTGCTCCAGCGGATTGGCCAGCCCAAGCCCGCACACCACAAGGTCCGGCGCAATGGCCCGGCATCGATCCAGCTGCCGTTCGACATCCTGGCCCTCTGAGAGCTGGGTACCTGCTGGAAGCATGGCCAGCTCATGGGCCAGATGCTGACGGTGGAGATAAGGTGAGCCAATCTCTGTCAGACGCATGCCCAGCTCCCGCGAGAGGAATCTCGCCAGCGGTATCTCGAGCTGCGAGTCCGGAAAAAAGAACACCGACTTACCCTGCATCCGCTCACGCTGTCGGGCCAGGGCCTGAGACGCACGCTCGCGGGCGGGTGTGACCGTTTGCTCAAAATGATCTGCATCCACGCCCCAGGCCTCGGCGATCGCAGACAGCCATAGCGTGGTGCCCTCCACTCCAAACGGAAAGGGCGCGGCGATCCGTTGCGCACCGCGGGCCTCAAGGGCGCGGGCTGTATCACCAAGAAATGGCTGGGCGAGGATAAACCGGGTGTTGGGTCCGACGCAGGGGAGTTCTGAGGACCGACGCGCAGGAAGAAACACCACTGGCCCCACACCGAGCAGGCCGAAGAGCCGATTGAATTGATCCTCGACGACATCGGCCAGTGTTCCCACCACCATGAGCTCCGGCGCCTGTTGTGCAATTGCAGATGGCAACATGGGTACCAAGGCAGCGAGGCAGGCATCTTCTCCCTGGGTGAAGGTGGTCTCAATGCCGCTGCCGGAGTAATTCACCACACGCACGCGCGGTGCAAATCTTTCGGAAAGACGCTCTGATGCCCGCGAGAGGTCAAGTTTGATGACCTCCGACGGGCATGATCCCACGAGAAAAAGCATCCGAATATCTGGTCGACGCTCCAAAAGCCGAGTGACCACAGCATCTAATTCATCGTTGGCGTCTGCGAGCCCCGCAAGATCACGGTCATCGATGATGGCGGTTGCAAAACGTGGCTCTGCAAAGATCATGACCCCGGCGGCCGACTGGACCAGGTGGGCACAGGTGCGCGAACCGACAACCAGGAAAAATGCATCCTGAATCTTTCGGTGCATCCAGATAATGCCCGTCAGCCCGCAGAAGACCTCTCGCTGGCCGCGCTCCCTTAAGACGGGTGCATCGGTGCAGCCCCCCGATGAGGGAAGCTCGGTCTTCACCGGACGCAGCATAAAGCGCTTGTTCATGCGGCCAGCCCCCCGGGCAGCGCCTCGCGCGACTGCTGCAGGCGGGCTGCGCGTAGCTTCAGCAGAAACTGCGTCGCATTGATCACATACGCAAGATAGGCCGCAAGGGCGAGCAGCATGAGTCCATGGACGTGCAACAGCCCCCCAATCAGCGCCAGTAGATAGGCGGTATGCAGGGCGAGCACGAGCATGCTGAAGACGTCCTCCCAGAAAAAGGCAGGGGCAAACAGGTATTTGCCAAACACCACCTTCTCCCAGATGCAGCCGGTGACCATGATGGTGTAGAGCAGAAATGTCTTAAACACGATCGAGACGGTCGCTGCCCACTCACCCTGACCCGTCCATAAAAAACGAATCACCAGAATTGTGCTGATGAAAAAGACGAGAAATTGCAGAGGCGCAAGAATTCCCTGAACGGTCGTCCAAGGCGTCTGGTCGCGGCGACGGCGCTCCTCAGGGGTGTAAAGTGGTCTTGCCTCGGTCAATGGAAACCCGCTCCCGAATTGAGTGTTGTCCCAAGACCACTCTAGAACTCAGGCCACTAACTGTCAACTTTATTTGACATCAATTGTCCTTGACAAATATAGGCTTCGGGCGTATCACTGCAATAGTCTTTGACAAGCCTGTCTGAGCCCGGGATAGTGACCCTTGGGACAAGATCGGCCGCATCGCGCGCTGGGCAAAACAGGGGCCAAAGACAGATGAAAAATGAGTGCTCACTTACACTAAATCCCAGGAATTCTCTAACAGTCGAGGAAAGCGGCATGGAGTGGTTGGTAAACACGATCGAAGCCGAGATCATTCCCCGGCTGATGGCCGCCCATCGCGATGACTCGGGGCGCTCCCCCAGTGGATCCGCAGTAATCACGGATGAGGATATTGCTGGGTTCGCAGCGATCAGTATGCACGGCGACGCCGCCGCCTGCCTCGCATTTATTGAAGGGGTTCGCGGCCGGGGAACATCCCTGGAAAACGTCTACCTGCGTCTGATTGCTCCCGCTGCCCGCAGGCTCGGCACCATGTGGATCGAAGACACCTGCGATTTCACCGAAGTGACCGTCGGCCTGTGGCGCATGCAGCAGGCCATGTATGACCTAAGCCCCGAATTTCACACAGACCGTGAGACCCCAGCACTCGGGCAGCGCAGGATCATGCTCTGCACGATACCCGGATCCCAACACACCCTCGGCATTCTCATGGTGGCTGAGTTCTTCCGCCGCTCGGGCTGGTGTGTCGGCGGTGAGCCTGCGGCAACACGCGAGGATCTGGTGCGCAACGCGTCGCAGCAGTGGTTTGATGTCATTGGAATTTCGATTGGATCTGAGCCGCAATTGGCCTTTGTAAAAGAAATTGTCAGCGCACTCCGAGACGCCTCACAGAATAAATCCGTGCGCATCATGCTTGGCGGACCAGTATCAATCAGTGCAGACGCCGTGCGCAGCTATGGCGCCGACGCTGTCGCCGGCGACGCGCAACATGCGATCCAGATCGCCGAGCAGCTGGCCACTGCCAAGCGTGCCTCATAAATCCACATGCCCAAATCAGCCCCCTCTGCCCAGCCCCTGAAGTCCGTCGACAGCGCGACTGCATTGCGACTGGCGGCGGCCGCGTCCGATCTTGCCTTGATCATTGATGCCAAGGGCATTATTCGGGACCTGATCATCAGCAGCCAACAGATGCCGATTGACTCAGCAGGACAGGCATGGCTCGGACAGGCGTGGATCGATGTCGCGACCAGCGAAAGCAGGCCCAAGATTGAGGAGATGCTCGCGGATGCCGCGGCAGGCACCGCAGGACGATGGCGTCATGTGAACTACCCATCATCTCAGGGAGCTGATATCCCTGTGTATTGCTCTGTGGTCCCGGTGGGATCGTCAGGTGAGCTTGTCGCATTCGGCCGGGATCTTCGCAATATGGCCTCGCTACAGCAGCGCCTTGTGGAAGCCCACCAGGCGATGGAGCGTGATTACCTGCGCATGCGGCACATGGAGACGCGCTACCGGCTGCTGTTTGAGCTCGCCTCTGAGGCGGTGCTGATTGTGGATGCCAATACAGAACGGGTGCTCGAGGCCAATCCAGCCGCCTCAAAAATTCTGGGCCAGCCGGCAAAGAAACTGCTCAGTAAACCGCTCGAGGATCTTCTGCCAAGCGGCTCGCATAGCATGCTTAACGACATGCTCATGGGTGTGCGGGCGTCAGGCCACCCCGATGCGCGCACCGTGATGCTCGCCAAAAACCAAGAGGTGTCGATCTCCGCGTCACTCTTCCGACAAGAGACCGGCACGATGTTCCTGGTGCGTCTATCGCCAATGGTATTGGCCGACTCTGGTGTTGAAATCTCTCCAAAACGTTCGCTGATGCTCGACGTTCTGGAGCATGCGCCCGATGGCTTCGTGATTACCGATCCTGATGGGAAAATCCTGTCGGCCAATCGTGCATTCGTCAATATGCTCCAACAGTCAAAGGCAGAACAGATTCAAGGAAGAAATCTGGGCGACTGGCTGGGGAGAACAGATGTCGATCTCAACGTACTCATCGCAAACATTGAGCAACGAGGCGCCGTACGACTATTCGGAACACTGCTGCGCAGTACGAATGCCACCGAACTCAACGTCGAAATCTCCGGCGTGTCGGTGAAGACCGGAACAACCTCCTGTCTCGGATTTAGCATTCGCGATGTGGGTCAGCGGCTATCGGCGGATCGGCCATCACTGCGTGAACTGCCGCGCTCAGCAGACCAGCTGGTCGAACTCGTGGGACGCGTGCCGCTCCAGGAAATTGTTGCAGAGACCGCAGATCTGATTGAGAAACTCTGTATTGAAGCCGCGCTCCGACTAACCCGAGACAATCGGGCCTCCGCCGCTGAGATGCTGGGACTCTCCCGTCAAAGCCTTTATGTGAAGCTGCGACGCTACGGTATCGGCGAGGTCGCAGACCGCGGCAAGAAGTGATTCGATTACACTGGCTGCATGCTTGCAGTCATTGTTCTGGTCGAATTTAAACCTGCATTCATCGGTTGGGCATGGAGCCGCTTTGTGCTCGGACGGCTTCCCCTGCTGGGCACCCCAGGGCTGCGATTTACAAAGGTGCTTGGCAGCGGCCACGAAGGAGGATTTGGCGTTCGTCCAAGCGCGACGCGCCAAGGGCTCTTTCTCATTTTCGATACCGAGGCCAATGCAGATCGATTCCTGAACAGCTCTCGGCTAATGAAGGCATATACATCCCGATCCCGCGAGTTGTTCAGTTGCAAGCTACTGGCCTACAGCTGCAAGGGATCATGGTCAGGCCAGTCAATGACACTGCAAGGTAGAGAGCCCACACAGGGGCCTATCGCCGCACTGACCCGCGCCTCGATACGGCCCACAAAAGCCCTGGACTTCTGGCGACATGCCCCGCCTGCGGAGACCTCCCTGGGCCAGGCAGAAGGCTGCCTGATCGCTGTGGGACTCGGCGAAGCACCGCTGCTGCGCCAGGCGACCTTTAGCATCTGGGAGAGTGCAGAGGCCATGAACAACTACGCGCGCTCAGGTGCCCACCTCCAAGCGATTCGCGCAGCCCTGGGCGGTGGCCACTTCTCCGAATCGATGTTCGTCCGATTTCAGCCCATCGCTGCACGTGGCGTCTGGAAAGGAAAGGTGTTTCGCTAGATGGCCGACCATCACGTTATCGTGGTGGGTGGCGGCATCGGCGGTCTGGCCAGTGCCCTTGAGTTATCCGCAGCCGGCCTGCGCGTCACACTGTTGGAACGCGGGCCGACGATTGGAGGAAAACTCCATCAACGCGATATCCGAGGGTTCGGAATCGATTCAGGGCCAACCGTTTTCACAATGCGCTGGGTATTTGATGGGCTCATGGCCTGTGCAGGTACTCGGCTCGAAGATGAACTCAAGATTCGCCCGCTAAATATACTGGCACGGCACGCATGGGGCCCCAGTGAACGCCTTGATCTATATGCGGACCTGCATCAGTCTGCACTTGCAGTCTCCCGCTTTGCCGGATCCGCAGAGGCATCACGATTTATCAATTTCTGTGAGCAGGCACGCGCTGCCTATCAGGCCCTTGAGGCCGCCGCGATCAGGGCGGAGCGGCCGACCTTCTTGTCAATGCATCAGGACCTTGGTGTACACGGGCTTAAAACACTCTGGCGGCTTGGCCTATTCAAGACGCTCTGGCAGTCACTGGATAAACACTTCAAAGATCCGCGACTTCACCAGCTCTTCTCACGTTATGCGACCTACTGTGGCTCATCACCATTACAGGCGCCCGCTACACTCATGCTGATTGCCGATGTTGAAATGCAGGGGGTCTGGACAATCGAGGGGGGCATGACCGCACTTGCCCAGAGCATCGGGCGCCTGATGAATCGCCATGGCGCCACGATACGGACGCAGACAGATGTGCGATCGATCTCGATGCGTGATGGCCGTATCTGCGGTGTAGTGCTCGCCGATGGCGAAGCCCTGAGCGCAGATGCCGTTATCTTTAATGGTGATGTGGCGGCCCTGCGTCAGGGGGATGTCACACTGTCGGAGCCAGGTGCAGCCCGCCGGGCCTTTGGCAAGGCAAAAGATGATCTTACGAAACGTTCGTTGTCCGCACTCACCCTCTCTATTCATGCCCCGACCACAGGATTTCCGCTCACCTATCACAACCTTTTTTTTCCGCGCCATTACGCTGCCGAATTTGATGCTATTTTCAATCGACAGTGTCTGCCGATTCCTCCCACGGTCTATGTCTGTGCCCAAGATCGGCATGATGATGACCCGTTTGCAGGAGAGGCAGAGCGACTTTTACTGCTCATCAATGCGCCCGCAATTGGCGACCGGCGCGACTTTAAACCCCCGGAGATCCAGGCATGTACCGACGCAGCCTATGCACTGATGCAGGATTGCGGTCTGACGATCCGCAACGATCCGCGCAGCACCATCGTCACCACACCCGCCACGTTTCACCAGCGTTTCCCTTGCACGGGTGGCGCCCTGTATGGGCATGCGACACACGGCTGGATGAGCGTGTTCTCGCGCCTTGGCGCCAGCAGCCCCATTCCGGGCCTATACCTGGCGGGGGGATCGGTGCACCCGGGCCCGGGAGTACCGATGGCGGCATTGTCAGGCCGACTGGCGGCCGCAACCCTGATGGGTCACCTCGGTTTGACCAGACGGTCCGGCCGGGTGGTTATCTCTGGTGGTACATCGACGCGCTCAGCGACGACGGCGCATTCGGCCTAACCATCATCGCGTTTGTTGGTAGTGTCTTCTCTCCTTATTACTACTGGGCACTTAAGAAAGATCCAAACACCAATCCAGAGAACCACTGTGCAATCAATGTCGCGCTCTATGGACGCGGTGCACGCCGATGGACCATGACCGAACGCGGCCAAAAGGCGATTGCACGCGACAGCCGCCAGTTTCAAATCGGACCCAGCCGTCTTCACTGGAATGGCGAGGCACTTGAAATTGAGATCAACGAATGGGCGATGCCGCTCCCACGGCCCGTGCGGGGCGTGGTTCGGGTCTACCCAAATCAACTCTTTCATTACGTTACTGCCCTCGATGACCAACAGCATCATCACTGGGGGCCGATTGCACCGAGCGCGAGGGTCGAAGTCAATCTCTCCTCGCCCGCACTGTCATGGAAAGGCCATGCCTATCTCGACAGCAACGAGGGGCGGTCACCGGTCATTGACGGATTTACAGAGTGGGACTGGTCCCGGGCAGGCCTACGAGATCAGAGTGTCGCGGTGCTCTACGACATTCGACAGCGCAGCGGTGCTGAACGGCTGCTCGCCTTGCGATTCCGTTCGGATGGCAGCGTAGAGGAATTCGTCGCCCCGCCCCGCCAGTCGCTCCCCCCGGCACTGTGGCGTGTCGGACGGTCCATCCGCAATGACATCGGCGCCTCCGCCACAGTCCTTCAGACCCTTGAAGACACCCCTTTTTATGTGCGGTCGGTGCTCCAATCCAGCCTACTCGGCGAGCAGGTGATTTCGATGCATGAAACCTTAAACATTCCACGCCTCGACTCCCTGTCCACCCGACTCATGCTGCCGTGGAAAATGCCCCGACGCAGTTAAAGAATCGTCCAGACCACATACAGACGAAAAAAAACCGCGCCTCAATGCGCGGTTTTTCTTAGGCGTGGCTTGATCAGTCAGCAAAGGTGCCAGCCTTCTTGATGATTGGACCCCAAAGATCAATCTGTGACTGCAAAAACTTTGCGTGGTAGGCCGCAGTTGCCTTATCGGCGGTGACCGGACCGGTGCCCAGGGCCTCGAAACGCTTGATCACTTCTGGATCTTTAAGGGCAGCATTCAATGCCGCATTTAGCTTATCCAGAGCGGCTTTCGGCGTGCCCTTCGGGGCATACATACCGTGCCAGACCGTCACTTCAAAATTCGGGAGTCCAGCCTCGGATGCCGTTGGTAACTGGCTTAGTCCTTCCGTCTTCAGACGGGCCTTGGTCGTTACCGCATAGCCCTTTACCGAACCGGCCTTGATACGCTCAGTGGTGTTGGTGGTCTGGTCGCACATAAAGTCCACCTGCCCACCCATCAGGTCGGTCATTGCGGGGCCGGTGCCTTTATAGGGCACGGTAGTGAGATCGGCACCAAGGGCCACCTGAAACAACATGCCGCACAAATGCGATGCTGCGCCGAGGCCTGCATTTGCCAGGTTCCACTTCTGTGGCTCCTTCTTGACGAGCTGAATCAGCTCTTTCATGGTTGCAGCGGGAAAATCTTTTCTCGCCACAAAGGTCATCGGCACTTCGTTGATCAGACCGATATGCTCAAAATCCGTCATCGGGTTGTAGGGAAGCTTGCGATACAACGCAGGCGCAGTGCTCATGCCAATGTGGTGGATCAGAACGGTGTGGCCATCTGGCTTTGCCTTGGCGACCGCAGCGGGGCCACGGGTGCCACCTGCGCCATCAAGGTTTTCTACCACCACCGGGCTATTGAGCGCCTTGCGCATCGCATCGGCCATGGTCCGGGCAACCACATCGGTGGGTCCACCGGCAGTAAACGGAACTACTACCTTAATTTCACGGTCAGGAAAAGCAAACGCCGAGCTGGCCACCAGAGCTACGCCAGATACGGCCAGAGACATGAGGCTTTTGAACTTCATTGAGCAGACTCCTTTAAGCGGGTAAGGCCGGAATTGTAAAGACTTAAACAGCCGGCATTTAGTCTGCTTAACCCTAACTCTGGACGCGACGGGAACGGTTCCGATGGCCCAAACGCTCCAACAGGCCAATCGTGGAAATAAGAAGATCCGGCTGCACCGCATCCCGCTCCCCAGGAGGTACTGCACCCATTAAAAACCTTACTGCGCTCAGGGGTTGCAGCATGAAGTCCTTGGGCGGCGCAATGATGTAGCTGAGCAGCGCCCGGCCCATCAGCCACCACTTTCGGGGCATCAATACCACCGCCCGATGGTCCACCGCATTGCCGCCCCGGGCACGAATGACGCTGCCAATATCCGCATAAATTAATCGGGCCGCCATGATCGCCGGCCTGCAGTCTCGCGGCAGGGAGGCAATCCCGGTTTCTGCCCGAAGATAGAGCTGATCAGCTGCATGCAAAAGCCGCATCACCACCCGGGCAATTTCCGGTGACGGCCGGCGATGCGCCAGAAACTCGGATGGATCAATGCCTTCTTCACGCAGCCATGTCAGTGGCAGATAGATCCTTCCCCGGGCAGCATCCTCTCCGACATCGCGGGCAATGTTGGTGAGCTGCATCGCCACCCCGAGCTCACATGCCCGGGCCACCGTCTGGGTAGACCGCCCCCCCATGATCAGGGTCATCATCGCGCCAACCGTCCCGGCCACCCGCGCCGCGTAATCGTGCAATTCTTCGAGTGTGTTGTACTGACGACCAACCGCATCCCATTGGAATCCCTCAAGCAGCGCCAGAGGAATCGCCTTAGGAATGCCGTACGCATGCGCAATCCCGCTAAATGCAATGTCCGCATCAATGGCAAACGGTTCGCCACGATAGATGGCATCACAACGCTCTCGCAGATAGCCCATCACCGCATCGATCGACGCTCCGTGGGGCATTTCATCAACGGCATCATCAGCGAGCCGACAAAACGCATACACGGCGGCGGCGGCATGCCGAAAGCGCCGGGGCAGAATTCGTGATGCTGCGAAAAATGAATGTGACCCAGACCGCATCAGACGTTCGCAGCTGGCGAGCACCTCTGGGGAGTCAGGCGATAACATCTTATGCATTGGCCCGCCGCAATGTACTGGGGTCAGGAATCACGGACTCAAGCGCCTTCGCCGAGGCGATCACACCCGGAACGCCAGCCCCGGGATGGGTGCTTGCACCGACCATAAAAAGCCCATCGATATCTTCACTGCGGTTGTGTGGCCTAAACCAGGCACTCTGCGTCAGCACCGGCTCTGGCCCGAAGGCCGCACCACGAAAAGACAACAGTCGATTCTGAAAATCGATCGGGGTTGTGACAAACGACTCGGTGAGGTGGTCCTCAAAGCCAGGCATCACCGAACCATGCAGATAGGCCGCAATCTTTTTTCGATAAGGCTCGGCCGCGCAAGCCCAGTCCACCCCGCTTTCAAGATGCGGCACCGGAGAAAGCACATAAAAGGTGTCATGGCCCTCTGGCGCCATGGTCGGGTCACTCGCGCTCGGCCGATGCAGATAGAGACTGAAATCATCCGCCAGTTTTTTACGCTTAAAAATATCTGTGAGTAAGGCCCGATAGCGTGGGCCCATGAGGATCATGTGATGGGGAATGTCTGAATATCGCCGGCGCGTGCCGAAATACCAAACAAATAAGCTCATCGAAAAACGGGTTCGCTCAATTTTGCTGTCCGTCCAGTGTCGACGATGTCGGGCGGGCACCAGATAGCGATAGGTCCAGGCTGTGTCCGCATTGGACACCACGATGTCGGACTCCATGAGACGGTCGTCTGCAAGACGCACACCACAGGCTCGGCCGTCTCGCACAATGATCTCCTTGACCTCGGCGTTACAGTGGACCTCGTTGCCCTGGCCTTTGACCAGGCCGACCAAACCCGTGATCAGTGCGCCGGTGCCGCCGATGGCCCAATGCACACCATGCTTTCGCTCCAGCGCATTGATCAGGGTATAGGCGCAAGTCACCGAGAATGGATTGCCGCCAATCAGCAGGGGGTGAAAACTGAACACCATGCGCAGCTTCGGGTCACGAATAAATCCGGCAACCCGGCTATAGATCGTCTTCCACGCACCCATCCGCATGAAATCCGGCAGTACGGCGATCAGGTCAGAAAAACTCTGAAAGGAGATTGTCGCTAACCGCTCAAAGCCCAGCCGGTAACATTTCTCAGCCTCTCGGAAAAATGCGTCGTAGCCATCGAGATCCTGAGGTGAGAATCGTGCAACTTCTTGGCGCATGGCCTCCGGGTCGCCGGAGTAGTCAAACCAGCTGCCATCATCAAACCGTATGCGATAAAACGGATCCAACGGCTTGAGCGTGATGTCATCGGACAGCCTGCGGCCGCAGAGCGTCCAGAGCTCTTCCAACAAAAACGGGGCCGTGATGATGGTCGGACCGGCATCAAACACATGACCACCACGCCGATGGACATAGGCCCGCCCCCCGGGGGCATCGAGCTTTTCAAGCACGGTCACTCGGTACCCCTTTGCCCCGAGTCGCACGGCTGCCGCGAGACCGCCAAAACCGCTCCCGATTACGATCGCATGCGGCGGAGAAGGCGGGGGAAATGGGCTTTTCACGTGGACATTGTATGTGTAAGTTTTAGTTGACGGTTAAATCGGTGGAGCAGAAAATGTCTCGATGAATCAATCCGTTACGACCCGACCGATCCCCGATCCATTGGCCGTAGCGGAGCTGTTAAAACCAATCACATGGTTTCCACCGATGTGGGCGTTTACTTGCGGCGTAATTGCCTCAGATGTGGCGCTATCCTCACACTGGGTACTAATTCTGACGGGTCTTTTGGTAACCGGGCCACTCGTGTGCGCGAGCAGTCAGGCGGTCAATGACTGGTTTGATCGGCATGTCGATGCAATCAATGAGCCCAACCGCCCTATCCCGAGCGGACGGATTCCAGGACGCTGGGGCCTGATTGTTGCCGTGATTTGGACTGTTATGTCCCTAATTATTGCGACTGGTCTCGGCCAATGGGGATTTGCGGCTACCGTTCTGGCCCTGTTGCTGGCGTGGGCCTACAGCATGCCGCCCTTTCGGCTGAAAGAAAACGGGTGGCTGGGCAATGCAGCCTGTGGTCTGAGCTACGAGTCCCTCGCCTGGATCACCGGCTCAGCGGTCATGATGGGCGGCGTGATGCCCGCATCATCATCGATCGCCCTGGCACTGCTGTACGGCATCGGTGCCCACGGCATCATGACCTTGAACGACTTTAAGTCCGTCCATGGCGATCGTCAGATGGGCGTCAGGTCCCTGCCCGTTCAGCTCGGCGAACGACGGGCAGCGGTCGTGGCCAGCTGGACCATGGCGCTACCGCAACTGGTGGTCATTGGACTGCTCTTCAGTTGGCAGACCCCACTCCATGCGCTCACAGTCTCGCTGCTGTTGGGTGCCCAGATTCTTATGATGGTCTGGTTTACGCGACGGCCAGTGGAGCGGGCGCTTTTTTACAGCGGATTCGGCGTACCCATCTATGTCACCGGCATGATGGTGAGCGCGTTTGCGCTTCGGGGCGGCCTGTGACCGGGACCGCCGCCGCCATAGGCCTGTCGGGAAGCCGCCCACGGATCACCCCATTTGGCTGGTTCGCAATTTTTCGTCTGGGTCTTGCCCAGTTCAGTCTCGGCGCGATTGTCGTGCTTACCACGTCAACACTGAATCGGGTCATGGTCGTCGAGCTCGCCCTGCCGGCCTTACTCCCCGGCCTGCTGGTGGCCCTGCACTATGCAGTCCAAATGCTACGGCCACGTATGGGCTATGGCTCCGACATGATGGGGCGCTGCACCCCTTGGATCATTGGTGGAATGTCTGTGCTGGCCACTGGTGGCGTGCTGGCCGCCACCGCCACGACACTCATGGACACCAGCTTCGCCGTTGGATCCTTGCTCGCCGTCTGTGCTTTTTTCATGATCGGCCTTGGTGTGAGCGCGTCTGGAACATCAGTGCTCGTGCTGCTGGCAAAGCGCGTAGAGGATCATCGACGCGCAGCTGCGGCCACGATCGTATGGCTGATGATGATCATGGGATTGGCCATTACTGCAGGACTTGCTGGCCACATGCTCGATCCCTACTCACATGAGCGACTGCTCCTGATTGCGCTCGCTGTATCGATCGCCGCCGTCTTCATCACCGTGATCGCACTCACACGGCTGGAGGGGCAGGCAGGCTCGATCAATGCAGCGCCAGATGATGAAGGCGCCCAGCGGATCCCGTTTCGCCAGGCCCTGCAGGAGGTCTGGTCGGAGCGATCCGCGCGTCAGTTCACCGTGTTTGTATTGGTATCCATGCTGGCGTTTTCCGCACAGGACCTCATTCTTGAGCCATTTGCCGGCATCGTATTTAAGCTCACGCCAGGTGAGACCACCAAACTATCCGGACTGCAGCACGCCGGTGTGCTCTGCGGCATGGTGCTGTGTGCCCTGGCATGCGGCCGATTTGGCGCACGACTGATCGGCCTGCAATTGGGATCACTGCGCAGCTGGACCGTGGGCGGCTGCATTGCCTCTGCGCTTGCCCTGTTAAGCCTTGTCGCGGCTGGCGCCCTCGGCGGGGACTATCCGCTGAAACTCAATGTGTTTGCTCTTGGCCTCTTTAATGGTGCTTTCTCGATCGCAGCGATTGCTTCCATGATGCGCCTTGCAGGCGAGGGCAGAGGACATCGCGAGGGCACGCGCGTTGGTCTTTGGGGCGCGGCCCAGGCAATTGCATTTGGCGCAGGCGGACTGATCGGAGCCGCCGCAAGCGATCTGACGCGGCAGCTCATCCGTGAACCAGGCCTTGCATACGGCGCCGTGTTTCTGGCCGAGGCCGTACTTTTTTTAATTGCCGCCCGGCTTGCTTTAGGAATCGATTCAGATCTGGACCAACACCTCGGACAACGCAGTACGGCGGGGACGGCCGCCGATTGGAAACGGAAGGAACGTCATGAACTCGCATGAATCCCCCACCCTATTCGACGTTGCTGTTATCGGCGGCGGCCCCGCAGGCGCCACCGCGGCAGATGACCTTGCGGCCAAAGGCTTCAAAGTGCTTCTGCTTGATCGAGCCGGACGCATCAAACCCTGCGGCGGCGCAATCCCCCCGCGGGCGATGCGGGACTTTCAGATTCCAGAGTCCATGCTGGTGGCCAAGGCGACCAAAGCCCGCATGATTTCGCCAACCAATCACAAGGTGGATATACCCATCGATAACGGCTATGTTGGACTCGTCGATCGATGCGCGTTTGACGAATGGCTTCGTGAACGTGCGGCATCCCATGGGGCGACCCGCCGCATCGGCAGCTTTGATCATCTCGAACAACTCGATGATGGCACGGTGCGAATCCATTATCACGGCCGCCGCGAGGCGGGCGATACGTCTTCATTCGCGGCGACTGCACAGGCCCGGGCAGTAATTGGGGCAGACGGTGCGAAGTCGGAGGTCGCCCGACAAAATATCCGAGAGGCTGAAAAGACCAAGTATGTGTCGGCCTATCACGAGATTGTTCGCACACCTGATCAGCCGCCAAACGACTACGAGGCCTCGCGCTGTGACGTTTACTACAACGGCAGGATGTCTCCCGACTTTTACGGCTGGGTCTTTCCTCACGGAAAAACCGCCAGCATCGGCGTCGGTAGCGCAGTCAAAGGATTTTCACTGCGGGGGGCGACCGCTTTAGTGCGGACAGCAGCGGGGCTTGAGGGCGCGGAGACCCTTCGACGTGAGGGCGCGCCCATTCCTCTGAAACCGCTTAAATTCTGGGATAACGGTAAAAATGTGGTGTTGGCCGGAGACGCCGCCGGCGTGGTTGCACCTGCGTCTGGCGAGGGAATCTACTACGCCATGGCAGGCGGTCGATTCGCGGCAGAGGCGGTCGAGGCCTTCCTGACCACCGGGCAGGCAAGCTGCCTCTCCCTTGCACGCAAGCGTTTCATGAAGGACCACGGCAGGGTGTTCTGGGTGCTCGGTCTACTGCAGTACTTTTGGTACTCCAGTGACAAACGTCGGGAAAAATTCGTCAAGATCTGCGAGGACAAAGATGTTCAGACCCTGACGTTTGAGGCCTACATGAATAAGAAGCTCGTTCGAAAAAAACCGATGGCCCATGTGCGCATCTTTTTCAAAGACATGGCGCACTTGCTCGGAATCGCGAAGGCCCAGTAGGGCAAAGGCGCCTGCAGACCACCCGGGCGGCATTCCTGAACCGAGGGTTCAGGTGGGCGAGATCAGACCGGCTCTGGGGTCGAATGCGGTGAGACGACTCTCGCCTGCCGGACAATTTTCAAGCCCTGGCGCAATCGCATTGGTTCAAAGAAATAGGCCCAAGCGGACTGCAGGCATCCTTAGTCTAATTCAATTGTCCTGCCGATGGACGCTCCGCGGATGCCTGCCCAAACGGGCCATTGAGCTCGACATTTGCGAAATTTAAAAACCCCGCGATCGTCACCCATGTGATGTAGGGCACCAGCAAGAGGAAGGCCAGCCGAGACCATTTCCAAAACACGGCCATGATTGCTGCGATCGATAGCCAGAGAAAAATCAGCTCCAGCATGGCCCAGTCAGGGCGCTTCAGCGCGAAAAAAAGTCCGCTCCAGGTGATGTGCAGTGCACTGTTCAGAATAAATAAACCGATGAAGACCCGACGCTGGCGAGCCGTCCGCGTCCGACGCCATGCGATGACCCCGGCGGTCACGATCAGCACAAAGACAGACGTCCAGATCACCCCGAAGGCCCAGTCGGGGGGCTTCCAGGCGGGCTGTTTCAAGGCCTGATACCAGGGGCCCAGATCCGTCAGCCGCTGGCCAATGAGTGACACCACCATCACCCAGACCACCCCCACGGCGATCTGGATACGCAAGTCCCCTGAGGAGGATCGAAAAAGGCTGGTTTTCATGTCTAGAGGCGGTGACCGACCATTCCATGAAGTTTAGGTGTTTTTACGGTTGTCTCGCAAAGCGGGGCCGGAAAATCCGTACACTACTGCCTGTTTTCCTGCCGGCACCCGCTGCCGAAAATCCCATTCATTGTCACCCTGTGGAGAATTGCATGATCGCAACCCTCATCAAAGGCCCCGCCGCCAAAAAAGCACTGTTGACCAGCGCTGCTGTCATTGCCGTGGCAGTTGCCGCCGGATGCGCCCCAAAAGACGCTTCCGTAAAAATTGGCCATGTTGGTCCTCTGACCGGCTCGATTGCCCACCTTGGTAAAGATAACGAGGCCGGTGCAAAGATGGCCATTGCCGAACTCAATAAAGCCGAGATCAAGATCGATGGCAAAAAAGTGGTGTTCTCGCTGATCTCTGAAGATGATGGCGCCGATCCCAAACAGGGAACTGCCGCCGCACAAAAACTCGTCGATGCCAAGGTCGCGGGGGTGATTGGCCACCTGAACTCGGGTACCACCATCCCAGCGTCGAAAATCTACAGTGATGCAGGCATTCCCCAGATCTCGCCATCAGCGACCAACCCCAAATACACCCAGCAAGGATTCAAAACTGCATTCCGCGTAGTTGCGAACGATGCAACCCTTGGTGGCGTGCTTGGAAAATATGCGGTCAACGAGCTCAAAGCCAAGAGCATTGCCGTGATTGATGACCGCACTGCCTACGGCCAGGGCGTAGCCGATGAGTTTGTCAAAGGCGTCGAGGCGGCTGGCGGCAAAGTTGTCGACCGCCAATTCACCACCGACAAGGCCACCGACTTTATGTCGATTCTTACTGCAATTCGTGCCAAGAAGCCCGATGTCGTCTTTTATGGTGGTATGGATGCCGTAGGGGGACCCATGCTGCGTCAGATGGACCAGCTCAAAATCAACGCTAAATTTATGGGTGGTGATGGCATCTGCACCGGCGAGCTGATCAAGCTGGCCGACAAGGCGCTGGGCAACAACCGTGTCTTCTGTGCAGAGGCAGGTGGTGTGGTTGGCCCCTACGAGCAGAAGATGGCGGACTTTAGAGAGCGCTTCAAAAAGGAAATGGGCGCTGAGGTAAACCTCTATTCGCCCTATGTCTACGATGCCGTCATGGTCATGGTCGAGGCGATGAAAAAAGCCAATTCCACCGACCCGAAGAAATATCTTCCTGAGCTTGCCAAGATCCAGTACGAGGGCGTAACGGGTCCAATCGCCTTTGATGAAAAAGGCGATATCAAGGGCGGAACGCTGACCCTCTTTACCTACAAAGATGGCAAGCGGGAGTCACTCAAAGTCATTCAGTAATCGACGGATAACGTCTTATTTCAATCGTCACAGGGAGAAGGACGGATGATTTCCGCCTTCTCCTTTTTTATTAACAACTGATCCCACATGGATACCCTGATCCAGCAGCTGATCAATGGGCTCGTGCTTGGCAGCGTCTATGCGCTGGTGGCGTTGGGCTACACCATGGTCTATGGGATTTTGCAGCTGATTAATTTCGCGCACGGCGATGTACTCATGATCGGTGCGATGGTATCGCTGACGGTCCTCGGGATCATCAAAATGATTGCACCATCCACGCCGCTCGTGCTTCAACTGATGATTGCCACTGCCGTCGCCATTCCGGTATGCATGCTGCTTGCCGCAGCCATTGAACGCATCGCCTATCGGCCGCTACGCAACTCGCCGCGCCTTGCCCCGCTGATCACGGCGATCGGCATTTCGATCGTGCTCCAGACCATGGCGATGATCATCTGGTCACCGAATCCTCGGGTCTATCCCGACCTCTTGCCCACCACGCCATTTGAAATTGGCGGCGCCCTTCTGGCCCCCAAACAACTCCTCATTCTCGTCGTCGCGAGCCTGTCCATGGCGGGGCTGCTGTTGCTGGTCAATAAGACCCGGCTCGGTCGCGCAATGCGGGCAGTCTCGGAGAATCCCCGTATCGCGAATCTGATGGGGGTCAACCCCGACCGGATCATTACCGCCACCTTCATGCTGGGCGCCGCACTGGCTGCGATTGCGGGTGTCCTGGTCGCAATGAATTACAACATCGCACAATTTACGATGGGATTTCTTCTGGGACTAAAAGCGTTCACTGCAGCAGTGCTTGGCGGCATTGGAAATCTCGGCGGTGCCGTCGCCGGGGGCCTGCTGCTTGGGATTATTGAGGCACTTGGCGCTGGCTATATCGGTGACCTCACGGGAGGGTTCCTGGGCAGTCACTACCAAGATATCTTCGCCTTTGCCGTATTAATAGTGGTGCTCATCTTTCGGCCATCCGGTCTTCTGGGTGAGCGCGTGGCTGACCGCGCCTGAGGAGAACAGCGTGCACTGGGGGAATGTGTCCATACCACTGACGCGCCGTAATGCAATCCTGGCGGCACTCGCAGTCGGTGCGGCCCTGCTGATTCTGCCGTTTATCGTTGGCCTTGCTGGCAATGCATGGATTCGTATTCTGGCCTTCGCCATGCTCTACATCATGCTGGCCCTTGGACTCAATATTGTTGTGGGCTACGCAGGCTTGCTCGATCTGGGTTACATCGCCTTTTACGCCGTAGGTGCGTATATGTACGGCCTGCTCGCCTCGCCGCATCTTTTTGAACAGTTTGAATGGATTCGGCAGACCTTCCCCAATGGGCTGCATAACTCGATCTGGCTGGTCGTTCCTTTATCAGCCCTCTTGGCGGCGATCTTTGGCGTGCTTCTGGGGGCGCCGACGCTCAAACTGCGCGGCGACTACCTTGCGATTGTGACACTGGGGTTTGGCGAGATCATTCGGATTTTTTTGAATAATCTCAACGCCCCCATCAACCTCACCAATGGTCCGCAGGGGTTAAGCAAAATCGATCCGATCGAGATCGCCGGAATTAATTTATCCCGGCCACTAGATTTTTTTGGCCTGACTATTCCATCGGTACAGCTTTACTACTATCTGTTTCTTGTTTTGACCGTGCTGGTTATCGTGATTACGGTACGGCTGCAAGACTCACGTATTGGCAGGGCCTGGATCGCCATTCGGGAAGATGAGATCGCCGCTAAAGCCATGGGTATCAATACCCGTAACGTCAAGCTTCTTGCATTTGCAATGGGCGCATCTTTTGGTGGCGTATCAGGCGCAATGTTCTCGGCATTTCAGGGATTTGTATCCCCAGAGAGTTTTGTGCTGATGGAGAGCATCGTCATCGTGGCCATGGTCGTTCTCGGCGGCATGGGCTATGTGCCCGGGGTCATTCTGGGCGCAGTAATGCTGTACGCGATCCCCGAGGCGCTGCGCTATGTCGCAAAGCCTATACAAGAGGCAATTTTTGGCAGCGAGCTCTTGGCGCCAGAAGCCGTCAGGATGCTGCTCTTTGGCCTGTCGATGGTGCTGATCATGCTCTACCGGCCAACGGGTCTACTGTCCGCACGGCGAGCGACATGAATAACACACCACTTCTAAAGGTCACCGAGGCCCGCAAAGTGTTTGGCGGGCTGGTGGCGTTAGATGGTGTCAGCCTCAGCATTGGGTCAGGGCAGATCTATGGTCTGATCGGCCCCAATGGCGCAGGTAAGACCACGTTTTTTAATGTGATTACCGGCCTATACGCGCCGGATGGCGGCCGCTTTGAACTGCAGGGCAAGACCTACTCCCCGAATGCTGTCCACCGAGTTGCAGAGGCTGGAATCGCCCGAACGTTTCAGAATATTCGACTATTTCCCGATATGACCGCCCTTGAAAACGTGATGGTGGGCCGGCATGTGCGCACGCATGGCCTGCACCATGGCGTATTTGGCGCAATACTGCGCAGCAAAGCGTTCATTCAAGGAGAGCGGCAGATCCGGGCACAGGCGCGCGAGCTGCTGGATTATCTCGGCATTGCGCGCTATGCAGATTCAATCGCAAAGACACTCTCGTACGGAGACCAACGGCGCCTGGAGATCGCCCGTGCTCTGGCGACAGAGCCACAATGCCTTGCCCTGGACGAGCCTGCGGCCGGAATGAATGCCACAGAAAAAAATCTGCTGCGTGAGACTTTAGAAAGAATCCGCCAAGACGGCAAGACGATTCTGATCATTGAACACGACGTCAAACTGGTCATGGGACTATGTGACCGGGTCACTGTTCTGGATTACGGCAAGGTGATCGCCGAGGGCTCTCCCGCCGAAGTACAACGTAATCCGAAGGTGATCGAGGCCTACCTGGGTTCGGGGGCCACCCATGGCTGACCATCAAAAAGGCTTCGCACTTGAGCTGCGACATCTGAAAGTCCGTTACGGCGGCATCCAGGCGGTGAAGGGAGTGAGCCTTTCTGTGCGACCCGGTGAGCTGGTCACGCTGATCGGTGCCAACGGCGCAGGTAAGACCACCACCTTAAAGGCAATCACGGGCCTGATTGGCACTGCTGAGGGCCAGATTTTCTTTAACGGTGATGAGATCACCGCCGCGCCCGCTTACACCCTCCCCGCTCGGGGTCTGGTGATGGTGCCGGAAGGACGAGGCGTATTTACTCGAATGACCATTCGAGAGAATCTGCTGATGGGCGCCCACTGCCTGTTCGATCGACATCACCGCCAAGAGCACACGGCGGCCGCCGATATTCAGGATGCGATTGACGCACAGCTGGCGCTTTTTCCGCGTCTGAAGGAGCGGCTTACCCAGCTCGCTGGCACATTATCGGGGGGCGAGCAGCAGATGTTGGCCATGGCCCGCGCGCTTATGGCCCGCCCATCGCTGCTGCTGCTGGATGAACCATCAATGGGACTATCTCCGGTGATGGTCGAAAAGATTTTTGATGTGATCCGCGATATTTCGGCCAACGGAGTCACCATTTTGCTGGTCGAGCAGAATGCGCGTCTTGCCCTGCAGGCGGCCGATCGTGGCTATGTGATGGACTCCGGGATGATCACCACCAGCGCCGACGCGAAGACGCTACTCAACGACCCAGCGGTTCGTGCTGCATATCTTGGAGAGTGAGCCCTCGCAGGGATTGAGCGGGCTCGAAGATTAAATCAGTTTCGAGAACCGATTCAGATTGATCTGCGACTGAAAGTAACGATCAAACACCATCGCAATACCCCGCAGGAAAAATCGGCCCTTCGGCGTAATCTGAATCCGATCTACTGAGACCAAAAGCATCTCCTCCGGCTCAAAGGATTCCTTGAGCTGCACCAGCTCCTTGGCAAAGTATTCCTGGAACACCACGCCATGGCTGTGGCCGATGGCCTCCATGGAGAGATCGCCCTGGCACATCAGCTCCATGATCACGTCGCGTCGAATCAGATCATCACTGGAGAGCTCAATACCACGGGCCACTGGCAGCACGCCGCGATCCAGGCAGTCATAGTATTCATCCAGCGTCTTAACATTCTGGCTAAACGATGCACCGACCTTGCTGATCGAAGAGACACCCAGCGCCAAAAGATCGCACTCGGCCTGGGTGGTGTAACCCTGAAAGTTACGATGCAGCGAGCCGCGGCGCTGGGCCACGGCAAGCTCATCATCCACACAGGCGAAATGGTCCATGCCGACAAATTGATAGCCGGCATCGAGCATCCGATTCATCGCCATGAGCATGATCTCCAGCTTTGCTTCAGCAGAGGGCATGTCGGCCGGATCAATACGGCGCTGGGGCTTAAACCGCTCGGGCAGATGGGCATAGCTATACAGGGCAAGCCGGTCCGGCGCCGCCTCCAGAACGCGATCCAGGGTACGCGAGAAGCCCGCTGGAGTCTGCTTCGGCAGGCCATAGATCAGGTCCATATTGATGGATTTAAACCCGCATGCGCGTGCCGTCGCCAGGGTAGCCATCGTCATGGACTCGGGCTGGATCCGATGGATCGCCTGCTGAACGGCCGGATCAAAGTCCTGCACACCAATACTCATGCGATTAAATCCGAGATCCGCCAAGAGGTGAATTACTTTTTCATCAGCACTGCGAGGATCGATCTCAATTGCGTATTCACCTTTTGGATCAAAATCAAAGTGGTCCCGCAGCATCCGCATGAGCCGCGAGAGTTCCGCAGGGTTAAGAAATGTGGGAGTGCCGCCACCAAAGTGCATCTGTGTAATGTGGCGACTATTTGGCAGGTAGGATGTTTGAAGCTTGATTTCTTTTTCTAGATAGTCAAGATATTTTCCAGAACGGCTGTGATCTTTTGTGATGACCTTATTACACGCACAGTAATAACAAATGGATGCACAAAATGGCAGGTGTACATACAGCGACAACGGTTTGTCCGATTCGATCCGATTCCGATGATCGAGCCACTTCACATGTGTCCGCGCATCAAAGCCCTCGTGGAACCGATCGGCGGTTGGGTAGGAGGTGTAACGGGGGCCCGGCCGATCAAACCTGCGGATCAGGGCCCCATCGACACCGAAGCTCTCAATGGTGGTGGTCATGACGATCTCAACGGCAATTAGGTTGGACCGAGTATGTCAAACCAAGTAGAAAATACGTTGATCGAAATCAACAGGCTGAGCGGCTACGCCCGCCGCCTTCGGCGCAGACCAACTGGATCAAAAAAAAGCCCGAAGGGGGGAGCCTTCGGGCTTCGCCTCCTGGGTCCATGGCGGGGGACGACCGCCGAGAAGACCGCTGCAATGGAGGCAAGGGGCAGCGATGAGGGAACCGCGCCCTAAACCACTCTTCTAGGTGAGGAGGGCCTTTTTAATATCGTGCAGTTATTTCGCAGCCCCTCCTGATGCAGTCTTGATCACGCGGCCTGGATTGCCCCGGAGCTCAGGCCAGGACTTGGCCATCTGCTCCCCCCAGAGGGGTTTGTAAGCACCCTGATGGCAGGTCGCACAATTTACTTTGGCAACATCACCCGTAGGCCCAAGCCGATTGGGCGGAAAAGTCTTGGTCAGCGGTGTCATGAATTCGTTATTCAGTTCGCGGACCATACGAATCCCATGCCAGGCCGTCGCTCGCTGCGGAGGACTCTCTTCCCAGTTCGAGAAGTTACGAGAGTTATGACAGAAGGCGCAATTCACACCCAAGGCATCAGAGATGTGCATCATGAACCCGTAGGTTGCCTCGGTCGCCTGGGTAGATGATCCGTTGCCATTGATGCCCTGAGGCAGCGCGGTCTGCGAAATCTGGCGGATCCGATTGTCCTTCACCAGATACGCACTAAAAGGATCATTCGGCAGGGAGCTGTATGCAACGCTCGGCGCTGGGGCGTTCTGCCCGTTTCGCTGTCCGAGCAGCCCTTTGGCCAACTTCGATTCGTCCGGTTTAAACCAGATTTTCCCGGGCACAGGCTGGCCACGATGGCAGGTCTGGCACGTAACGCCTGTTTCGGCGACGTGATTTTTCCAGGTGGCATTCAGGTGCATGGTCATCTCTGTCATCCGGCGGGCCACGACCTTGGTGTACAGAGAATCATCCGCGAAGTTATTCAAATTGTGGCAATAGCCACAGCCCTGTTCCGGGGCAACCCACTGCGTGTAGCCAACCATCAGGCGGTTGAACTCGCCCACACTCAGATTGCCAAGTACTTTAACGTTCTTGTAAACCGCGCCCGCCCGCGGTCCGCTCTTATCGGCCTCCGGCAATGCCGGGGGGGCAGTATTTAAAGCAGCCTGATCACTTAGCGTGCGAGGGTTATACACAAGCTCCATGCCTGTGCCACGAAAACCAACCTGAACAGAATCCACAGGTGGCCGTTCGCAGCCCGAGAGCGAAAACCCTGTCAACGCAAGCACAGCGAGCCATTGCAATCGTTTCAGATTCATTATTTCGCTCCTTGCATGACACTTGGGTCAACGGTGGGCGCACCCCACATATCGGGATAAGGCGGCACAAGGCCGTGCTTAATTCCCCACAGGTACCAGTTGTCCACGACCGTGCCGGTGAGAAGAATGCCAATACCGCCGGTCAACGGGCAGAGCACGGCAAACCACCATGCCCAACGGTGAATCGATTCCATGGTGGCGTTAAACCCCATGGTCCATCGCCAAAATAAGGCAGCGCGCTCTGAGGCAGACCCGCGATCCACGATCTGCTCAACTTCACGATCACCGCCATAGCGGGTCACGGCCAAAATCGTGGCACCGTGCATGGCGAAGAGCAGTGCCGACCCATACAGAAACGCGATCGACAGCATATGAAATGGGTTGTAGAACAGATTGCCATAGCGAATTGAGAATGCAGCAGTCCAATCCAGATGGGAAAAGATGCCAAAGGGGACCGCCTCTGACCAGCTGCCCATCAGTAGGGGGCGGAAAAATCCGAGGACGAGATAGAGCCAGATCGCCGCTGCGAAGGCCCAGGCGATATGCGTGCCGAGGCCCAGTGCACGCGCCCGTCGATAGACCCGCACCCACCACAACAGAATCGAAACAGTGAAGAAAAATCCTGCGATATTCCACCATCCGCCCTGATTTAACGGAGCAAGCTTCAACCCATACTCGGGTGCTGGTGGATCGAGAGACAGCCAAAACAACTGTCGAACAAACTGAATTGGATCGTAGTTGACCTGAATTAGCATATTCCAGCCAACGATCGTGAAGGCAATAATGAAGCAAAAAAGCGATGCCACGCCAACCCGACCCAGATAGAGGGGACCAATCTGGGCATTGCCGAGACGGCCCGCAAGGTGCAACAGGAATGGGTTTTTGGTGCGTTCACCCATATCCCGAGGATCGATTGCAACGCCCGAGTGCGGATGCGTTACCGCCTGAACCTGGGTAAATAAGTTTTGATAGTCAGCCATATTGTTTCTCCTGCGCTTTGGCTTAAGACCAGATCGGAAGGTTGAGCCACCAGTTCCACCACTCTGGCCAGCCGCGTGTCCAGAAGGGGCCGCTGATCACGATACAGACCGCACTAAAAAATACGGCAGCCATGGCCAGATACATGCCCAATCGATGAATGCCCAGCGTTCCCACTGAGTAGCCGATCAGATCTCGAAAGAAGGTGTCCTCATGCTCTGGTGTACGAACGACCTCACCTTTTTTTGGATTGGCCGCCGAGAGAATGAGTCCGCCATGCATGGCCAGTGCCAGGCATGTCGTAAAGAACAAGGTAATCGCCAGCATATGGGCGGGGTTGTAATGAAAGTGCAGGTACTGATAGCCAACGTTCGACACCCAGTCGAGGTGGCTCAAGATTCCATACGGAAATCCATGGCCCCAGGCGCCCATCAGCACCGGCCGGATCACCACCAGGGTGAAGTAGGCAAAGATCGCCATCGAAAACGCAACCGGCACGTGATAGCCCATGCCCAGCTTGCGGCAGATCTCCACTTCGCGCAGCGCCCAAGAGCCAAACGCGCCCAGGGCACAGACGGTGATCAGCTGCCAGAGCCCGCCCTTTAAAAGAGGTGCCAGACCCAGTCCATAGCTAAGATCCGGCGGAGCGATATTAATCTGCCAAAGGTTCCATGTCGGCCCCTGCGAGGCTCCCCACAGAATCAAGACGGTGCCAAGCGCCGCAAAAAAGACGGTCGTGAGCCCAAAAAAGCCGCAGTAAAACGGTCCGACCCAGAAGTCAAACATGTCACCACCGACCAGGGTACCGCCGCGAACACGATACTTTCTTTCGAAACTGAGCATCGCCATTTAAATCTCTCCGTTAAGGTGCAGGAAGGCCCATGATCGACACGGGCACCCCCTGCATTGCTCTACAACAATTACTTCGGCGAGGACACTGCAGCAGGCTTCGCTGCCTTGATCTCGGCCTGGCTTTTGCCATCGAGCCAGTTGAAACGCTCGGTGGACAGCAAAATGAAATGAATCATTGCTGCTAGACCGAACAAAAACACCGCCTGGGCCACAAGGGCTCGCAGCGGATCGAACAGGCGCCAAATTCTCCACATGGTTCCATCTCCTATAAGTTGATCAGGTGAGTTGAGACATGAGGGTGTAAACCGCAGCCTTCACATCACCAATTAACGTCTTGCCACCTTCCGCCCCCGGGAACCAGGAACGCCATTGCAAAAACAACATCTGCGCGACGAGGGCGATCGCCAGAAAGACGATAAAACTGACAGCAAAAATGCTGTAGTACGTCATCGAGTTAGTTTTCACCGACTCGTGAAGGACTTCGTCTGTGATCTGATTCATAGCATTCCCCTAAAGGTCAGTGGACGGATTAATGGAACCAGGGGCGCCATGCCCACACGAGTGCGTGAGCGATGACGGCGGTCGCCGTGAACGCGAGGGTGCCCTGAATGTAAAACTTGTGAAACTCTTGGGCTTCCTCGTCGGTGAGTCCCGAAAGACTCGTCTTGCCATTACTCATAGGATCTCTCCTGTAAGTTGGCCTTTCGGCCGTTACCACGAAATCCCCCCGTGGCCGGAGATGACGCAACAAAGCATTGCGACATAAGGTGGATGCATGACAAGGACTGGCACGTGCTCATGCCGTTACTCCTTGTTTCATCACATAGCGGGCACGCCGGACATCGTCTGACGTGACATGATGGGTACCGGCGTTTTTCGCCAGTAACTCGGCCTGATCGCGCAAACGCTTGGCCACAGAGATCTGCACCAGCATCGGCTCGGCCTGCACAAACTCACCCAGTAGGGCCTGTGCATCAGCCGCCCATTGCATTGCACCCGATCCGGACTCACTGGCCCGCGCAGGCGTAGGGTCTACACGATCGAGTTCTGTTCCAAGTGGCAGGATGTGAAATAAGGCATCAAAGAGTGCGTTACAGAATTCCTGCAACAGATAAGTAGCACCGGCGTATCCCATAAACGGAGTGCCGGTATGGCGACGGATAATCGCGCCTGGAAATGAGGCTGGAATATAGGTCGCCCGCGACCCCGTCTCCGCCAGATACATTCTTTCGTTATAGCTGCCAAACATCACGAGCGGCGACTTCTCTTTACACAGCGTGCGGATGTGTTCACTGTCTGTCTTCTGCCCAGGCTTACGGGAAATCGAAAAGTTACATGGCAGCCCAAGCTCGTCTTCAAGGTAATGACGAATGCCACGGGCATAGGTGTCATTGGCCACGACAGCGAAACTGGCGGTGCCAAAAAAATCCTGCGTGACCGAGCGCCACAAATCCCAGATCGGCTTAATGGTCGTGTGCTTTTGCTGGGCAATAAACGGTTCGGGATCCAGATCCAGCAGCTGTCCTAGTGTTCTCAAGAACTTGGTTGTGCTGTGCAGACCGATCGGTGCCTGAAGATAGGGGCGATCCAGCGCCTCGCAGAGCAGGCGGCCGAACTCCCTGTACATGCAAATATTGACGTCTGCCTCGACGAGCCGAGAGACATCTGCAAGGTGACCGCCCAGCGGAAATACAAGGTTCACCTCGGCGCCAATACCCTGGACGAGTCGACGAATCTCAGCAAGATCGCTGGGCATATTAAAGGTCCCATAGGCAGGCCCAATAATATTCACACGTGGTTTTTCACCCTCTTTGCGCGGCCGTCTCGCGGGCACTTTTTTCATGCCGTACTCAGTCCACAGCCAACGCATCGCGCGATCCGCGCACTGCCACTGATCTTCATCTATCGTTCGAGGCAAGAACCGTTTGATGTTGGTGCCCTCTGGAGTGACACCACCACCAATCATTTCGGCGATCGATCCCGTCACCACCACCGCCGGTAGGTCCGGGTCCAGCGTGGCATGGGCGCGTTTCATCGCACCCTCGGTGCCCTCTCGGCCGAGCTGCTCCTCGGCGAGTCCGGTGACGACAATTGGCAGCTCATGCGGCGGCAGGGCGTCGGTGTAGTGCAGCACCGACGTGACCGGCAGATTCTCACAACCCACCGGACCGTCAATCACTACCTGCAGCCCCTTGATAGCCGTGAAGACATACACGGCACCCCAGTAGCCACCTGCCCGATCATGATCGATAACAAACATCAGCCCATCTCCTCAGACTTACGGGCCTTCTGGAGCTTGGCCAGTTGACGACGCGTATGCTCTCGAAACTCCGGATGGGCCTTGGGAGTTTCCTCCCAGACACCTGCGTTATCACCATCGCCGACAGATTCAAAGAAGGTGTGCATCTGATCAAATCGGGACTTGTTGACGATCGCCGCATTAATCACTTGGGCCAATGATCCGGCGCCCGCAGGCCCCATTAATGGCCGGGCTGAAATCAGATTGGTGAAGTACAGCGCAGGAATACTGGCCTGCTTGGCTGCCTGGACCACTGGTGTCGTACCAATAGCGAGATCAGGAGCGAACTCGTGCAGGGCATCGAGATCCTGCTCAAGCGAGGCACGGTACTGAACCCGTACGCCATTTGACTCTAGCCATTGACGATCGGTATCGCTCCAAGATGTCCGCGGGCAGGCCGTGCCTACATAACGAAGATCTGCACCCGACTCGACCAATAAGCGCGCCACCAGGAGTTCAGAACCCTCGTAGCCACTCAGTGTGATCCGGCCCTTAATCGGTGTCTTTGAAATCGCAGCGCGGATTGCTGGAAGAATTACGTTTTTTGCTGCATCGATCGAAGACTGGGCAATGCCTGCCGTCCGACCAATCGACTGAAGCCAGGACTCGGTCCCCTCAAAACCGACCGGGGCAGATCCCACAATCGGCCTGCCTGCAGCCTCGAATTCACGAATGCTGGCGGTATAAAACGGATGAATAGCGCTCACCGCTGCGCAATCTAAAGCGGTGTAGAGCTCTCGCCATTCACGCACTGGCACAACCGGCCCAACCGCAAGACCCATCGGGGCAAGCATCATGCCGATGCCCACTGGATCTGCGGGAAACATTTCTCCCAGCAGCGTAATTGTTGGCCGATCCGCAACCCGATTCTTTGGCGCTGGAACCGGGCCCGCCATGATCTCTTCGCGGGCGTATCGGAGCATGGCGCCCGAAAGGACATCCTTGGCCTCGGCATGGGTGGGCACACCAAACCCCGGCACATCAATACCGATCACGCGGACACCATTAATTTCTTTTGGCAGAAGCTGCAGTGGCACCCCACTGGCCGTTGGGACACATAGATTGATTACAACGATCGCATCCAGTCGCTGGGGATCCGCCTGCGCATGGACGGCATCGCGGATATCCTCGAACAACTTTCCGGTGACCAGGGTCTCCGAGTTAAACGGCACATAGCCAACACTGCGACGTGCACCATAAAAATGCGATGTGAATGTCAGGCCATAAACGCAGCATGCGGAGCCAGACAAAATGGTCGCCGTTCGGCGCATCCGAAGACCCACGCGTAGTGAGCCAAAAGCAGGACACATGCTCTGCGGCTGGTCGTGGGGTCCCTTCGGGTAATCTGCCGCATAACGATCCAGCGTCTCGCTCTTGCCAGCCTGACGGGCCGCCGATGCCATTTCTGTGGGCGCTCCGCAGGTGCCCGCCGCAGCCGCCGGCGATGCAGGATCGGCAGCAATGACCTTGATGGGAATATCGATGGGTTTATTCATATCGATCGCCCTCAGACTTCCTCGTAGACCACTTCAAGGGTTTGTTTGACAGGAACATCAACACCCATCATGTCGGCCAGCGTCGCTGGCTGAAGGACAACATCACGGCCGACTGCATCAGAGGCAAACAGGCCGAGCAGGTCATCCTGACTGAGCGGGGCGGGACGCATCGGCGGCGCCTCGGCAACATTGGTGCCAAGCTGCTCGAACAGTGGACCCCAGGTTGTGCCAGGACGTCCGACGATTTCATAGCTCGCACTCTTGCGACGGATATCCTCGTGGGCAGGAATTGCGGCCAGCACGGGAATCCCCACCTTTTCTGCAAAGGCAGCGGCCTCGCCAGTGCCGTCATCTTTATTGATGACCATGCCTGCGACGCCTACATTACCGCCAAGCTTTCGGAAGTACTCAACTGCTGAACAGACATTATTGGCGACATAGAGCGATTGAAGGTCATTGCTTGCCACAACGATGACCTTCTGGCACATGTCCCGGGCGATGGGCAGTCCAAAACCGCCACAGACCACGTCACCTAAAAAATCAAGCAAGACATAGTCAAAACCCCACTCATGGAATCCAAGTTTTTCTAGGGTTTCAAAACCGTGAATGATTCCGCGACCGCCACAACCTCGGCCGACTTCTGGGCCGCCAAGTTCCATGGCAAACACACCATCGCGCTTAAAACAAACATCACTGATCGTGACTTCTTCACCGGCAAGTTTCTTTTTGGAAGAGGTTTCGATAATGGTCGGAGTTGCCTTTCCGCCGAACAATAACGAAGTCGTATCGCTCTTTGGATCGCAGCCGATCAGCAAAACCTTCTTGCCTTGCTGGGCCATCATGTAAGACAGATTGGCCAAGGTGAAGCTCTTGCCAATACCGCCCTTGCCGTAGATCGCGATGATCTGAGTTTCTTTGGTCGTGCTCATAGAAGCGTGCTCCAGTCGAGAACCATCTTTAGACAATCGGGATCATTAAAGGCAGTGCGATAGGCTGCATCTGCATCGGGGGGAGTGCTGCGGTGTGTAATCAATCCGTCGAGCGACAGCGCGCCGGATTGCACCAGTGACCTCACCGCATTCAGGTCCTGAGGCTGCCACTGAGCGGCAATTCGAATTCGCGCCTCACGCATAAATGCGGGAGGGAAACTAAACGACAGCGGGTCTTCGTAAAAACCTGCGAGAACGATTTCTCCGCCAGGCGCCATGCGTGCAATCAATGCATCCAGGATGCTCGGGTCTCCGCTGACATCACAGATGCTGGCGTAGTTGCGCCGACTGTCGTCCGCAGGGTCGACCACGGTGTAGCCATGGGCGCCTGCACGCCGCGCGGCATTGGTCTCCCAGACCACGGGACGTCTGCCCGCGGCAACTGCCAGACGCGCGATAAGCCGTCCCAGCACGCCGTGGCCCACGATCAGATCAGGCTGATGCTCTGGCCTGCCCTGATATGCATGATGGGCAGTAGCAGCCAGGGCGAGCAATACGCCGCGCTCGCCAAGAGATTCATCAATCGCAAGCGCGCGTGCCGAGGGAACAATCACCCGCGAGGCTGCACCACCAAACAATCCGCGGATATCACCGAAGCATTTCGCACCAGGAACGAAAACAAAATCACCCTCATGGTGCGTGGCCTTGGGCATCGCATGGACGACACGGCCAACCGACTCATAGCCGGGGATCAATGGATATCCGAGTCCCGGAAAGGCGGGCATGCGGCCCGACCACAATAATTTTTCGGTACCCGTACTGATTCCGCTAAATAAAATGTCTACGACAACGTCTCCCTCTTCTGCGGGCGATAGATCGACAGCACTGAGGGCCAGCTCGAGTGGCTTTTTCAGAACTATTGCCTTGGACTGCTGGGCAAATTCGGGGCGGGACATTGTCAGATTAGCCTTACGTTCATAACTGTCAATTTTAATTGACAAACTGATCGTATGCTTCTGGTTGTCAAAGTCAATACCCCGCGACAAACCCTGGGTGATGTCAGGCAGGACCACCCTCTGATTCGAGGCCCCCTCTGAGGAGGTCTATTGATATGTCCCTTATTTTTTGGCGACAATTAGGCCAACCTGGAGGGGTAGCCGAGTGGGCTGAAGGCGTGGCTCACGAAACCCCGCCTGGCGAATCATGTCGGCCAGCACGCTGGCGCTTCTCGACCTTCCCTTACCCATCGCCAGCAGATAAAAACCGAAGTAAGCACTTCCCATTGACTCTGCCCCCGGAGTCTCCGACATCGGCTCAGCCACCAAGAGGGAGCCCCCGGTCGGAAGCGCCGCATACGCAGCCCGAAGAATCGCCAGCGCCCGATGGTCATCGTGGTCGTACAGCACCCGCAGGATCGTGATCGCATCGGCACCCTGCGGAAGAGGGGTCTCAAAAAAGCTGCCTCCGACCGCAGCCGCCCGATCTGCGATGCCCGCTGCAGAGAAATTTTTCTGCGCCAGTGAGGCCACCGCAGGAAGGTCAAACAAGGTCAGGTCGAGCTGAGGAAAGGCTGCTGCCACCGCCAACAGAAACGTGCCCTGCCCACCTCCAATATCCATCAGATGACGATGCCGATGGAATGGATAAATGCTCAGAATCTCTTCTGCGATGAGCGGCTGGGACGCACTCATCAGGCGTGAGTACTCTGCAACTTTTTCTTCCGTCAGTAGCGTGGGGGATGCTGCATGCTCGTCTGCATAAGGCCAATAGCGCGCCAGGTTGGCGTCGGTCTCACCGCGCAGCAGTCCGACAGGATCACGCAGATCCGCATATAACGTAGCGTGATGCGTTACGAGTGCGGTGATGGCCGTGTTATTCACCAATACGGCGCCGAGCATGCCAAGGCGCCAGTATCCGCCAGGGCTCGACTGCACCAGCTGCAACGACTCCGCCGCGCGCATCAGGCGGTCGGTACGATCCTCGGAGAGCCGAAAGCGTTTTGCCAGATCCGGAACAGACATCGGCCCATTGGACAAAGTAGAAAAAATATTGAGCTGCACGCAGGCATACAGGACCTGCGAATACACAAAGCCAGCGACAACATCAAATAAGGCTTTTGCCTGACGGCGGGCAATCCATCGCGTGAGGGGAAATCGAACTGCGAACCGATGAAATGCCTTGCTCGCGAGCAGTCGGTCGCGAAGATCAGGCCAACTCAGAATCAACTAGACGCGCTCCAGAATTTCTTTCGGAACGAGTCGCGCAGACTCCGCAAGCACAAGGGCCCGCAGATCGGGAGCGCCAGGACAGGAGGGAATCGCACGAATGGCTTTCCCGACCAGCAGCTCAAAATTCTGTATGGCCCCCAACAGGCCAAGCTCACGGGCTGAACTCTGGCGATCATGGGCGACATCCTGACCAGTTGGTTTTCCCAACGCGTCCGGGTCCCCGATGACATCACGGATGTCATCGGCAACCTGATAGGCCTCTCCCAGCCATTCACCCAGCGGGCGCCATGACTCGGGATGCGCGCCAGAGGTCAACGCACCGCATGCCGTTGCGGCGGCAAACAACGCGCCCGTTTTGGCACGCTGATAGTCACGAAGGTTTGCCTTCGATTCGCACTCCCAGGCCTGACCGGCAACGATACCTTCGGGTGCACCCGTTGCCTGCGCGATGACCGAAATCGCCTGGGTAATGCGTCCGGGATGACGGGCCTTGACTGTTGCAAGCACTTGGAAGGCAAGCACAATGAGCCCATCGCCTGTCAGAACTGCAATACGCTCACCAAATTTTTTATGCACTGAAGGCTGACCCCGACGAATATCAGCATCATCAAAACAGGGCAGGTCATCGTGCACGAGCGAGGCACAGTGCAGCAGCTCAAGCGCCACCGCAGCGGCCATCGACAGCTCCGGATCATCATGGCCGCAGGCTCCCGCAACCGCCAGCGCGAGATGCGGCCGAATTCTTGCCCCGCCGGGAAAAACGGCATGATGGGTGGCCTGGGCGAGCAGCATCGGGCCATGCGGCGACTCCGATAAGGCGACCGCCGAGCCGAGCGCATCCTCGAGGGCCTGTTGAGCGGATTGGGCCGAGGCCATGAAACCTCCCTGTAATGAGTCGATCGGGGCGTGCGGACCATGAAACACCGCAACAACCACACGTTGTCTAGGTATATTGTCACTTATGAATGTCAACTGCAATAGACACTTTAAAGGGGATTCTCAGGCTGCCCGACGACTTGTGCCGGCAGACTGGCCCTACGCCGCGGCAAGCCAGCTGATTGAGGCGGCCGGTCTTCGGTGGCATATCCAATTCCACGACAGCGTCGGGCCGAGCGACACCATACTCTTGCTCTTGCATGGGACAGGGTCAGCGACCCACTCCTGGGCCGATCTGATCACCCCGCTACGCGCGTCGGCCTGCGTACTCGCGATTGATCTTCCCGGCCACGGTTTCACTCGAGGCGCCAGTCCTCACACCATGACCCTTCCGGGCATGGCTGAGGCATTGCAAGGCCTGCTCGACACCCTTCAGATGGCAGGAAAACTCGTCATCGTGGGCCACTCGGCAGGGGCACCTCTTGCCCTGGAGTGGGCCGCCAGATTCGCCACGCCGAAGCATGGCCTTCAGCTCACCCATCTGATTGGGCTGAACCCATCACTGGTGCCGCCGCCCATGATCTACACCATGATGCTCGGGCCCATGATCTCCCCGATTGCGACTTCGGCACCGATGACGGGAATGTTGACCTTCATCGCGGCCAACACCCGCATGGTGGATCAGCTGTTGGACTCCACAGGATCGAAAATTCCAGAGACCCATCGCCGACACTACCGCTATCTGTTCACGCAGGCATCCCACGTGCAAGGTGCTATGGAATTCATGGCAGGCGCTGATCTTCCCGCCATTCTGAGCAAGGGCCGCTCTCTCGATGTACCCATTAGTTTTCTGATCGGAAAAAAAGATACCTGGGTCAAAGAGGGGCCGCTCAAAGAGGTGATTCAGTCTTACTTTTCAAAGGCATCCGTTATCACTTGGGATGGCGGACATCTTCTGCATGAAGAACGGCCCGCGGAGGCCGCCCGCTACATTCAAACGATCGCTTTGACCGCCTGAGAGACCTGCGCAGCGCCCGCATGGGGCAAGGGCAGATAGCGCGCACGCATCTCAAGGGAAAGCACTCTCGCCGCATCCGAGGGCTGTGGCGATGTATCGATCACCATTGCCGATAGATCTGCGAGCGCAAAATTCCGTGCTGCCTGGGCAGCGTCCAAACGGGCTTGCTCCCGTCCTGGCTTGCCCTCCCGGCTGATGTTCGCCTTGCCGTCGGTCAGCATCACCACAACGGGGGTATCACCCTTACGCCGAATACTCTCGGCCAGCTGTCGACTCAACTCAATCGCTGCGGCAAGCGGCGTGCCGCCGCCACCTGGAAGTCCAGAAAGACTTCGCTTGGCCCTGACCAAAGAGCGTGTCGGCGGCAAAATTACTTCCGCCTGCTGATGACGAAAGGCAATGACCGCAACCTGATCACGCCGCACATAACAATCAGCGAGCAACAACTCCACCGCACCCTTCGCCTCTGCAAGGCGATGCATTGCAGATGACCCCGAAGCATCCACAACAAAAATGGTGGTGGTCTCTGTGCGCTCCTTGAATCGCCTGATTCGAAAATCGTCTGGATGGATCCGTAATTTTTTCTGCTCTGGCCGATGCCCAGGCAAACCATGACGCGTGACCGCATGGCCCAATGGCGTTACCGCCCGAAGCCGTTGCCAGGGTGCTGCCGCACGCAGGGTGTCCAGAATACTGAGTCGTGCGCCATGGCGAACAAGCCCCGGACGCGATCCTGTCGGACGACCCCGCAGCGAACTTTTTTTCAGACTGCCTGATTTTCCTGAACCCCCACCACGGCCCGACGGCCGTTGTGCTGACATGAGCTGGGCAAGTAAGCCCGAGGGGATGGCCGCCCGTGCAGATTCAAGCACCACGTCATCCAGTGCGGCCGTTTCATCCAGAGAGCTGGAGATGTCTTCTGACTCCGAAGACGAATCATCCTCTTGAGGGGCAGGCGGCGGACTGTCCGAGTCACTCTGCTCAGACTCCATTTCCGGAATGATTGTGGCCCGCGGAGAGAGCACCAGCCGTGCGGCCAGCTCGGCATCATCGCGCTCTGTAAAACGATGCCCCATCAGACGGCCAGACAATTCGGCGGCGCGTCGCGCAAAAATCATCGCGCGAATGGAATCGATGCCAAGTGCCATGGCAGTTGCACAGAGGGCCTGTGTGATGTCATCACTGATCTCATCGGTATCTTGCATCGCTAGCCGAATCGCTGCAGCCTGATCCTGAAAAAATGCGATTCCCTCCTGCAGGGCCTGATACGAGACCTCCCGAAGATCTACATGAAACGCAAGCCGATCGAGAAGGTCATCGGAAACCCGCTCATCCTCTGCTGCGCTCTCGTCCAGAAGCAGCAGCCCAAAGGCTGCCGGAATCTCCGCAGTTAGTCCTTCTCGGGCGAGCACGATCTGACCACGGTCCATGACGGATGCCAATCGGGCCGACAAAGCCGCAGACAGTCGCTCCGCCATCGGAACAATCAGCACTCCACCATCGATCTCAGCGAGCAATCCCTTTGCTAACACAGGCCTCCCAGCACTCAGCGTAGCCGCCAGATCCAGCCCCCCGAGCAGACGTTCATCCTGTATCGATAAGGGTAGCCGGCGACTTACTCGCGGGGCGAGCCGTGACTTAATGAAATCGAGATACGCACTGCGCACCGGTCCGGCGTGTGCCCGAATCACCATTCCGCCCAGCTGCAGCGGATCCCGCGCGAACAACTCTGCGGCAAGCAGGGTGTCGTGCAGTGCATCGTTCGGGAGCTGTCTTGCCTCGGTCATCGAAGCGCCCTCATGCCAGAGGAGATTTGTTAGGCAGGGAGCAATTCATCAATGGCACGCTGCACCCGAACTCCGGAGGCCGTATCGTCCAACGGATTACGACGCAGCCGATGGCGAAGCGCCATCGGAGCCACCTGCCGCAGCTGCTCCCAGCCCACCGCCTTGGCGGACGTAAGGGCGGCCAAGGCGCGGGCCGCGCGCATGAGCGTGAGCTCTCCGCGCAGGCCATCAGTACCGAGTTTCATGCACAGTGCAGATGCCATTTCGAGAATCTCATCAGGTACCTTCACCTGCTCCAGATGCTCTCTGCCCTGGACGATTTTGCGACGGATCTTGTTGTCTTCTTTTTTCCAGGATTCGATGAATACTTCCGGATCACGCTCAAAGGCATCGCGACGCTTGACCACCTCGATCCTGTCGGCAAGTTCCTTTGGGGTGCGTACATCCACCGACAAACCAAAGCGATCCAACAGCTGCGGCCGAAGCTCGCCTTCCTCGGGATTGCCGCTGCCCACGAGCACAAACCGGGCGGGATGCTGCACGCTGAGCCCCTCGCGTTCGACCACATTCTCTCCGCTGGCAGCGACATCGATCAGCAAATCGACAATGTGGTCTTCCAGCAAGTTCACCTCATCGATGTACAAAAATCCCCGATTGGCCCGCGCCAATAGGCCGGGCTCAAATACCTTTACCCCATCGGTAAGCGCACGTTCTAAATCAAGGGCACCCACGACCCGGTCTTCGGTGACCCCAAGGGGAAGGTCGACCACAGGAACCGGCACCTGATGGGTTTTGATATGCGAGGGATCTTTTTTTAATGTCGGACATCGATCGCAGCCCGAGCGACTGGCCTGCGGATCGCAGGCGTATGGACAGCCCACCACCGCCTTCATTTTGGGAAGAATCGCCGCCAGGGCCCGAACGGCGGTGGACTTACCGGTACCCCGATCACCAAACACAAGAACGCCACCAATCGACGGATCGATCGTGGTCACCAACATTGCCAGCTTCATCTCTTGCTGGCCAACGATTGCGGAGAACGGGAAAGCAAGTGCCATGGCGCGTAGTTTAACGCCGCCACCGAACCCGAATGTCTAGGGCATGAAAAATCCCGGCGACCAGCAGGAGCGCCATGATGATCATCGGATGGGCGGCCGATAAGGCGGCACGCAATGCTCCCATCAATGCCAGTCCCGAACAGAGATTCAGGCGAATCTCTTGCGGTGGCACGCCCCGGCCCCAGCGCTTGTAAGCCCACCCAAAACCCACCAACTCCAGCAGCGACAAGACAATCACCGCATCCACCAAGGTGATGAGCCAATTCATCGCCATCTCCCGCTAGCCACGCGCCACGGCAAGTACCTCATCCACATGCCCCGGCACTTTGACACCACGCCATGAGCGCCGCAAGACGCCGTGCGCATCGAGCAGAAACGTCGACCGCTCAATGCCCATTACCTTCTTGCCGTACATATTCTTTTCTTTGATCACCCCGAATGCCTTGCACATTGACTCGGAAGTATCCGCAGCCAGAATAATCGAGAGCCCATGTTTTGCGATAAATCGCTCGTGAGAGGCAAGACTGTCGCGCGATACACCAATAATCTGCGTATCTGCGGAAAGAAAATCTGAATGGCGTGCTGAAAATTCCTTGCCCTCAACCGTGCATCCCGGTGTGTCATCTTTCGGATAAAAATAAATGACCAGCTGATGCCCTAGAAATTCACTCAGCCTAGCCTGCCCACGATTCGTCGATAGCACCAGGCTACTGATTGATTTCGGAATCGGCAATCCATCCGTCAATGTCGTCATGCAACCTCCTCGCTCTATTCAATTAAAACGCCGGTTAACCTACGGACTGTTGCGGCTCATCGGTATATCGCACCGAGATCACGGTAACCTCCCGGGGGCCCGATGGACTCTGCACCGTTACCGTATCCCCCTCCCGAGACTTGATCAATGCCCGGGCCATCGGAGAGATCCAACTAATGTGATGCGCACCAAGATGCGTCTCATCCACTCCGACAATACGATAGGTCTGCGGCCCACTATGCCCATCCTCGATACAGACAGTTGCACCAAAAAACACTTGGTCATTGCCCGCCTGGGCCGCAGGATCCACCACCTGCGCGATGGCCAGCCGCTTGGTCAGAAATCGAAGTCGGCGGTCGATCTCCCGCAGCCGGCGCTTGCCATAGATGTAGTCACCATTTTCTGACCGGTCACCATTGGAGGCCGCCCATGAAACGATTTCCACGGTTTTCGGACGCTCTATCTTGAGAAGCTGCTGTAGCTCAGCGGTCAGCGCGGCATACCCTGATGGCGTGAGGTAATTCGGTGCGCCTGAGGGCAGCCCTGCGGCAGGAACATCGCTGTCCTCTTCTTGCTCGTCGTCGGGCTCTTTTGTGAACGCTTTACTCATAGAATTTCCACTTTATCAAAGGAACCGAAGCCCGCATGACGAACGATCGTGTCCCGCTCTTTCCCTTGTCCTCTGCGCTCTATCCCGAGGGCCTGCTACGGCTCACTATTTTCGAGGTGCGTTACCTGCACCTCATCCGGCGCTGCCAGCAGGAAAACCTTGAATTTGGCGTCGTCCCGCTCGCATCCGGAAAAGAGGTACAAAAGGCCGGGGAAATCGAGGCCCTGCACGACATTGGCTGCACGGCGCGACTGCTTGAGGTGCACACGATCCAGCCTGCAGTGCTCTCGGTCAGTTGTGTCGGTATCGCCCGCTTTCGGCTCGGCGACCACGCACGAGGGGCATACGGCCTATGGAGCGGCGAAATCACTCGACTGGACTCCGTGCCACAGAGCCCAATCCCGCAGAATTTACAGCCCATTGCAGACCGGCTCGGCGAACTCATCGCCAGCGCACAGCGCGAGGGGCTGGAGGCACAGCTTCCAATGCGGCCCCCCTATCGTATGGATGACGCGGGCTGGGTCGCCGATCGGTGGGCGGAATTGTTGCCACTGTCCGCCTCAGAAAAGGCTGCCCTACTGGCGCAGACCAATGCCTTAGAACGGCTTCAATTCATCGGCCACTGGCTCTAGGCGAAGGGTCAACGCCACGATATTTCAAAACTACAGATCGGCGCGCCGACAGCCTCGCAGGACAGTTCCCGCACATGCGCACACGGATGCACGATGGCTTGAAAAATCCGCTCAAAGGTGGCGGCATAGTAATCACAGACCGGCTGGTCCGACTGAATCCGGCTGCACAGGGGATTGTGCTGAATCGAAAATCCAAAGGGCGGTGAGCCGTGGATAGTGAATACACCACTTCCCGCAAAAGTCCAGGCGTGTCGGCCAATAGCCCGGAGTAGTAGCCGAGCAGATATTGCCGCAGGAAGCATACGCAACGCACGCTGCGCCAAATTCGGGATGCGGTGCCTCAGCAGATAATCGCCGGTACGACGTCCCGCCTCTCGGGAAATATCGCGCGCAAGAAGATCACCCCATTGATCGAATAGCGCCCGCTGCAGCACGGCAACGTCCCGCTCAGGCACCATGTCTTGTGGACTCTCTCGCACATAGCCCAACAGCCCGATAGACTCGAAAAATTGCTCCATGACCCGTTGGTCGAAACGGCCAGTCATGGCCGCTATCACCTGGATGATGGCATTGGGTCCGATCCGATCCCGGGCAGACAGCAGGTTTGCCATCATCGAAAATACGTCAGCAGTCTCGTCAGTTGCAAGGCTTAGGACGTAGACGCCTCAGGCTGCTCTTGACGAACTTCTTCGAGCCGCTTGCCCGATAGCACGGCATCCATCTCCGCGTCACTGAGCTGCTCCGTATTGCCACCACCACAGGCCATCGCCGCATTGAGCTCACCCTGCCGCCGACGATGCTCGATCTTCGGGCCATGCATCGTGACCCAGCCGTCATCGCTGGCCACACTCTCAGATCCGGGAGCCATTGTGCGCGACGGATCGAAGGCAAAGTCAACCTTTTTGGTGCTCTGCGGCCCCCAATAGCCAACCCGCCCCAGGTCATAGAACTTACGCTCCATGCTGCTCTTGAGAAATGCCTTCAGGCATCCCATCAGATATCGACGCCGCGTTTTATCGCGCGTCCAGGGATAGTGAAGAAAGGTCTTGCGCATGAAAAATCGTCGGTAATTACTCATCACACCATCCAGCAACTCTCCGCGGTCCATGGCCTCTGGTTTCATAATCGGCGTGACGAAGTTGTACTTTTCAAAATCAAAGACCTCGACCTTATCTCCGAGCTCTTGAAACAAGTCCGAAAATGGCCACGGTGTATACATGGCCCAGTTCGCCATATCCGGGTTCCAGTCCAGAGTCATTCGATAGGTTTCCTCAAGGGTTTCCTTGGTCTCATTCTCCAGACCCACGATGAACTGTGCCTCGGTCACAATGCCGGCATCGCGCAGCAGCTGTATCGCTTTTTTATTCTGGGCAATGGTCGTTTCTTTATTGAAACGGTCGAGCTTTAACTGGGCGGCCGCCTCGGTGCCAAGCGACACATGGATCAGTCCCGCCCTGCGAAACATGGGCAGCAGCTTCTCATCCCGCAGAATATCGGTCACCCGTGTATTGATGCCCCAAAGAATGCCAAGATCACGATCAATAAGTTCCTGGCAGAACTGGATGAATTTCTTGCGATGAATCGTCGGCTCTTCATCGGCAAGAATAAAAAATCCTACGCCATGATTCTTGATCAGATTCTCAATCTCATCGACCACCTTCTTGGGGTCACGAATTCGATAGTCACGCCAGAATTTCCACTGGCTGCAGAAGGTGCAGGTAAACGGACATCCACGTGCGAAATTTGGAATCGCCACACGGGTATTCATCGGGATATAGATGTACTTCTCCCAATCGAGAATGCTCCAGTCAGGCTGTATCTTGTCCAGATCCTCAATCGTGGGCTCTGCCGGCGTTGAGACCACCTTGCCATCTGGATTGAGAAAGGCAATCCCTCGGACCGACCCCCGATCCTTGGCCCAGCTGCCGTTGTCGACCGCAGTGACGAGATTAAGAAATATCTGCTCGCCCTCCCCCCGGACCACCGCATCAATCCAGGGCGCCTCTTTCAGCACCTGGGGATACATGAAGGTGGCATGAATGCCGCCGAGTACCGCTACAACCTGCGGATTAACCTCTTTCGCGATCTGCAGAATTCGCTCTGCCTTGTAGATGGCAGGGGTAATGGCTGTCGCACCCACCACATCAGGCGCAAGTGCGATCAGACGCTCGCGGACCGTATCCTCATCGAGGTTATGGGTCATCGCATCGATGAAGGTGATATCGGTGTAGCCGCCCGATTTCAGATAGCCTGTCAGATAAGCGACCCAAGCCGGAGGCCAATTGCCTGCGATCTCGGCGCCGCCGGAATGATAATTGGGATGAATCAGCACAACGCGCATGGGAGTTTCCTTTGCGCCGACCGTGGCGCCTCATAACCTCCTGCCAAGTTAGCGCAAGGGGTGTCAAGAGTTCTTGACACACATCAAGTGGGGCGCGTTTTTGCCCGGCGGTCCATTGGCATACCATGGCGTCATGCCCAACACGAAGGCCTACGCCGCGCTGACTGCCAAGGGTCCGCTCGTCCCCTATCGGATCACCCGCCAGCCGCCGGGTCCAGGCGAAATCGAAATCGAGATTCTGTACTGCGGGATCTGCCACTCTGATCTCCACAGCATCCAGGATGACTGGGAGTCAACACTGTTTCCTTGTGTTCCCGGCCATGAAATTATCGGTCGCATCGGCAGACTTGGGGCAGGCGTTGACCGCTTTCGCGAAGGAGAGATCGTTGGCGTGGGATGCATCATCGGCTCCTGCGGGGTTTGTACGTCCTGCGAAGAGTCGCTCGAGCAATATTGCGATCAAGGTTTCCTGGGAACCTTCAACAGTCCGCTTAATGAGACTGCGCATACCCTTGGCGGGTTTTCAGAACGTATCGTGGTACCGGCGAAATATGCGCTTCGTGTACACCATTCACGGAATCAGCTCGCTGGTGCCGCGCCGCTGCTGTGTGCGGGAATTACCGTCTACTCTCCGCTGCGCCTCTGGGGCGCTGGCCCTGGCAAAAAAGTGGGCATTGTGGGCCTTGGCGGTCTCGGCCATCTTGCGGTGAAGTTCGCCTCGGCAATGGGCGCCCATGTCGTGCTCTTCTCCAGCTCAGAAGCAAAACTTTCTGATGCCCTCGATCTGGGCGCCCATGAGGCCTGCCTGTCTACCGATAAAAAAGCAATGTCCCGGTATTCGGGAGCCCTGGACATCGTGCTCAATACAGTATCCGCCTCTCACAATCTGGATACATATTTACGACTGCTTAAACGCGACGGCACGCAGATACTGGTCGGGGCACCCGCCGAGCCGCATGCAAGCCCTAAGGTCTTTAACCTGCTATTCCGGCGGCGTCGAATCGCCGGCTCACTGATTGGCAGTATTCGTGAGACCCAAGACATGCTGGAGTTCAGTGCAGCCCACCAGATTACCGCTGACATCGAGCTGATTTCGATATCCGATCTTAATGCTGCCTTTGAACGACTCGATCGTAACGATGTCCGCTATCGATTTGTGATCGATATGGAGAGCCTGCGGCAGAGCGATTCAGGCTAATGCGGCGGACGAAGTATCGCGACATTCACCGGCGTAGCGTGCTCTAAGCTGAGCCAAGAGTCGACGTCAAATTCAAACCGGACATAGGTGCAGGGATCGAGCTCACCGACATCGATCGAGAGTCGATTGGCGAGCTCCGTAAATTCTGGATTGTGGCCAACCAACAGCACGTGATCATGGTCATCTGGGATCCGGCCAATCATTCGAAACAACACCATGGTTGAGCTGGTGTACATGGCTCGCTCAACCGTCACGCGCCCGTCTGTCGGATGATCCATGGCCTGAAGCAATAGTGCTGCCGTTCGGACTGTGCGGACTGCAGGGCTGCAAAAAATCTGATCAAAGTGAGCGCCAAGATCTCGAAGGGCCATCCCAAGCCGCATCACTTCACGCTCTCCGGTCGGGTCCAGTGGACGATCGAAATCAACAAAGCGGGGGTCTTTAACCGCAGTAGCGTGTCGCAATAAAGAAAGATTCTTCAAAAAAACTCCACATGAAAGAAGGCAAGTATGGGGGCTGACGGGCCGGTCAGGACAACATCCCGGGCAGGTCTGGCCGTCCACAGCCCCGCATGGCCCGTGGAAAACCACCGCCAACGCTGGGCGATCAAGGCTCCGAGCACATCCCGTGATCCGAAATTCCGACGCAGGCCAGGCTGAGACAGCAAGGTAGGGCAGTGTCAGCGATAATCTCGATCAAACAACAGAAGATCCAGGCCGGGACAACATCAGAGGAGAAACCGAATGAGTCAAGAGCCGACCATTATCTACACGCTGACCGACGAGGCCCCCATGCTGGCCACCCATGCATTCCTGCCCGTGATCCGCAGCTTTACAAAGCCCGCCGGTGTGCGCGTTGAAGTCTCCGACATCTCGCTCGCCGCACGCGTTCTCGGCAGTTTCCCAGAGTGCCTCTCGCCGGAGCAGCGGATGCCCGATACCCTTGCAGAACTCGGCAAAAAGACCCTCCAGCCCGATGCCAACATCATTAAGCTGCCCAACATCAGCGCAACCGTCGCCCAATTGGTCGCTGCCATTAAAGAACTCCAGGCCAAGGGCTACAAGATCCCCGACTACCCGAGTGACCCCAAGAACGACGAAGAAAAGGCCATTAGAGATCGCTACGCCAAATGTATTGGCTCAGCTGTAAATCCAGTATTGCGAGAGGGAAATTCAGACCGACGGGCCCCACGTGCCGTGAAGGAATACGCCCGGAAAAATCCCCACGCCATGGCGGAGTGGATGCAGGCCTCCCGCACCCACGTCTCGCATATGCACTCCGGAGACTTCTACCACGGTGAAAAATCCATGACATTGGACCGGGCACGCACGGTCAAAATGGAATTGATTACCAAAAGCGGAAAAGCGATTGTTCTAAAACCAAAAGTCGAGCTGCAAGAAGGCGAAATCATTGACTCCATGTTCATGAGCCGTAAGGCCCTCTGCGACTTTTATGAACGCGAGATCGAAGACGCGCGCAAGTCCGGTGTGATGTTCTCTCTGCACGTTAAAGCCACCATGATGAAAGTGTCACATCCAATTGTGTTTGGCCACTGTGTGAAGATTTTTTACAAAGAAGCATTCGAAAAACACGCCAAGACATTTAAAGAACTTGGGGTCAACGTCAATAACGGCATGGTGGATCTTTACAACAAGATTGCAACCCTGCCAGAGCGCGAGCGGGAGGAGATCCAAAGAGACCTGCATGCCTGCCACGAGCATCGTCCTGAGCTGGCGATGGTGGACTCCGCAAAAGGCATCACCAACTTCCACTCACCCAACGATGTGATCGTTGACGCCTCCATGCCCGCCATGATTCGTAACGGCGGAAAAATGTATGGTGCAGACGGCCGGCTAAAGGAAGTCAAGGCCGTCATGCCGGAGAGCACCTTTGCCCGGATCTATCAGGAGATGATCAATTTCTGTAAGTGGCATGGGGCTTTCGATCCACGGACGATGGGCACGGTTCCCAATGTCGGCCTGATGGCCCAACAGGCAGAGGAATATGGGTCGCACGATAAAACCTACGAGATCTCCGAAGACGGTATCGCCAACATCACTGATATTCAAACCGGGGAAGTACTGCTGACCCAGAATGTCGAAGAGGGAGATATCTGGCGCATGTGCCAGGTGAAAGATGCCCCGATCCGCGACTGGGTCAAACTCGCTGTAACCCGTTGCCGTAATTCCGGCATGCCTGCCGTATTCTGGCTGGACCCCTATCGGCCGCATGAAAATGAACTGATCAAAAAAGTCAAAAACTATCTGAAGGAACATGACACCGAGGGCCTAGATATCCAGATCATGTCCCAGGTCCGCGCGATGCGCTACACACTCGAAAGGGTCGTACGCGGATTCGATACGATCTCTGTCACGGGAAATATTCTCCGAGACTATCTGACCGATCTATTCCCCATCATGGAGCTTGGCACCAGCGCCAAAATGCTGTCGATCGTGCCCCTCATGGCCGGAGGCGGTATGTACGAGACGGGCGCAGGCGGTTCCGCACCCAAACATGTGCAGCAGCTCACAGAAGAGAACCATTTGCGCTGGGACTCGCTCGGTGAATTTCTTGCATTAGCGGTCAGCCTCGAGGAGCTTGGAATCAAAACCGGCAATAACAAAGCAAAGATTCTGGCCAAGACGCTTGATGCCGCCACCGGCAGACTGCTGGACAACCGGAAATCTCCATCCCCCAAAACCGGTGAGCTCGATAACAGGGGCAGCCAGTTCTACCTGGCAATGTACTGGGCGCAGGAACTCGCCGCCCAGCGCGACGACAGCGCACTGGCTGGCCAGTTTTCGGCCCTTGCCAAATCACTGGCTGATCAGGAACAAAAGATCGTTGCCGAACTCAATGCCGTACAGGGCAAGCCCGTGGACATCGGCGGCTACTACAAGGTTGACGAGAAAAAGATTGAGGCCATCATGCGACCAAGTCAAACCTTTAATACCGCACTCGCCACGATGGCTTAGGTGCTGCTGTCCTTGAGGTCAAATAATGTCGTGGCCTCAAGGTCCAGCACCTCGACCTGATCTTGGTTGCGGAGCTGCCATCGCCAACGCATGACCCCGATCAGCGGATTTTTTGCTGAGACCCGCTTTTCCAAGACGGTCGCCCGCAGCATCAGGACATCGTTCGGCCGCACCGGAGCAAGCCACTTCAGATAGACAAGCCCGGGGGATCCGAAGGAGTCCGAATCCTGCAGAAAATTGTCGACCGTCAGGCGCATCGCAAGGCTGCAGGTATGCCAGCCACTGGCGATCAGCCCTCCGTGCCAGCCGTTTGCCGCCCGGTCCGGGTCGGTATGAAACCACTGTGGGTCATAATGTCGCGCGAACTCGATGATCTCCTGCTCAGTCAGGGTCGCCGGGCCGATATCGGCAGTCATGCCCTCGTGGAAATCAGCAAATCGCATGTCACTCTCCCGTTCGCGCAGCATCTCGGGGGATTACCACGATGCCCAAGGCTGCAGTTTGACCTATATTCGAATGTATCAAAGTTGTGAAAGGACGACACGTGAGCCAGAAATTTTCAACCGCTTGCCCGCTCAGCGCAACCCAGCAGCCGCATCCGGCAGCCCACCATCGGCCCAGCCGAACTGCCCAATGGGCAATCGCGGGCCTGATCTGCAGCGGCCTGCTATCCGCTCTGCCGGCTGCAGCACAAGTCAAGATCGGATTCATCACGACCCTCTCCACCCCGGCTGGCTATCTTGGCCAGGACGCCCGCGATGGCTTCATGCTTGCAATCGATGAAGAAAAAGGCCGACTCGGTGGTGTACCGGTACAGTTGATTGTTGAAGATGACAAGCTTCAGCCAGCCGCAGGCAAACAGATTGCAGAGAAGTTCCTGCAAAGCGACAAGATCAGACTGTTCTCAGGTCTCATTTTTTCAAACGTGGCCGCAGCAGTCGTGCCTGACCTACTGGCCGCGAATGCGATTTTTGTAAGTCCGAATGCAGCCCCATCGAACTTCGCCGGAAAGGGCTGTCATCGCAATTATTTTGTTGCGAGCTGGCAGAACGACTCTCTGCATGCCGCATCGGGTGCGCTGGCACAGTCCTTAGGCTATAAGCGAATGGTCCTTTTGGCGCCAAACTATCAGGCCGGCAAAGATGCCATCAATGGATTCAAAACCAAATATAAGGGCTCGGTAATTGAAGAGATCTATACCAATCTCAACTCCACCGACTTTGCCGCTGAAATGGCGCGTATTCGTCAGCTTAAACCGGATGCTGTCTATCAGTTTCATCCGGGCGGTTCTGGTATCGCCTTTATTAAGCAGTACTCGCAGGCTGGCCTGAAGGCAACCATTCCTCTCGTGGTTCCAATGCCTGGACTCGAATCACGAATTCTTGGCGCGGTGGGTGAAGACGCTGTCGGCGTCATTGCCACATCACATTGGAATGGTGATTTTGAAAATCCTGTCAGCAAGGCATTTGTCGAGGGATTTCGCAGTAAGTACAACCGAGAGCCAACCCCCTATGCTGCACAGGGCTATGATGCTGCCCGGCTCATCGGGGCTGCACTAAAGGCCACCGGCGGGAAAGTGGACGATACGGAGAAATTCCGTGCGGCAATGCTGAAGGCCGATGCAAAACTCACTCGTGGAAATTTCCGGTTCGGTCAGAATCAGCATCCCGTCCATGACTGGTACCAGGTGTCTGCAGTCAAGGGGTCAGACGGAAAACTGTCTCTCAAAACGGGCGTGAAGGTGCTGACCAACGAGGGCGATCCCTACGCCCAAGAGTGCAAGATGTAAGGTGTGTCGATCGAACTGCTGATCGAGCAGAGCGTCAACGGCCTGCAACTTGGCCTGACGCTTTACCTGTTAGCCGCAGGCCTGACCCTGATCTTTGGGGTCATGGGTATTCTGAATCTTGCCCATGGCTCGATGTATATGGTGGGGGCCTATGCGGCGGCGGCCATTGCTGTCAAGACGGGCTCATTCGTCGCAGCCACCGCCGGTGGTGCGGCCGCAGCCGGACTATTTGGCCTGCTGGTGGAGTTCGTGATCATCCGTCGCCTCTACCACCGCGAGCACTTGGATCAGGTACTTGCGACGTTTGGTGTCATTCTGTTTACCAACGAGGCGATGGCAATGCTCTTTGGCCGCTCGCCACTTTTTATGCCCATGCCCCAGTGGGCAGCGGGTCAGGTTGAGATCTTTCCAGGCGTTCCCTATCCACAGTATCGACTTTTCGTGATGGCCGCAGGGATCGTGATCGCTGTTCTCCTGTGGCAGCTCATCACCCGATCCCGACTGGGAATGCAGATTCGTGCGGGTGCCACACATCGCGATATGGTCGGCGCGCTCGGTGTCAATATTGCTCGACTCTACACCGTTGTATTCGGTGTCGGTGCCCTGCTCTGTGGCGTTGCCGGCGCCCTCATCGGCCCCGTTCGTAGCGTTCAGATTGGAATGGGCGAAGATGTCCTGATTCTTACTTTTGTTGTGGTCGTGATCGGCGGCATCGGTTCTCTGAAGGGCGCATTTGCGGGGGCGATGGTGGTTGGCATAATTGACACCTTAAGCCGCGCTGTTGCCGGGCCAGCCATCAAATCATGGATCGGAGGGCCAACCGGCGACAGCCTTGCAGCGGGACTCTCATCCATCATGGTGTATCTGGTGATGGCGCTTGTGTTGGTGATCAGACCCACGGGACTATTTCCTGCAGCAGGAAACCGAGCCTCGCACGCTGGGCACTAGGCCATGAATCGCGACCAAATTCTTACCATCGGTTTATGGGTGTTCTTGGCGCTGTTTCCTTTACTCGCAATGGCGATGGGGCAGACCTATTGGATCAACATCTGGACGCGAATTCTCATTCTCGGACTGGTCGCCATGAGCCTGAATCTGATCATGGGCTACGGTGGCCTGGTGAGCCTGGGCCATGCGGCATATTTCGGTGTGGGTGGTTATGCCGTCGCCCTGATCGCGTTTCACACAAGCCAAGGCATACCCATGCTGGGCTGGATGGGCAGCAATGATGCGTTGATGGTCTGGCCGATCGCCATGTTGATCAGCGGCTTACTTGCCCTGGGCCTCGGGGCGCTGTGCCTGCGCACCCGCGGCGTGTACTTCATCATGATCACACTGGCGTTCTCGCAGATGTTGTTTTTCATCGTCATCTCCCTGAAATTTTATGGCGGTGATGATGGGCTCGCGATGACCGGACGGAATGTTCTGGCGGGAATCCCCCTTGCCAGCCCAATCACCCTGTATTACGTCTGCTTCGTTAGTTTACTAACGGCGTTTGTGCTGCTATCACGACTTACCGCATCGCCATTTGGCAGAGCGCTCCAGGCCGGAAAGATCAACGAGCGTCGGGCGCGCGCGCTCGGCATTCCCGTGCATCGGGTGAGGCTTGTCGCTTTTGTAATCGCAGGGGTGCTTGCAGGACTGGGTGGCGCACTCTGGGCCAATCAGATGCGAATCGCATCACCCGATATGCTGAGTTGGATGCGCTCTGGCGAACTGATCATGATGGTCATTCTTGGGGGTCTGGGCAGCCATATGGGCGCGATTGTGGGCGCGGCAGCCCTGGTCCTGCTGGAGGCCTGGCTTGCCGGCATCACCGAGCACTGGATGCTAATCCTAGGCCTCATTCTGATCCTTGCAGTACTGTTTGTACGCAGAGGTTTATTTCTGAGAATCGCGGGCGGGTCACGTTGAAATCATCTGATCTTATTTCGGTCAATCAGCTCACCCGACATTTCGGAGCCCTCTGCGCGACCGATCACGTATCCCTATCCTTTGCCCGCAATGAGACCCACGCCATCATTGGGCCGAACGGCGCTGGAAAATCGACGCTGATTAATCTGATTACGGGAGATCTTCAGCCAGATGAAGGATCTGTCGTGCTCGATCAAGAAGACGTTACCAGTCTCAGTGTTGAGGCCCGCAGCCTAAAGGGATTGGCACGGTCATTTCAGATCACAGAGCTCATCAATGGATTTACAGTGTTACAAAATGTATGTCTTGCCGTCCAAGGGCAGCGGCGGCGGTCGTTTGATTTCTTTGGTCGTGCCGACCAAGACCATGAGCTGCTCGTTCCGGCACGCCTGGCACTACAGCAGATCGGGCTTGAGCACCGAGCCAACGATCCGGTAGAACATCTGTCACACGGAGAAAAACGGCAATGCGAAATTGCGATAGCGCTCGCCCAGCAGCCAAAGGTCTTGCTGCTCGATGAGCCGATGGCCGGCATGGGCGAGGATGAGACGCGACAGCTTGTCCAACTGCTGCAGCAGTTAAAACACCAGCTCACCATCATTCTGGTGGAGCACGATATGCAGGCTGTTTTCGCGCTCGCTGACAGAATTTCCGTCCTGACTGCGGGGCGGGTGCTCGCCAGTGATCGCCCAGAAATGATCCGAACCAATGCCGTCGTTCAGCAGGCCTATCTGGGAGGTGACCTGTGAGCCCGGCCACCACAGGCAGGCACGGCCTACTTCTTGATGTGGAGCACTTATGCGCCGGTTATGACGATTCCAGCCAGGTGCTATTTGATTTATGTTTCTCCATTCACGCCCATCAGGTCACGACCCTGCTCGGACGCAATGGAATGGGCAAGACCAGCACGATTCGATGTCTGACAGGCCTTCTGCAGGCCCGTTCGGGAAAAATTGTTTTTCAAGGGCATCATCTGGAGCGCACCCCGGCACATGTCATCGCCCGGCACGGACTGGGGCTGGTACCCGAGGGACGCCAGATCTTTCCCCGCCTGACCGTGGAGGAGAATCTCATGGTCGCCGCACGCACGGACTTTAGCAATCACTGGACGCTTGAATCGACCTATGCGCTATTTCCAAGACTGCGAGAGCGACGCCATCAAGGTGGCGGAACACTCTCCGGCGGTGAACAGCAGATGCTTGCCATTGGCCGGGCCCTGATGACCAATCCAAAACTCCTGATCCTTGATGAGGCAACCGAAGGTCTGGCCCCACTGATTCGCCAACAGATCTGGGATGCCCTGGCATTACTGAAGCGCCAGGGTCTATCGATCCTCATCGTGGATAAAAATCTTGATGCCCTTGAAAGCCTGGCCGATCAGCACCTGGTGCTGGAGAAAGGACGTATGGTCTGGTCCGGTGATGCCGCTGCATTTAAATTGCATCGCCATGATGTACAAAGATATCTCGGCGTCTAAGTCTATTGTGATCAATTAGGCCATGGCGCCAACATTTTCTGAGGCGCTCGATCGCGCATACAACGCCCGACTGGCAGTGCCGGACCATATGCGCTGGTTTTCCGACTGGCGGGCTAAGAGCGCCCACGCACGGGCCACGCTCAAAGCCCATTGTGATCTGCAGTTTGATCCTGCGACCAACGGTACTGCGGACTTCTTTCCCGCCGAGGGCCTGGCGTCGAAAGCACCATGTCTCATTTTCATCCATGGCGGCTATTGGCGGTCCATGGATAAATCGGATTTCAGTTTCATCGCACCGCCTTGGGTCGCCCGTGGGGCGCATGTGCTGATTCCGAACTACATGCTCTGCCCGCAGGCAAACCTTGAAGACATCGTGACGCAAATCAGGGCGCATTATCAGTGGGTCTTACATGAGCGTGAGCAGCTCAACATTGATCCATCGCGGCTGCTGCTGGTGGGGCACTCAGCAGGCGCCCACCTCGCCGCCATGATCCTTGGCGATCCGACTCTCAAAAGCCCGGCAGCCCTGCTGGGCCTATCTGGAATTTACGATCTGACACCCCTTCTTCAGACCTCGATCAATGCAGACCTGAACCTGAGTGAATCTGCCGCGCAGGCGCTCTCCCCAGGGCATCTCCCGCGCCCCCAGAAGGATTGCCGATTACGGCTTTATGCTGGCGCCCTGGAGAGTACGGAATTTCATCAACAAACCCGCCGGTTTGCGAGCGCCTGGGACGCCGAGGACCAGGGCCTGCTTCCTGGCCTGCATCACTTCAATATTCTGAATCCACTCAGCGAGCCCGACACACCACTTTTCCGTTGCTGTGAGGAGCTCTTATTCTCGCCAGGCGGGCACCCGCCAGCCCCGTAACAAGGCCAATACCCGCAGCAGAGCCGTAATTCCGAATGCCGCGATAAGTCCAATAGAGTCGGCCACCCCAAGCGCATTCATGATCACTAAGGTGCCGCCGCCAAGAAAGGCAAACACCGCGTAAGGCTGATGATCTGAAAATGCTTTTGGAAGCTCATTGCAGAACAGGTCACGAAGCACACCGCCAAAAACGGCGGTAACCACGCCCATCAACACTGCGGCAATGCCGGGCAGGCCATGTTCCAGAGCAATCTGGGTGCCCAGCGCGGTGAAAAGCCCAAGGCCCAACGCATCAGGAATTTGAATAGCGCGCTCCGTTAACTGCAGATGACGGCCTCGCATTAAGAGCATCGCCACAATCACAAGGCCGAGGAGAAGCCACAGCCAGTAGGAGTTTTCAATCCAAAAAAACGGCCGACGATCCAGCAAGATGTCGCGTAATGTGCCGCCCCCAAAGGCTGCTACGCCAGAGACCATGCACAGACCAACCGGATCAAGCTTCTTGCGGGCAGCGGCGATCAGCCCTGAGAGCGCAAACGACAGGGTCGCGACGATCTCAATAGAAAACTGGAGCTGATGGATGGGATCTACGATTGCCACAACTAATCTCCAATGACCTGGCTACTGATGAAGTCCGAAACGAACCGAGCCGCCTCCTCATAGGCACCGAGGAACATATGCTTCCCATCCCGGCACGGGTCACCCGAGGCATCACCACCCCTCACGGTGCCAAGACCTGTGTATTTTGCATTGACACTCTTCACTCTTTCAAAATTTCGCTGTGCTGATTGAAACGGCGTTAGTCGACATTGATCATCAACATGATGTAGAAAAAGTATTGGCAGTGAAACGGGCTGCTTAATCACAATATCCGATTTACTTGCACTGACAACGAGTGCAACTATCTCTGGATTCTGAATATATTTATTGAAGTACTCGGAAACACTCACAGATCCATTGCTATGGCCGAAGAGAATGATAGGTGTTCGATATTTCTCTTTATAAAACCTCACGACCGAACGGATTCGCTCCAAATGCTCATTGCTATAGCGAAGACTCACCGGATTAAGATGTAGGGGGCTATCGAAAATCACTACATTGATCGGTTTTTTTGAGAAACCATCTTCAGAGAGGAGCCGGGTCATGAGTGCCGACTGGGTCTTCGTATCTTTAGTTTTCTCATGAATGCCGATGCGGCCCTCCCCCCCGAGAATGACAATCATCGTGGCCACGGCAGCAGGATGGTCATACATCAAGGTTACCGTGGGCACTTTCTGCTCTTCAGTCGCCCCATACGGTATCAGTACCCCAGTTGCGGCATTTAGGCCGGAACAAATGCCGCACAACAAGAAGCTGAGAAAAACTTTAATGATCTTTATCCTGTGAAAATTCGGTGCTAATGGTAGGCCGTGCTGGACTCGAACCAGCGACCAAAGGATTATGAGTCCTCTGCTCTAACCAACTGAGCTAACGGCCCCCGTGTACCACTCCGCATCACTGCCACTGTGCATCATGCGGCAGAAAAAAGGCCCGGTTCCCCGGGCCGATTACATCTACAGCGTATCTAAGAAGCTCTTCAGCTTATCGCTGCGGCTGGGGTGTCGCAGCTTACGCAAGGCCTTGGCCTCGATCTGACGTATTCGCTCACGCGTAACATCAAACTGTTTCCCGACTTCTTCAAGTGTGTGGTCAGTGGCCATCTCCACACCGAACCGCATACGCAGCACCTTTGCCTCACGCGGGGTGAGCGAATCAAGCACTTCTTTGACCACATCGCGCATCGAATCCTGGAGTGCGGCCTCCATCGGAGCTACGGTATTGGTGTCTTCGATGAAGTCCCCAAGATGGGAGTCATCGTCATCACCAATTGGTGTCTCCATCGAGATAGGCTCCTTGGCGATCTTGAGGATTTTCCTAATCTTGTCCTCTGGCATCTCCATCTTCACGGCCAGAGTGGCCGGATCAGGCTCCTTACCGGTCTCTTGAAGAATCTGCCGTGAGATGCGATTCATCTTGTTGATGGTCTCGATCATGTGGACCGGGATACGAATGGTGCGGGCCTGATCCGCAATCGATCGGGTGATCGCCTGCCGAATCCACCAGGTTGCATAGGTAGAGAACTTGTAGCCACGTCGATACTCAAATTTATCGACCGCCTTCATCAGGCCAATATTGCCCTCCTGGATGAGATCCAAGAACTGCAGGCCACGATTGGTGTATTTCTTCGCAATCGAAATCACCAGGCGCAGGTTGGCCTCGGTCATCTCTTTCTTGGCGGCGCGGGCCTTGCGCTCGCCCGCGGTCATCTGCTTGTGAATTTCTTTCAGGTCATGCAGCGGGAGCACGACCCTGGTCTGCAGAGTGATGAGCTTTTGCTGCTCCTCCTGCAGTGCCGGAAGATTGCGCTGGAGCAGCTGGGTAGAGGCGCCTGCTGAAGGTACTTTTTTAGCAAAGAGCTCCAGATTGGTTTCATTACCAGGAAATTCCTTGATGAACCAGTCCTGGGTAAGGCCCACTTTGTCCACAGCAATTGAACGAATCTTTCGTTCAATCTTACGAACATCCTCGACCTGATTGCGCAGCGTATCCGCGAGGCGCTCCACCATCTTGGCCGTAAAGCGGATGCTCATAAATTCATTGCTGATGATCTTCTGAGACTTCTCGTAGCCGGGAGATTTATACCCATCGGTCTCCACCGACTTCCGCATCTTGTCGAATGCCTTCTGAATCACATCAAATTTTTCAAGGGCGGCTACCTTGCGCTCTTCGAGTCGTGCGTTGTTGGCGGCGGCAGCAGCTGCACCATCATCATCGACCTCCTCAGAGGCTTCGATAGCAGCGAATTCCGCCTCGGTGGAGGACAGCAGGTCTTCCTCTGGCGCATTTGGATCGACGATGCCATCCACTACGTCACTGATGGGCATGCCGCCCTCACGAATCTTGTCAGCACTGTCCAAGACCTCGGCAATCGTGATCGGGCATGCTGAGATCGCCATCACAATATCGCGAAGGCCTTCCTCAATTTTCTTGGCGATCACAATCTCGCCTTCGCGGGTCAACAGCTCCACTGTGCCCATCTCACGCATATACATGCGTACCGGATCGGTGGTCCGGCCAAATTCAGAATCAACCGTCTGCAGGGCTGCCTCGGCCTGCTCTTCTGCGTCGTCGTCATCGGAAGCAGGCGCATTACTGGTCAGCAGCAGGGTCTCGGTATCCGGCGCCTGCTCGTAGACTGCAATGCCCATATCGCTGAAGGTCGCCACAATGGATTCGATCTGCTCAGCCTCAACGACGTTTTCGGGCAGATGGTCGTTGATCTCTGAATAGGTCAGATAGCCACGTTCCTTGCCGAGCTTGAACAACGTTTTGATCTTGGCTTTACGCGCCTCGAGCTCCTCAGGCGTAACGGCGCCTCCCGCCGGCAGAAACTCCTTCAGTACGCGATCACGTGCGCGACGGGCAGAACCTTTCTTCGGCGGTGGAGGCGGTTCAATGACATCGGCGACCTCGACATCGTCGATCACCGTGTCGTCTAGGCCACTGGCCTCGGCCTCGAGCTGCTCAGGCGATTTCTTTGGTGGCCGCCCAGGCTTGCCCTTCGGACGGGGTGCGGGCTTTTCAGCAGCAGGCGGCGGAGACTTTTTCGCCTCGGCTTTTTTAGGCTCTGGTTTTTGGGGTGCTTGCTTTTTCGGTTCTGGCTGCATGGCCGCCGATTTGGATGCGGCTGCCTTGCCTGCGACCGCGGGCTTTTTGTCCGCACCCTTCGCAACAACCGATTTCTTGCCGGGCTGCGCTACTGGTTTTTTTACAGGCGTCTTTGGGGCGGGCTTGGCAGCCGATTTCGGCGCGGCCTTCGCCGGTGTCTTTGACGACGACTTTGCAGCCGGTTTGGCCGCGGGCTTCGCTACGGACTTGGCTGCAGGCTTGGCGGGTTTGGCCGGCGGCTTTGCGGCCGGTTTTTTTCCGGCTGGCTTTGTAGTCTTACTGACAGCTGGCTTGGCAACAACAGGCTTTTTCGCTGCTGCGGTCGGTTTCTTGGCGTTGGGCTTCGCCGTCTTGGCGGCAGGCTTTACAACGGGTTTTTTTGCCGCAGGCTTCGCGGCCGCTTTTACCACAGGTTTCGATGAGGCCGATGGCTTAGCGGCTGGCTTCTTCGGGGCATCTGGGCGCTTGGCGGCGGGTTTCTTTGAGGCAGTCTTGGCGGTCGATTTCTGGGCTTTGCTCACGGGCATCCGGTCCTTGTGTGGCAATTCGGCGGAAACCCTCCATTATAGCAAAAAAACTGAAAAATCAGTACCTTAGCCGCAAAAAATCGGCTACTGCGGCGGGGTTCCCGCCTTCAGCAGCCGGATGGTCTCCCTGACCTGCTGCAGCTCTCCCAGGGCCATCGGATCTTGCGCGGCCAGATTGGCCAGTCGGGCAGCCTGCTCCTCCAGCGTGCGCAGTCTTAGCCGCGAAATTGCACGTTCGAACTCCTCCTGAAATGGCTGCACTGGACCGTCGGCGAGCTCGTCCAGCGCGGCATCAGGCTGGGCAAGTCGAATGAACAGGCGCACGGCATCGGATCCCCGTTCCCGCCCCTCTGCCAACGCCGCCTCATGGAGCGCAGCGAAACTCGTCTTTCCATCAGGTGCCAGGCGCTGAAGGATCCAGTCTAAAAGCGCGCCCTGCCCGTCATCAAGGCTCGCAGCGATGTCGCGATCTACGCGTCTTGCCCAGTCGGGCGCCCGAACCAAGATCTGCAAGAGACGCTCCGCAAGCGGGCGAATCACCGGTCGAGAAAAACGACCCGACTCACCTGACGACGCCCTAGGCCGATCCCCCCAGCCCCGCGCATCCCTCGCAGCGCCGGGCTGTGCCGCTGGCGTCACACCAAAGTCCTCGACATCGAAACGTCTTGCCGCCTCGCGCATGATCTGACTGCGCAGTGGCCCGGCATTCATCATTGCCAATAATCGTTTTGCCTCCGCCACCGCAGCCGCTCGGCCTTCCGCGATTTCCAGAGACTGGCCTGCGCCCGCAAGCTCAAGCAGCCAGGCCGATAACGGCTTGGCATTCGATGCCCAAGAGCGCAACGCCTCTGCGCCATGGGCACGCACAAAACTGTCTGGATCATGTTCTTGCGGCAGAAACGCAAAATCGATTCGATTCTGCTCTGATGCAAATGGCAGCGCAGTCTCGAGCGCCCGAGCAGCAGCCCGCTGGCCAGCGGCATCGCCATCAAACATAAAGACCACGCGATCACTCAGACGGAGTAATTGTTGTATGTGCTGTGCCGTAGTCGCTGTACCAAGAGTCGCCACTGCATGGCCGAGTCCGTGCTGGGCAAGGGCAACCACATCCATGTAACCCTCGACCACCCAGACCTGACGGGCCTCTCGAATGGCCGGGCGGGCCTCGAAGACGCCATACAACTCAAAGCCCTTCGAAAAAACGGGTGTCTCTGGTGAGTTCAGGTATTTCGGCTCATCGTTGCCAAGCGTGCGCGCACCGAAGCCCAGCACTTCACCGCGGCCGCTCAGTATCGGGAACATGATCCGATCGCGAAAGCGATCGTAACGCTTATCCGCCTCACCCTCGATGACCAGTCCTGCATCGACCAGATCTCGATTCTGATAATCCGAGAAAACAGATTGCAGCGACTGCCATGCATCCGGCGCGTAACCCAGGTGATAGCGGGCAGCAATCTCGCCGGATAGTCCACGGCCTTTGAGATAGTCAATGGCATGCGGTGCGTCTTTTAATCGGCGCTGATAAAACTTCGCTGCCTCGAGAAGATAGTCCTTGAGCCGGGCACGCTGATCTGTCTCGCGCTTGCGCGCCTGGGGATCGCCCGGCGGCGCCTGTCGGGGAACCTCAAGACCAACGCGACGGGCGAGTTCCTCTACGGCCTGCGGGAAGGGCATGCCCAGGTGTTCAATCAGGAAACCCAAGGCAGTGCCATGGGCACCACAGCCAAAGCAGTGATAAAACTGTTTCGTAGGACTGACCGTGAAGGACGGCGACTTTTCGGTGTGAAATGGACATAAGCCCGAATAGTTCACTCCGGCTTTTTTCAGCTGAACATGCTGGCCAACAATCTCGACAACGTCGACACGACGCAATAAGTCGTCAATGAATTGCTGGGGAATCATGCGACTAGTGTATCGCCCGACACAGGCCGATGGCCCCGCGGTGGCGAACGCCCCAGCCAGGACGCACGCCGAGAACGTGTGGTGACTAGCGCGATAGCAAGGCTTTTAACCGCTGCGATACCAGGCCCATATCGGCTTTCCCCGCAAGCTGCGGTTTGAGTACCGCCATTACCTTGCCCATGGCCTGCGGGCCCACTGCACCAGAGGCGGTAATTGCTGCGGTGATCGCGGCATCAACCTCCGCGGGGGACATCTGCGCGGGCATGTAGGCCTGAAGAATATCGAGTTCGGACTGTTCCTTGGCCACCAGATCCTGACGATTGCCCGCGGCGAACTGTGTAATGGAATCTTTTCGCTGCTTGATCATCTTCTCCAGAACGGAGAGGACCGCAGCATCATCGAGCTCGATACGCTCGTCGACTTCTTTTTGCTTAATCGCCGCAGCGACAAGCCGCAGCGTGGAGAGCCGCTCGGGCGCTTTGGCCCGCATCGCGGCCTTGATGTCTTCCTGAAGACGGGCCTTAACGGACAATTAATATTTGCGCTTGGGCAACATCATGCTGCGAACGCGCTTATAGTGGCGCTTCACCGCAGCCGCTTTTTTCCGCTTGCGCTCCGCCGTGGGTTTTTCATAGAACTCTCGGGCGCGCAGCTCGGTGAGCAGACCGATCTTTTCGATGGTGCGCTTAAAGCGGCGAAGGGCAGCCTCAAAGGGCTCGTTTTCTTTGACTCGAACAACCGGCATCGTGGACGTCTTTCCAAAAAATTTAGCGGGGCTTGGCCCCGGAAAACCCATAAGTATCTCGGACATAGGGGTTTCTGGCAAGTGAGCCCGGTCGTGCACGTGTTGGGCATCGAGACCTCCTGTGACGAGACGGGGGTGGCACTGATTCGTGCCCAGCCAGGCCCGGGCGGCGGCCAGGCCGGTCCCCGGGCGACCGGGGAGATCCTGGCCCAGGCCCTCCACAGTCAGGTGGCCTTGCACGCAGCCTACGGCGGCGTGGTGCCCGAGCTCGCCTCGCGAGACCACATCCAGAAGCTCGCTGGGCTTGTCGAGCGGGTAATGAGCGAGGCGGGCGTGGACTGGGCAGCACTCGATGCGATCGCGTTTACCGAGGGGCCAGGGCTGGCCGGCGCATTGCTGGTCGGAGCGAGTCTGGCCCAGGGGCTCGCCGCTGCGGTCAATAAGCCTGTGATCGGTGTGCATCACCTGGAAGGCCATTTGCTGTCCCCTTTATTAGATCCGGCGGCTGGGGATATCAAGTTTCCTTTTCTTGCCTTATTGGTCAGCGGTGGACACACCCAGATCATGCGGGTGGATGGCCTTGGCCGATATGCCCTACTGGGCGAGACCATCGATGACGCCGCCGGCGAGGCATTCGATAAATCAGCCCAGCTCCTGGGACTGGGCTACCCCGGAGGGCCCGAGATTGCCCGCTGGTCAACCTCCGGCCGAGCCGATCGATTCGACCTCCCCCGGCCGTTGATGCGACGGCCCACCCTTGATTTCAGTTTTGCCGGCCTCAAGACCGCCGTGCTGACCCATGTGCAAAAGCTCCGATCATCTCTTGCCTTAGATGATCAAGCCCGTGCCGACATGGCAGCGGCCGTCCAGGCAGCAATCGTCGATGTACTCACTGGCAAATGCAGAAAAGCGATGCGTGATACCGAGATTCATCAGCTGGTGATCGCGGGCGGGGTTGGGGCCAATCAGGCGCTCCGGCAGGCATTCGCAGAGTTCAGCAGGCAGGACCAGTGCCAGGTGCTATTCGCTCCGCCGCACTTGTGTACCGATAACGGCGTCATGATCGCCTGGGCAGCAGCACTTCGCGTACTGGCGGGCCAGCCGCCATCGAGGGCATCGGGCTTTAGCGTAAGGCCACGCTGGCCGCTGACAGAGCTGCCACTCGTTTAAGGTTTTTTAAATGCTTTCTCCTCGCCGGAGAGGAGCTGTTCGATATTGCGTCGATGACGAATGATCAGCAACACCGAGATCACCGCCACCGCGATGAGCATCGGCCCTGCATCGTGACGCCAGAATGTCAGCAAGGGTGCTGCAATCGCGGCCGAGAGGGCCGCAAGCGAGGAAATCCGAAAGATCTTGGCGACCGCAATCCACAGGCCGCCCACCATCAGTCCGAGACCGAGATCAAAAGCGACCAGCACGCCGAAGGCTGTCGCGACCCCCTTGCCACCCTGGAAACGGAAAAACACGGGGAACAGGTGGCCAACAAAGACGGCAATGCCGGCGATGACGGTCATGCTCAGGCGGGCCGACGGGTCAAGCAGCGCGGCAGATAGCCATTGCGCGAGTAGCACTGCGGCCAAACCCTTGAAGGCATCGCCTGCCAGGGTGAAGGCCGCTGCGACCTTGTCACCACTGCGCAACACATTGGTGGCCCCCGGATTATGCGAACCATAACTGCGCGGATCCGCGAGCCCACGCAATCGGCTTACCACGATCGCAAAGGAGACCGACCCAAGGCCATAGGCGGCCAAGGCGGTCAATACAAAAATAACAGTATGAGACATGCCCCGATTCTAGGCCCGCGGATGGTGCTTGGCATGGATGGACTTCAGCCGATCGTTGGCGACATGGGTGTAGACCTGTGTCGTGGAGATGTCTGCGTGGCCCAGCAGCATCTGCACAGCGCGCAGATCAGCGCCGTGATTTAACAAATGGGTAGCAAAGGCATGCCGCAGGCTGTGGGGTGACACGGGGATTTGAATGCCAGCGGCCGCGGCGTGTGTCTTAATGATTTTCCAGAAGCGCTGCCGCGTCATTGGCTGTGCCCGCTCGGTCACAAAGAGTGCATCCGCGCTGCGCCCGGAGAGCAACAACGGCCGCGACTGCCGCATGTAGTCAACGAGCGAGTTCATGGCCTCTTCACCGATGGGCACAAGCCGCTCCTTATCCCCTTTGCCGATCACACGCACCACCCCTTCTGACTGAGAGACATCAATGCTCTTTAAGGCAATGAGTTCACTCACGCGTAGCCCTGCCGCGTACATCATCTCAAGCATTGCCCGATCGCGCATCCCCAGGCTTGATGAGCCATCGGGGGCTGCCAACAAGGCCTCGACATCGGACTCCGCCGGTGCTTTTGGAAATCGGGCTGGCCGTTTCGCTGATTTCAACAGCAGGCATGGGTCGTCGTCACGCCAGCCATGGAGCATGAGCCATCCGTAATAGCGCCGCAGTGAGGAGAGTCGACGATTGGCGGTGCTGGCGCGAATTGCGGCAAATCGCTGTGAGAAGTAACGGCTAATCTGTTCCCGCGAGGCCTGCCGGAGGCTGGCAGACCCCTCGCCTGCAAGCCATAGCGCCAGGTCGAGCAGGTCCTGCCGATACGCCGCCAGCGTATTTTTCGCTAGGCCCTCTTCAAGCCACATCGCATCACAGAAACGATCGATCTCTGCCAAATCCTGGGCATCGGCTTTGAGCCGACCGTTAGACTGTGTGTTTAACTCAGTCACCATGAACGGATTTTCACTTCTTTTTCCCGACTTCGCCATGATCGTTGCAGGCGCAATCATCATGCACTCCGGATGGATCGGCAGAAGTTTTTGGGAGGGCGCAGAACGCCTGGTGTATTTCGTTCTCTTTCCTGCCCTGCTCTTTGCGGCCGTTACCCGCACCACACTCGCCTCGGGACAGACGGCCCTGATGGTGCAGGCGGCTGCATTCGGCATGCTCGGCGCAACTGGTCTGGGACTATTCACACGCTGGATACCCGGCATGGGCCGCACCGACTGGGCCTCGGGGATTCAATGCGCGTTTCGCTTTAATACCTATGTGGCCTTCGCGGTGGCTGCCCGCGCCTGGGGAAGTGAGGGGCTGGCGATGATGGCGGTGATCACCGGCTTTGCGGTGCCACTGGCCAATATCCTGGCGGTTTCATTTCTGGCCAACACACTGCATCCCGTGCGGCTACTCAAGGAATTGATTCGTAATCCGCTTCTGCTGGCCACAATCGGAGGGATCATTTGTAATCTTTTAGGCCTGATGCCCCCGGACCTGATCTATGGCGTACTGGACCGGGCCGCATCTGCAGCCATCGCGCTCGGGCTGATGTGTGTCGGTGCCGGACTTAGTTTTGCAGGCATTCAACACGCAACCGCACGCTGGCATGCCCTGTCGGTCTCTGCGATCAAACTCATGATGATGCCGCTCATGGTCTGGGCCATCTGCGTATACATGGGACTGTCAGGAATTCAGCGCGATATTGCAATTCTTTTTGCCGCGATGCCGACTGCCAGCAGCGCTTATATTCTGGCCGTGCGCATGGGTGGCAACGGCCCCTTGACGGCCAGCCTCGTGTCTATCTCAACACTCGCATCAATGGTGACCGTCACGCTCTGGGTGGGCATTATCCAAACCCTGGGCTAAAGCCCAGTCAATGTGCTCCCGGACCATCGGTGACGCCTGGGCAAGCCGCTGCCCCAAGGCAGACACCAGAGACCGGCGTGCATCGGCCGTCAGGGCCTGGGAACGCAATGCATTGCCCATCGCCACAGCGATGTTACGCAGCCACCGTTGATAGCCGATCCGAAGAATCGCACTGCCCTGATGCCTGAGCTGAAACTCTTCTTCCGTCCACCCCCACAACGCGACCAGACTGATCTCATCGAGGCCATGGCGCACATCGAAATCCGGCAGACTTGCCTGCTGCGCATACTGATTCCAAGGACAGACCTGCTGACAGTCATCACATCCATAGATCCGGTTACCAATCAATGGACGCAGGCCCTCGGGGATGCTTCCCTTCAGTTCGATGGTCAGATACGAGATGCACCGCCGGGCATCGAGCTGATAAGGGCCGACGAAGGCCTGGGTCGGGCAGGCCCGCAGGCACTCGGTGCAGCTGCCGCAGTGGCCCGCATCCGACTCGTGCTGTGCCGGCTGCGCCATCAGCGGCGCAAGCGGCATATCCGTCAGCAAGACCCCCAGAAAAAACATCGATCCGTGATCCCGATTCAGCAACAGTGTGTGCTTGCCGCGCCAGCCTAGGCCACACTGCCGGGCCAGTTCAATCTCGAGCACGGGGGCGGAGTCGACGCAGGCACGGAATTGATGGCCAGCGTGGCCCCAGCGATCCTCGAGCGCCCGCGAAAGACGCAGTAGCCGCTGCCGCATCACCTTGTGATAATCACGGCCCCTGGCGTAGACCGACACCACGGCCCGCTCGGGTGAACGCACAGCCTCCTCGTGCTGACGACGCCACTGCGCAGCAGGCGCACTCAGGTAGTCCAGCGTGACCACAATCGCCCTCAGTGTCTTGGGCGGGTGCATCATCAGCCCGGCGGGCTGCGCCCGCAGTGACACCTGACGCTGCAGATAGGTCATTTCACCACCATAGCCCGCAGCGAGCCAGTCTCGATAACGGTCCAATGCAGGGGCGAGGCGGTCTAATACGTGATCCGAGAGATCAACGACCCCAACACGCCCGAAACCGATCGAGCGGGCGATTAGAATCAACTGTTCTGCATCAGGCACCATGCGCAAAAGTATGAGTCAAAACGCCGGGCCGCTGCTGCGTCGTGAATTTCAGCAGGCCGATGAATCCGTATCTCAAGAGACTGCGGCTATCACCGCAGAGACTGTGCTGAAGGCGCTCGCGCAGGGCAGCCCGCAGGCAGCAGGCTGCCACATCATGCTTCACGGGAACCTTGGCGCAGGCAAGACCACCTGGGTGCGCGCCTTTCTCCGTGCCTGCGGCATCACTGGCCGAATCAAAAGCCCGAGCTTCAGCATTGTGGAATCCTACGACACCACCATCGGCGGACATTTAGTTCCAATCCACCATCTTGATTTCTATCGCCAGTCATCGCCCGAGACCTGGCAGGCCGGGGGGCTGCGCGACCTCATGGCTGAACCCGCCATCCTGCTGATCGAGTGGCCCGAACGGGCGCGAGGGCTTCCGCCCGCCGATATTGATGTCTGGATTGACTGGGCTGCCGAGGTCACGGGCGAAGCACCACGACGAATCACGATTGCCTTTTATCAGCGCGCAAATGGCATCTCGCTCGCGCCACAACTTTCCGCATGGACAGAACGCGTCGCCAGATTCTGATCGGCTATGGCAGCACGCTGCTCATCGGCCTGGCTCCGCAGCGTGGCGCAGCAGCGCAGGTCATCGCCGCTCGAATCTGGCCAGCCCAGGCCTACACCCGGGTCACCATCGAACACGACACGGAGGGACTGCGCTACAACACCCAACTGCTGAAGGATCCACTGCGATTTGTTGTCGATCTTGAAGGCCTTAGTCTGAACGCTGCCATTCGTGAGCTCACCGCGAGACTTTCTGCCAACGATCCCTACATCCGGGCAGTCCGGATTGCGCAATACCAGCCAAAGGTGGTGCGCGTGGTGTTCGAGTTAAAACAAGAGATCAATCCCCAGGTCTTTAGTCTGCCCGCCGTGGCCCAATACCAGTCACGCCTTGTGCTCGATCTCTATCCGCTCGTGGACGAGGACCCGTTAATGAATTTCTTGGCCTCGCTCGAGCAGGGACGAAACACGCCGCCGTCGGTCACCCGGGCGCCCGATATCTCTGACCCGCAGCAGTCCCGCGGGCAGGCGCCGAAAGATCGGCCACCCGTCGTCAGCCGACTCGTCACGATTGCGCTGGACCCGGGCCATGGCGGTGAAGACCCAGGCGCCGTGGGCAAACGGGGCACATTTGAAAAAGATGTAGTGCTTTCCATCGCACGTCGCCTGAAACGTCATATCGATGACGAGCCCAACATGCGTGCGTACCTGACCCGAGACGGAGACTACTTCGTGCCTCTGCACCTACGCGTCCGACGTGCGCGACGGGTACAGGCCGACCTGTTTGTGTCGATCCATGCGGATGCGTGGATTTCGCCAAATGCCCGTGGATCATCCGTCTATGCACTGTCTGACAAAGGCGCATCAAGCAGCGCAGCCCGATGGATGGCAAATCGGGAAAACAGCGCTGACCTGATCGGTGGTCTAAATATCCGCCACAAGGACCCCAGCGTGGCTGAGGCCCTGCTCGATATGTCAACCACTGCACAGATCAAAGACTCACTCAAACTGGGCCGTGCCGTGCTGCAGGAGATCGGCGGGGTCAACGGTCTGCACAAACCTCGGGTCGAGCAGGCCGGATTCGCAGTGCTAAAGGCACCAGAGATTCCATCAATCCTGGTGGAGACCGCATTCATCAGCAACCCGGATGAGGAGGCCCGACTGCGTGATGAAATCTATCAGGAACAGATGGCCGAGGCACTCATGGCCGGCATCAGACGTTACTTTCGCGCCAATCCACCCTTGTCCCGATCCCGCATGATGTAACCTCAGGCCCAGAATTCGGCCATGAATATTCGACCGCTTCCCGATGCACTCATTAGCCAGATCGCGGCAGGCGAGGTCGTCGAACGGCCAGCCTCTGTGGTCAAAGAACTGATGGAAAACGCGATTGATGCGCAGGCAAGCGTAATTCACGTCGAACTTGAAGAAGGTGGGATCAGAATAATTCGCGTACGCGACGATGGCAGTGGGATAGCCGCTGCAGAACTTCCCCTGGCAGTACAACGACACGCGACAAGCAAGATTCAGACCCTCGATGATCTCAGCCAGGTCCTCACCCATGGATTTCGCGGAGAGGCACTCGCTGCGATCGCCTCTGTTGCAAGGTTCTCGCTTAGCAGTAAAACTGCCGACGCCCCCCATGCAAGTCGAATCGATAACCACTCCGGCCCCTGGACTGTCGGGCCTTCCTCTGGGCCCATCGGATCGCTTGTCGAAGTCGCAGGGCTCTTTGATCAGGTCCCCGCCCGCAAACGTTTCCTGAAAAGCAGTGCCACCGAATTTAGTCACTGCAGAGATGTTTTCCATCGAATGGCCCTGATACGGCCGCAGACACAGTTTATGCTGAGCCACCAGGGTCGGATCAGCCTTCGTTATCCCCCTGGCACAGCGCAGAACCGAATTGCGAGCTGCCTTGACGTGCCCGAGCAGGATCTCCGGATCATCGACGCCCAGGCGGGGCCGCTCCGAATACGGGCCTGGCTCGCACCGGCAACGCAGTCTCGGGCCCGGGCCGATGATCAATTTTTCTATGTCAATGGCCGAAGCGTTCGCGACCGAGTGTTACTGCATGCCGTTCGATCCGGCTACCAAGACGTACTGCATGGGGATCGGCAGCCCGCATTTGTGATCGCCGTGGATATTGATCCTGAACTGGTGGATGTCAACGTCCATCCGGCCAAAAGCGAGGTACGGTTCAGAGAGGGCCAGGCAGTGCATCAGGCGGTATCGCGGGCGGTCCGAGATGCCCTCGCGCAGCCCCTGCATGAACGGGCGCAGACATCAGGACCGTCCGGCAATGCCTCTGTACCGCCCCTGACATCTGTTTCATCAACGGGAACAGGCCCCTGGGCTCCCATGCCGCTGGAGTTGAATCCAGCCAATACCCGTGCATCGGCTAACTGGCCCACATATTTTTTTCACTCAGTGGGGCAGGCGTCTCGCCAGGAGGTTCAGGAGCCGCAACAGATTGGGCATCCACTTGGCTATGCGCTCGCGCAGCTTCATGGGATCTACATTCTTGCGCAAAACCAGTCAGGTCTGGTCCTGGTGGATATGCACGCAGCCCACGAGCGTATCGTCTACGAGGCCATGAAGGCCGAGATTGCAAAGGGAGATAAGCCGATCGCCAGTCAACATCTGCTCGCCCCGGTCGTATTGCATGCAAGCACGCTGGAAATGGAGACCTGTCGATCGCATGTACGCACACTGCAGCGACTGGGATTTGAGGTCGATGCGCTAGGAGAGACGCAGCTCGCGATCCGTGCCCTGCCCGTGCTGCTTGGCGATGCAGATCCGCGCAGTCTCCTGCGCGATACGCTCCGGGAGCTCGCAGAACATGGCGAGGCACATCATGCCGAAGCCCTGCGTAACGAATTGCTGTCGACAATGGCCTGCCATGCAGCAGTGCGCGCGCATCGCACCCTGACGCTTGCCGAAATGAATGCACTGCTGCGTCAAATGGAGGAGACCGACCGGGCCGACCAATGCAACCACGGCCGTCCCACCTGGCTTCAATTCTCAATCTCCGATCTCGATAAGCTATTCATGCGAGGCCGTTGATGCTGTGCATTCTTGGTCCAACAGCCAGCGGAAAATCATCGCTGGTGATGTGGCTTGCCACACAGCGACGGGATGTTGAAATCATCAGCCTCGACTCTGCACAGATCTATCAAGCAATGGATATCGGCACCGCTAAGCCGAGTCTTCAGGAGCGGGCAGAGGTGCCCCACCATCTGATTGATATTCTCGATCCGGCCGAGTCTTACTCGGCCGCCCGATTCGTCACAGACGCAACCAAGGCAGCACAAGAAATTCGCGCGCGTGGAAAAGTTCCTGTGATTGCGGGCGGCACTATGCTCTATTTCAAGGCACTGGCAGATGGGCTGGATGCACTCCCAAGCGCGCCCGCGGAGATCCGTGAGGCCATCCGCTCACGTGCACAGGCTGACGGCTGGCCACAGCTGCACCAAGAACTTGCCCGTCTCGATCCACAGACTGCCGGGCGACTGGATCCGAACGACGCACAACGTATTTCTCGGGCGTTGGAGCTGCACGCATTTACCGGCCGAACCATGTCCGCGCTAATTGCAGAGAGCACCGCGCAGCAGCAGCGGCAGCCGATGGCCGAGCCCCTCACCGTGATCGCACTCCAGCCCGAGGATCGCGCCTGGCTTCACCAGAGAATCGCAGAGCGGTTCCATGCGATGCTCCGACAGGGATTTCTTGAGGAAGTGCGATCACTTCGGCAACGGGGCGATCTGCACCCCAGTCTGCCCAGCATGCGCTGCGTGGGCTACCGTCAAGCCTGGGACCACCTGGGCGGACTCATTGATCACGACGCATTTGTTGAACGTGCGATTGCGGCGACTCGACAGCTCGCCAAACGCCAGATCACTTGGCTGCGGAGTTTTGGAAACCTGATCCGAATCGATCCAAAGACATCCATGCAAACTGCACGCGATGTGTGCATCGAGACCATCTCGGAGCACTAGTCTTGCGGGATGCGCAATCAGCTTATTGCTCTCGGGGCCGGGGTCCTGATCGGACTCGGGGCCTCAAAATACCAGGCGCGCACATATTTTGAGACTGGATTTCAACAGGCCTTGTCCTCTCAAGATCGGGCCTGCCTGAGCTGGTGGTGGGGAAGCGATCCTGCCGCCCTGCAGCGGGCCAAGGCCGCAATGTGCCCGGCTGCCCGGCCTGCGCTCGCCCGGGACCCCGTCATCCCGGCCGACAACGACATGACCACCACACTCAGCGCTACTGACTACTGAACAATCGTCTGAGGCTCACCTGCCTGACGGGCCCGGACCGTGCCAATTCGATAGACCGTTTCACCCTGGAGTGTCAGATGTGCAGCAATCGCCTCTGCATGATCGGGCGTTACGACGATCACCATACCAATCCCGCAGTTAAATACCCGATGCATTTCGTCCCGGGGTATATTGCCCTGAGACTGCAGCCAGCGCATGACCAGAGGCATGTTCCATGCGTCCTCTCTGAGCACGGCCGTAAGATGCTCTGGCAGCACACGGGGTACGTTGCCGGTTAGTCCGCCACCGGTAATGTGGGCCATTGCCCTGATCTGATCCCGATGGGCCGACAATGCAGACAGCATCGGTTTGACATAAATGCGGGTCGGTGCCATGACCAGAGACGACAGCATTTCCTCTCCATTGCCAATCCGCACACTGTCTAAGGCAGATAGGCTCAGCCGGCCACAGGCATATTCAAGTACTTTTCTTACCAGCGAGTATCCATTGCTATGGAATCCGCTGGAGGCCAGCCCCAGCAATACATCGCCCTCTGATACTCGGCTACCGTCGAGAATATGGTCCCGCTCGACCGCCCCCACCGCAAATCCAGCGAGATCATATTCGCCATCGGGATACATGCCGGGCATTTCAGCCGTCTCCCCACCAATCAATGCGCAGCCTGAAATCTCACAGCCCTTCGCAATGCCCTCAATCACGCTCGCGGCGGTATCCAACGACAGCCTTCCACAGGCGAAGTAGTCCAGAAAAAATAAAGGTTCAGCCCCCTGAACCAGAATATCGTTGACACTCATCGCTACCAGGTCAATGCCGACCGTGTTGTGGCGATCTAACGAGAAGGCCAGCTTCAGCTTGGTGCCAACACCATCGGTGCCCGAGACCAGCACCGGGTCACGATATTTCTTGGGCAGCTCAAATAAGGCGCCAAATCCACCGATGCCCCCGAGAACCTCCGGACGCATCGTCTTGCGGGCAAATGGCTTGATACGATCGACCAGGGCGTCTCCGGCATCAATGTCCACCCCCGCATCTCGGTAGGTCATGGGAATTACGGGGGCCTTGCTGGACTTGTCTGAGCTCATGGCGGGGAATGTTCCTAAAATCCCCATTTTATTGAACTTGCCGACCCGGGTTGGCTGAATGGAAAAGATGCAGCTGCCGTTGAATCTGTTGGAGCCGCCGATTCCGCACCTCGCAGACGGCGTGGCGGGCCGAAACTCTGCTGCCCTCCATGCACTGGCCGACCTGATCGACGGGGGGGCACATGGTTTCGCCAGCATCACGCTATGGGGCGCACCCGGCTGTGGGAAGACCTTTTGGCTCAAGGCCTGGAGCAACGACCGGCCGGATCAGGCGTCCTACATCGATGCTGGCGCTGGCCACGCAGGGCAGTCCCCTGCCCTGCACATCGAAAACGCCGTAGAGCGGCTTCGGCAAGGCGCCACCGCCCGCTGCCTGATGATCGACAATATCGATACGGCAGACGCGCAGACCGCCCACCAGCTGTTTCAACTCTACAATGCAGGCCGAGAGTCTGGCGGCAGAATCGTCAGTACCGCATCGCGCGCGCCGCTTCACCTCGGGATACGCGATGACCTACGAACCCGTCTGGGGCAGAGCCTAATTTTTGAATTGCACGAACTTAGTGACGCGGAAAAAAAAGCAGCCCTGCTGGACCGGGCGCAGCGTCTGGGCCTACCGCTGTCAGAGGAGATCATTAATTATCTATTCACCCGGCTGCCTCGGGATCTTGGCCGCCTGATGCAGATCATTGATGGGCTCAATGAACTCACGCTCTCCCGCCAGCGCGCGGCCACAATCCCGCTCCTGAAGGAATTACTGGACTCTTTGCATGCAACAACTCGCCCTGTTTGATCTGGATAACACCCTGCTGCCCATCGACAGCGATGTCTCATGGGCGCAATTTCTAGTGGACCGCAAGGTGGTCAACGCACAGTGGTATTCGCAACGTAACGACCACTTTTATGCCCAATACTGTGCAGGCACGCTCGACATCTATGAATTCCTGGAATTTCAGCTTGCGCCTCTGGCACAACACCCGCGGCAACAGTTACTGACATGGCGGGAGGACTTCATGCGCGAGGTCGTTCAGCCTGCCGTGCGTGAAGAGGCAATGTCGTTAGTAAAACGACACCAGAGTAAGGGTGCACTGTGTGCGATTGTGACTGCAACCAACTCATTCATTACCGGTCCAATTGCACGGGCGTTCGGAGTCGAGCATCTGATTGCAACAGAAATCGAAATTGCTCCCGATGGAAATTTCACGGGCCGGCCCTCCGGCCTGCCAAGTTTTCGGGAGGGCAAGGTTACACGCGTGGAGCAGTGGCTGGCCATGCAAGGCCTTGGCATATCGGACTTTGCGGATTCCTGGTTCTACAGCGACTCCATGAATGATCTACCCCTGCTCGCCCGGGTACGTCATCCTGTGGCCGTTAACCCTGACCAACGCCTGCGTGCCCACGCCCAGGGACAGGGCTGGGAAATTCTCGATCTATTCGACCGCAGCAACAGTACGGACGACTAGGCCAAGATGATTCGGAAATTATTTAAAAATCTTGCCCGCCTCGCACCAGGCAGGCTCTCGAGTAAGGCGATGCGTCGGGCCAAGTCGTTGGCCCACGAGCCGGAGATATTTAAAGGCAGCCGGCTCGGCATCGATCGCCGGCTTCTCTCGAATGCGGCCGCCCGGACCGTTGAAGAACTACAGAAGGCAGGTTTTAAGGCGTATGTTGTGGGGGGTGCGGTACGCGATCTCCTGCTCGGTATCCGGCCCAAGGATTTCGATGTGGCCACCAATGCCGAGCCCGAGCAGGTCCAGAAGAGTTTTCGTCGGGCACGGATCATCGGCCGGCGCTTTCGGCTCGTCCATGTCATGTTTGGCCCGGAGACGATTGAGGTGTCGACGTTCCGGGCACTACAGTCCGACGATATCGAGCTCGATGAGCATGGGCGGGTACTGCGCGATAACGTCTTTGGTGAGCAGCATGAGGATGCGACACGCCGGGACTTTACTGTCAACGCGCTTTACTACGATCCGGTGAGTGATCAGGTGCTCGACTATCACCACGGTGTAAAAGACATCAAGGCCAAGGTGCTCAGAATGATCGGTGATCCCGAGCATCGCTATCGCGAGGATCCCGTCCGCATGCTGCGCGCTGTTCGTTTAGCGGCAAAACTCGGATTTGAAATCGATCGGGCCACACGGCGTCCGATTCGAGAGATGGCCGACCTGATTCGAAATGTCCCCAACGCGCGTCTGTTTGACGAAATGCTCAAGCTTCTGCACTCCGGTAACTCGCTCGAGGGGCTATCCCAGCTCAGGTCGGAGGGCCTGCATCACGGATGTCTGCCGCTGCTGGACCTGGTCTTCGAACACCGGGATCCCCGGGCCCTTGATTTTGTCTCCCGCGCACTTAAGGCAACAGATGCAAGGATTCACGATCGAAAACCGGTATCGCCAGGATTTCTTTTTGCGGCGCTGCTATGGAATCTGGTCAATGAGCGTTGGCAGCAGCGTCATGCCCAGGGTGAGCATCTCATTCCAGCCCTCAACGAAGCGATTGATGAAGTGATTGAAACCCAGCTTGATGCGCTGGCGATTCAGCGCCGGTATGTCTCCGATATGCGGGAAATCTGGCTCATGCAGCCGCGATTCGAAAAGCGTCAGACGGCCAGTGTGGTTCGGCTCATGGAGCACATCCGATTTCGTGCGGCATACGACTTCATGCTCCTGAGGGCTGAATCTGGGCTCTGCGACCCATCCCTGGCCACCTGGTGGACAGACTACCTGGATGCGGATAGCGCCACGCGCAATACGCTGATCACCCAGGCCAATGCCAATCGCAGCCGCCCCACTGCGGGCCGACGTCGACGCCGACGCAAACCGAACGGGACAACACCGTCAGGGCCATCAGACGGGCCCGCATCGTCCTCGGGTTCCGATGCATGAGCGAAGGGGTTGCCTATGTCGGGCTTGGGGCGAATCTCGGCGACGCAGAAAAGACCTGCAGGGCAGCCGTTCGACAACTCGATGAACATCCATCTATCCGAGTGCAGAAATGCTCTACCCTCTATCGCACCACTCCTGTTGATGCGCCAGGGCCCGACTATTGCAATGGCATTATTGAGATTCTCACCGGTCTTTCAGCCGCACGACTGCTCGACCTCTTGCTGCAGGTAGAGGCCGAATTCGGCCGCACACGCAGCGCCTGGCATGCCCCGCGGACATTGGATCTGGATCTCATTGCCTATCGCGATGAACGCATGGTGGGGTCGCAGCTCATCGTTCCGCATCCCCGGGCTCATCAACGGGCATTTGTGCTCGTGCCACTGTGCGAACTGAATCCCGAGACCTTGCTGGGGGATCCGATCGCGACAACACTCGAACCTGCACGGCTCTGGCTTGCCCGGCAATCGGCGGCCGAACTCGATCAGGTCGCACGCTGGTGAGACAATGCAGGCATGAGTGCCGTTTTGACCTCACCGTCCTCGACGCGTCCCGCCTGGGCGAACCGATTCCGCTCCATCGTCATTGAGGGGCCCATTGGCGTGGGCAAGAGCAGCCTGGCAATGAAATTTGCCCAGCGCTTTGGCTATGTCCCACTCATGGAAGCGCCGCAGGAAAATCCCTTTCTCGCAAAGTTTTATCGCGACAGCAGCCGCTACGCCCTTCCCACACAGTTGTTTTTTCTCTTTCAGCGGATTGATCAATTACGAGAGATCACACAGCGGGATCTGTTTTCAGAGTGGATCGTGAGCGACTTCATGATCGAAAAAGACTCCCTGTTCGCCCAGCTTACCCTGTCGGATGAAGAGCTGGCGCTCTATCAAAAAATCTATGATGCCCAGCGCCCCCAGGCGCCCACGCCAGACCTGGTGATCCTGCTGCAGGCATCGGCAGACGCCCTGATCGATCGCATTAAAGAACGCGGCGTTCCGATGGAGCAGAATATGTCAGAGGACTATCTACGTCGCCTCTCAGAGGCCTATATCCAGTTTTTTCATCACTACGATGCATCACCCCTGCTGGTTGTAAATACTGAACAGCTCAATCCGATCGATCGCGATGATGATTTCGACGCGCTGATCAGTCAGATTGCAGGTTTTAAGGGACGGCGTGCTTTTTTCAACGCCCTACAAGAATCATGAAAGTTGTCCATACGATCCAAGAACTTCGGGCCCAGCTCCGTGGCCAGCTCAGGACCGCCTTCGTGCCCACGATGGGCAATCTCCACGAGGGCCATCTCTCCCTGATGCGACTTGCGGCCGATCACGGCGATCCCGTGGTTGCCTCTATTTTTGTCAATCGGCTGCAGTTCGGCCCGAATGAAGACTTTGACCGCTATCCGCGGACTCTAGAAGACGATATCAGCAAGCTTGAAAAAGAAGGGGTCTACGTGCTCTTTGCGCCCGACGAGCGGGAAATGTATCCCGTGCCTCAGGAGTATCGGGTCAGCCCGCCCCAAGATCTCGGCGATATTTTGGAAGGTGAGTTTCGACCTGGATTTTTTATAGGCGTGGCCACTGTCGTGATGAAGCTATTTCAATGCGTTCAGCCGCAGGTCTCTGTCTTTGGCAAAAAAGATTATCAACAGCTGATGATCATTCGGCGGATGTGTGGCCAGTTCTCCATTCCGACAGAGATCATTCCCGCTGAAACCATACGCGAGCCGGATGGGCTGGCCATGTCGTCGCGCAATCGTTATCTCAGTCCAGAGGAGCGCCAGGAGTCGGTCTGGCTCTCCAGGACATTGCACGAGGTGGCCAAGAGAATCCGCGATGGGCAGGCCAGCTGCAGCCTGAGCGTGGACGATGTCGCGGATATTGAGTCCGCAGCCCTACAGGTACTCAATCAACGCGGATGGAAGACGGATTATGTTGCCGTCAGACGTCGAACCGACCTGAAACTGCCGGCCGCACAAGACCTTCAGTCTCCTGGAGAGTTGGTGGTCCTGGCCGCCTCGAAACTCGGGGCGACACGGCTGATCGACAACCTAGAGATTTAGGGATTAACGGATCAGCATCGCCACGATTAACGCAGCGAACCCCACGACTGCCATCGTCTTGAGAATTGTTTTTGAATGTTTTGCTGGGGTCATGACATGCTCCTCACGCGCGTGGACAGGCCCGTCGGGCCCATCGGTTCGATAATGTGATTATGCCGCTGGGCCAGGTGGCGCGGCCTTACTGCCCCGCCAGGTCAGCCATTTGCCGAGCGCGATAACGAGCACGACACCCGCCCAGGCCAGGGCATGTGCCGGCAGGGGAAGGGTCACCGTCCACAGATCCTTAAAGCCTGGATCTGTCTGAACCATCTCACCGGCCAGGTAGCCCAGCAGCCCACCCCCAGCCACCACAATCCAGCTAAAGCGGCTCATCAGCGCCAGCACAATCTTTGAACCCCAGACCACGAGAGGAATCGACAACGCCAGTCCAAATATCAGCAGAAAAAGGCTGCCTTTTGCAGCGCCTGCAACGGCAATCACGTTGTCCAAAGACATTGCAAAGTCCGCGATGACGATGGTCTTAATGGCTGCCAGCAGCTTATCTTTGGCCTCAATTTCATGGCTATCCTCTTCGGCCTGAGGCATCACCAGCTTCACCCCAATCCAGACCAACAGCAGTCCACCAAACGTCTTCAGGTAGGGAATCTCCAGCAGCTGCACCGCGAATGCCGTCAGCACCACCCGTAAGGCGACCGCTGCAAATACACCCCAGAAAATTCCCAGGCGACGCTGCTTCTCGGGGAGATTGCGGCAGGCCAACGCGATCACAATCGCGTTGTCTCCGGAGAGCAAAAGATCGATCCAGACGATCTGTAGCAGGGCGATCCAAAACGCGGTGCTTCCGAATTCCATCCGTCATCCTTATCAACACAAGAAAGGGCCGGTCACACCGATCACGGCGCTCCGGCCCCGATTAGGCCACCCCCTCGGGGTCGCCCATTATGGTTCCCCGGCTAGAGCACCGACTTCAGTAATTTCCCCATCTCTGAGGGATTCTTGGTGGTTTTGATGCCGCAGGCCTCCATGATGTCCAGCTTGGCCTGGGCGGTATCAGCGCCACCCGAGATCAATGCACCCGCATGGCCCATCCGCTTTCCCGGGGGGGCGGTCACACCGGCAATAAAGCCCACGATCGGTTTTTTCATGTTGTCTTTCGCCCACTGTGCGGCATTGGCCTCATCGGGCCCACCGATCTCACCAATCATGATCACAGCATCAGTGTCCGGATCGTCGTTAAACAACTGGAGAACATCAATATGCTTTAGCCCATTGATTGGATCACCGCCGATGCCCACGGCCGACGATTGGCCCAGGCCAAGCTCAGTGACCTGCCCCACGGCCTCATAGGTCAGGGTGCCCGATCGGGAAACGATACCAATGCGGCCTTTTCGATGAATATGGCCCGGCATGATGCCGATCTTGATCTCCTCTGGTGTGATCAGGCCCGGACAGTTCGGCCCAAGCAGAAGCGTCTTTTTGTTCTGAGACTTCATCTTGTTACGCACCACCATCATGTCGCGCACAGGAATGCCTTCGGTGATGCAGATCACCAGATCCAGATCGGCCTGAACGGCCTCCCAGATCGCATCGGCAGCCCCGGCAGGCGGCACATAAATCACTGACACGGTTGCACCGGTAGCAGCCTTGGCATCTTTGACAGAGGCATAAATGGGCACGCCCTCGAAGTCCTCGCCCGCCTTTTTGGGATTGACGCCGGCAACAAAACAGTTCTTGCCATTCGCATATTCGCGGCACATACGGGTGTGAAACTGCCCCGTCTTTCCCGTGATCCCCTGGGTGATCACCTTGGTGTTCTTATTAATCAAAATCGACATGGTTGACCTCTCCCTGGTCTTAAGCTTTTTTAGTCGCGTCTACCACGCGCTGTGCGGCCTCTGCCATCGTGTCGGCAGTGATGATCGGCAGACCAGAATCGGCAAGAATCTTCTTGCCAAGATCTTCGTTGGTGCCCTTCATGCGGACCACGAGCGGCACCTTCAGTCCAACTGCACGTGAAGCGGCGACCACGCCCTCGGCAATCACATCGCAGCGCATGATGCCACCGAAGATGTTGACCAGAATCGCCTTGACCTTTGGATTGCCGAGCATGATCTTGAAGGCCTCGGTCACTTTTTCGGTGGTGGCGCCACCGCCTACATCCAGAAAGTTTGCTGGCTCGGCACCATATAGTTTGATGGTGTCCATGGTCGCCATCGCAAGTCCAGCACCATTGACCAGACAGCCGATATTGCCATCGAGCTGAATGTAGGCAAGATCGTATTTCGATGCCTCGATCTCTGCAGGGTCTTCCTCGTCCAGATCGCGCATCTCAACGATCTCTGGATGCCGGAACAGTGCGTTGGAATCGAAATTCCACTTGGCATCAAGCGCAATCACACGGCCATCGCCGGTAAGAATCAAGGGATTGATCTCCGCCAAAGCTGCATCGGTCTCCCAGAATGCCTGATACAGGCCCTTGAGCACTGCGCGGGCCTGGCTGATCGAGCCTGATGGAACCCCAATCTTTGCCGCGAGTCCATCGGCATCAGCATCGGTGAATCCAGTCAGAGGATCCACAAAGACCTTATGAATTTTCTCGGGATGCGTGGCGGCGACCTCTTCGATATCCATGCCGCCCTCGCTTGATCCCATGACACAGACCTTCTGGCTGACACGATCGGTCACCACCGCGACATAGAGTTCTTTTTTGATATCCGCACCCTCTTCGATCAGCAGGCGACGGACCTTCTGTCCAGAGGCCCCTGTTTGATGGGTGACCAACTGCATACCCAGGATATTGGATGCGTGGGTCTTGACCTCGTCGAGGGACTTGGCAACCTTGACACCGCCCCCCTTGCCGCGGCCACCGGCGTGGATCTGCGCCTTGACCACCCAGACCGAACCGCCCAATGCCTGGGCGGCCTTCACGGCCTCGTCGACAGAGAAACAAGGTGTCCCGCGGGGCACGGCAACACCGTACTTGCGCAAGATTTCCTTGCCCTGATATTCGTGAATTTTCATGCACCAGCCTCCCGTTTTTTGAGGGCCAGTTTAGCATGCGGCCCCGCGTGAGCCGCGTCAGCTCAGGGGCTCAGCCCGCTCCGGTTAGCCTGTCACGCCACGCAGGAAACGGTGAATCATCTCGGGTGCGAAGCCACGTTGTTGCAAAAAGCGTTGCTGGCGGGCCTTTTGCTCAAGGCTCTCGGGCGGGACTCCAAATCGTTTACGCCAGACGTCTTCAAGGCGCTTAAATTCGGTCTTGGTCAATTGATCAATTGCCAAGGCGGCATCAGTCTCCGAGACGCCCTTTTGCGCAAGCTCATATCGGATTCGGCGCAGCCCCTGGCGAGCACCTCGGACCCGGGCCAGCGACTCCGCAAACCGAATATCGGAGAGCAGTCCCTGCTGCTCTAAAAGATCGAGCACCTCGGCCAGAGACTGCTCGCTCTCGGCTCGGCTGAGAAACCTCTGCTCGAGCTCGTAACGGGAGTGCTCCCTTCGGGCAAGGGCAGACATCACCCTCGCCCGAAGGGCGGCTGAAGAAAGTGGTTCAGTCTTGCTCTGCGACAGCTTGCGTCTCGCCTGCGGGACGGGCCGTGACTCCGAACTTCTCGCGGAGTTTGTTTTCGATCTCAAAGGCGATCTCCGAGTTCTGACGCAAGAAATCGCGGGCATTGTCCTTGCCCTGGCCAATGCGTTCTCCGTTATAGCTATACCAGGCGCCGGACTTTTCGATGATCTCTGCGTCTGAGCCAAGATCAATGATCTCGCCCTCGCGAGAGATTCCCTCGCCATACAGAATATCGAAGCAGGCCGCTTTAAAGGGAGGCGCAACTTTGTTCTTGACCACTTTCACCTTGGTCTCGGAGCCAGTGACCTCGTCACCTTTTTTGATCGATCCGACCCGGCGAATATCCAGCCGAACGGAGGAATAAAACTTAAGCGCATTGCCGCCCGTGGTGGTCTCTGGGTTGCCAAACATGACACCGATTTTCATACGAATCTGGTTGATGAAGATCACCAGCGTATTGGTGCGATTGATATTGGCCGTTAGCTTACGCAGGGCCTGCGACATTAGACGGGCCTGCAGTCCCGGCAATGAATCGCCCATTTCTCCCTCGATCTCTGCCTTAGGCGTGAGGGCGGCAACCGAGTCCACCACAATCAGATCAACCGAGCCCGACCTGACCAGGGCATCGACGATTTCTAGGGCCTGCTCGCCTGTATCCGGCTGAGAGATGAGTAACTCAGAGAGGGTAACGCCAAGCTTTTGGGCGTATTGCGTATCGAGGGCATGCTCTGCATCGACGAAGGCGCATGTGCCGCCGATCTTTTGCATCTCTGCAATCACCTGAAGGGTCAGGGTGGTCTTGCCCGACGACTCAGGACCGTAGATCTCGACGATGCGGCCCCGAGGCAGTCCGCCTACCCCAAGCGCCAGATCAAGTCCGAGCGATCCAGTGGACACGACCTGGATATCAGGGGCGACCTCGTTTTCGCCCATTCGCATGATGGAGCCCTTGCCGAATTGTTTTTCGATCTGGGACAGGGCGGCCTGAAGGGCCTTGGCCTTTTCAGCGCGGGTTTTGGCGTCTTGTTTTTCTTGCATGGAATGGATCCTTTGGCGTGGTGGTAGGGGCGAGTCGCCCGAAGGGTGATGGGAAAATATTACTGTATATAAAACCAGGTTACAAGGGGTGGTCTCATTCTAGGCAGGCGCCCCGTCCGAGACCATCCCCAGAACGACCTAGACCCTGCAGAGCCGGGCAAACAGTCCAGCGATCGCCCAGGCACAGGCCTGGCGCTGAACCGCAGCCCGGTCCCCGGTGAAGAAACGGCGCTCGGTTTCCACCCCACTGGGCCCCGCCCAGGCAAAGCAGACCGTGCCCACGGGCTTGCCCGGCTGTCCGCCCTGCGGGCCGGCGATACCGGTGATGGCAAACGAGAAGAGATGCTCGGGCACGTGCTTGATCGGGCCGGCGAGAATCCGGCGGTGCTGGCGACGCACGCCATCGGCCATCTCCACCGCTGTCTCGATGCTAACGGCGCCCGCGTGTCGCAGCGTCGAGTCCTTTACCGACAGCAGCCCCGATTTGACCTCGTTGGCATAGCTCACGATGCCACCGTCAAACCAGCGGCTCGAGCCTGCAATCGCTGTAATCCAGTGACTGGCCAGTCCGCCGGTGCAGGACTCCGCCACCATCAGACGGCCCTTTAGACGCAACAATCCAAATGCCACCGCAAGCCCATGCACCAGCGCCTGCCGGTCTATCTGGGCAGCAGGAGTAACGCCGCTCACCACCACCATCCCTCGGCCAGGTGTGCGAGCCGCAACAACACTGCACAGGTCAGCAAGGTGTACGCTGCAGCCGCGAGATCGTCCAACATAACACCCCAGCCATCACGACTGAGACGATCAATCGTTCGTATCGGAGCAGGCTTCACAATGTCAAAGCATCGAAAGAGGACAAATCCCACCGCCTCAATCAGCCATTCAGGTACGTTACCCATAGCGTGAATGCCGGCGGGATCACTCGCCTTCGGCAAAATCCACAGCACAAGCCAGAAGGCGATAATTTCATCCCACACCATCGACCCGTCATCCACACGGCCCAAGGCTTTTCCAGTAATCGTGCAGGCCCAGGCGCCCAGAACACAGCCTCCGCCGATGCATAACGCCCATGAAAAATCGGTCATGAACGGATCGACCATCAAGAAAATCACCCAGGCCCACAAGGTCGCAATCGTGCCGGGTGCATACGGAAAGAGTCCGCAGCCAAATCCAAATGAAATGAGATGCGCAGGATGGGACAGTAGGCCCACATGGGCCGTGGCCGTGGCCGTGGCCGTGGCCGTGGCCGTGGCCTCGCTCAGGGCGGCTGGCTGGTTAGAAGTGCCGGAATCCGCCACCTGAAATCCTTTGCTGCCATTGCGCGGGTATCGGCTGCCCCGCCGTGTTAACCCAGTCAATCTGCGGTCCATCACGGCCCGACTCGACATGCCCGATTCGCGTTAGGGCAAGCCCGAGTGCCGCACCGATTGACCGAATCGCAGCGCGTTCACGCTGCGGTGCGCCGAATAACAGCTCATATTCATCGCCACCCGTAATTGCGATACAGATCGCATCTGCCTGCGACAACGCTGTCGACGCTATCGATGCCGTCACGCTCGGGCCCATCGGTAAGGACTCCCAATTCAATACAGCCTTCAAGGTCTTCGGAGCAACATCACGATTCCGTGCGCCCTGACACAAATGCATGATCTCTGACTGTAGGCCATCAGAGATATCAATGGCGGCCGAGGCAATGCCGCGCAGCCGCATTCCCAATTCGATGCGCGGCTGCGGCCAGTTCAGTTTGGGGTCCTCCGCGTTGCGCGAAACAGCATAGGCAGCATCACCGAGATGGCCGGAGATCCAGAGATCGTCCTCCGGCTGCAGCCCATCGCGTCGCAGCGCCTCTCCGAGCGGGACCGCGCCCAGTATGGCGACAGAAAATACTTCCGGTGCATCCGCCGGCACCGCGGTTGTATCCCCGCCAATGAGCGGGCATGCGGCGTCTCGGGCCAAAGACAGCAGGCCATCGAGAAACCGTTCCATCCAGTCGGGCCGAATATCGCGCAGGCCTGCCGATAGGGTAAAGCCCAGCGGACGTGCCCCCATGGCTGCAATGTCAGAGAGATTCACGGCCAGCACTTTATGGCCGAGGGCACGCGGATCCACCTGAGAAAGATAATGTCGGCCTTCGATCAACATATCGCTGGCCATCGCGACCTGCTCATTGGCGGCAAGCGGCGGCAGTAACGCCGCATCATCACCAATGCCCAGCGCCTGCGGATGCCGATAAAACGGCTGGCCGCGCGCTGCCTGCGCCTTTAGGAACTGATCAATAAATTCAAATTCACCCAGGCTAGCCATGGGGACGAAGTTGGGCCGCTAGCTTATCGAGCACCCCATTGATGTATTTGTGCCCATCAGTTCCGCCAAAGGATTTTCCAAGTTCAATGGCCTCGTTGATGATGACGCGATACGGCACCTCAGGCATGTGCAAAAGTTCATAAGTTGCCAGCAGCAAGATCGCATGCTCAACCGGAGATAGCTCGCCAATCGGCCGATCACACTGGGCAGAGAACTGGCCTCTCAGCGAAGCACTCTCACGAATCGCGCCATGCAACAGCCGATCAAAATAGTCCTGATCGCATCGATCATAGGCCTGCTGTTCCCGCAAAAACGCATCGATTGCCCCGGCGTCCTCGCCACTGACCAGCCATTGATACAGGCCCTGGACCGTCAGGCTTCGGGATGCACGCCGGGCACCCCGAGAGGTCGGATCCGGCCGGCTATTCGTCATCGCCACTCAGTTGATCATCAATCGCAAATAATAAATTCGCCATCTCGACTGCCACCTGCGCACAGTCACTGCCTTTGATCGGCGCACGCACGGCCGCCTGCGCCTCGTTCTCGGTCGTCAGAATGCCGTTGGCAATTGGAATATGGAACTCGAGCGCCACGCGCGAGATGCCGGCAGCAGACTCGTTGGAGACCAATTCAAAATGGTAGGTCTCCCCACGAATCACAGCGCCAAGCGCGATGAGGGCATCGAAGCGGCCTGTCTCTGCGAGCTGAGACAAGGTCAGCGGCACCTCGAGCGCGCCCGGTACCGTGGTGATCAGAATGTCATTTTGATCTACCCCGAGACGCAACAACTCTTGTACACAGGCCTCGCGCATCGCGCTGCCCACGGACGCATTAAATCGTGCCTGCACGATTGCAATCCGCAGGCCCTCGCCCTCCAGGTCGATCTTCAGTTCATTCATGGGCCTCTCCGCCAAGATATCCGGTCACTTCTAAACCAAACCCCATCATGCTGGGCATTTTTTTCGGCTGGGACAAGACACGCATTTTTCCCACACCAAGATCTCGAAGAATCGCGGCCCCAAGCCCATAGTTGCGCAGCTGAACACTGGCCCCTGGTTGTGACACCGTCGATGCGATGGCCATTGTCTTTTCAAGCAAGGTATCTGCCGACGGTGCGCAGTTCAACAGCACGACCACGCCAACGCCGTGGCGTCGGACCTCCTGCAGGGCCTGCGGCAGGCTCCAGCTATGTGACGTACGGCCTGTCTCGAGCGCATCAATGACCGTGAAAGGCTCATGCACCCGGACCAGGCACTCTTGATCCGCCCGGGGCGATCCCCACACAAGGGCCAGATGGGGCTGGCGGGCCGCACGATCACGATACGTCACCAGCCGAAAAGGGCCCTGCGCAGTCTGTATTTCGCGTTCAGAGAGCCGCATCACAAGGCTCTCATGGGCACTTCGATACTTAATCAGATCGGCAATGGTGCCAATTTTTAATCCATGCGTCCGCGCGAATTCCACTAGATCAGGAAGCCGGGCCATCTCGCCATCATCTTTGAGAATCTCACAGATCACCGCCGCAGGCTCAAGGCCCGCCAGCGCAGCGAGATCGCAGCCGGCCTCGGTATGTCCCGCCCGCGCCAGCACACCACCCGACTGGGCCATGAGCGGAAAGATATGCCCCGGCTGGACAAGGTCTTCCGGACGTGCAGCGGACGCCACTGCTGCCGCAACAGTGGTCGCGCGATCCGCGGCGCTGATCCCTGTAGTCACACCGTGGGCGGCTTCAATCGACACCGTAAACGCCGTGCCATGCGACGAACGGTTGTCGCTGACCATGAGCGGCAGATTCAACTGCCGGCAGCGTTCCTCAGTGAGCGTGAGGCAGATTAATCCACGGCCATGCTTGGCCATAAAGTTAATGGCATCGGGCGATACGCAAGATGCAGCCATCACCAGATCACCTTCATTTTCGCGATCCTCATCATCGACAAGGATCACCATTCGGCCCGCCCGGACCTCAGCAATCAATTCGGCAGCGTCTGCAAGAGAATAGTTTGGCATGTCCTATGGGGTCTGATGAATTCGGGCAAGGATACGCTCGACCTGCTTGGCAAGCTGATCGACCTCTATATTGACTGCATCTCCTGGCCGACGCAGATGGAGCACGGTCGCCTGCCAGGTATGCGGAATCAGATTGATGCTGACATCGCAGCCATCGGAATGGTCCAGCACCCGGTTTACCGTGAGGCTGACACCATCACATGCAATCGATCCCTTTTCGCTGACATAGGCAGCCATGGATGTCGGCAGGGTCACCACCAGCGTGTGTGACTCTCCCTGCGGGGTCACTGCACGCACCCGGCCGGTGCCATCCACATGGCCACTAACCCAGTGCCCGCCAAGACGATCACTGGCCCGCATCGCTTTTTCCAAATTAACTGGGCCCGGATGATCCAAGCCTGCGGTTCGATTCAGGCTCTCACGCGAGACATCGGCCTGAAAACTGTCTCCACTCATGTGAACAACGGTCATGCAGGCGCCGTTGATCGCGATCGAATCACCGATGCGCACATCGCTGACATCGAGCTGCCCACACGAGACGGTAATCCGAAGGCCGATTCCATCACCACCCCAGGCCACCTGTGCGGGAACGACCGCGGTAATTTCACCAATGGCCTGAACAATTCCAGTAAACATGGCTGCAGTCTAGTCCTGAGGTGCCGTTTTCACCAGGCGAAGGCGAAGCGCCTCTCCGATCGACGTGCGCTCTTTCCACCGCCAGCGTGGGGGCTCATCCAGATTGGCCCATGGGCCGATGCCTGCCGCCACCGGAAGTCCATCACCCATAAACAGCGGTGCCACATACATCAGCCACTCATCAATCAACTGAAGACGCATCATCGCACCCGTCAGCTGGGCACCCCCCTCCACATGAATCTCGTTGCACTCTCGACGGGCAAGCTCCTGTATCAATGCAGTCAGATCCAACTTTGCACCCGGTGCCTCTGCCGGAAGGCGAATGACCTCCACGCCACGGTCCTGAAGCATCTCTCGCTTGTCACGATAGACCGGAAGATCGAGATCAATACAGACCCCGATCAGAGCGCCACCACCAGACAGAATGCGGGCCTCAGGATCAATTTCAAAACGTGTGTCGACTATCACGCGCAGGGGCTGCCGAGATGTTGACACCGCACGGACATTCATCTCAGGATCATCTTTTCTCACCGTGCCAATGCCGGTGAGAATCGCGCAGGCCCGCGCTCGCCAGGCGTGGCCGTCTTCCCGTGCAGGCAAATCGGTGATCCACTGGCTTGTGCCATCGGCAAGCGCCGTGCGGCCATCTAATGACATCGCGGTCTTGGCCCGGACCCACGGCAGACCGGCACTCATGCGCTTGATAAATCCAGGGTTGAGATCGGCAGCCTCCTCGGCCAGTAATCCGCAGCGCACATCGATCCCCGCATCGCGAAGGGCCTGCAATCCACGGCCCGACACCCGGGGGTTTGGATCCTGCATGGCCACGATGACCCGCTCGACGCCTGCAGCACGCAAGGCCTCAGCACAGGGTGGCGTGCGGCCAAAATGACTGCAGGGCTCCAGCGTGATGTAGGCGGTAGACCCTGCCGCCCGATGTGTTCCCGCCTGGGCAATCGCCAAGACCTCGGCATGCGGTTCGCCCGCCCGCTGATGCCATCCAGTGCCCACCACATCGGCGGCCTTCACGAGGACACAGCCCACCCGAGGATTGGGTGTCGTGGTGTTCATACCCAGGGCGGCAAGTTCCAGCGCCTGACGCATGAAGGCTTCATCCTGCGGTGTATACATTTATTTCTTTTTCTTGTTCACGCGTTTAGATGTGCCGCGGGTACTGACCTCAGCAACAAGCTCCTGAAACTCGGCGACATCCTGAAAACTTCGATAGACCGAAGCAAATCGGACATAGGCCACTTTATCGAGTTTCTTGAGTTCTGCCATCACGAGCTCTCCGATACGCTGGGATGCCACCTCGCGCTCCCCGCTGGCGGCCAACTGCTCCTCGACTCGACGAACAGCAGCATCCAGAATTTCTGCTGAGACCGGACGTTTGCGAAGCGCCAATGCAAAACTCGCACGCAATTTTTTCTCATCAAACTCAAGCCGCGCGCCATTCTTTTTTACGACCGTCGGCAGCGATAGCTCGATACGCTCAACCGTTTTGAATCTGCGGCCACAGGCCAGACAGCGTCGACGGCGTCGAATCTCCACACCGTCTTCGGACACCCGGGTCTCGGTAACCTGGGTGTCCTCCGATGCGCAGGCAGGGCAGCGCATGATGCTGTGATTCCTGTCTACCGATACACGGGAAACCGTGCCGTCAGCGCCTCCACCTGCGACCTGACTCGGCCGATGATCGCGGCATCTTCAGGGGCCTCGAGGACATCGGCAATCAGGCCGCCCACCAGACGCATCTCCTCGACGCCGAACCCACGCGTCGTGCACGCCGGCGTGCCAAGCCGGATCCCACTGGTCACCATTGGTTTCTCGGGGTCATTCGGGATCGCATTCTTATTCACCGTGATGTGGGCGGCGCCCAGCGCAGCCTCGGCGGCCTTTCCGGTAATGCGCTTGGCGCGCAGATCCACCAGCATGACGTGGCTCTCCGTACGGCCCGAGACAATGCGCAGTCCGCGGGCGACCAGGGCCTGGGCGAGCGCCTGGGCGTTATCGATAATCTGCTGCGAGTAGGCCTTGAACTCGGGCTTGAGCGCCTCACCAAAGGCCACCGCCTTGGCCGCGATCACATGCATTAACGGGCCACCCTGCAGCCCCGGAAAGACAGCACTATTAATGGCCTTTTCGTGTTCGGCTTTCATCAGGATGATGCCACCACGTGGGCCACGCAGGCTCTTATGCGTTGTGGAGGTCACGACATCTGCATGCGGCACCGGGTTGGGATAGACCCCGCCCGCAATCAATCCCGAGTAATGGGCCATGTCGACCATAAAGATGGCGCCGATTTCTTTGGCTACCCGCCCAAACCGGGCCCAGTCCGTCTTCAGCGCATAGGCCGATGCACCCGCGATCAGCAGGCGGGGACGATGGGTGCGCGCAAGCGACTCCATCTGGTCGTAATCAATTTCCTCTTTCGCGTTTAGGCCATAGGGAACGACGTTGAACCACTTGCCCGACATATTCAATGGCATGCCATGCGTCAGGTGGCCACCCTCGGCCAACGAGAGTCCCATGATGGTGTCGCCCGGCTTCAGAAATGCAAAGAACACCGCCTGGTTGGCCTGTGCGCCAGAGTGCGGCTGAACGTTCGCAGCTTCAGCGCCATAGATTTTCTTCAGGCGATCAATGGCCAGCTGTTCGACAACATCCACATGCTCGCAGCCGCCGTAATAACGTTTTCCGGGATAGCCCTCGGCGTATTTATTCGTGAGCTGCGAGCCCTGGGCGGCCATCACCGCAGGGCTTGCATAGTTCTCGGATGCAATCAGTTCAATATGATCCTCTTGACGCTTGTTCTCCGCCGCTACCGCAGCAGCAACCTCAGGATCATGTTGGGCAAGCGGGAGTGCGCGATCAAACATAAGCTTTCCTATTCAATTGAGAAGATGGTTGAGAATTTACCGACAGCAGACACCACTGAAACCAGAGCACACCGTAGATCAGGTGGGCAGTCAAAAGATGAACCGGCTGGGCAACCGCTGGAAAGCCAAGGTGATTTAAAGCGCCGCCAAGCAACATCTCAAAGACCACAAGGGCGACGAGTCCGATGGAGGCGCGTCCGACCACCGTTGGGCGAAGCGGTGATCGCAACACCCGCACGGTCAGCAGGCCCGCAAGCAGCAGAATCACCCAGGAAAAGGAGCGGTGAACGTAGAAAATCTGAGGCACCCGTTCGATCCACTGATTGCGCTCAAGCTCGGTGGCGCTCCTGCTAATGAGGTCTACGCTTTCACGAATCTGCAGGCCCAGCACAATCTGGATCACCAGTGCGGCCAGGGTCATCAGAATCAGAGGACGAAACCAGCTGGGAAGCCCCACGCCAGAGGCCCGCACCAGCTGCATCGACAGCCGGTCCCGCGCCGCCCGCGTTGTCGCATAGATCAACGCCATCTGCACTGCAAAGGCGCCCGCCATATGCAATGAGATCACCACCGGCTTAAGATTTGTGGCGACCACCTTCGAGCCTAGCCAGCCATTCAACGCAACCGATACCAGGGCAAGAATCGCCACCCAGAATACTGGCGGATCCACTCGACGATATCGGGCGCTGACGGCAACAAAACCAATAATCAGAAATCCGATGGTCACACCCACAAGCCGGTTGACGTATTCGATCCAGGTCTTCACCGGATCAAAAGGTGCTTTATCGTAGCCGCGGTCAGCGTAGATCTCGCGCCAATTCGGCGGCAGTTGCTGCTCATCTGTTGGCGGAATCAACTGGCCAAAGCAAAGCGGCCAGTCCGGGCAGCCCATACCGGCGCCGGTCGCACGCACCGTACCCCCGACAAGAATTAAAAAGTACACCGCCACAATGGCAATCAGACCGGCGATGAACACCGGACGATCCATACGGCCTGACATGAACGGACTCATGCTGAGATGCAGACCCGTGCGAATTTTCGTTTGCCGATCTGCAGGACATAAGTGCCCGCATTGAGCTGAAGCTGGCGGTCGACGACTTTCTCACCATCGATGCGAACGCCGCCCTGCTCAATATTCCGAATGGCCTCGGCGGACGACGGCGCCAGGCCCGACTGCTTCAGCGCCGAGACGATCCCCAACGGCGCACCTCCCAAGGCGACCTCAGATATGTCATCCGGGATCGCGCCCTGTTTGAATCGAGCTTCGAAATCCTCCAGTGCCCCGAGGGCTGCCGTCCGGCTATGAAACCGCTCTACGATCTCTAAGGCGAGATCGACTTTGACATCGCGCGGATTTCGACCGCCCGCCACTTCAGACTTCAACGCAGCGATCGCCGACAGGGAGCGAAACGACAGCAGCTCCAGGTAGCGCCACATCAGCTCGTCTGAAATAGACATCAATTTGCCAAAGATGTCTGAAGGTTTTTCCAAAATACCAACATAGTTACCTTTGCTTTTGCTCATCTTCTCGACGCCATCAAGCCCAACAAGAAGCGGCATGGTCAGAATGCATTGGGGCTCCTGGCCCTCTTCACGTTGCAGCTCCCGGCCCACCAGGAGATTGAATTTCTGATCGGTCCCCCCCAGCTCGAGGTCGGCTTTTAGCGCAACCGAGTCGTACCCCTGAACGAGCGGATAGAGAAACTCATGGACTGATATCGGGGTGCCGCTTTTATATCGTTTGGTGAAGTCATCCCGCTCAAGCATTCGCGCGACTGTGTAGCGGGCCGCCAGGGTAATCATGCCGCGGGCGCCGAGGGCATCGTTCCACTCAGAGTTGTATCGAATCTCGGTCTTATCGGCATCCAGCACCATCGATGCCTGATTGAAATAGGTTTCCGCGTTGGCGCGAATCTCTTCGGGCGACAACGGCGGCCGAGTGGCATTGCGGCCAGTGGGATCGCCGATCAACGCCGTAAAGTCGCCAATCAGAAAGATCACGGTGTGGCCCAAATCCTGGAGCTGTCGTAGCTTATTGAGCACAACGGTATGGCCGAGATGTAGATCTGGTGCGGTCGGGTCAAGCCCCAGCTTCACCCGAAGCGGCCGGCCCGACTGCTCGCTGCGCGTAAGTTTGTCCGCAAACTCGCTGGCCACCAGCAGCTCCTCACAGCCGCGCATCACTGTCTCCATGGCATGGGCAACCCCCGGGGACATCGCAGGCATTGTTCCGGCCGCATTGGTCGGAGAGGGATGAATCGCGGATTTCACAGGGGTTCTCGCCAGGAGGAAAAGGCTAGAATTTTAGCCCTTATGCTCCGCATTCCCTTTCGTCACCCCGAACGCCTGTGGACGCTTGGCCCGGCCATCTTTGGCATTGCCATGGCGGCCATTACGGCCTTTGGTTTGTCAGGAATTTCAGAGGCTGAATCGCGGGTGCTGAATCATCAGGTCGCCGTCGAACTGCGTCCCGAAGCACTTGACCAGCAGATTAAGGCACTCGCCGCCCACGGGCTTGAGCTCACCCGAGAAGACGAGGTCAGAAAGAATGACTCTGTCGACAGCCTGCTGGAGCGGCTCGGCGTGGATGACCGAGACGCGCGTCAATATCTGAGAAAGGATGTTCGGACGGCGGCTGTCCTTCGCGGTAATGTCGGCCAGACGGCCTTGGTCCGGACCGACCTGGAGGGACGGCTTCTGCGCCTTCAGTTGCTCAATAAGCTCGATGCCTGGATCGTTGAGCGCACGGGCGAGGGGCAGTTCACAACGCGGTCCGCCCGGCTCGGCTCCGAGATGCGCATCGAACATCGGTCGGTCCAGGTCGGACGGTCCTTTTTCGGTGCCATGGACGAGGCCGCTGTGCCCGAGCCGATCACAGAACAGGTGGTCACGCTCTTTGAGTCCGATATCGACTTTCGGCGCCAGGTAAGCGCCGGGGATATTGTCCGGGTGATTTACGAAAATCAGCTGGTCGGTGGGCGTGATATCGGCGCCTACAAGCTACTCGCCGTGCGGTTTGAGGCCGGGCAAAAGACCTTCGAGGCCCTGTATTTCGAGAACCCCGACACCGGCAAAGGAAACTACTACGACGCCCAAGGCAGGTCCGTCAAACGTGGGTTTCTTGCAGAACCTCTGAGATACACCCGAATGTCGTCTGGATTCACCACCTATCGCCTGCATCCTTTATTTGGTGATCCGCGGGCCCATCGTGGCGTCGACTATGCCGCGCCACATGGCACACCGGTTCGAACCGTCGCCGATGGTGTGGTCGTCTCCAAAGGATGGAGCACCGGCTACGGCAATACGGTAGAGATTAAGCACAACGAGCGTTACTCCACCCTCTACGCACACCTGAGCGACTACGCCCCCAAACTCGCCCGTGGAAAAAATGTCGCCATGGGAGAAGTCATCGGCTATGTCGGCACCACCGGATGGGCTACCGGTCCGCATTTGCACTACGAGTTTCGCGTCAACGGCCGGCATGTCGATCCCAGCCGCATCATCGCCGAGAACCCGCAGGTGCCCAGTCTCACCGGCAATGTGCTGAAGCGTTTTGAAGTGGCCGCGACCGATCTGCGCGGCAGGCTCTCTCTGCTCGATAACGTCAACACTGCCCGGGCCCAATAGGCCATGAAACGCATCGCAGGCGTAATGACCGGCACCAGCATGGATGCCGTTGATGTCGCCATTCTGGAAATCGGTGAGACCGTCACTCTGGGGCAGATCCAGCCCGAGCTGAGCCTCCGCGGGTTCTTCTCGCGGCCAATTGACGCCGCACTGCGCGAGACGCTGATGGAGCTTCAGCAGCGCAGCGACGATGAACTTCATCGCAGTGCCCTGATTGCCAATAGCTATGCCGATGCAGTCGGTCGGACGGTGCTCGAGGCGTTGGCATCGCTGAATCTTCGCAGCAGTGACCTGACCGCCCTTGGCGTGCACGGCCAGACCCTGCGGCATCAGCCGCGGCTTGGCTATACGATTCAACTCAACGCACCTGCGCGTATCGCCGAGGCCACCGGCATTACCGTGGTCTCTGACTTTCGCAGCCGAGACATTGCCGCAGGTGGGCAGGGGGCGCCGTTGGTGCCCGCATTTCATCAGGCGATTTTTTCCGATCCAGTCGAACAACGCGCCATCGTGAATATCGGCGGCATCGCCAACATCACATGGCTGGGCGCGCCCGTGCTTGGATACGATACCGGGCCAGGGAACATCTTGATGGATGGATGGGTGCAGCGCCATCTTGGTGTCGATTTCGATCACGCGGGCAGCTGGGCCGCGTCGGGGCAGCTGCATAAGGGACTGCTCGCCGCCATGCTTGGCGATCCGTTTTTCTCCTATGCGCCACCAAAAAGTACCGGCCGCGACCTCTTTAATTCGGCGTGGATCGAGACATTTCTCTGCCAGTCCGCCTTTAAAGCGATTGGCCCGGCCGATGTCCAGGCGACGCTGCTCGCACTGACCGCCAGCAGCATTGCCAATGAGATTGGGCGACTTGAATCACAGGCGAAAAAGTCGGGGCGGCCACGATGCGACCGCGTTCTGATCTGCGGCGGGGGTGCCCGCAACGCTGCCCTGCTGCACAGTCTCGCGCAATCGATCAATAAATCAACGGGCCATCCCGTGCCGGTGGAATCAACTGAAGCGCTTGGCTGGCCTCCCCAGGCCATTGAAGCAGCTGCGTTTGCCTGGCTCGCCCATCAGGCCCTCAGTGGCCATGCTGCCAGTATCCCGAGCGTAACGGGCGCAATTGGCCCACGTATTCTTGGCAGCATCACACCGGCCTGAGCACATGCAGGCCTGAACGCTTAGGCCTGTCGAACGCCCAGCCGCTCGTCGAGCCACTCCAGCCAATGCCGAACAGGAATCTCAGTGCCCGACTGCAGATGGGTAATGCAGCCAATATTGGCCGACAGAATCATCGCCGGCTGATGGTGTGACAGTGCGGAGAGTTTGCGCTGCTTGAGCTCGCCAGACAACGCGGGCTGGAGCACCGAATACGTGCCCGCGGAACCGCAGCAGAGATGACTATCGGCAACCGGCACCAGTGTTGCCCCCAAGGCAGTCAGCAAACGCTCGACCGCGCCCTTAATTTTTTGGCCGTGCTGCAGCGTACATGGCGGATGGAAGGCGACGCGTTCACCACGGCCCGCCTCTCCGATTCGATCTTTCAATTCAGGCGTAAGCGACTCGAGCAGTTCAATCGGATCTTTGGCGAGTGCACTGATGCGCTGGGCACGCTCGGCATACGCAGGATCGTGCGCGAGGAGATGGCCATAGTCTTTGATCATGACGCCACAGCCCGATGCATTTACAACAATGGCCTCTATCCGGCCTGCGATGACATCCGGCCACCAGGCATCGATGTTTCGACGGGCATCGACTAAACCGCCATCCGCATCTGCAAGATGGTGCCGAATCGCTCCACAGCAGCCTGATTCCGGATGAACCACCGATTCAATTTCAAGCGCATCCAATACACGGCGTGTGGCCGCATCAATTGCGGGAATCATTGCGGGCTGAACACAGCCCTTGAGCAATATCACCCGACGCGAATGGGCCCGCACCGGAATCACTCCGGGGGCACGGTAGGCGGGCACCTTGGCCCGCAATACGCCAGGAAGCAGCCCGCGAACCAACTGGCCAAGCCGCATCGCCGGCCCAAACCAGGTCGATGTCAGGCCCGCCTTTAGGGCCTGTCGTATCCACCGTTGGCCGGCAGGCCGTGCAATGCGTGCCTCGATCCACTCTCGTCCAATATCCACGAGCTTGCCGTATTCAACCCCCGAAGGGCATGTGGTCTCACAATTGCGGCACGTCAGACAACGATCTAAATGGGTCTGTGTCTCGCGCGTGACCTCGACCCCTTCGGCCAGCTGTTTAATGAGATAGATCCGTCCGCGCGGGCCATCACGCTCATCCCCGAGGATCTGATAAGTCGGGCAGGTCGCCGTACAAAAGCCGCAGTGCACGCAGCGACGAAGAATCTCCTGTGCAGTCAAACCCTCTGGCGTATTGGCATAGCGTGGTGCAAGCGTAGTTTCCATGGCACGAGTCGATTAGAGTCCGGCGTACATCCGGCCGGGATTAAAAATGCGCTGACCATCAAGCTCTTGCTTTAAGCGCTGATGGATTTTCATCAGCGGCGCAGCTGGCTCGGTAAACACGTCGGCCTGCTGTCTTGCGTCGTCAGTGGCCGCCCGGAACAGGGTGGCATGACCGCCATGACGCGATGCCCAGGCACGCAGCTGCGCAGCCGGGGCCTGGGTCTTTATCCATCGCAACGCGCCCCCCCACTCCAGCCATTGCTCGTCGTTAATCTCGGTCAGGTGTGGCGTGGTCGACGGGACCGAGAGCCGCCAGAGATGCAGCCCGGGGGCGGCACTGCTTACGGAGAAGAATTCATCCTGCTGGTCACGCAGTCGCTGCCAGAAGGCCTCGGCCTGTGCCTGCGGCATGAGCTCACCTCCCAGCTTCTCGCGGGCCGAGCGCACGGCTGCCGCTGCGCCCGAGAGCCGCACCCGAAGCCGGCCTGCCTGCCAGCAGGTCGCCGCAAGTGGCAACGGCTGTCCCGCCCATGCATTGGCCCAGTCGATCGCATCCTGCGGGCCGACCTCAAATATCAAGGTGCTGTCTGCTGGCGGGATCGGCAGCACCTTCAGGGATACATCGACAATCAGTCCGAGCACTCCCATCGCGCCGGTGTGCAGACGAGACATGTCATAGCCCGCCACATTTTTCATGACGGTCCCCCCAAATCGAAGGGCCTGGGCCTGGGCATCGAGAACGGTCATCCCGAGAACGAAATCCTTCGCCGCACCGCTCGACATACGCCGCGGGCCAGAGAGGCCCGTTGCGATCATTCCGCCAACAGTGCCCCGACCGCCAAATCGCGGCGGATCAAAGGCCAGCATCTGTCGCGACTTCGTCAACAACGATTCCAGTTCCTGAATCGGTGTGCCACAACGCGCTACCACCACCAGCTCGGCAGGATCGTAGTCCACAACACCTGCGTGCGGAAGCGTCGTCAGCACACGTGCCTCTGCGCTCGTCATGGATCCGTAAAAATCTTTTGAACCCTCGCCACGGATCTTGAGGCCACATCCGGCCCGGCCCGCCTCGAGGATCATCTCCGAAGACTGCCGAATCCAGTCAGGATCGAAGGGTACGGGTGGAGACATTAGAAGCGCGGCAGTTCAGGAAATTTCAAGGCGCCACGATGCACATGCATCTTGCCGTATTCCGCACATCGCGAAAGCGTGGGAATTGCTTTGCCAGGATTCAATAGCCCAGCAGGATCAAAGCCGCGCTTCACCGCAAAAAACGCGATCCTCTCCTGGGGTGAGAACTGAACACACATACTGTTAATTTTTTCGAGGCCCACACCGTGCTCTCCCGTAACGGTGCCACCGTATTCAACGCAGCTCTCCAGAATTTCGGCGCCAAAGAGTTCTGCCTGATGAAATTCACCCGGCTTAGAGGCATCAAAAAGGATCAAAGGATGGAGGTTGCCATCTCCCGCATGAAAAACATTCATGCAGGCAAGGCCGTACTTGATCTCCATTTCGGCGATCCGATTGAGCATCTCACCCAGCTTGGCCCGAGGAATCGTGCCGTCCATACAGTAGTAATCCGCCGCCACACGGCCTGCCGCAGGAAACGCATTTTTTCTGCCCGACCAGAAACGAAGACGCTGTTCCTCCGTCTCGGAGACCTTCAGATCTGTGGCACCACTATCCGAGAGCACGGTCTTCATGCGGCCAATCTCCTCCTCTACCTCCTCCGGAGTGCCGTCCGATTCACACAATAAAATTGCCTTCGCCTGTAGGTCGTAGCCAGCGTGAACAAATTCCTCCACGGCCCGCGTCATCTTCTGATCCATCATTTCCAGACCCGCCGGAATAATGCCCGCGGCAATCAAATTCGCAACGGCCTGGCCTGACTTTTCAACATTGTCAAAGGACGCCATGATGACCCGGGCAAGCTGTGGTTTTGGAATCAGCTTCACCGTAACTTCGGTCACGACAGAGAGCATGCCCTCTGAGCCAATCACCAAGGACAGTAGGTCAAGGCCAGGTGCATCCAGGGCCTCGGATCCAAACTCAACAATCTCGCCTTCGATGGTGACGCCACGAATGCGCAGCACGTTGTGGACCGTCAGTCCATATTTCAGGCAGTGCACGCCGCCCGAGTTCTCTGCAACATTGCCGCCAATGGAGCAGGCGATCTGCGAGGATGGGTCGGGGGCGTAGTAAAGCCCATATGGAGCGGCGGCATCGGAAATCGCCGCATTTCGCACCCCCGGCCGTACCCGAGCCGTTCGCGCAACCGGATCAATTGACACGATTGTGTTCAGACGCGCCAAGGACAAAATCAGTCCGCCACGATGCGGCGTTGCGCCACCCGATAAACCCGTACCCGCCCCCCGGGCCACCACCGGCACATCCAGACGATGGGCCAGCTTCAGAATCTCCACCACCTGAGACTCCTGCGTCGGCAAGACAACGACCGAGGGCATCTGACGATAGCCCGCAAGGCCATCGCACTCGTAGGGCCGCAAGGCCTCATCGGTGGTCAGGATATCCTGGGCTGGCAGGATGTCCTGAAGTGACTGAATCAGCGCCGCCCGCTTGGAGGCCGGCATCGGCTGGGTAAAGTCTGCAAACCTAAGTTCACCGAGGTGAAGTTCTCTGGGGGCATTCATTTTGTTCGGAAAACTGCAAAAGGCAGCAGTTGATGTTCGTTAGAATGCTTCAATTCTAGAGCAACCCTGGCACCAATACCCATCGATGGCCAATCGACTCTCCGCAATTACGACCCGCACAGGCGATGACGGCACGACCGGCTTGGGCGATGGGACGCGAATCTCTAAGGATCACGCGCGCATCAATGCCATTGGCGATGTCGATGAACTTAACAGCACGATCGGGCTGCTGCTCTGCGAGCCGCTTCCCCAAGAGGTTCGCCAGATATTGATCGAAGTACAGCATGATTTATTCGATGTTGGCGGTGAGCTGTCGATTCCGGGATTTGAACTGCTACAGGATGCGCGCATTGTGGCACTTGATCAGACCCTGGAATCTTGGAACGCATCGCTGCCACGCCTGGCAGAGTTCATTCTTCCAGGCGGCTGCAGGGCATCGGCCCTTGCCCATGTGTCCCGCACTGTCGCCCGCCGTGCGGAGCGCAACGCCGTGCATCTGCGCAACGCATCCCCCGTGCGCAATGAAGTCATTCAGTATCTGAATCGGTTATCGGATCTTCTCTTTGTTGCCGCCCGACGGCTCAACCGAAGCCCAGAGTGCCAAGGCGCAGGCGAAGACGTCCTGTGGAAACGGGACCGTCAGAGCCCGACCAAGGCCTAACACAACAGTTGTTGTCAGCTGTGATTGGGGGCGGCGAGCTTTAGCCGCCGCGCCTGCACAGCAGCCGAGAGCGTTGCAAGAATCTGAAGGCTGCCCTCCCAGTCGATGCATCCATCAGTAATGCTCTGGCCATAGGTCAGTGGCTTGCCGGGCACAAGGTCCTGACGGCCGCCCACCAGATGGCTTTCCACCATCACCCCGAACACACGCTGCTCACCGCCAGTGAGCTGCTGGGCAATGTTCTCGGTAACCGCAAGCTGGTTCTCGGGTTTTTTGTTGCTGTTTGCATGGCTCATATCGATCATCAGCCTACAGGCCATATTCGCAGCGGCTGATTCCTTGCATGCAGCATCGACACTGGCCGCATCAAAGTTCGGCTGTTTACCGCCACGAAGAATGACATGACAGTCCTCATTACCGCCCGTCGACACGATTGCGGAATGACCGGCTTTGGTCACTGACAGAAAATGATGCGAGTGCGCGGCAGCCTTGATGGCATCTATCGCAATGCGCAGATTGCCATCGGTACCATTTTTGAATCCGACGGGACACGACAGCCCAGAGGCAAGCTCACGATGCACCTGAGACTCGGTAGTGCGCGCCCCGATCGCCCCCCAAGACACGAGATCCGCGATGTATTGCGGGGAGATCATATCGAGAAACTCGGTGCCCGCTGGGAGCCCAAGTTCATTAATGCGCAATAAGAGTTCGCGGGCGGTGCGCAGTCCAAGATTAATGTCGTAGCTGCCATCGAGCCTTGGGTCATTGATCAGGCCCTTCCAGCCAACTGTCGTCCGCGGTTTTTCAAAATAAACGCGCATCACGATCTCGAGATCGGCGGCATAACGCTGCCGCTGCTCCTGAAGCCGTCCCGCATACTCAAGGGCGGCCTTTGTGTCGTGAATGGAACACGGGCCGATGATGACCAGCAGACGGTCATCCATTTCGTGAAGAATGCGATGGATCGCCTGGCGGGTCTCACTGACCCGATGGGCGACGGCCGGGGAGATTGGGAACTCGCGGATCAGGTGCGATGGAGGTGAAACCTCTTTAATCTCACGAATCCGCAGGTCATCGGTGCGCGGCGTTGCCGCAGCATTAGAGGAAGTAGTCATCCGCCTATTTTAGCCGGCGGTCCCCCCCACGGTCAGAGACTCGATTCTCAGCGTCGGCTGGCCAACGCCAACCGGAACACTCTGGCCCTCCTTGCCGCAGGTGCCGACACCTGAGTCCAGCTCGAGATCGTTGCCAATCATCGTTACCCGGGTAAGGGCATCCGGGCCATTGCCAATGATGGTCGCACCCTTGACGGGGTACTGAATTTTTCCACCCTCGACCCAGTAGGCCTCGGAGGCAGAAAATACAAACTTCCCGCTGGTGATATCAACCTGACCACCACCGAAGTTGACGGCATACAGGCCACGATCCAAGGAGGCCACAATGGCCTTCGGATCCTCCCTGCCCGCGAGCATGTAGGTGTTGGTCATCCGCGGCATGGGCAGATGGGCATACGACTCCCGACGCCCATTTCCTGTGGCTGGCACCTTCATCAGCCGCGCATTCAACGAATCCTGGATGTAGCCCCGGAGGATCCCGTCTTCAATCAAAACATTGCATTGTGTGGCATGGCCCTCATCGTCGACATTGAGTGAACCGCGACGATCTTTCAGTGTTCCGTCATCCACAACGGTGACCCCTTTGGCTGCGACCTGCTGGCCAATGCGGCCGGAGAATGCAGATGCGCCACGACGATTGAAGTCTCCCTCCAGTCCATGTCCGACTGCCTCGTGCAGCAGCACGCCCGGCCAGCCTGGGCCCAGCACCACCGGCATGGTTCCTGCAGGTGCGGGTCGGGCGTCCAGATTCACAACTGCCTGGCGAACCGCATCATCGACATAGTGTTCGATCATCGCGTCCGTAAACATCCCAAGATCCTGACGGCCACCACCGCCACTGCTGCCCTGCTCCCTGCGGCCCTGATGCTCCACGATGACCGTCACCGACAGCCGAACCAGGGGACGCACATCTGCGGCCATCAGTCCGTCACTGCGCAAGACCATGATGACATCGTATTCGCCGGCTAACGATGCCATCACCTGAATCACGCGCGGATCGCGGCCCCGGGCCATCGACTCCACCCGGCCCAACAGATCTACCTTCTGCTGTGCGGTCAGCGCAGCAATAGGATCCGCATCGCTGTAGAGGCATCGCGGCGGCACCGCCAAGGACGGTGATCGAGACAGCTTGGTCTTGGCGGAGCGGCCAGCGCGCGCGATCGCGCGCGTAGTGACGGCAGCCTCATGCAGGGCTTCCGGGCTCAGCACGTCCGAGTATGCGAAGGCAGTCTTTTCGCCACTTACTGCACGGACGCCGACACCCTGATCAATTGAAAAACTACCGCTTTTGACAATGCCCTCATCCAGACTCCATGCCTCGGATCGGGTGTATTGAAAATACAGATCCGCAAAGTCCACCCGGTGGGCGAAGATGTCGGAGAGCGCCCGATGGAGATGGTGCTCATTCAGCCCATAGGGCTCCAATAAAAGATCACGTGCAGTGGCCAGGGAGGAAAGCGCAAGGTCGGCGGGTTTCATGGGAATTAGAAAAGGATCCGGGAAGATCACATGACGCGGTGTCGCAAGGCTGGCAAGTTTAGGCGAATCTCAGCCAGGCGTGCCGGATCGACCTCGCCCACCACAAGGCCTTCCCCTTCGGGCAGACAGTCCATCACCTCTCCCCAGGGATCCACCAGCATGCTGTGGCCCCAGGTATGGCGTCCGGTCTCATGCCGGCCGCCCTGGGCGCTGGCCAAGAGATAGCACTGATTCTCGATTGCCCGAGCACGAAGCAAGAGCTCCCAGTGGGCACGGCCCGTGGTAGCGGTAAATGCCGCAGGCACCACAATTAGATCAAGACTGCCAAGTGATCGATAGAGCTCAGGAAACCGGAGGTCATAGCAGACCGATAGGCCCGTGCGGCCCACCACGGTATCGCACGCAACGGGGGTCTCGCCCGCCTCGATCGTTCTCGATTCATCGTAGGACTCGCTGCCTTTGGTGAATGCAAAAAGATGGATCTTGTCGTAGCGGGCGCGCTCCCGCCCATCGGGCCCATAGACCAACACCGAATTGCGGACGCGCCCCGGAACTCCGGACCGTAGCGGCACGGTACCCCCCACCAGCCACACACCGCACTGCAGTGCGGCCTCGGCCAGTGCCTGTTGAATCGGTGCATCCGCGCCAGGCCCGTGCGGCTCAGAGATCTGAACCTTGTCGGTTTCAGCGCCCATCAGACAAAAGTATTCCGGCAGTAACACCAGCCTGGCGCCCCGCGCCGATGCCTGTTCAACCCAATATCGCATCCGCGCAAGATTTTCATCCACACGTGGTGTGCTGATCATCTGAATCGCAGCAACGCGTGTCATCTCGACTTCATCTCGGGCGGGTCTGCGCGAAGTTCCCGGGGCACAGAGTCCACCACAGGGTCAACCCAACTGCCCGTGATCCGGTACTCATAGGAGAGCAGTTCACGAACTGGGTTGCGCAGAATGTACTGCGCCACGAATGCCCCGAGCCCAATCGCCGGATTGACCAGGGCCGCATAGCCAAGCGATGCAAGTCCCGCATTAAATTCCGGCAGCACCAGCACGCGCAGGTCCTGCGTCTCACGCCGGATATCCGCTGCGCCCTCCAGCATCACCGATGCCTGAACGCCAATGATGCGCAGATTCTGCGTGCTGGCCTGGCCATTAAGAAACTGTAAATCACCGCGAATCCGCTCATAGGTAAATCCCTCGGAGAAAATATCGCGGAAATCGAGTTTGATGCGTCGGGGTAGAGACTGCAGATTCAGCACGCTGACCAGTCGGGCCAGGCCAGGATCAGCCTTGAGGAACTGGCCCTGCTCGAGGTTCAGACTCAGACTGCCGTTGAGCGCTGCGCCCGAAAAATCCAAAGGCGATCCCGCCCAATGTAATCGGCCTTCGATCTTTCCTTTGGTGTCTCGGATGACCTTCGGATAGCCGGAGCGGGCCAATAATGCGCCGCCATTCTGGACTCTAAGTTCGAGATTCAGCGACGTACGCGACCGTCTTTGGCGGCCCTGCGACAGCATTGCCCACTGTCCTTGGCCGGAGAGTTCCGCATCCGGATTCACGATCGAAAAACGAAGAATTTCCCAACTGCGTGTCGTCGCCACAGGTGTGGCCTGCACGTCGAGTCTTCCCCATGCGCGTTCCCCCACACGAAAATCATCTACGCTGAAATCGACAGTTGGCCAATCCTGGGCAATCGCATCAGAGGTTTCGGCCACCTCTGACCCATCATCGGGTGCCGGGGCGTCAAGCCAGAGTCTTGTCAGGCGCGCCTGCAGCAGTGCCTGAGAGCGGCTGCCCTTGGCTGCCCGGGCTGCGGCCGATGCAGGTGTCCACCTGAACTGCCCAGCCAGCTGCGGAGAATCCACGTCAATCACCGTTTCCTTGCGTGCATTCATGCTTCTGATGGCCCGAGCATTTAAGCGCGGCTGATTAGAATGAATGGTCCATGTCTGGGTTGACGTCGATGCCACACCGGGTTTCGGTTCCTGATGAACGATGTCGATCCGCAATGCCCAGTCATCCTGCGGCCGTTTGCGCAGAGAACCCGGCAGCTCGCTGCCCAGACCTTCCAAAGAACTGCGAATAACGGTCTTCACTGCAAGCTCTTGCAGATCAATGGTCGCCGTATAGCGGGTGCTGCCTGAGAACACATTCTTCAATGAAGCCCCAAGGGCGTCATCAGCCCATCGCTCAAGCGCAGGGCCCATTGCCTGGCCCTCGACGACAAGACTCTGCATGCCGGACGATGGTCCCGCCTGGCGTTCCGAATGTTTGGTGCTGATTCGAATCGGGCCGCCTAACGCCTGACCCTGCAATGCCATCTGTGTGATACCTGCCTGATCAAAACCCAGTTCTGCAGATAAGACTGAGATCTCGGGGAGCGCGGACGAGACTCGGAGCTGACTGCGTGAAGTCATGAGTCGGCCTGTTACCTGACTGCGGTCAGAAGAAGAGAGATCAAGCCGAAGGCCGAGACTCAGACTCGCCTGTCCGCGGGCGCGCATTTCTGATGTGGCGTCGCGCAGCATGGTACGCACTGGCGATTGATTTGCGGTGTCTATAATCCGTTGAAAATCTCCGGAGAGTGCACCATCAATGGCCAACACCGGACGCTGTGACTCCAGATCATCAATACGCGCATCAATATCCGACAGGACAAGCTCATTAAGCCGGGCTCCCTTGGCGAGCGTGCGAAACTGATGACGATCAAAGATAACCTGGGCGCGAATGTTGCTGATTAAAGGCCAGCCCGGCGCCGGCCGTATCACCGCTCCGTCTGTCTCGGCCTGAACAATAAATTTACCTTCAGCGGGATCCCGAAATGGAAACCGCTCCAACGGACCCTTGAGTTCAAATGTCGCAGATGTCGACTTTGCACTCACCAGGCTATCTTTTAACCAAGTGCGCGTATCTCGGCCAGCCACCAGCGGCACATACTGGGCGATTCGCTTGAATTCGGCCCGCGCAACTTTTCCATTGAGCTCGACATTTCCTAAGGTGCCACTGCGCCAGCGATAGGCGCCCGACAGCTCAAGTGCAAGATCAGGGTTGGACACAGCAAGTCGACGAATCACGACTTCGGTTGTGGCCAATTCCCCCTTGGGGCCCGCGGCCAAAAGATGCTGCGCTGTCCAGGCGATCTGTCCATCTAACCGCTCAAATGAAAATGTGGGCGACTCAAATAGGCCGGGTACGCTTAACGCACCCGACCGACTGGCCAGGGTGAGCTCTCCAGCCCGCTCATTGGCCTTGATGCTGCCGGACAATCCGGAGAAGCCTGGTCGCTGCGCGCCAGGGGCAAGCGTTAAACCCTCGAAGCCCGACTCAATCGCGAAAGCCTTGGCTGTATCTCCCTCCTCCTCCCAGGAGAGCTTCAGATCACTGAGGCTTCCGCCCGGCGCAAGCGCAGAAAGCTGGGCACGAAAGTCATTGGGCAAGGGAATGTGCTCTGTTAGCCACATCGCAGATGCGAGATCAATCGCCTTTGCAGAGACCTGTGCCGACAGTCCCCCCGGCGCAGGGTGATGGGTAACGCTCATGACGGCCGCCGGAATTCTCGCGGGCGCCTTCAGCTGAGAGGATTCCAGATGCACATTCGTAAGACTCACCTGCTGGTGACGATCGGACAGCCGGGTCTGCACGCGGCCGGTCAGCCGCGTTAACAACATGGGCCGTTTCGGCTTGCCCCACTGAAGCGAAGCCTGAGAAAGATCAAGATCTACCGTCAGATCTTGGAGCGTGCCTGACTTCAGATCGATCCAGGCGCGCATCGCGCCCTGGCCAGAATTCACCTTTAGGGGCGCACCCTCGGGAAGATGCACAAACTCAAACAACTCTGAAAGATTCACCCGATCGAACTGAACAAAGGCCTCACCCACCCAGCGCCGAAGATCTGCAGGCTCTCCACCCAGGGCATGACGAAAATCACCCTGCAGCACAAAGCCTTCACCCAGTGATGATGGCGGCGTCGCCTTTAGCGCCCATGCATGATGGAGTCCCAGGTTATTCATCGCAAACGTGAGATCGCGCAGCCTCGCCGACCGATTCCGAACCGCATCCCGCCAGATGATCTCTCCCGTATCAATGCGAAGTCGGCCCTGCCGCAGCAGCCAGTCCATGGTCTTCGGGTCGGACTGATCTCCCGACAACGGCACACCCGCAACCAGAATCTCGCCATCTGCCCTTCGCTCGGCATACAGCTGTGGATCCTCCACCCGGATCTCCGAGAACACCGGCTGCCAATGCCAGATTGATGCGATGGATCTCGGGCCAAGAACCGCATTGATCTGGCCCACTGTCAGAACACGGTCGCCATTTGAGCGGGCGATTTCGAGCCGCTCAATCCGAATGCTTGGACGGAACCAGGTTTCCCACTGGGCGGACATCGATCGCACACTCACGGACAGACCACGCTCGGCCATCTGCGACTGGAAATCAGAAAACCAGACCTCCTGACGGGCCGACATGGATGGCCAAAGCCAAAGATGCAAGATCAGCAGTGCGAGTGCGGCCAGCGCGGCCGCTGAAGCCGCCACGATGGCCGCCGCCTGAAGGAGAAGCCATAGAAAATGTCGAACGCGGCTCGGCGCTTGCGCTAGCATGATCGGGATTCTTGCACAGGACCTCCCGCTTCTCACCCCGCCCGATGCGTCAGAACGGACTTTCTCAAAATGACACTGGCACTCCCGATTGAATCGATGCCAACGCAGGCCCAAGGCTATGAGGCCGCCTGGCGCTTCTCCCCGTTTGCCCGACGCACACTACCCGGACTCATCTCCCGCGGACAGCTTCTGGCCGCAGAGGCGCCCATCAGTGCGGCATCACTCGCCGCGCATCTACAGGCACTTTGGAAAGACCAGCTGGCATCCCGCTCGCAAGATGACATCGCCAGCGCGCTACGACAATTTCGTAACAGCGCCCTGATGGCCATCATGGCCAGGGACCTCTCCGGCAGGGCCGATCTGGACGAAACCCTCGAGTCCATTACCGCCTTGGCCGACCTGACCATTCATGCGGCCTACACCACCGCAATGACTGCGGCCATCGCCCAACATGGCAACCCCCGCGATCCCAATGGTCAGCCCCAAGACATGATGATCATCGGCATGGGAAAGCTCGGCGGCCGAGAACTGAATGCCTCCTCGGATGTGGACCTGATCTATGTCTATCCCGAAGATGGTGAAACCGATGCATCCACACCCAATAGCCGATCCATCGACGCCGCAACATTCTTTATCAAAGTAGGCCGGCGCATTGCCGCCCTGCTCGGAGAAATGACCGCCGATGGAATTGTGTTTCGCGTCGATCTTCGGCTGCGTCCAAACGGTGATGCGGGCCCACTGGCCGTTAGCCTGAGCATGCTGGAGCAGTATTTCATCGTTCAGGGCCGAGAGTGGGAACGTTACGCGTGGATCAAGGCCAGGGTGGTCAATGGCCCCCATGCGCAGTCCGAGGAAGGTTTTCGTCATGCCATCGATGGACTCCATGATGTTGTCCGCCCATTTGTCTTTCGTCGCTACCTTGATTTCAATGTCATGGCGGCACTGCGGGAGCTGCACGGCCAGATCCGAGAGGAGGCGCAGCGTCGGCAATTGAGCCGGGAATCCCATATGGCGGGCGAACATGCCCCGGTCGATGTAAAGCTCGGACCAGGAGGTATTCGTGAAATTGAGTTCATCGCACAGCTCTTTCAGCTCATCCGAGGAGGCAAAGAGGAGCCACTGCGCTCACGCGGCACGCGCGAGGTCCTTCGCTATCTGGTTCAATCCAATCGCCTTGAACAGTCAGAAGTCGAGATGCTGCTGGATGCCTACCGTTTCTGGCGATGCCTTGAGCACCGACTGCAATACCTTGAAGACGCACAGACCCATGTCATGCCAGGCAAACTTGATGTGATTGAACACCTTGCCACTGTCATGGGGCACACATCGGCCGCATCATTTCTAACCGCCCTGGACCAGATCCAAGGCCGGGTACGCGAATCATTTGAGCGGCTCTTTTCTACCGAGACAGGCGGCACGTCAGAACCTGCAGAGGGCAAGCCCACCGAATCGCGCCTGGATCGTCTGCGCGGAAAGGCCGCGCAGATTGCGGCCGACACTCCGAATCCGGATCAGACACTCACACGGCTGCAACAGCTGCTCGATACCATTGGCCGACGGTCTTCCTATCTGGCCCTCTTCGATGAATATCCAGGCGCATTCTTCAGAGTCGCCCAGCTGGTCAGTGCCTCGGCCTGGGCGGCGGAGTATCTGCGTCAACACCCGATCGTGCTGGATGAGCTCTTAGATGCGCGGGCCATCGAGGGGGCGCCGGATCAGGCCGCCTTTTTACATGAACTGCGCACACGGGTAGCCGAGGGGGTATACAACGGCGTGCCAGATATTGAGCAGCAAATGGATGCGCTGCGCGAAACGCATCACGCTGCCATGTTCAGACTCTTGATTCAGGATCTTGATGGCCGCTGGAGCGTCGAGACACTATCCGACCAGTTATCGGCAATGGCCGATAGCGTGCTGCAGGTGACCTTAGAGGCTGTCTGGCCGACGCTGAACAAACGCCACCGCGAGCAGCCAAAGTTCGCTGTAATTGCCTACGGCCGGCTCGGTGGCAAAGAGCTGGGCTATGCATCAGACCTTGATTTGATTTTTCTTTACGATGACCCGCATGAGTCGGCAGGAGAGATCTATGCCCGCTATGCTCAGCGGGTCAACGTCTGGCTGTCGACTGCAACTGCAGCAGGTTCATTGTTTGACATCGACCTGCGGCTACGCCCGAATGGCAACGCGGGCCTGCTGGTGACCGCGCTGGAAGGATTCATTGAATATCAAAGTCAGCATGCCTGGATATGGGAACATCAGGCCCTGACCCGCGCCCGTTTTTGCGCAGGCGATCCTGAGATTGGACGGGCATTTGAGGCTGAACGACAGCGGCTGTTACGCCTGCAACGGCCGACAGGACCACTGCTCGAAGAGGTCTTGGCCATGCGGCAGAAGATGCATGATGGACATCCAAATGCCACCACCCAGTTCGATATCAAACATGATCGTGGTGGCATGGTCGATATTGAGTTCATCGTTCAGACACTGGTGCTCCGGTACAGCCATGCGCACGCGCAGCTCACCGGAAACCTGGGCAATATTGCGCTGCTGCGCATCGCAGGAGAGCTCGGCCTGATACAGACATCGCTTGCCCAGCAGGTCGGTGACGCCTATCGGGATTATCGAAAGCGGCAGCATGCCGAGCGGCTGGCCGGTGCGAGCTCTGCGCGTATTGATCCCGAGGAATTCCGTGGCCAACGGGCTGCGGTGTCGCAACTCTGGGACGAGGTCTTTCAGGAGGCGCCCACGGTCATCCGCCCCCTGCAAGACCTGCATCCGTCATCTGCCACGGGCAGCAAGCCCTAACGATTGCGGCCTACCGCATGAGCATTGCAACGGCATAGACCACGATACCCACGCTGAGGCAGACCGACATTTGACGTGAGTGCCACCAGCCCAAGATACAGGCCAATGCAGAAATGAGCCGGGGATCCGAAAGGCTTACGAACGTGGCCTCTGGCGTCCACACCACGCTGGGCACGATCACGGCAGCAATCGCTGCCATCGGCGCAAACCGCAGGGCCCGCTGAAGACGTAACGGCAGGCGAATCGGGCCAGGCCAGACGACGATTCCAGAACGTGTCAGCAGGGTCATGGCCATCATGCCAACAAGTCCAATCCAGATCATGGCATCACTCACTGTCCTGCTCCTCCGCGGACAACGGTTTCATCATCGCCGCTGCCACGCCGGCAATCATGGCCACCAGAATGCCGAGCTTCAGCGGCATCCATGCACACAGCACCGCCGTGATGCCGGCGACAACGACACAGATGAACTCAGCCCGGCTGGTCATCATCGGCATGAGCAAAGCGATCAATGCCAGCGTGCCCACAAAATCCAAACCCCAGGATGCAGGGATCCACTGGGCCAGCAGAATTCCTGCAATCGAACTGGCCGTCCAGACCGACCAGATCGTGAGCGCCGCCGCCTCAAAGTAGGCAATCGCCCGCTGAAGAAATCCCCCTGTGTCCTCCGTCAGTAAGGCAGGCTGATCGAGCCGGGCCGGATCAAATCGGCGCAGAAAGTCACCGGTCAGCACATCTACATTGCCAAACCCATACAGCAGCCGTCGCGGCCAGGAGAACTGCCGAAAAAAAGGCCTCACGGCCACGCCATAGAGCACAAACCGAAGATTCACAATCAACGCACTGGCCCAGATAATGGGCAGTGGCGCCGCGGCAGCAAATAAGGGCAGACTGGTGAGCTGCGCGCTGCCTGCATAGACCATGAGTGTCATGCCCAAGGCCTGCCAGGTCGACAGGCCTGACTGCACCATGGCCACTCCGGTCACCATGCCCCAGGCCACCATTGCAATCGTGGCCGGGACCATGTCACGAAATCCCATGACCACAGCGGGATCAGTCAGCCAATATCGGAGCGGTCTTCGCACGGTCATGGCGTGGATTGTAGTGGTGCAGGTCCGTTAAAATGACGGACTACACTTTTCTGACAGGGGCAAGACATGTCGATGGCCGATCGTGATGGCTGGATCTGGATGGACGGGCAGTTTGTGCCCTGGCGAGACGCCAAGATTCATGTGCTCACCCACTCTCTTCACTATGGAATGGCAGTCTTTGAAGGCGTGCGCGCCTACAAGACATCGTCTGGCTCAGGAATTTTCCGTCTCAAAGAGCACACCCAGCGGCTGATGAATTCTGCAAAGATCTTTCAAATGAAAGTGCCCTTTGATGCTGCAACGCTCGAGCAGGTTCAGAAAGAAGTTGTGAAACGTAATGCGCTGGAATCTTGTTACATCCGACCGATCATCTGGGTCGGCTCAGAAAAACTTGGCATCGCAGCCCGCGATAACAAGATTCATGTCTCGGTATCGGCCTGGCCCTGGGGCGCCTATCTGGGCGAGGAAGGCATCACCAAAGGCATCCGGGTCAAAACCTCGTCGTTCTCTCGCCACCACGTCAACGTATCACTGGTGCGGGCCAAGGCAAGCGGTTATTACATTAACTCGATCCTCGCCAATCAAGAGGTCGGAGCCCATGGCTACGATGAAGCCCTGCTGCTCGACACCGAAGGCTATGTCTCCGAGGGCTCGGGCGAGAATGTCTTTATCGTCAAACAAGGCCGTCTCTACACGCCGGATCTTGCCTCTTGCCTAGACGGTATCACCCGGGATGCCGTCATGACCATCGCCCGTGATCTCGGCATTGAGGTGATTGAGAAACGAATCACACGCGATGAAATGTATTGTGCTGACGAGGCGTTTTTCACCGGTACGGCAGCCGAAATTACGCCGATCCGCGAGCTCGATGACCGTTCGATTGGCAACGGATCGCGCGGGCCGATCACCAAACAGCTTCAGGACGTATTTTTTGATGTAGTCGCTGGAAAGGCGGCCCGTTATGCCCACTGGGTCCACCCAATTTAATTGTCGGCGAGAAGCGCTATGCCATCAGACTCTCATCCCCAAGGCTCCGTCGCAGTCGTTCAGCTAAAGGCAGGCGATCTGCCTGCCTTTTGTCCGAATCCAAAAATGCCGTTGTGGAATCATCATCCCCGAGTATTTCTCGATGTCACACACGAGGGCAAAGCCCGCTGTCCCTACTGCGGCACCGAGTATCAGCTCGAGCCCGGCACGGTTGTCCACGGCCACTAAACAACCCACGGCCCTGATCGTCGCCCCGCAGTGGGTCGGAGATGCGGTGCTATCGTTGCCGCTGATCGAAGAGCTGCATCCACACTATTCTGAAATCGACGTTCTCGCAGTGCCCGCAGTTGCTGCCGTTTATCGATGCAGCCCATCGGTCCGGGCAGTCCAAGAGGTGCCATTTAGTCATGGCAGACTGCAATGGGGACTACGCCGATCGATTGCCCTTGGCCTGCGCAGCCGTTACGACATCGCGATCGTGCTGCCCAATTCGCTGAAGTCTGCATTGATTCCATGGCTGGCGAGAATCCCGATCCGCAGAGGCATGATTGGCGAGTCACGCTATCTGTTGATTAACGATCGGCGGCATCCGCCTGTAACGACATCGCACCCTCCCCGTTCGGACGTGGGCAGCCGATCACACCGGCCGTCGATGCTGGCCCACTACCTCCAGCTTGCGGAGTCTCCGAAGGCCGTTGAAGCAATCGATGCAATGGGCCTTCACCGTCCGAAGATGGTTCTGCCGAAGGCAGTATCAACACCCGCCGCAGCAGGTCCGCGACTGGTGCTCTGCCCCGGCGCTGAATACGGTCCTGCCAAGCAATGGCCGGCCGAGCACTTCGCCCAGGTTGCTGCAGCATGGGTGCGACAGGGTCCTGGCCATGTCGTCACGATTCTTGGCGGCCCCAAGGAGCGCCTGCTGGGGGAGTCCATTCTTGCGCAGGCGCAGTCTTTACTCAGGGCCGATCATGCGGGCCAGGAATCCGATCGTGTTGAAAATCTTGCCGGCCAGACCAGTCTGTTGCAGGCATTCGGATGGATCGCCCACTCATCACTGGTGATCAGCAACGACTCGGGGCTCATGCATGCTGCAGCCGCCTTTGATGTGCCGGTGGTCGCGCTTTTTGGATCCACCGACCCTGGCCATACACCTGCACATTCTCCGAAAGCCACGATCATCAGCCTGCAGCTTGCCTGCAGTCCTTGCTTTTCTCGGACCTGCCCGCTTGGAACCACCGCCTGTCTTACCGGTATCGCACCTGACGCGGTCATACGCCTGTTTCCGATGCGGCAGGGCGACTAATTTTTTCCGCCTGACTGCTGCCGTTCAATCTGCTCTCGACGCAGCAATGCGCGCATCGATGTCAGCCGGGCGTCAATGCGCGATAAGGTGACAAAGTCCGCATCTCCCGCACTGCGGGCCAGTGTGAGCTGCTCAATGGCCGCCGCAAGCGCGCCGGCCAGGGCGTAACGCTCCGCCAAGGCGGCGTGCTGGGCAGCTCGGCGGCCTCTGGCGCTCTCCGCCCTTGCCAGTAAGGCCCAGATCTGTGGGTCGCCTGGCCACTGCTGGGCAGCGGCCCTGGCGAGGGCAGCCACCTCATCAGCGGCTCCATCTGCCGAGAGCCGCGCAAGAATGGCCGATCGGATCACCGCCCGGGAATCGCGATGACGGACTACGGCCTGAACTGCGAACCGATCGAGCTCCTTTTTCTGTTCAGCATTCTCGGCAGATGCCAGCAGGATCTGCAGATGAAGATGGTCCAGCAAGGCGGCTGCAGACGATTCAGCGCGATGACCACGAATGAGCTGCGCAGCCTGTCGTTGATGCTCCAACGCGGTCGAAAACTCACGCTGCTGCAGAGCGGTCCAGGCCAGTCCATGATGAATCGCAGACTGACGTTGGGCAGTAAAAATTTTCGGATCTTTCAATTGCGCTAAAAAGCGCTGTCGAATCACCCGCAGGCCATCGACTCGGGTATCCGCAAGGGCCGTGAGCTTGGCTCGAAGCCAGTCAAACTCCAGGCTATTTTCCGGATCAGCCGCCAGACCCAGCCCAGGCTCGTTCTGCAGTCGAGACTGGATATCTGCGATTCGGTCTGTCGTGAGGGGGTGGGTGCGCAGATAGGCCGGCGCATTATTGTCGTAGAGCCGGCCAGACTGAATCAGTCGCTCAAACATCGACGACATCGCCTTTGGATCAAACCCAGATTCGGCAAGGATCTGGAGTCCGACTCGGTCTGCCTCGCGTTCGGCGTCACGAGAAAATGCAAGCTGCTCGCGCAGTGCCACTGTCTGGCCCAGAGACAATACCCCCATCGCCGCATCCGGACTTGAGCGGACCGCCAAGGCCGCAAGTACAGCTGCCGCTACCATCACTGCGGACCCCTGGCGCTGCTGACTGAACATGCGGGCAATATGACGCTGGGTCACGTGGCCAATCTCGTGGGCCACAACGGACATCACTTCCGCCTCACGATCAGAAGCCGTAATTAAACCGGTATGCACACCGATATATCCACCCGGCATCGCAAAGGCATTGATGGTTACATCTCGAACCAGAAAAAAACGAAATGGCCGATCCTCACTGCTGTGGCCCAGCCGACGCGAGGCGATGAGTAGTCGATCGGACTGCCGTGCAATGAAATCCGTGGCCTCTGGATCGTCGTGAACCGCACCAATACGCAGCAGCTCCTGGAAAATCTGATCGCCAAGACGCTGCTCTGCAGCGGGACTCAGTTCATCGACCGATGCCTCGCCCAACGCAGGCAAGTGATCCACGCCCCGCGGACGGCTCTGCGCAAAGGCATGGTCTGGCCCGGCCATCAGGCTCAGCACAAGACAGCCAGCCAACAACCGGCGTGCGACAAGGGCTCCTGACTTGGTCATACGCTCTATCATAGGGTTTATGACCCAATTCACTCATTTTGATTCCGCCGGTCAGGCCCACATGGTGGATGTCGGAGAAAAACCCGACTCCCAGCGGGTCGCTATCGCCAGTGGAAAAATTCTCATGCAGCCCGAGACCCTTCGGCGGATTCGTCAGGGAGACGCCAAAAAAGGGGATGTCATCGGCATTGCCCGCATCGCGGCGATCCAGGCTGCCAAGAAGACTGCCGATCTCATTCCGCTTTGCCATCCACTCATGCTCTCCCGGGTGGCGGTAGATTTCGAATTGATCGACCTGGCTAAGCCCGACGCATCGGGTGGCGCATCGGCGCAGGCAGCAGTGCAATGCACCGCCACCGTCGAAGTTACTGGCAAGACGGGAGTCGAAATGGAAGCACTCACCGCAGTACAGATTGGCCTACTGACGATCTATGACATGTGCAAGGCCGTCGACCGCGCCATGACCATGACCGACATCCAATTGTTGGAAAAACACGGTGGAAAAAGTGGAAGCTTTCGTCGCGGGTAGGCCATGACCGCGATGTCACTGCAAGGGGTGCGGGTTCTTGATCTCACCCGAATTCTCGCTGGCCCATCGGCTACTCAAACGCTTGGTGATCTTGGCGCCGATGTCGTCAAGGTAGAAAAACCCGGCGAAGGCGATGACACCCGGACATGGGGCCCGCCCTTTGTGGCCGACAAAGATGGTCAGCCCACCTCGGAGAGCGCTTATTACCTGTGTGCCAACCGCAATAAACGCTCCATTGAAATCGATCTGTCGAAGCCCGATGGCCAGGCCCTGATCTTCAGCCTTCTCGGGCATGCAGATGTACTGATTGAAAATTACAAAGTCGGTGGGCTTGCCGCCTACGGGCTATCGTATGCACAGCTAAAAGATCGATTCCCCCGTCTCATCTACTGCTCAATTACGGGGTTTGGCCAGACTGGTCCTTATGCCAGCCGCGCTGGCTATGACTTCTTGATCCAGGGTATAGGCGGCATCATGAGCCTAACGGGTGCGCCTGATGGTGAGCCAATGAAGGTGGGGGTCGCAGTGGCCGATGTCATGGCCGGCATGTATGCCTGTGTCGGCATTCTGGCCGCACTTCGGCACCGAGATGAAACCGGCTGCGGCCAGCATATTGATATCTCACTGCTCGACACACAGATTGCCTGGCTGATCAATGCAGCAACAAACTATCTCACCTCAGATAAAAATCCGCAGCGTTTTGGTAATGGTCATCCAAATATTGTTCCCTATCAGGTCTTTTCGACCGCAACCGATCCCCTCATCATCGCGGTGGGCAATGACGGTCAGTTCAGAAAACTCTGCGAGGTCATCGGACTGTCAGAGCTGGCAGATCATCCTGAATTTGCGACCAATGTCGCCCGGGTCAAACATCGCCATGCGCTCATTGCAAAAATTGATGCTGCACTCCTGCGCCAGACGCGGGATCATTGGATCCATGCGCTGGAGCGGGTGAGCGTGCCATGCGGCCCCGTGAACACGCTCTCCCAGGTATTTGATGATCCGCACGTGCGTCACCGAGAGATGGTGGTCAGCATGCCTCACCGTGCCGCAGGATCAGGCAGCGTCCGAGTGCTCGCCAATCCCATTCGACTGTCTGAGACACCTGTTCAATACCGCATCACACCGCCGATGCGCGATGAGCATCGGGCCGAAATTCTCCGTGACTGGCTCGGTCGAGAGGCCTGACGCCGGATCAGCCCCGGATCAACGTGGACCATTCCTTGCTTAGACTGGGTATTGACCTGGGAGGCACCAAGATCGAAGCCGTATTGCTTGATGGCGCAGGCAGTGTTGTCTGGAAAAAACGCAACCCCTCTCCACGCAACGATTATTCAGCAACTCTCTCCGCACTCGAAGCCCTGGTGATCGAAGCACGACGCGCGGTCAACGCAGCCGCGAAGTGCTCGATCGGGATCGGTATTCCAGGGTCGCTTTCTCCTGCTGACGGCCGTGTGCGCAATGCCAACTCAATCTGGTTGAATGGGCAGCCGCTTCAGGATGATCTGCAGACCCTGCTGGGCCAGACGGTCCGAATCGCCAACGACGCGAACTGCCTCGCTGTCTCCGAGGCGGCCGATGGGGCAGCTAAGGGATTCCGTTCTGTCTTCGCGGTGATTCTTGGCACGGGTGTGGGTGGCGCACACCTGATAGACGGCCAGCTGGTGGTGGGCGCCAACGGCCTTGCCGGCGAATGGGGCCATGTGCCCATGCCCTGGATGCGGCCAGACGAATTCGATCAGACGCGCTGCTGGTGCAGCCGCCCGGGATGCATCGAGACCTTTCTGAGCGGGCCCGCCCTGGTACGAGAATTCAACGCGCGAAGCGCCCAGTCGGCTGGATCCGTGCAGGATATTCTGCGCCTGGCAAAAACCGGACATGCCGACGCAGAGATCATCATCGAGCGGTTTCATGACCGGCTCGCACGCGCACTCGCAATGGTGATCAATATCATTGACCCAGAAGTGATTGTTCTCGGCGGAGGGCTATCCAACATCGAGAGCATCTACTCGGAGATTCCACAGCGCTGGGCGCGCTGGACCTTTTCCGATATTCCGCCCATCACACGACTGCGCCCCGCAATGCACGGCGATGCCTCGGGTGTCCGTGGGGCGGCCTGGCTATGAATAAACATCTGGCAATTGGCGACTGGCAGGACCTGGGCCCCCGGGCGTCCCAGGTCCGATTCACGGTATTCGTGCAAGAGCAAGGCGTGCCTGTGGAATTGGAACTCGAACCCTTAGATGCAGACTGTGTTCACGCCGTCATTGAGATCGACGGCAGGCCGGTGGCCACCGGACGCCTGTGCCCCGATGGTCGCATTGGCCGCATGGCCGTGCTCAAGGACTTTCGCGGCCAGGGCTTGGGCAGCGAGATTCTGCGCGCCCTGATCTCAGCCGCGGAAAAGCGCGGCCACGATGAGACCTACCTGCATGCCCAGCTTCATGCGCTCGGTTTTTATGCGCGGCACGGGTATGTTGCCGAGGGTCCGGAATTTGATGATGCAGGAATTTCCCACCGGCATATGCGACGGTCGCGCTAGCGCTGTCAACCGCCAGTCAGCGGCGAACCAGCGAGGAGCGGTAAGAGGTCACTCGGTCTCGGACTCACCCGATTCTGCATCCAGCAGATCCGGCACCGCGTCTGCCAGGGGTAAGGCCTGCACATCCTGAAGTTTGCGCTGAATGGCTCGGGTACGCACGCCCACCGTCTGAAATTTATTGGCAGCTTCCTGTAGTTTCTTTTCGGTCTCAGCAATTACACCGCCAAACTTTTCAAACTCGGTCTTCACACCTCCCAGCAATGCCCAGACCTCTGAAGAACGTTTCTCGATGGCGAGGGTACGAAATCCCATCTGCAGACTGTTGAGCATCGCGGCGGTATTGGTGGGGCCAGTCACCACCACCCGGTAATCACGCTGAAGGCTCTCGGCTAGGCCGGTACGTCGAAGCACCTCGGCATAGAGCCCTTCGGTGGGCAGGTACATCACCGCAAAATCAGTTGTGTGTGGCGGTTCAATGTATTTGTCCTTGATCTTTTTGGCCTCGCCACGAATACGCGCTTCCAGCGCCTTTGCCGCCTCTTCGACCATGGTGTTATCGGACTGGTCGTGGGCATCTAAGAGCCGCTGATAATCCTCGATCGGAAACTTCGCATCAATGGGCAGCCAGACCGGCTGGTCATCTGCGCGGCCGGGGAGGCGGATCGCAATCTCTACTCGCTCGGCCGCACCTGGCCGGGTCGCCATGTTTTTCTCATACTGATCGCGGGTAAAGATCTGCTCAATCAGTGCCTCAAGCTGGAACTCGCCCCAGGTGCCGCGGGTCTTCACATTGGTGAGCACGCGTTTTAAGTCGCCCACGCCGGAGGCCAGGCTCTGCATTTCACCCAGACCGCGCTGCACCAGCTCAAGACGCTCCGAGACCAGCTTGAACGATTGACCCAGACGCTCTTCTAAGGTGGCGTGGAGTTTTTCATCCACCGTCTTGCGCATCTGCTCGAGTTTTTCAGCGTTGTCTTTCTGGATAGAAGCAAGCTGTTCATTCAATACATTTCGTATCCGCTCTGCGCTCTGCTCAGCAGTCTGGCCCATATGGGTCAGCCGATCACCCATATCTTTTTTCACAGAATCCAGCGTGAGCTGAATCTGGGTCGAGAGTGACTCAAGGCGCTTTTCCTGGACCCCGGATAAGGCATTGGAGACCTCCCGTAGTGCATGGATCTCTTTGTTGAGCGCATCCATGCGAGTGCCCAGCGCATGCCATCGTGGATCATCGGCCGATGCACTCCGCCGCAGGATCAACAGCACCATCACGCCAAGCACCAGGACGGCGAAAAGTGTCACACCGGTTAGTAGCTCAGTCATCGGCAGGATCCATCAGAATTGATTAACGCGAGCTTAGCCCAGCACAGGCTCAATACGCGAGCCATCTCAGGTAAAGAACAACGTCGCCAGGCCGAGGAAAATAAAAAACCCCATCGAGTCGGTACTAAATGTCAGCAGAACAGAGGATCCCATCGCCGGATCCCGGCCCATGCGCTCCAGTACAAATGGCACCAGCAGCCCAATCAATGCCCCAATCAGGAGATTTAACAGCATGGCCAGCATCATCGTCAGGCCCAGGATAACGCCCTGATCAGTATCACTGTAAAGCCACCAGGCAAAGAGTCCTGCGATCGATCCCCAGACCATGCCATTGAGAATCGCGATCGACAGCTCTTTGGCAAAAAGCCGTGGCGCATTTTTAGCCGTCACCTGGCCCAGGGCAATCGATCGAATGAAAAGCGTCATCGTCTGATTGCCAGAATTACCTGCAATACCCGCCACAATCGGCATCAATGCTGCCAGCGCGACCACCCGCTCGATCGTACCCTCGAAGGCACCGATCACACGTGAGGCAAAAAAAGCGGTGCAGAGGTTTAAGGCAAGCCAAAGCCATCGGTTCTTGGCCGACTCCCATACCGATGCAAAAAGATCTTCCTCTTCACGCAGACCCGCCTGGGCCAATACATCCTGCTCGCTCTCTTCACGGATGACATCAACGACCTCGTCAACCGTCAGCCGGCCAATGATTCTGCCCTGCCCATCGACCACCGGCGCTGACACCAGGTCATAACGTTCAAAGGCAAGCGCAGCATCGCCGACATCGTCAAGCGGCTCAAGCCGCATCACATCGACCGACATCAGCTCACGCACCAGTGTCTCGGGCTCATGCACCAGCAGCCGGCCGATCGGAAGACTACCCTGCAGTCGATCCTCACGGTCCACCACAAACACCTGATCTGTATTACTCGGCAGCTCATCAAACCGGCGCAGATAACGGAGCACTACTTCCAGGGTCACATCGTCGCGAATGGTCACCATCTCGAAATCCATACGGGCGCCCACACTGCCCTCTGGATACGACATCGCCGCGCGTAACTGCTCGCGCTCTTCAATGGTGAGGCCCTCGCTGACCTCCTCCACCACCTCCTCTGGCAGATCCGGAGCAAGCGCAGCAAGATCGTCTGTGTCTAGCGTCTCGGCCGCGGCCACCAGCTCTTCACGATCCATCGATGCGATAAGCGTCTCTCGGACCGCATCGGAGACCTCCACCAGAATCTCACCGTCCCGTTCAGCACGGACCAGATCCCAGATGATCAGCCGCTCTTCACGCGGCAGAGCCTCCAGGATGTACGCGATATCTGCCGGATGCAGCTGATCGAGCCTGGCCTGAAGCGCGGTCTGATGCTGTTTGAGCACCAGCTGCTCCACGATCGCCTGCCGCTGCGCGTCTACTGCGTGTTGTTCACGGTGGACGAGTTCACTTTCGAGCCGCTGCCGCGCAAGAATCTCCTGCACCTCGGCAAGTGCAAGCTGAGCCGCTTCGGGATCGCGAATGGAGGGGGTCTGGTCTGCGGTCTCGGTCATGAATGAGGGCCCCCAACGAGACTCCGCTTGAGCCCCGAAAGGTCTGGCTATGAAACTGCCGCTAACTGTAAACGCAATTCGGCCAGGACCGAAGCCGTCTCAGGCCGAACACCCCGCCAAATGAAAAAAGCCTCGGCGGCCTGCTCTACCAGCATGCCCAGTCCGTCCGCGACCAGGGCCGCGCCCGCCCGCTGCGCCTGCTGCATAAACAGCGTGGGATGGGCACCGTACATCATGTCGATGGCAACCTTCGCCCGCAGAAAATATCCGTCATGGATCGGAAACTCTTGCGAGGACAGGCTTGCAGACGTGGCATTGATCACAATGTCTGGCCCGTGCTGATCCGGCGGCTCGGCCAGCAATCCCAGAGGCGCTGCCGATAGCCATTGCGAGGAAGTGAGGTCGAGCTCTGCCCATCGTTGGACCACTGCCTGCGCCTTGTCAAAACTTCGATTCACCAAAAGGATCTCGCGCGCACCGGCCTGCCGGAGCGGGCCCAACACACCTTGGGCAGCGCCACCCGCTCCAAGCAGCAGCACACGCGCATCGCCCAAGGCGCCCTCTGCGCCCAGCAGTCGCTCTAAGTCCCGCACCAGTCCAGCACCATCCGTGTTATCCGCCAGAACCTGACCCGGTTCAAACCGCAATGTGTTCACGGCGCCCGCCGCGAGCGCACGCGATGAGATCTCCCAGTCGCTGGCCTGAGCCAAGGCGAATGCATGCTCTTTTAATGGAATCGTAAGATTCACTCCACCATAGCCCGAGGCCATCAGGCGCTCAATGTCGGCGGCAAGCTGCTGTACCGGGACACGAATCGCGATGTAATCAAGATCCTCGGCTGTCTGGGAGGCAAACCTTGCATGAATGGACGGAGACCTGCTGTGGCTGATAGGGTCTCCCAGCACGGCGTAGTGCCTGGCCAGCATCGGGGGCTCCTCCTGTGCAATCAACGCGGTTGACACTACAGCAACGAATCTTGCCTGAAGACTAAGATCAAGGGCATCCGCGGCAAGTACATCCAACTCGACTTCCACACCTGGCGTGAGCTCAGGGGCGTCCGCGCATCGGCACCATAGCGGCGCGCGGCGTAGCCGGAAACCGCCGCCCCGAACGGCCACAGCCCGCTCGCGAATCTGAATGCCCGCGTCCACAGCAGACCAAGACTCCCGATCTCCGAGGCCATGCTGAAGGGCGATCCATCGCTGGGCCCAGTAATGCTCGATTGTGTCTTGGAAGTCAGCGTACTGGTTATAGGCTGTATCAAACTGCGTCACGGATGAAAATAACTCGGCCTCACTGCCCCGATATAAGGGCTGCCGATGGCCCAAGACGGCCAGAATCTGCCACTGATTGAGCAGGTCGCTGAATCGTCTTAAAGGTGATGTCGACCATGCATAGTTTTGGACACCCAGTCCCTGATGGGGGCCGGGCTGTGTCTGCATGCGAACGCGGCCCAAGGTCTGCACCCGATACACGCCCGGCAGTCGCGCCAGGGCCAATGCGTCTCCCCAGACCGTGTTGGCAAGAATCATGAACTCAGAAACAAGCACATCAACCGCCGATCCCCTTCGCCGCTCAACAATCCGTGGCTGTCCGTCTCCAGACCGCATGGCATCGGGATTGCTGGTATTCCAATCCACATAAAAATTAAAATCGGTCCTGCCCGTTGCCTCGGGACGCCCGCGGACCTGCTCACGATCTGCACGCAGACGACGGGCCATCATGAGGAGCGGACGAAGCCCCGCCCAGGGCAGACGATCGGAACTGATCTGCTCATCGGGCCGTTCCAGCTCCTCCTCCCATGGGCCCAGTCGAATGTTTTCCATGATCTGAATCCGTTCAAGCCGCGACTGGCTTGAACGCCGCTCGCCTTGGGCATTGAAATCCACATACAGAGACAAGGCTGGCCGCCACTGGCCCTGATCCAAGGAATACGCTGCAATCACTGGCTCAGGCAGCATGGTGATCTTGTCACCGGGGAAATACACGGTGGACGCACGCTCTCGCGCCGACCTGCCCAACAGACTGGCGGGCTCAATGCCCGCAGCGGGTGCGGCAATATGAATGCCGACACGCCAGCCACCGTCGGGCAGATCGGTCAGGGAAAACGCATCATCGATTTCGGTCGTGCTGGTATCGTCAATCGAATAGGCAGGCTGGTCTGCCTTTGGCAGGCCCAGTCGCTCCGCCTGCGCAACTGCCGCTGCAATCTCGTCATCCGGCAATCCCGCCTCGGGTCCCATCGGGAAACACTGCTGCATGAAACGTGCACGATGCACCACATAGGCAGAGGGAATCGCGCCGCGCGAGAGCAGTAGCCGCGCAGGCGCCAACTGAAGTTCCTGCGCGGCAGACTCAAGCGCCTTATATGCGACCGATTGTTTGTCGGGCCGGGTCAGCAGCGCGACGGCCCGTAGAGCGATCTCCTCCGGGACTTCACCCGCAAGCAATGCATCGTGCATCTGCTGCTGGGCGATGGCCGCGAGGCGCTTGCGTTCGGCGCCCGCCAGGGCGGCCTTCAATGACTCCTCTGGCGCAGTTCGATAACGGCCTCTGCCCTTACGATAAAAATACATCGGTGACTGATGCAAGGCGATCAGCAGCCCGGCCAGTTCTTCAGTTTTCGGCGAGGAGGAAAACACCTCTTGGGCGAACTCTTGAAAACCAAACTCCTCGACAGGCGCACATTCCCAGAGAAACTGCGTGTCCAGACCCGCCGCAATCTCCTGGGCGGCGGGCAGCAGCTGATCGCGGGCTGGCCGATCAAACATCAGCAGCACCACATTACGTTTTATCTTGATCCGCTTTCCTGAGGCCATCTCGACCTGGATGCTGGACTCCGCCTCTGAAAAGAGCGTGCCGACCTTGAACGCACCATCCTCTTCAAAAAGCACAAACATGTAGGGTGCCTTCGCGCGATCAGGCCAGTGCGGCGAGCAGGCGCTCGTGAATGCCGCCAAATCCGCCGTTGCTCATCACTAAGATGCGGTCTCCAGGACGGGCCTCGCCAACAACAGCACCAATCAGCCGATCAAGATCCTGGTGTACGTCCGCCTTGGGGCCCAGCGGCACAAGGGCAGCCCGAAGATCCCAGTCGATTCCTCCAGAGTAGGCAAACACCCGGTCGGCATCGTTTAGGCTCGGCGCAAGCCGCGCCGACATCACGCCAAGCTTCATGGTGTTGGAACGCGGCTCAACCACGGCCAGTAGCCTGCCCTGGGATTGCGCTCGCCGCATCTGCTGGCGAAGCCCAGCCAATGTTGTGGCAATCGCCGTCGGGTGATGCGCGAAATCATCGAGCACCGCAATGCCACGCACCTCACCCCTGAGCTGCATCCGGCGTTTAACACCCCGAAATCGCGCAATCGCATCACATGCCTGCTCCGCCTGCACCCCATAGGCGGCTGCGGCAGCAACCGCAGCCAAGACATTGCTGCGATTGTGCTCACCCATCAATGGTGAACGCACATGGCCCACCTGACGTCCGGCGAATTGGATTGCAAATTCATCACATTCACCCGCGGAAGTGACGGGCATAACCGACCAGCCATCCTGATGGTGCAAGGCCTCCACTGCCGTCCACGCCCCACGCTGTAACACGCGTTCTAGTGCAGGCTCGCGGACATTGACCAAAAGACGGCCTTCTGCCGGCAGGGTTCGGATCCAATGATGAAACTGGGTCTCGATTGCGGCGAGATCCGGAAAGATATCGGCATGATCGAATTCCAGATTATTCAGAATTGCGATCTCCGCCCGGTAGTGCAAGAACTTGGATCGCTTATCAAAAAATGCCGTGTCGTATTCATCCGCCTCAATCACAAAAGGCACTTGTCGCTTCGGCTGGCCTCGGGATGGCCGCTCCAAGAAACCGGCACCAAGGCGCGCTGAGACTCCAAAATTTTCGGGCACACCGCCGATTAGAAATGACGGCGCATGTCCCGCATCCTCAAGAATCCAGGCCAGCAGCGCACTGGTCGTGGTCTTCCCGTGGGTTCCCGAGACCGCAAGCACGCGATGTTGGGCGAGCAGCACATCGGCCAGCCATTGAGGGCCCGACACGATTCGCTCACCCCGATTCAGCAGCGTCTCAATCAACGGCATACCGCGACGGGCGACATTGCCAACCACCCAGACATCAGGCGCAAGGTCGGCCTGTTCGGCATCGAACCCCTGCAGCACCTCGATGCCTGCATCCGCAAGCTGCGTGCTCATGGGCGGGTAGACATTGGCATCACAGCCCGTGACCCGCATGCCCGTTGCACGGGCCAGCTGGGCAAGGCCGCCCATAAAGGTGCCGCAGATCCCGATCACATGAAGATGCATGCCCGGCATTGTAGCGATGGGCATAATGCGGACCATGCGGAATCTAGAACTCGATGACGATCTACTCGGACGTGAGGGGCTGCGGGCTGAAATCGCAGCGGCCGCAGCCAGTCTGATCGCCGAAAGCGGGCTGGACTACGCGCACGCCAAGCGCAAGGCATTGGAGCGAGTAGCGGGCGGAAAAGGCGGCCGGCTCGCGCGGGAACTGCTGCCGTCCAATGAGGAGATCGAGGATGCGGTTCGCGAGTACCAGAGAATTTTTCAGTCAGATGTGCAGCCCCTGCGGCTGCATAGCCTGAGAAAAAAAGCCCTTGCCTTGATGCAGCTTCTATCTGATTTCGATCCCATGCTCACGGGCGCCGTGGCCAATGGGACTGCCGGAGAACACAGTGATATTCACCTACAGTGCTTTGCCAACAGCGCCAAAGAGCTGGGTATTTTTCTCCTGAATCAGGGCCTGGACTGTCAGGCGGCGGCCCTGCCGCCCAAACGGCCAGGCGGGGAGGAGATCGAGGCGCTGGCAATTCAATGGCAGGGAGAGCTCGCCACCATCGCCGTGTATCCCGAAAACGAACGACGAAACGGCCCACGGACCGAGTCGAAAAAAAAGCCCTCACGCCTGGACATTCATGCCGTTGAGAACCTGCTGGCCACATCAGAGGTCCCACACCCATCGTGACACCCTCCTCCCAACGAACACGCTGGTCTTTGCTGGCTGCTGCCGGCCTGATTCTGCTGATCGCGGGCATCGGGGTTGGCCTGTTGCGGTTCAGTCCCAACAAGAGTTCCGCCCCCGCAGGCTGGGTATTTGAGCTTCAATTTCCTGATCCGGCAGGCCAGCCAGTAAAACTTGAGTCGGTACGCGGTCGGCTGACTGTGGTGAATTTCTGGGCTACCTGGTGCCCTCCCTGCGTCGAGGAGATGCCTGAACTCTCCCGGGTTCATGATCAAATGTCGTCAAAAGACGTTAAAGTGATTGGATTAGCCGTCGATTCGCCGTCAAATGTCCGTGAATTTATGAAATCCAGAGCGTTTAGCTATCCGCTTCTGGTGACAGGCGGATCAGGTAGTGAACTCGCAAAAAAGCTTGGTAATTCCGTAGAGGCTCTGCCCTATACGGTGCTAATCGACGAAAATGGCCGCATTTTGAAGCAAAAACTCGGCAGAATAAAAGAAGAAGAGCTCAAAGCCTGGATCACAGAACTGCGCTAGAATAAGGACGAATCAATCCTTTGGGAGCGGCAGAATGTCGTTATCTCCGCTGATTTGGGTGCTACATGGCCCGAATTTGAATCGATTAGGCCAGAGAGAGCCTGAAATTTACGGATCGGCGACCCTGGATCAGATCAATCAAAAAGTTTCCCAGCGCGGCCAGGTTCTGGGCGTTCAGACCGACTTCTTCCAGACCAACCACGAAGGGGCAATGATTGAAAAAATCCACCAAGCCCCGGCGGCTGGGGTTCGCTTTATCGTAATCAATCCGGCTGCCTTTACCCATACCAGCGTCGCCATCCGCGATGCGCTGGCATCCGTGTCAATACCTTTTGTAGAAGTTCACCTGTCTAACGTGCATCGGCGCGAACCGTTCCGCCATCAGTCCTACTTTTCAGATCTCGCCGAGGCGGTGATCTGCGGCCTTGGGCCGGCGGGCTATGTCAGCGCGCTCGAGTTTGCCGCCGAAAGGATCGCCATTACCCGTGGCTGAAAACCGTCAGAAATCCAAGGAGCGTACCGCGATGGACCTGAGAAAACTCAAGACCTTAATCGATCTGGTCGCCGAATCCGGCATCTCCGAGCTCGAGATCACCGAGGGCGATGACAAGGTGCGCATCGTCAAATCAGCCGCCCCAACTGCTGCACCCCCGATGGGCCATGTCATCGCCGCCGCACCGGCCGTGATGGCAGCACCTTCAGTGGCCGCACTGGATTCATCGGCCGCGACGGCGTCCGCCGGCGTGGGTGCCGCTCCAGAGCTCGAGGGCAAGGTCATCAAATCCCCCATGGTCGGAACTTTTTATCGGGCATCTGCACCGGGTTCGGACCCATTCGTGTCGATTGGCACCAGCGTATCCGAAGGGCAGACCCTTTGTGTGATTGAGGCAATGAAACTGATGAATGAGATTCCATCCGACTGCTCGGGAGTCGTAAAGGAAATCCTCGTCGAAAACGGACAGCCCGTGGAGTTTGGCCAGCCCTTGTTTGTGCTGGCCTAACCGGGGCGAGGGTCTGCATGGCTGCGCTGTTTGAAAAAGTTCTGATCGCCAATCGCGGTGAAATCGCGCTGCGTATCCAGCGGGCCTGCCGTGAGCTCGGCATCAAAACAGTAGTCGTCCACTCGGAGGCCGATACCGATGCCAAGTACGTCAAGCTTGCAGATGAGTCCGTCTGCATTGGGCCGCCACCCTCCCGCCAAAGCTATCTAAATGTGCCAGCGATCATCGCTGCCGCCGAGGTCACCGACGCCGAGGCGATTCACCCGGGCTATGGATTCCTGTCCGAGAACGCCGACTTCGCAGAGCGGGTAGAGCGCAGCGGATTTAAATTCATCGGTCCGACCGCAGATGTCATTCGCATGATGGGCGACAAGGTGGCCGCAAAACGCGCCATGATCGCCGCTGGCGTTCCCTGCGTTCCCGGTTCAGAGGGTGCCCTGCCCGATGACCCAAAGGAAATTGTCAAAATCGCGCGCAGTGTGGGCTATCCCGTCATCATCAAGGCATCGGGCGGTGGTGGTGGACGCGGCATGCGTGTCGTACACACCGAGGCTGCGCTGATCAATGCGGTTCAGACAACCAAATCTGAAGCTGCCGCCGCGTTTAACAACCCCGAGGTCTACATGGAGAAGTTCCTGGAGAATCCTCGGCATATCGAAATTCAGATTCTGGCTGATCATTTCGGAAATGTTGTTCATCTTGGTGAACGCGACTGTTCAATGCAGCGACGCCATCAGAAGGTCCTCGAGGAGGCCCCAGCCCCCAAACTCACCACCCGGCTGCGTGACAAGATTGGTGACCGTTGTGCTGAAGCCTGCAAACGAATCGGCTATCGGGGTGCGGGCACGATCGAGTTTCTATTCGAGGACAATGAGTTTTACTTCATCGAAATGAACACCCGCGTTCAGGTAGAGCATCCGGTAACCGAACTGATCACGGGTATCGATATCGTGCAGGAACAGATTCGTGTGGCCAGCGGACAACGGCTCCGGTTCAAGCAAAAGGATATCCAGTTCAAAGGCCATGCTCTTGAGTGCCGCATCAACGCAGAGGACCCGTATAAGTTCACGCCCTCACCCGGCAAGATCATGACCTGGCACGCGCCGGGCGGCCCCGGCGTACGGGTCGACTCGCACGCCTACAGCGGCTATGTGGTCCCGCCGCATTACGACTCGATGATCGCAAAACTCATCGTATACGGAGACACACGGGCACAGGCCATCGCCCGAATGAAAATCGCTCTCTCAGAGACCGTAGTCGAGGGGATTCTGACCAATGTGCCGTTGCACCGAGAGCTGATGCGGGATACCCACTTTGTGGACGGAGGGACGTCGATTCATTATCTTGAGCACATGCTGGCAGCGCGTGAGCGGGACCGTTAACGGCCCCATCGTTCGCCTGGGCCATCGATGCACGAGATTGTTTTTGAGACCAGCCTTTCCGACACAGATGCCATTTCTGATCTGCTGATTGGGCTTGGTGCCCTGTCGGTCACCGTAGAAGATGCCCAGGCCAACCGGCCGGATGAGTCGCCTCTTTTCGGTGAGCCTGGCATGCCCACCGCCGTGCAGGCGTGGCCGACCTCCAAGTTCATGGTGCTTCTGGATATCCAGACTGCGCCTGCTCAGTTCTGGGCAGAGTTCTGCGGCCAAGACAGTCGCTTTGCCGACTGGCCCTATGAGATTCGTGAGATCGGTGAGCGTGATTGGGTAGCCGAGACCCAGCGTCAGTTCACTCCATTCGCACTTCGGGACGAGCTCTGGGTGGGCCCGCACTGGACAGATCCGCCGGAACAGTTCATCGACCATGGAATCGTCATTCGACTAGATCCAGGCATGGCATTTGGAACTGGCAGCCATGCAACCACACAGCTGTGCCTTGAGCAGTTGATGCACGCGATCAGGGCCACCCGCAGCACCCCGGTTCGACTGCTCGATATGGGCTGCGGCTCTGGAATTCTGGCGATTGCTGCCGCAAAACTCGGGGTGGCTGAAGTGCATGCGGTGGATATTGATCCGATTGCGGTGAAGACCGCGCGTGATAACGCCTCCGAAAATCAGGTGACGATCACCGTACACGATGCCGAGGATGCTCTGACCGGTCCCTTTGATGTTGTCGTGGCGAACATCCTGTCGCAGCCGCTAAAACTGCTTGCCCCAATGCTGACCCGGTACACGCGCCCCGGAGGCTGCCTACTACTCTCGGGCATACTCTCTCGCCAGGCAGAGGAAATTCTTCTCGCCTACCACCCCCTGACCCAGCACATCCCATCGCTGCGCGTGCTTGATGAGCGAGACGGCTGGGTCTGCATTGGCAATATTCCCTCTCGATAAAGTAAAGGAAACAGGTATGACGGTTCAAATCAGCGGATCAATCGCCTTTGACACGATCATGGTCTTCGAAGGCCGCTTCAAAGATCACATCCTTCCGGACCAGACCCATATGCTCAATGTGGCGTTTCTTGCCCCAGAGATGCGCCAGGAATATGGCGGCTGCGCCGCCAACATCGCCTACACCTTGCGGGGACTGGGCCGAGACTGCGGCCTGCTGGGCGCGATCGGGCGAGATGGGGGAGAGTATCTGCAGCGGCTTTCCTCTCTCGGTATCGACACCTCTCGTGTCCTGGCAGCCGAAGACTGTTATTCAGCCCAGGCCTTCATCACCACCGACTTGGATGACAATCAGATCACCGCTTTTCACCCTGGCGCGATGAACCGCGCAGGAGAAGTCGGTCTCGGCGATGTCCAGGCCAGCCTGGGGATCGTGTCGCCCAATGGCCGCGACGCGATGATCCGGCATGCCCAGGAATTCGCTGCACGCAAAATTCCCTTCATCTTCGATCCCGGCCAGGCAATGCCCATTTTCGGACAATCCGATTTAGAGGCCTTTGTCAGCCAGGCCACCTGGGTAGCCGTTAATGACTATGAGGGCCATATGCTTGCTGAAAAGCTCAACACATCGATTGAATCACTCGCCCAAAAATTGCCCGGCGGTCTGATCCTTACCCGTGGCGCTGAAGGGGTAGAGGTCATGCAGCTGGGCCTTCGTCACGGTATCGAGGGGCTCGATGTACAACGCATTTTTGGTCTCCCTGCCGCCGATCCAACCGGCTGCGGGGACGCTTTCCGAGGCGGCCTGCTGTTTGGCCTGTCCTGCGGCGCCTCCTTGCTGGACAGTGCCCGACTTGGCAACGTCATGGGCGCAATCAAAGTCACCCATCGGGGCGGTCAAAACCACACGATACGGCCCCTTGAAGTTCACCAACATTTGCAAAATCTTTACCCCGATACTGCCGAGCGTCTCGGCAGCCAACTACGGCCGGCATGACAACACGGAGCCTGACAACCATGCGTCAAGACGTTCATCCTAAACCTCGGTCACACCCTATGCGGCTATTCGTACTCAGCCTCTCGGCCATTGTCGCCCTATCGGGCTGTGCCACCCAAAGCAGTTCATCCGGTGTCTACAAGTCCAGCGAAACCCAGCGTGAACAGACTGTGCGCATGGCCACCGTTGAGGCAGTGCGCAAGGTCACCATTCAGCGGGACAACAAGGGAATTGGCACCATCGGCGGCGCGGTCGTTGGAGGGATTGCAGGCAGCACAGTTGGTCAGGGCAAAGGATCTGATATCGGTGCCGTGCTTGGCGCGATCGGCGGCATGGTCGCCGGACAGGCGATTGAGCAGCAGGCAAATCAGCGGGAAGGCCTTGAGATCACCATCAAATACGACAATGGCGACGTTCGCGTCATCGTTCAGGAGGCAGATCTTGATGTGAAACCCGGAGACCGGGTGCGGATCATCAGCGGCTCAGGTGTACTGCGGGTCTCAAAATAGATGCCGCATCACGGACATCTCGAGCTCAGCAATTACCGCCCCGGCAATCTGTAACAGTAAAAACGCTGCAATCGGGGAGAAATCCAGACCAGTACCGCTGCCCGATCGTCCCACGGACTGACCTCGACCCCCGAACAGCCGACGAAATGGCGCCAGTAAGGGCGCGGAGAGCAGATCAAACACCGGCTTCAGTGGGTGAATGGGTGCAAACCATGACATCAACACACCCACAATCAGAATGACGACAGCAAGCTGCAGGCTCCACTTGAGTGCCCACAGCGCGGCCAGTGCGACCAGCCAGCCAAAGGGCCGAACCGGTTTCTGGGAACCCCCAGCGTCCGACATCAGACCCCAGGACATCAAGAAAAAATACAGCACGGCCATCAGCACCGACAGCAGCAGGGCAGCCAGAACACTTGCCCAGTCAACGCCGCCAAACCCGGGAATCAGCCGGCGCATGGGCAGAACAATCCAGTCTGTCATCTGAAATGTCATCCGAGACAGGGGATTCTGGGCATGGAGCCTGACCGCCTGAAGATAGGCCCTCAGGGCACAGGCGACCACGAACAGACTTCCGATCGTCTTAATGGTCAGCCATACGATATTCATGCACGCATCATAAAAAAAGTCCCGCGTAAGCGGGACTTTTAGTGTCTTGAATCAGAAAAATCTGATGTCTTGACTTACGGACGGCTGCCCGTGGGGAAAGGCCAGGTGCTGGACAGGGTCGCAGCAGCGGCAGGAGCAGCAGCGGCTTTCTTAGCGCGCTTCTTGCCAGCCTTACGCTTTTTACCACCGGCTTTCTTGGCGCCAGCTTTCTTAGCAGCTTTTTTCTTGCCGCCAGCTTTCTTGGCTGCACGCTTCTTGCCACCTGCTTTTTTCGCAGCGCGCTTCTTACCGCCAGCTTTCTTGGCTGCACGCTTCTTGCCGCCAGCTTTCTTGGCCGCTTTTTTAGCGCCGGTTTTACGGGCTACGCGCTTTTTCGCTGCTTTCTTGCCAGCTTTTTTCGCTGCGGGCTTCTTAGCGGCTACTTTCTTCTTCGCTGCGGGCTTCTTCTTGGCAGCAGGTTTACGCTTAGCAGCGGGCTTCTTCTTTGCTTTCTTCTTTGCTTCTTCAGCCATGGAACACTCCTTCAAGCTTGAACAAAAAGGGATTCGCACCGGATGGTCCGAACCATTCATTCGCGCAAGAGGATGACCCCCCAACGCTAATGAATTCTGTATGGCGCAGACCCGGGATCACCCTCTGTTCACTCCCAGGACAGCGCGCCGCCCGTCTGATACTCGATCACACGGGTTTCAAAGAAATTCCGCTCCTTCTTCAGGTCGACCATCTCGGCCATCCATGGGAAGGGATTCTCTTCATTGCCAAACAAGGGCTCCAGACCGATCTGCTGGCAGCGACGATTGGCGATATAGCGGAGATATGACTTGAACATCGAGGCATTTAAGCCCAACACCCCCCGGGGCATGGTGTCCTCGGCATAGCGGTACTCAAGGTCAACAGCCCTCTGGAATAGGACCTTGAGCTCTTCGCGGAACTCCGGGGTCCACAGGTGGGGGTTTTCCAGCTTGATGGTATTGATCAGGTCGATGCCAAAATTACAGTGCATCGATTCATCCCGAAGGATGTACTGATACTGCTCAGCCGCCCCGGTCATCTTGTTCTGACGGCCAAGGGCCAAGATCTGGACGAATCCGACATAGAAGAACAGGCCTTCCATCAGGCAGGCAAATACGATCAGCGACTTCAGGAGCTGCTGGTCAGCCTGGGGCGTGCCGGTCTTGAAATCGGGGTTGGTCAGGGTGTCGATGAAGGGGATCAGAAACTCGTCCTTGTCCCGAATCGAAGCGACCTCATGGTAGGCGTTAAAAATTTCGCCCTCATCCAGACCAAGAGACTCCACGATGTACTGATAAGCGTGGGTATGAATGGCCTCCTCAAAGGCCTGACGAAGCAGATACTGCCGGCACTCCGGCGCAGTGATGTGCCGATAGGTGCCCAGCACAATATTGTTCGCCGCAAGTGAATCGGCGGTCACAAAGAAGCCAAGGTTTCGCTTAATCAGTCGGCGCTCATCCTCGGTCAGGCCATTGGGATCTTTCCAGGTCGCAATATCCCGCGACATATTGATCTCCTGGGGCATCCAATGGTTGGCGCAGCCTGCCAGGTATTTCTCCCAGGCCCACTTATATTTAAAGGGTACGAGCTGGTTGACATCGGTGCCCGCATTGATCACCCGCTTGTCCTCTACGCGGACCCTGCGGGAATCCTCGACTGCATGCGAGGACGTGCCCAGGGCTCCCTGGGACATAAAAGGAGGAACCACAGATGCACCCGCTGCCGCGGTACCAACGGCGATCGATGGGGTGGCGGGGGCCTGGGCCGACACGGCGGCCGGCGACACATTCAGTGCAGCAGATCCCAGATGGGGGGGTTGCGCAACGGTGTTGGAGCTATCTTCCCAGTTCAGCATTTCGACTCTCACTTTGCTTTCATTCCCTCTTTTCGAGGGGTTTGACGATCAGGCACACGGCCCGTTGACTCGATCAATGACTGCAACGTGAGATTCGGTTGTTGTACACAGCGCGAATAATGCAAGAACATTTTTCACGTTGCAATCATTTTTTCAAAAAATTTTTAATTTCAAGAATGCGACATCGCTGATGTCGCATTCTTGCCACGATGACTCAGCTAGCGTTTTATTGACACGCCTCGCACTCCGGGTTGTCGATGGAACAGAACTTCACATCGCTGCCCGCAACGATCGGATCTGCCGAGACAGACGAACCCGTCGCAGCAGATGCGGCCGCAACTGGAGACGATCCCATCCCGCCTGCCACCGGTACCGCATTGAGCTGACCGGTGCTGATCGTGGATTTCTCCGCGGAGGTCGCACCCATGGTGCGCAGGTAGTAGGTCGTCTTCAGTCCGCGCAGCCAGGCGAGCTTGTAGGTCTCGTCCAGCTTCTTGCCCGAGGCGCCGGCCATGTAAATGTTCAGCGACTGGGCCTGATCAATCCACTTCTGACGACGCGCGGCACACTCCACCATCCAACGGGTGTCCACCTCAAAGGCCGTGGCATACAGGCTGCGCAGCTCGGGCGGCACGCGGTCGACCTTGGCCAGGCTGCCATCGAAATACTTCAGATCGGCCACCATGACCTCATCCCACAGGCCAAGCTTTTTAAGGTCTTGCACCAGGTACTCATTGACCACCGTGAACTCCCCTGAGAGGTTGGATTTCACATAGAGGTTCTGATAAGTGGGTTCAATCGAGGCAGAGATGCCCACAATATTGGAGATCGTGGCCGTGGGGGCGATCGCCACACAGTTTGAGTTACGCATACCATAGGACTTAATGCGGCTGCGCAGGGCTTCCCAGTCCAACGTCGCCGACATATCGACCTCCACATAGCCGCCCCGCTCTTCCTGAAGCAGCTTCAAGGTATCCAGCGGCAGAATGCCGCGATCCCAGAGCGAGCCTCGGAATGAAGAGTAGGCGCCGCGCTCCTCAGCCAGCTCAGTCGATGCCCAATAGGCGTTGTAGCAGACCGCCTCCATGGAGCGATCGGCAAACTCGACGGCCTCCTGGCTGGCATATGGCACACGCATCGCCTGCAATGCCTCTTGAAAGCCCATGATCCCCAGGCCCACAGGCCGATGGCGAATGTTGGAATTACGGGCCTTGGCCACTGCGTAATAGTTAATGTCGATGACGTTATCGAGCATGCGCATAGCCGTACGAATGGTCCGATTCAGCTTCTCATGGTCCAGCTCCAGCCCACCACGGGCAGCGGGCTTGAGGTGGTTGACCAGATTTACGGAGCCCAGATTACAGACCGCAATCTCCGAATCGTTGGTGTTGAGCGTAATCTCGGTGCACAGATTAGAGGAGTGCACCACCCCGACATGCTGCTGCGGGCTGCGGATGTTGCAGGGGTCCTTAAATGTGATCCAGGGATGGCCCGTTTCAAACAGCATCGTGAGCATCTTGCGCCAGAGCGATAAGGCAGGGATCCGCTTGAACTGCTTGATCTCACCCCGATCGGCCTTGGCCTCGTAGGCCGTGTAGGCCTGCTCAAATGCGCGGCCAAACTTGTCGTGAAGATCGGGCACATCCGACGGTGAGAACAGGGTCCACTCACCGGCCTCCATCACCCGTTTCATGAACAGATCGGGAATCCAGTTGGCGGTATTCATGTCATGGGTGCGGCGGCGGTCATCGCCCGTGTTCTTGCGCAGCTCGAGAAACTCCTCGACATCCAGGTGCCAGGACTCGAGATAAGTACACACTGCACCTTTGCGCTTGCCCCCCTGGTTCACGGCGACCGCCGTGTCATTGACCACCTTCAGGAAGGGCACAACACCCTGGCTCTTGCCGTTGGTGCCTTTGATGTAGCTCCCAAGAGCGCGTACCGGCGTCCAGTCATTGCCCAGGCCGCCGGCATACTTGGCCAGCAATGCGTTTTCCTTGATCGCCTCATAGATGCCATCTAGATCATCGGCCACCGTGGATAGGTAGCAAGAAGAGAGCTGGGAGTGGGTGGTGCCGGAATTAAAGAGGGTCGGCGTAGAGCTCATGAAATCAAAGCTTGACAGCAGTTGATAGAACTCAATGGCCCGCGCCTCACGGTTAAGCTCGTTGAGGGCCAGGCCCATCGCTACCCGCATAAAAAATGCCTGGGGCATCTCAATACGACGGCCCTCACCCGAGTAGGGATCATTGCGATCGATCAGGAAATAACGGTCATACAGGGTCTGCAGGCCCAGGTAGTCAAACTGCAGATCTCGGCTGGCGTCAATCGCCTCGGCGAGCTTTTGCAGATCAAAACGGGCGAGTTCCTCATTTAGAAGGCCAATCTCGATGCCCTTCTTGATGAATCGGGGAAAGTAGTCCTGGTAACGATGCTCCATCTCGGCCTGCGAGACCTCGGCCTGCAGGATTTCCTTGCGAACCGTGTGCAGCAACAGACGGGCACTGACTTTGGCATAGGCAGGATCCTTTTCGATTAGGGCACGGGCCGCCAGAATGGCGGACTTAAAAACCTCTTCATGGGGTACGCCGTCATAAAGATTTTTGACAGTGTCCTGCATCACGGCGTCGATGCTCACCGCATCACCCAGATGGGTGCACGCGGCGGCCACGATATCCCGCAGCCAAGACTCATTGAGCGGCTGGGCAACGCCATCCACCATCATGTGCAGGCTGGATTGGGCCTGCGGTGCGGCGCTTTGCTGCTTGGTCGCACGCTCCTGGGCACGACGCTCCCGATACAGCACATAGGCCCGGGCGACCTCGTGCTCGCCGGACCGCATCAGCGCCAGCTCCACCTGGTCTTGTATGTCTTCAATGTGCAGCGTGCCGCCCGCTGGCATTCTGCGCATCAGGGCCATGACCACCGACTGGGTCAAGGCCTCGGTAATCTCACGGACGCGGGCAGACGCTGCCCCTTGATTGCCGCCCACTGCCAAGAACGCCTTGGTCATTGCCACGGCGATTTTGCTTGGCTCAAAGCCCACCACCGCGCCATTGCGCCGAATCACTTTCAGCTCTGCAGGCATAGCCTGCGCCGACAGGACCGATGACGTACCAGCAGCGATGCCGGGCATATCGGATCCGGGGGACATTGTGGCGGTCTGTGGTTGTGGTTGTGCGCCCCACTGCATCATGAAACTCTCCCTAGAAATTGGTCAAAAAATTGGGTGTTGCTGTTTTGTATCGGTCAAAAAGAGGGTCGCCTGCGGGAGGTGGAGTTCCCCCGAAAACACTAGATATAGTAGTTTTTTGAGCTAGAAGACCTAATTCTAGTAGTCTCTGGGTTGACCGGGCAAGGGGAAGATATGGGAAAAACCCCTGGTTACACCTGGCGCAGCCCCGCAACGCCCGTCGGCCATGAAATAAAAAATTTCATACAGGATCGACGCGGGTTTTCAGACCAAACCACGCTGTTACGTGCGAAAAATCAGGTGGATGGTCGAGTGAGTAAACACCCACGCTCTTTTAAATTTTCTAACATGATCGGCCAGGGAAACGACGGCCCGGGGTCAGTCTTTCGGCCAGGTGCAATATCACTATGACCCACAATCCAGCGCAGACTCGATATGCAGTCACGCGCCGCAGCCAGAAGATCCGCAGTCCTGCTCAATTGAATCGCCGCATAGGGAAGGTCATCGGTTCCCTCGAGTTCAATACCCAAGGAAAAATCGTTACATGCAGCGCGGCCTTGAAACTCTGACATCCCCGCATGCCAGGCGCGGCCATACAGCCCAACAAACTGCAGCACTTCTCCAGAGCGTCGCACAAAAAAATGGGCTGAGACCCGCAGGCCCTTCAGGTCAGCAAACGTGGGGTCAGAGGTGCAATCCAGCCGGCCAAGAAACAGATCCTCCACAGCGCTGCCCTCGAAACAGCCCGAGGGCAGACTGATGTTGTGGATCACCACCAGATCCACTAAAGCATTATTGGGCCGATCATCGGCATGCGGAGAAGGTGCCCGTCGGCCGCCCCGAATCAGCCAGCCCTGTGCATCAAATTCAAAGCCAACCATTAGCCCTTAGGACCAAGATGCCGATGGGTCATGCTGCAATACGCCTGACCATCCTTCCAGACTGCGTCAGTGGCAGGCAGTCGCGCGTGACAATGGGCGCAGGCGATTAGTTTCGCCTGATGTCCGCGGCGGCTGTCGCTGCCGGGCTCTGCCTCACGGCCTCGATTGGAGATGGCCTTTCTGATGAGCCACAGCCCAACAATCACCACCAGTCCAATGATCAGAATTCGGCCAAGCATGTTTCCCCTCTCTGTTCGCCTGCCACGCGGCAGACGCTTCCTTGTGTCGGACCGCCTTTAAGCCGCCCGATCCAGTACCACTTCCAGCACAAAGCGCGTTCCTACATAGGCCATGAGCAGCGTTACGAAACCGGCGAGCGTCCAGCGCGCGGCAACGCGTCCACGCCATCCCCACCACTTGTGGCCCAGTAACAGCGTCAATGACAGTGCCCACGAGGCCAGCGTAAACACCGTCTTGTGGTCGAGCCTGAGCAGTCCGCGGCCAAGCTCTACCCCCACCGCCATGCCGGACATCAGTGTGAGCGTAATGAGCGTGAATCCTGCAAACACCATGTGGACCAGCATCTGGTCCAGGCCGATCAGCGGCGGCAGCCCCTGCCACCATCCTGTTGCATCCATATTCAGGCGCCGCGTCTGATGCAATGCCTTTTCCATCGACAGCATCAGCAAGGCGCTGGCTGCAGCAAGCGTGAAGGTGCTGTAGGCAAGCATGGCCAGCAGCATATGCAGCCGGAAGGTCACATCCAATGTGGCGCCCAGCGGACGGCCCGGAAAGATCATGGGCAGAGCAGCCGCGATCGCTGCCACGATAAATACTCCCTGTGTGATTGGCGGCAGCCGTTGAAACCAGGACTCAATCCAAAGCAACAGCACCGCGAGCCACAGGGTCCAGGAAATCGATGTCGCAAAGCCGAAATGCAGCCCTTCCTGGGCGAACCAGTTCGGCAGTAAAGAAAATCCATGCAGAGCAATCACCGCGAGCAGCAGCCCCTGCCCAAATCGGCTGGTCAATGGCATGGCTGCGGCGGCGGATCCTCGGCGATGCGCCCAGGCCAGACCAAGATATCCGGCTGCAGCAGCCAACGAGACAGCGCCGTAAAATGAAGCATCCATAACGAGATCAGTGTAGCGCAGCATGCTCGAAAACCTTACTGAACGTCTGGCCCGCGTTGTTAAAAACATCAAGGGTGAGGCGCGACTGACGGAATCCAATACGCAGGAAATGCTGCGTGAGGTGCGGCTCGCCCTGCTGGATGCCGACGTTGCCCTGCATGTGGTCAAAGACTTCATTGCCAAGGTCAAACAAAAGGCAATGGGCCAGGAGGTTCAGAGCAGCCTGACCCCCGGCCAGGCCATGGTCGGCATCGTGCACAAGGAATTGGTCAGCCTGATGTCCGGATCCGAGGATCCCGCACAGGCCCGCATGCAACTCAACCTCGCCGTCGCCCCACCCGCAGTCGTGCTGATGGCCGGCCTTCAGGGCGCGGGCAAGACCACCACCGTCGGCAAACTGGCCAAGTGGCTGCGCGAGACTCAGAAAAAACGGGTGCTCACGGTCTCATGTGACGTCTACCGCCCTGCGGCGATTGAGCAGCTTCGGCTGGTCAGCGAGCAGGCCGGTGTCGATGTCTTTCCGACCCCTGAACGTGCCAACCCCGTCGATATCGCCCAGCAGGCCCTCGACCATGCGCGTCGCCATCTGCATGATGTGGTGCTGGTCGACACCGCTGGCCGGCTCGCGATTGACGAAGAGATGATGCGCGAGATCGCGCAGCTGCATGCGGCAGTCAGGCCAATTGAGACGCTGTTTACGGTCGATGCCATGCAGGGCCAGGACGCAGTCAGAACGGCGTCCGCATTTAAGGAAACGATCCCATTAACCGGGGTCATGCTCACCAAAATTGACGGTGATTCACGTGGCGGCGCAGTGTTATCCGTGCGTGCAGTCACTGGATGTCCCATTAAATTTGTCGGCACATCGGAAAAAATCGATGGACTGGAAGCCTTTGATGCGGAACGGATGGCCAACCGTATTCTTGGCATGGGCGATATCCTGGCCATCGTTGAACAGGCGCAGAAGACCGTCGATCTCAAGACCGCCGAAAAGATGGCCGAAAAGTTTAAGTCGGGCGGCCGCTTCGATCTGAATGACTTCAAGATGCAGATTGGTCAGATGCGCAATATGGGGGGACTGTCTTCCCTGGTGGACAAACTGCCCGCCCAGATGCAGCAGGCGGCCAAGGGCGCAGACCTCTCCGCCGCCGAGAAATCCATCCCCAGGATGGAAGGCATCATCAACGCCATGACACCAAAAGAGCGACGGCACCCAGAGCTTCTCAAGGCCAGCCGTAAACGTCGTATCGCCGCAGGTGCAGGCGTTTCCGTGCAAGAGGTCAATCGAATGCTCAATCAGTTTGAGCAGATGCAGGAGATGATGAAAAAAATGCAAAAAGGCGGTCTTGCCAAAATGATGCGGGCGGTCGGCGGGATGAAAGGGTTGGGCGGTCTGCCGGGAATGGGGGGATTTGGAAAACGATAAACCGGTGGCCTGGTACCGCCGCGCAGACGATGCCATTGGCGCCTGGCTGCTTGCGGCGCTGCTCGTCATCACGCTGGTCAATGTATTTGTACGCTACTTCACCGACCAGTCATTCGCATGGACAGAGGAACTCTCCAGCTTCCTGATGCTCGTGATGTGCCTAGCGGGCAGCGCATCTGCGATCACGCGAGACAGTCATATCCGAATTGAATTTTTCTTCGAGGCTGCGGGCCCGGGCCGACGGGCGGGTTTTGAAAAATTCTCGGCCCTTGCCAATGCGCTATTTTTCTTTGGCCTCGGCCTGTTGTCTGCAATGATGGCCTGGGACGAGTTCAGGTTCGGAGACACATCGCCTGCAATCGGCCTGCCCAAATGGTGGTACTCGATCTGGCTGCCGATTTTCTGCGCAATTCTCTGCACACGAGCGCTGCAACGCTTTCAGCAGGTCCGACGCCCAAATGGCCAGACCACTGAAAAGGATGCCGCATGATTGCGGCCGTACTTTTTATCCTGTTTATCGCGCTGATGCTGGCAGGGGTGCCCATCGGGATCGCACTGGGGCTCGGCGCAACCGCAGCGATCGCCATGGCAAATCTTGATACCGCAAATTTTGGGCTCCTGGCAGTACCCCAAAATTTCTACGCCACGCTAACAAAATACCCATTGCTGGCCCTGCCTATGTTTGTCCTGGTGGGATCGATCTTCGACCGTTCGGGCGTCGCCCAGCGCCTGATCAATCTCGCCATTGCATTGGTTGGACGCGGCCCCGGAATGCTGCCCGTAGTGGCCATCGCCGTGGCGATGTTTCTTGGCGGCATCTCCGGATCAGGTCCTGCGAACGCGGCGGCCGTTGGCGGTGTCATGATCGCGGCAATGGCCCGCGCGGGATACCCTGCCTCGTTTTCTGCATCTGTCATTGGCGCGGCAGCCTCTACCGACATTCTGATCCCACCATCCATTGCCCTCATCATCTACAGCGTGCTGACGCCCGGGGCTTCGGTGCCCGCCCTGTTCGCGGCAGGCATGCTGCCGGGCGTGCTCATTGGACTTGCACTGATGATCCCGGCTGTCTGGCTATCGCGACGTCATGGACTCGGCGCCCACGAGGCGGAGCAGGCTAGACCTGCCCTGCTCATCAGTCTACGCGAGGCCTTCTGGGGTCTGACTGCGCCCATTTTGATTCTCGGCGGCATGCGGCTGGGCTGGTTTACCCCCACCGAGGCCGCAGCAGTCGCGGTGGGCTATGGACTGCTCATCGGAATGGCCATTCACAAAACCATCGGCGTACGAGATCTACTGCCGATTTTTCGTGAGGCCGCAGAACTGTCTGCAGTCATCCTGATGGTTATCGGACTCGCATCGATCTTCGCCTATGCATTGTCGACACTCTCGATCATTGATCCCATCGCCAAGGCAATTCTGAGCAGCGGCATCAGCAGCGGCGCAGCGCTCGCATGCATCGTCATCTTGCTGCTGATTGTCGGAATGTTTCTCGATGGAATTTCCATCTTTCTGATCTTCGTGCCACTGCTGACGCCGTTCATGCGTGCCTTTCAATGGGACCCGGTATGGTTTGGTATTCTTATGACCATGATGGTGGCAGTCGGACAGTTCACACCGCCAATGGCCGTCAACCTGATGGTGTCGTGCAAGATGGCAAAGGTTCCGATAGACCAGACATTCAAATGGGTCTGGTGGTTTGTACTTGCGGTGCTGATCGCGGTGACTGCCGTTGTCATCTTTCCGGGGCTTGCCCTCTGGCTGCCAAAGGCCCTGGGCTACTAAGACCATCTTCATCATCTCAACAAGGAGCTGCTCGCATGACACTCATTACACAACTACGGGCCTTCGCCCTGACCCTCTGCGGACTCGGCATAGCCCTCGGTTCGGGGGCGGTCCAGGCCCAACAACAGGCCCTGCCACCCGGCTATAAGGCCGAGTACAAGCTGTCCACTGTGCTGGGGAGCGCCTTTCCCTGGGGCAAGGGCGGGGATATCTGGGCCGACCTCGTGCGCGAGCGCACCAAGGGCCGCATCAACATCAAGATGTATCCCGGCACCTCGCTGGTGGGCGGCGATCAGACCCGCGAGTTCACCGCAATTCGCCAGGGGGTGATCGATATGGCCATCGGATCCTCTATCAACTGGTCGCCCCAGGTGAAAGAACTTAATCTGTTCTCGCTGCCATTTCTGATTAAGGATTTCAGATCGATTGATGCGATCACCGGCGGTGATGTCGGCAGAGATATTTTCGCTATTCTCGATAAGGCGGGTGTCGTGCCACTGGCCTGGGGCGAGAATGGTTTTCGGGAGCTTTCAAACTCCAAGCGTGAGATCAAGACACCTGCTGACCTAAAGGGTATGAAAATCCGGGTGGTCGGGTCGCCGCTCTTTATCGACATGTTCACAGCGCTGGGTGCCAATCCCGTTCAGATGAGCTGGGCCGATACCCAGCCTGCACTGTCCTCGGGTGCCGTCGACGGCCAGGAAAATCCGCTGACGATTTTCACCGCCGCAAAGCTTCATACCGTAGCCCAGAAGCACTTGACCATGTGGGGCTACATGGTGGATCCGCTGATCTTCGTTGTGAACAAAGAGGTCTGGAATAGCTGGACCGCTGAAGATCGGGAAATCGTGCGTAAGGCTGCAGTCGATGCAGGCAAACAAGAGATTGCAATCGCGAGAACCGGGCTCGTGGAGCCCGGCAAGCCGCTATTAAAAACCATCGAGGGCCTTGGCGTAACCGTATCTACTCCCAGTGCGGCCGATCGAGAGGAATTTGTTAAAGCAACCCGTGCGGTCTACAACAAATGGAAAGCCCAGATCGGTGCGCCGTTGGTAGATAAGGCGGAAAAAACCCTGGCTGCGGTGAAATAAAGCAGTCGTCAGCATTCCGGGGCCTGGCCCGCCCCATTTTCGCCCATGACAAGCCCGGAGAATCCGGGCTTGTGTGTTTCTTGGACAACGATTTTCTAGATATTCTTCCAGCGCGGTGGGCGTTTTGCGAGAAACGCATCAATGCCCTCATCGGCATCCGGCAATCCCATATTGCAGGTCATGGCCTCGCCTGTTACCGAATAGGCACCGGCAAGTCCCATTTCAATCTGCTGGTAAAAAGTTTTTTTACCCATCGCCACCACTGCAGTGCTTTTGGATTTAATCAGGTCGGTAAGCCGTGCGACCTCGGCATCCAGCTGATCGCCCGGCACCACCCGGTTGACGAGGCCCCACGCCAAGGCAGTGCGGGCATCTATGGTTTCACCGGTGAGTAGCATTTCCATTGCACGTTTACGCCCAATATTCCGCGCTACGCCAACTGCAGGCGTTGAGCAGAACAGGCCGATATTAACGCCTGGTAGTGCGAACCGGGTGTCATCACTGGCCACCGCCAGGTCACACATCGATGTCAGCTGACAGCCGGCAGCAGTCGCAATGCCATGCACCTTTGCAATGACCGGCTGTGGCAGCCGGGTGATGGCCATCATGAGATCACTGCAGGAATCAAATAACGTGGTGAGCCAGGCGGAATCCTTGGCGTGGGCCTGCATCTCTTTGAGATCATGGCCCGCGCAGAAGCCGCGGCCCATACCGGCCAGCACCACGACCCGAATCGACGCATGATCGGCAATGGACCGAAACGCCTCAAGCAACGCCAGAATCATTCCCGTGGACAGGGGATTAAATCGCTCGCCGCGATTCAGCGTCAGCGACACGACGCCATCACGTTCTTCACGCAAGACATAAGGCTGATCAGGTGCGTTCATGATGTTGTCTCCTTCGTTTTAAACTCGGCAAGCTCGGGGCCTAGCGCTAGTGCTTCCTCTCGAGTATTTTTCTCACAACAATGCTCGAACAGCGTCAAGCATATCCTTGCGCGCACACGTCGATGCCGCCATTTCTGTACGCTTCAAGAGCTCGAGCTTCCCCTCCTTTAACGACCGCTCACCGACAGTCACGCGAACCGGCACACCAATTAGCTCCCAGTCGGCAAACATCGCACCGGGCCGCTCGTCGCGGTCATCAATCGCGACGTCGATTCCCGCAGCAAGCAGCTCCTGATAGATGGCCTCGGCCTCGTTGCGCACCGCCTCAGATTTCGCTGCGCCCACGGGGCAGACCACAACCTCGAAGGGAGCAATGGCGGCCGGCCAGATGATGCCCTTGTCATCATGACCCTGCTCGATCGCCGCGCCGACGATACGCGTCACGCCGATGCCATAGCAGCCCATCACCATCAAGGCCGGCTTGCCACTCTCATCCAGATAGGTGGCCTTCATCGCCTCGGAGTATTTGGTGCCGAGATAAAACACATGGCCGACCTCAATACCACGTTGAATGGCCAAGACGCCCTTGCCGTCTGGCGAGGGATCCCCCTCCACGACATTACGAATGTCGGCTACCCGATCGGGCTCGGGAAGATCCCTGCCCCAGTTCACGCCACGAATATGGTGGTCCCACTGGTTCGCACCACACACGAAATCCGCCATCATTGCAACGGTTCGATCGGCCACCACGGTGACCGGTTTCGCAGTCTTGATGGGGCCGAGATAGCCCGGCCTGCAGCCAAAGTGGGCCTCAATTTCCTCCACGGTCGCGAATCGAAAACCCTCGCCCAGACCCTCCAGCTTGCCCGCCTTGACCTCGTTGAGGTCATGATCACCGCGCAACAGTAAAAGCCAGATCCGGAGTTCCTTGACCTCTCCTTTGGGTCCACGGGTCTCGGTGGCCAGCACGATCGATTTCACTGTCCGCTCAATCGGCAGTCCTAACAGGCGGGCAACATCAGCACAGGTGGACTTGCCCGGCGTTGGTACAACCGCCATCGCTTCGGTCGCCGAGGCGCGCTGCTGAACCAGCGCGACCGCCTCGGCCAGTTCAATATTGGCGGCGAAATCCGACTGGGGGCAGAACACAATCGCATCCTCGCCGGTGTCGGCGATCACCTGAAACTCGTGGGACCGGGAGCCCCCAATTGCTCCGGTGTCTGCAGCAACCGCCCGATAACGCAGGCCGAGTCGATCAAAAATTCGGCAATAACAGTCAAACATTGCGTCATAGCTTTTTTCGGCGCCGGCCATATCCCGATCAAAGGAATAGGCATCCTTCATGGTGAATTCCCGGCCCCGCATCACACCAAACCGTGGCCGTCGTTCGTCACGAAATTTGGTCTGAATATGATAAAAATTCTTGGGCAACTGCCGCCAGCTCTTCAGCTCCTGCCGGGCGATATCGGTAATGACCTCTTCCGAGGTCGGCTGAATCGCAAAATCACGGCCGTGCCGGTCTTTCACGCGCAGTAACTCGGGCCCCATTTTTTCCCAACGGCCAGTCTCCATCCAGAGCTCTGCAGGCTGCACCAAGGGCATCAGCAGCTCGATGGCCCCTGAACGGTCCATTTCCTCTCGAATGATGCGCTCCACTTTGCGGATCACCCGAAGCCCCAAGGGCATGTAGTTGTAGATGCCAGCCCCAAGACGGCGAATCATGGAGGCCCGCAGCATCAGCCGATGGCTGACCACCTCGGCATCTGAAGGATCTTCCTTCAAGGTCTGGAAATGAAAACGGGAAATTCGCATGGCAGCCCTTTTATAATCTTTGCCATTCTATGACCAATTGTTTTGGCCTCCACGCCACCGCCCAAGAACACCATGCTTGACGAATACGGATACCGCCCAAATGTCGGCATCATCCTGGTCAATCACCAGCGCCAGGTCTTCTGGGGTAAGCGGGTGCGCGAACATGCCTGGCAATTTCCCCAGGGTGGAATTAAATCGGGCGAGCAGCCGGAACAGGCGATGTACCGCGAGCTTGAAGAAGAGACCGGATTAAAACCGCATCATGTCGAGATCATCGGACGCACGCGCAACTGGCTGCACTACGATGTGCCCGAGCGGTGGGTTCGACGGGAGTGGCGTGGCCACTATCGTGGCCAGAAACAGATCTGGTTCCTGCTGAAAATGCTCGGTAACGATTCCGATGTCAGCCTGAAAAATAGCATTGAGAAGCCAGAGTTTGATGCCTGGCGCTGGCATGACTACTGGATTCCTCTTGACTCAGTCATCGAATTTAAACGCGATGTCTATAAGTCCGCGCTCTCCGAATTATCGGAACTCATCTTTTCGCGTGAAGAGCTTGGTCGGCGGCCAGGCCTTGTGGAGCAGACTACGAACGGTCCAGCAGAATAAGATTGTCGCGATGAATCAGCTCTGGCTCCTCGACAAACCCCAGAATTGACTCAATTTCGCTAGACGGTCGACGCAGTATCCGTCGCGCATCACTAGCGCCATAGTTCACAAGGCCGCGGGCGACTTCCTTTCCGTCCGGCGCAAGACAGGTCACCAGATCACCCCGTTCGAAATCGCCCTCCAGTTCGGTCACACCGATCGGTAAAAGACTTTTGCCCTGCTCCATCAGCACCCGAACGGCTCCCGCATCGAGTATCAGCCGGCCACGGGTCTGCAACTGATCCGCAAGCCATTGCTTGCGGGCCGCCATGGGCGCGAGTTCTGCCACCAGGCATGTGCCCACCGACTCACCGGATGCCAGCCGAGACAACACATTCGATTCGCGGCCGCTGGCGATCACGGTGGCGGCGCCGCTTCGGGCGGCACGCTGGGCAGCACGAACCTTCGTGGCCATGCCCCCCTTGCCAATTCCCGATCCTGCGCCGCCGGCCATCGATTCCAAGCGAGGATCGGCAGCCTGCCCCCAGGTGATCAGGGTGGCAGAAGAATCACGTCGCGGATCTGCGGTGAACAGGCCCGCCTGATCGGTGAGAATCACCAGCACATCCGCCTCGATGAGATTGGTCACCATCGCAGCAAGGGTGTCGTTATCGCCCAGCTTGATTTCGTCGGTCACCACCGTGTCATTTTCATTGATGATGGGCACGACACCATAGCCAAGCAAGGTTGAAATCGTGGATCGGGCATTGAGGTACCGCCTGCGGTCTGCAATGTCCTCGTGGGTCAAGAGAATCTGGGCCGTCTTAAGGTTCCACTTTGCAAACCCGGACTCATAAGCCTGGGCGAGTCCCATCTGTCCCACCGCTGCGGCGGCCTGCAGCTCATGGATTTCATGCGGCCGGGTCATCCAGCCCAGACGTTTCATGCCCTCCGCAATGGCACCACTCGATACCAGCACGACCTCCCGGGCCTGAGCCCGCAGACCGGCGATCTGCGCTGCCCACATCGCAATCGATTCGGGATCAATCCCTCGGCCCTCATCGGTCACGAGACTGGAGCCGACCTTGACCACCCATCGCTGCGCCCGCCGTACGACCTGCCGTTCCGAACGGCCACTATCCGACATGCTGATCATCCTCTGGCTGAAATCGAACATCCGGCTGAACTGAACCCACCTCGGCAATCCGCTGGGCGTCAAGCCACCGCTGGATATCCTGCATCAATTCCTCGCAGCCCGCACGACTGACGCCGCTGACGCAATAGCCTGCGGCACGCGACCGGAGCTTCTTTTTCAAGGCCGCCAATATATCCGTGCATAACGCATCCGAAACAAGGTCCGTTTTATTGAGCACAATCCATCGAGGCTTACGCGCAAGCGTAGCGTCGTAACGTTTAAGCTCAGCGACCAGGCCGCGAATCTGAACCGCCAGGGTATCGACAAGCTGCGCGATATCGGACGCTGTCTCCACCGCAGCACCCGGCGGAAAAATGTCCACGATATGCAGCAGAAGTCGCGTCCGCTGCAGATGACGAAGAAACTGATGGCCAAGGCCAGCGCCGTCGGCGGCTCCCTCAATAAGCCCAGGAATATCGGCCATCACAAAACTCTTTGCCGGCCCTGTCCGCACGACACCCAGATTGGGATGGAGTGTCGTGAAGGGATAGTCGGCGATTTTTGGACGCGCATTCGAGCAGGCCGCAATCAGTGTCGATTTACCCGCATTGGGCAGGCCCAACAGGCCCACATCGGCCAGCACCTTCAGCTCCAGGCGAATCCTGCGATGCTCACCCTCGGTCCCCTTCGTGGCCTGACGTGGGGCGCGATTTGTGCTCGACTTAAAGTGCAAATTACCAAGCCCACCACGCCCACCTTTGGCCAGCGTAGCCTGCTGTCCATCTAATGACAGATCTACGATAAGTTCATCGGTTTCGGCATCCGTGATCACGGTGCCGACAGGCATTCTCAAGACAATATCTTCTGCCGCCGCACCATATCGATCAGAACCCTGGCCATGCTCGCCGCCTCGGGCCCGATGGACACGGGCGTAACGGTAGTCGATCAGCGTATTGATGTTGCGATCTGCAATCGCAATCACCGAACCACCGCGGCCGCCATCACCGCCACTGGGCCCGCCCTTGGGGATGAACTTCTCCCGTCGAAACGCAACGATGCCATTGCCGCCATTGCCGGCATGGACCTCGATGGTGGCTTCATCAATGAATTTCATCGCTGCTCAAAATAAAAAGCCCCGCACCGTGGCGGGGCTCAGACATCAATCCTTTGTCCTTGCGCGCGGACTATTCCGCCACGATGCTAACCGTGGAACGATTCATCGGGCCACGGACTGCGAACTTCACGGTGCCATCGGTCAGCGCAAACAAGGTGTGATCTTTACCCATGCCGACATTGTCACCCGCATGGAACTGGGTGCCCCGCTGGCGCACAATGATGCTGCCTGCTGAAATATGCTCACCACCAAAGGCCTTCACGCCGAGTCGTTTGGCCTCGGAATCCCGACCATTTCGCGTACTGCCGCCGCCTTTTTTCTGTGCCATTTAATTCAACCTGCCTAACAATGAGTAATTAAAAATCTGCCCGGCTACAACATCCACGCAGATTACTTCTTGATTTCTAAAATACTGAGTTCCGTGTAGTTCTGACGATGGCCCTGGCTCTTGGCAAAATGCTTCCGGCGACGGTGCTTAAAAATTCGCACTTTGTCGTGACGGCCATGGGCCACCACGGTTGCCTGCACGGATGCGCCCTGCACCCGAGGAGAGCCCACCACCACAGAATCGCCCTCGCCGATGGCCAGGACCTGATCCAGGACAACCTTGCTGCCCACCTCGGCGGTGAGCGACTCAACTTTAAGACTCATGCCAGCGGACACGCGATACTGCTTGCCCCCGGTCTTGATCACAGCATACATGGTGGACCTGCTTCTTTTGAATTTCGGAAACCCGCCAATCTAGCCCTAAGTGGCTGTTTTGTCAAATGATTTTCCCTTCCCAGGGGGCGAGTCCGGCCGAGGCCGGACAGGTTCAGGGTGTCATAATTCATCAGGTGAACGCTGTCAGCTCCCCCCTTCCGACCCAACAGGCCGCGCCGGTTGACGGGCCCCTTGGCATCGTCCGCTCCGAGATGTCGGCTGTCGACAGCCTGATCCGTAGACGCCTGACCTCCGAGGTTGCGCTGATCGGCCAGGTCGCGGAATACATCATCCAGAGCGGGGGAAAACGGGTTCGGCCCGCACTGTTGCTACTGATGTCCGGCGCGATTAGTGCGCACTTACATCAAAAATCGGTTCCCCTACATCTCCTATCTGCGGAGCGATCCCGCCTGATGGCGGTGGTCGTCGAATTCATCCATACCGCCACCCTACTGCACGATGACGTCGTCGATGAGTCCGCCTTGAGAAGAGGCAGGGCCACTGCAAATATCCTTTTTGGCAACGCCGCCAGCGTGCTGGTGGGGGATTTTCTCTACTCGCGGGCCTTTCAGATGATGGTTGAGGTGGGATCGCCTGAGGTCATGTCGGTCATGGCCGAAAGCACCAATGTCATCTCAGAAGGCGAAGTCCTGCAGCTCATGAACTGCCAGGACCCCGACGTCACCGAAGACCGCTACCTAACGGTGATTCGGTTCAAAACCGCCAAGCTCTTTGAGGCCGCCACGAAGGTTCCGGCCGTGCTCGCTGGCGCGGCGCCCGAACTTACGGAACGCTGCGCCGCATTCGGACGACATCTCGGAACCGCTTTCCAGTTGATTGACGATGCCCTGGACTACGACGGAGAGGAGTCTGAGATCGGCAAACGGGTGGGCGATGACCTTCGGGAAGGCAAGCCCACGCTGCCGCTGATCGCCGTGATGGCCCGCGGCAATTCTGAGGAGCAAGGCCTCGTCCGGGAGGCCATTCTGAATCCTGAGCAGGCTGATTTTGAACGGGTCATTGCCGCCATACATCGAACGGGCGCCATGGCTTACACCTTGGAGTGTGCCCATCGGGAGTGTGAGCTGGCCCGATCTGCGCTCTATCCCCTTGCGCCATCTACGCATAAATCCGCCCTGCTCGACCTGCTCGAATCATTGATTCGCCGGCGCGCCTGATGGCACAGATGGCGCTATTTCAGCAGCGACAGCGTTCCCTGCTAGACTTCGGCCTTCGCTTCGGGGTGTAGCTCAGCCTGGTAGAGTACTGCGTTCGGGACGCAGGAGTCGGAGGTTCGAATCCTCTCACCCCGACCAGACACAACCCCTGTTTTCTTGGATAGTCTTACGGCACTGCCCCCTCCGGCCTCGGCCCAACAAGCCAAACGCCATCGGCCTGCTTGAACGAACTACCGCTCTGGACCCATTTTTCCGCAGTTGTTCTGCTGCTGCTGATCTCAGGATTTTTCTCAATCTCGGAGACCAGCATGATGGCAGTCAATCGCTATCGTATTCGGCATCTTGCGCAGCAGGGCAGGCCCGGCGCCCATCGGGTGTTGGCCCTCTTGAATCAGACCGATCGGCTGCTGGCCACGATCCTGCTGGGCAATAACCTGGTCAACGCGGCGCTCACCGCACTGGTGACGGCCCTGGCCATTCAGTCCTTCGGCAATAACGACACGGTCCTGGCCATTGCGACGGCCTTGGTGGCACTGGCCATCATCATCTTTGCGGAGATCACACCGAAAATTCTGGGCGCCAGTCGGCCTGAGCCGATCGCCATGGCCACCAGCCTCGTCCTGATGCCGCTCGTGCGGTTCGGTTATCCGCTGGTGATGGTGATTAACGGCCTGGTGTCTGGACTGATTCGAGTGATCGGTCTTCGTAAACTAACCGAACCCTCTCAGCAGCAAGCAATGTCGCCACAAGAACTGCGTACAGCAATTCTCGAGTCGACACGGCTCATTCCTTCCAAGCATCGCAGCATTATGCTCAACCTATTTGACATCGAGGACCTCACCGTCAACGATGTGATGGTGCCGAGAAACAGAATTGAGGCGCTGGATCTTGAGTCCGAAACCCAGACGCTAATTGACCAGCTCACGACCTGTTTCCACAACAAGCTGCCCGTCTATGCCGGCGACCTGCACAACATTGTGGGAATTCTGCATGTCCGTAAGGCGATGGCACTGCTGTCGAGAAATGAATTCACCCACGAAACACTTCGGGATGCGCTGATCGAGCCGTATTTCGTGCCGGGTGGAACGCCTTTATTCACTCAGCTGCAATACTTTCAGGAAAATAAACAGCGCATCGGTCTCATTGTGGATGAGTATGGTGAAATCGAAGGCCTCGTGACGCTCGAAGATATTATCGAAGAGCTGGTCGGAGAATTCACAACCCATGCCCCAGGTGATCAGTCGACAGGAATGCGCTGGGAAGAGGATGGAACAATCATCGTCGACGGAACTGCTCCAGTGCGCGAACTCAATCGCCGGCTTGGTATTCAACTGCCGACGGATGGCGCCCGTACCCTTAATGGACTACTCCTTGAAACTCTCGAAGATCTCCCCGACGCGCATGTGTCGGTCAAGATTGCCGATGTGCCGATGGAGATTCTTCAGACCCAGGGCAGATTGATTCGGCGCGTACGTCTCGGCCGCCCTCAGACAAAAGCGATCTAAACAGTCCTCCATGCTGATTCCGGAAAGCCTCAGTCCCTCATGGCTTGTGTGGATGGTGGTGACACCAGCAATTGCGGTGCTCGCCCTAAAGCCGCTGGCGATGATTGGACGGCAGAGCATTCTTCACTGGATCAGTGAAGAGACCGCCACTCGACTGAATCGAATTTCTGCGGGCTGGTGGCTGCTGTCGGCGATCGTTTCATTGCTACTTCTGAGCGTGACACTGCCCGCAGCCACGGCCGACCATCCGGCCGCTATTCTCGGGGGTGCCTGCCTCACGGGCGTGCTCGCTGCATTGCTCATTAGCCTGACGCGATTCGACCGGCTCTGCCGACTGCTGCCGGATCCTCTCACAGGCTTACTGGCGGCGACGGGTTTGTTGGCGTACAGCCTCGATCTTCCCGTTGGCCTTGGCCTTGAGGACAGGCTGCTTGGCTGTCTACTGGGTTATGGACTGCTGTGGCTCATCGCATTTTTATTTGAACGATTCAAAGGCATCGAGGCCATGGGCCGAGGAGACTTTGCCATGAGCGCAGGAATTGGCGCGTGGCTCGGGTGGCAATCCCTGCCAATGATCTGGCTTATCGCGAGCGTCTCAGCAATCCTATTGACCGCACTCCTTTATCTTTGGGGTCGGATCGGCCTGCGGCCCGGCCGGGCAGATATCGTCCACTCTCCCCAGCCTTTTCTCAGTGCACAGATTCCATTTGGTCCCGCCCTGGCGCTTGGGGCTGTCGTCACCTGGGTGCAGCTTGGCTGAGCGTGTCGTCGTTCTGACCGGCGGCATCGGATCCGGCAAAAGTCTGGCTGCCGAACGTTTTGCCGCACATGGCATTACGGTGGTGGATGCCGATGCGATCTCTCACCGGCTCACTTCATCCAATGGGGCTGCCATTGCGGCCATTCAGGCCGACTTTGGTCCCGAAATGATCATGGCAGACCGAAGCCTCGACCGATCAAAAATGCGGGCACTGGTGTTTGCCGACCCTGCGGCCAAGCGGCGACTGGAAGCCATTCTTCATCCGCTGATTGAGCAGTACGCCTTGGCGGCCCTTCGGGCTGCACCAGGACCGTACGCGATTTACATGGTGCCGCTGTGGATCGAGAAAGCCCCCGGGGAATCCGGCCCCGATCGTCGCAGGATTGAGGCAGCCGCCGTGGTCGTCGTGGATTGCGAAGAAAAGGTCCAGGTCAGCCGGGTCATTCAGCGTAGTCAGCTGCCCGAAGCGCAGGTGCTGGCCATTATGGCGGCCCAGGCCCGTCGGGAGGATCGTATCCGTGCCGCAACCCACATCCTGAATAACGACGGATCCGCGGATGACCTGCAGGATCAGGTCGACACCCTGCATCGCGAGCTAATTCATTCATAATTCGGGGATGAGCGACCCCACAACGCCCGCCGTTGCTGCCCCTCCGGGCTGGATGACCTTCGAGTTCCCTTGCAATGAGCGTATCCGCTCACTGCTTCGCATTGAAAGTCTGTTCAGACGCTGCCAAGAATTCAATCAGAACACCTCGGCCTTTGGACATCAGGCCGCGCTCTGGTCGGTGTTCGAATTATTTGATCTTGTGGGCGGACGAGGTGACATCAAATCAGAGCTGCTCCAAGAGCTCGATCGTCAACGGGCCCGTCTCAATCAATTTTCAGGTAAGCCCGGCGTCTCACAAGAGGCGCTGGATGAACTTCTGGCCCGAATCCAGGCGATATTTAACTCGCTATCCGCATCGAATACCCGTCTTGGCCAGCATATCCCTGAGCATGAGTGGCTACAGTTGCTGAAAGGCCGTTTTGGTATCCCTGGGGGTATTTGTGAATTCGATATTCCTTCGCTGCACGTCTGGCTGCATCGGCCAGTCGAAGTTCGACAGGGCATGTTGAACAACTGGATTAATTCGCTGCAGCCCGTGTACGACGGCGTCGAAATCGTTTTAAAACTGCTGCGCGAGGGCACTCGGCCAGAGTCCTATCTGGCCACACGCGGCTACTTTGAACTCTCGATGGATGGCCGCCAGATCCAGATCATTCGCGTCGCGGTGCCCAAACAGCCCGAGGTGGTTGCAGAAATCAGTGCCAATAAATATGTGGTCTCGGTGCGCTTTCGACAGCTTGAGGCCTCGATGCACCTCAAGGGCACTGAACAGGAAATTCCATTTCAGCTCACGCTCTGTAATTTCTAATCTGCTCTAATAACGGAACAGTTGCTGGAAGAATCGGATACGGCCATGCCTGCTCGCAGGTAATCCACATTAACTGCTGGCCCTCAAGCGGACGGGGAATGCCCTGCCATTGGCTAACCCAGTAGAAATGCAATGCCACATCTGCATGTGGATAACGGTGCGTCACCGTCCAGGCGAAATGAAATTCCTCTGCGTAGATGCTGATCTCTTCTTGGAGCTCACGCGTGAGCGCCTGTTCAGCCGTCTCCGACGTTTCAATCTTTCCGCCTGGAAATTCCCAGTAGCCTGCAAAGGGTTTACCGGCCGGACGGGTCGTGAGCAAGACCGCGCCACTGGACTGCCGCAGCATCCCCACCGCTACCTGCAGCGGTGCAGATCCCGAAGTCAATGCCGGCCGGCCCAGTCGCGGGCAAAATGAAGCGCAACGCGGCCAGAACGGGAGCCCCGCTCCAATGCCCACTGGAGCGCGGGCTGACGGGCCTGATCGATCAAGGCTTGGCCACAGCCAAAATGCGCAAGCCAGTGCACCACAATATCGAGATAGTCCTGCTGACTAAAGCTGTAAAACGATACCCACAGGCCAAACCGCTCTGAGAGTGAGATCTTTTCCTCAACGGTTTCACCCGGATGAATCTCGCCACTGGCCTCATAGCGGGTTTCTAGATTTTCGCGCATCTGCTCAGGCATCAAGTGACGGCGATTCGACGTCGCATAGATCAGAAGATTCTCCGACTGTGCAGCGACTGAACCATCTAAGACGGACTTCAATGCCTTATAGCCCGCGTCACCCGATTCAAATGACAGATCATCACAAAAAATAATGAATCGATACGGCAGCCGAGAGACTGTCTCGACAATTCTCGGAAGGTCCATCAGATCCTGTTTCTCGACCTCGATCACGCGCAGTCCCTGTCCGTGAAACTCACTGACACAGGCCCGCACGAGCGACGACTTGCCAGTGCCACGCGCGCCAGTCATGAGCACATTATTCGCCGGTTTCTTGGCAAGAAACTGCCGGGTGTTCTGCTCAACGAGACGACGCTGTCGATCAATATGCTGGAGATCTGTGAAACGTATCTCTGCGAAATGCATCACAGGCTCAAGATACGACACATGCCCAAGAAGGGTCGGACGCCGGATCCATCGCATTGCCTTTACCGCAGAGAAATCCGGCATTGCGGGCGTCACCGGAAGCAAGGCGTTGAGTTTTACGAGCAATTCGTTTACGGAATCAGACACGATCTCTATCCTATGAGCGATAGTCCGCATTGATGGAGACATACTCATGCGACAGATCACAGGTATACACCACCGCCTGCGCACCGCCGCGGCCCAGAGAGACCGTGACCGTGATCTCACTCTGCTGCATCACCCGCTGGCCATCGGCCTCCGAGTAGCCCTTGGCCCGGCCGCCAGATTCGGCAACCAGCACGTCGTCCAATGCCACCCGGATCTTGTTGACATCACAGCCGGGAACACCACTGTAGCCAATCGCTGCAAGAATACGGCCAAGATTGGGGTCGCTCGCAAAAAACGCGGTTTTGACCAATGGCGAATGTGCGATGGCATAGCCCACCTGGCGGGCCTCGTCACGAGAGGCTGCATCATTGACACGAATCGTGATGAATTTAGTTGCACCCTCACCGTCGCGAACAATCGCCTGGGCGAGCTGCCGACAGACACCAATAAAGGCGTCCCGAAAGAGCGGCCATTGGGGATCGCCCGCCGAGGAAAACATCACACCACTGGCGCCAGTGGCGGCAGCCACAAATGAATCATTGGTCGACGTATCACCATCGACCGTAATTGCATTAAACGACTCATCGGCAGCCTCCCTCACCAAGTCGTGCAGAAGCGCCTGTGAAACTCCCGCATCTGTCGCGACATAGCCGAGCATGGTGGCCATGTTCGGCCGGATCATGCCCGCCCCCTTCGAGATGCCCGTGATCGTGACGGGCCGGCCGGAGACCATTACCTTCGTCGAGGCGGCCTTCGGCTGAGTATCGGTGGTCATGATGGCCTGTGCAGCATCCAGCCAACTGGCCTCGCCAAGCACACCACAAGCCTGATCAATACCGAGGCGCAGTTTCTCCATCGGCAAGTGCTCGAGAATTACACCGGTGGAAAATGGCAGCACCTGCTCGGGCTGCAGCCTGAGCAATTCGGCAAGCATGCGGGTTGTCTCCTGCGCATCGGCAAGGCCTCGCTCGCCCGTGCCGGCATTCGCACAGCCTGTGTTCACCACCCATGCCCGAATCTCCGAGGCTGCCGATAAATGAGAACGACAGACCTGAACGGGGGCGGCACAAAACGCATTCTGGGTGAAGACACCCGCCACCCGGGTGCCTTCGGCAAGCGCGACAACAAGAATATCTTTGCGGCCGCCCTTGCGAATTCCCGCACTCGCCACTCCCAACGTAACGCCGGAAACCGCATGCAGCTGGTGCAACTCTGGAACAGGAAGATTGACCGCCATAGCGCCTTGTTCACATTTCGCCTGGTGCGAAATGGCCTTCAAAAGTCGCTATTCTAAGGCCTGGGCCGGGCGGGCCATTGCCCCTCTGGGCCCGCCATCTCAACGACAGAGGGATCACAATGCTGACACAACGTTATCGCCTTGCTCTGCTCTCGCTGGTCATGCTGGCTGCTCCCGTGCTGGCCCAGCAGCCGACACGCATCATCGTCCCCTATGCAGCCGGCGGGCCGATCGATATCACGGTCCGGGCCTTAGCCGAACGGGTCCGCGACAGCCTCGGCCCAATCGTGATTGAGAACAGGCCTGGCGCAGGCGGCAACCTGGGGGTAAGCCTGGTGGCCAAGGCGGCCGCAGATGGAAAAACCCTGGGTATCGCAGCAACCGCCACCCATGCCATCAATCCGTGGCTTTTTGAGCGTATGCCGTTTGATGCCGGCAAGGACTTCGCACCCATTACACAGATGGTTCGTGTTCCCAACGTATTGGTAATCAATACCGATACGGCACAGCGTCTTGGCATTCAGAACATCGCTGACTTTATAAAAGTCGCCAAGGCAAACCCCGGGCGTCTGAATTTTGGCTCCGGCGGAAACGGCAGTGCAGGCCACCTGGCGGGCGAAATGCTCAAACGCGCCGGTGGCATTTACGCAGTGCATATTCCTTATAACGGTGCCGCACCCGCACAGTTTGGGCTGCTCTCTGGCCAGGTCGATTTCAATATCGATAACCTCGCCAGCGCTGCCGCAAACATTAAGTCCGGACGTCTCAAGGCCCTTGCAGTCACCAGCGCGCAACGCAGTCCCGTGCTGCCGGATGTCCCGCCCCTGCACGACTATCTTCCCGGACTCATCATCGACACCTGGTGGGGGCTCATTGCACCTGCAGGCACCCCTGCAGAGGTGGTCAATCGACTGAACCAGGCATTCACAGCTGCATTGAACTCACCCGAACTTCGCCAACGATTTGCCGCGCTGATGGCCGAGCCTACGCCCAGCGCACCGGAGGCCTTCGGCCGGTTCATGCAACAAGAGCGGCAGCGATACGAGCCAGTGGTTAAGGCCAGCGGCGCAAAAGTAGACTAATTGTTGCTGACGTTGGGCCGCGAACACTCAGGCAAGTTTGCCGTGACAGAGCTTGTATTTTTTTCCAGATCCACAGGGACAGGGATCATTGCGTCCGACCTTTGGCTCTGACCGGCGCACCTGAGCAACAGACTCCGGTTCGGAAGACACGTCACGATCAGTCGCCGATCCCGGGGTCTGGGCGGCGAGTGCCAAGGCCTCGGGGTCCTCTCCAGCCAATGCCGCCTGGCCATCAAACTCGGCATGCTGATACTGGATGTCGGCCAGTCGCGGTGCCTCCGGTGCCGCCTGCGCCACCTGATCCGCATCCTGAACCTCCACATTCATCAGCACACGGGTCACCTCGGTGCGGATGCGGTCGAGTGTCTGCTCAAACAATACAAACGCCTCACGCTTGTATTCCTGTTTTGGATTTTTCTGGGCATAGCCCCGCAAATGAATCCCCTGTCGCAGGTGATCCAAGGCGGCCAGGTGCTCCCGCCAGGTCGAGTCAATCGCCTGCAGCAGAATCGAGCGTTCAAACTGATTGAACGCGTCTCGGCCCACCGGTGCAACCTTGTCTTGGTAGGCCTGATCCGCTGCGGTGACCACATGCTCGAGAATATCGTCATCGGTGGTCTGCTCGGTCCGCTCAACCCATGACTGAAGATCGATCGCAAGCCGCCAGTCGGTGCGGAGTGTCTGCCCAAGACCGGCCAGATCCCACTGCTCTTCGACGCTCTCTTCGGGCACATGATTGCGAACAATCTCAGTCATCATGCCGCGACGCAGGCTGGTGACCAGTTCCGAGAGATCCTCCCCCTCGAGAATCTCATTACGCTGACGGTAGATGATTTTGCGCTGCTCGTTGGCAACATCATCGTAATCCAGTAACTGCTTGCGCATATCAAAGTTACGGTTCTCAACTTTTCGCTGAGCGGACTCAATCGAACGCGACACCATGCCGGCCTCAATCGGTTCGCCATGTGGCACCCCGAGACGATTCATGATGGCCTTCATGCGCTCGCCCGCGAAGATCCTGAGCAAAGGATCATCCATCGACAGATAAAACCGCGATGAGCCCGGGTCGCCCTGCCGGCCGGCACGGCCACGCAGCTGGTTGTCGATACGCCGGGACTCATGACGCTCCGTGCCTACGATGTGCAGGCCGCCCGCAGCGATCACCTGATCATGCAGGCCCTGCCACTCGGCACGCAGGGTTACCTCCCGCTGGGTCTTCTCGGGATCCGACAATCCAGAATCGGCCCTCACGGACTCCACCTGCTTCTCGACATTGCCCCCCAGGACGATGTCGGTTCCTCGGCCCGCCATATTGGTTGCGATCGTGATCATCCCCGGCCGCCCTGCCTGGGCGACGATCTCGGCCTCGCGCTCGTGCTGCTTGGCGTTAAGCACCTGATGGGCCAACTTCTCCTTGGCCAGCATGGCGGACAACAGCTCAGAATTCTCGATCGATGTCGTGCCCACCAGGATCGGCTGGCCCCGGCCGTGCCGCTCTTTGATGTCCTTGAATATCGCCTCGTATTTCTCTTCCACCGATTTAAAGACCTGGTCATGCAGATCCAGTCGGACCATCGGGCGATGCGTCGGGATGACAACGGTTTCAAGGCTGTAGATCGACTGAAACTCAAATGCCTCGGTGTCGGCCGTGCCGGTCATGCCCGACAATTTGTCGTACATGCGAAAGTAGTTCTGAAATGTGATCGACGCGAGGGTCTGATTTTCGGCCTCAATCTCCACGCCTTCTTTCGCCTCAACCGCCTGATGCAGGCCCTCCGACCATCGACGTCCCGGCATCAAACGGCCAGTAAATTCATCAACGATGATGATCTTTTCTGCCTGGACGACATAGTGCTGATCTTTAAAAAACAGCGTGTGGGCCCGAAGGGCAGATGTCAGATGGTGCAGCAGCGAGATATGCGCAGGATCATAGAGGCTTGCCCCTTCCGTGAGCAGTCCCATCTCAGCAAGGATCTGCTCGGACTTTTCAAAACCCGCCTCGGACATAAAGACTTGGCGAGATTTCTCATCCACCCAGTAATCACCGGGAGATTCCTCGCTGGCCTGAGGCTTGAGCCGGCCAGGCACAACATTCAGAACCCGATAAAGATCAGTCTGGTCATCGGCATGACCGGAAATGATGAGTGGCGTACGCGCCTCGTCGATCAGAATGGAATCGACTTCGTCGACCACCGCAAAGCTCAGTCCACGCTGAACACGATTGGCGCGATCCACCACCATGTTGTCGCGCAGATAGTCGAATCCGAATTCGTTGTTGGTGCCGTACGTGATATCTGCAGCATAGGCAGATTGTTTTTCAGCATGCTCCAGTCGGGTCAGATTCACGCCCACCGACAGGCCAAGAAACCGATACAGCTTTCCCATCCAATTTGCATCGCGCTCAGCAAGATAGTCATTAACCGTGACGACATGGACGCCCTTACCCCCAAGGGCATTGAGATAGGCGGCCAGCGTGGCCACCAGGGTCTTGCCCTCTCCGGTGCGCATTTCGGCAATCTTGCCGTCGTGCAGTACCATGCCCCCGATCAACTGGACATCAAAATGGCGCATCCCGAGGGCGCGTTTACCGGCCTCGCGGCATACCGCAAAGGCCTCGACCAGCAGGCCATCAAGGGCCTCACCATTGGCGTGGCGTTGACGGAACTCCGCCGTCTTGGCCTGCAGGGCATCATCGGAAAGTGCGCCGATTGATGACTCCAGGGCATTGATTGCGGCCACACGCTGGCCATAGCTTTTGACGAGTCGGTCGTTTCGACTGCCAAAAATCTTTTTGAGAAAATTGTCAATCATGGGCCGCCGATCTTAGCATGCAGGTATGAGCAAGACCCCGTTCAAAGGACTGTCAGAGGCCCTGCGTGCATCTGCCGAGTGGGCCAGCATTGACCGCGCATGGCGCGACAGCGAGGACCTGATGGCCAGCCTGCGGGCAACCGTTCCGGCGCAGCTGCGGGCATTGGCGCTTCAGGTGCGTCGTGATGATCCCCCGCGGGGCATCCGCGGCAGCCAGGTCACCGTCGTGGCCATGCATGCTGCTGCAGCGGCCAAGCTCAGGCTGGCACTGGCAGACTGGCCCCAGATGCTTCGACAGCAGGGCTGGGGTATTCAGCACATCAGGGTCACCGCACAGCAGGAGCAGACGGTCGCACCAGTACGCGCGCCCCATGTGCGCCGGCCCGATGTTCCGGGTGTGATTCGAGAAGAGTTTGAACGACTCGCACACGACATGCCCAATGAGCGTTTACGCCAGGCACTCCGACGGATCGCGAAGGGCTAGTCTAGTTCCAGCTCCACTGCCGGGCCCAGGCCACGGGCGCATGCTGAAGATCTTTAAACGTGGTCTCCTTCCAGCTGCCTTCTGTCTGCATGAGCGTGCGCAGCAGGGCATTGTTCAGCGCATGGCCAGACTTAAATGCAGAGTAGCTGGCCATGAGTGGATTGCCCAGGAGATAAAGATCCCCAATTGCATCCAAGGCCTTATGCATCGCAAACTCATTCGGCCGACGCAATCCCCCCGGATTGATCACACGGACCTCATCCATCACGATGGCGTTATCCAGGCTGCCGCCCAGGGCCAGCCCTTTGGAGCGCAACAGATCAACATCACTGACAAATCCAAACGTTCTTGCACGGGCAATGTCATCCACAAAGGACGATTCCGCAAAATTTACCCGCACCTGCTGGCCAGTCGCATCAACCGCCGGGTGGCTAAAGTCAATCGTAAATTCGAGGCGAAAGCCAAAGAATGGGTCGAGCCGGGCCCACTTCTCTCCGTCGCGCACCTCCACGGGCTTGATGACCTCGATAAAGCGTTTCGGTGCAGATTGCTCCTGAACACCGGCAGACCTCAGTAAGTAGACGAAGGTGGCAGCGCTGCCATCCATGATCGGAATCTCCGCCGCATCCACCTCGACCACCGCGTTGTCGATGCCGAGCCCCGAAAGCGCTGACATCAGGTGTTCGACAGTTGCAACTTTCACATCGCCATCCGACAGTGTCGAGGCCATTCGGGTATCGCCCACCGCACCCGCACGGGAGCGAATATCCCGCGGCGGATCTACATCGATACGGCGGAAGACGATGCCGAAGTCAGCCGGAGCGGGCCGAAGCGTCAGTCGGACCGGAACACCGCTGTGCAGCCCAATGCCGCATGCCGTTACCGGCTCAGCGAGTGTCCGTTGTCGCAACATCAGAAGGGGGTTTTTAAAGCTTCGCCAACACGGCCTCGGCGCTGCTCACATCAAAGGCGCCAGGCGCCTCGACGGCAACATGCTTCACGATACCGTTGTCAACAATCATGGCGTAACGATTCGACCGAAGTCCAAGGCCGCGGGCAGTCAGATCCAGGGTGAGATCAACCGCTTTGGAAAATTCCGCATTGCCATCACCCATCATGCGGACCTTGCCTTTAGCGCCGAGCTCACGACCCCAGGCGCCCATCACAAAGGCGTCGTTGACACTCACACACCAGATCTCATCAATCCCCTTGGCTTTTAACTTGTCGAACTGGGCGATGAATCCTGGCACATGCTTTGCAGAACAGGTCGGCGTATAGGCGCCAGGCAGACCGAAAATCACGATCTTCTTGCCCTTGATCAGATCCGAGACCTGAAATGCATTAGGACCGATACTGCAGCCGCCGGTCTCTTCGTCAAAAAATTCGTATAGGGTTGCATTAGGAAGTGCTTGGCCTGTCTGGATCGGCATCGTGATCTCCTCGAAGAAAACGACAGACTATGCCAAAAAAGAAAGGCCCGGGGGCATCGGGCCTTTCCATGAGTGGGGAAACGCGGTCTAACGAGGGGTCAATCCGCCTGCTTGCGAAGAAATGCGGGTATATCAAGCCGATCCATCCCGCTCTCCTGTAACGCATCCACCCGTGCTGCCGCCTGGCTGCGCGGGTCACGCCAGACCGTGGGCTGGTCATATTTGCTGTAATCCACTCCAGGCACCGCAGGCTGAGGCGCCACGGGCCCGCCTGCCGGCATTCCCGGCACCATCGATGCGTTCATCTGTCCATCATGCTGCAAAGGAAACCCGATATTGTCTGTACCGGTTTTCTGTACGACCGCATGTGCACTGGTATGGACTAAGGTTGGCGTACGCTTGCGGCCAAGGCCTGTGGCCACAACCGTAACCCGAAGTTGGTCTGACATCTCATCGTCATAGACCGTTCCCAGAATGATGGTGGCATCCTCTGCCGCAAAGGTACGAATCGTCTCCATCGCAACCCGGGTCTCTTTTAATCTCAGCGCCCTGCTGGCCGTGATATTGACCAGGATACCCCTCGCACCGGAGAGATCGACACCCTCCAGCAGCGGACTCTGCACAGCATTTTCTGCAGCGATGCGGGCACGATCGTCACCGGCGGCACAGGCTGTGCCCATCATGGCCTTGCCCTGCTCGCTCATCACGGTCTTGACATCCTCGAAGTCCACATTCACCAGGCCCTCCACATTGATGATCTCAGCGATACCGGCAACGGCGTTATTCAGCACATCATCAGCGGCTGCGAATGCCTCAATCTGGGTCACCTCTTCGCCCAAAACTTCTTCGAGCTTTTCGTTGAGCACGATAATTAATGAGTCCACGCGGCTTTCAAGCTCGGAGAGTCCGCGCTCTGCAGCAGACTCCCGTCGCACGCCCTCAAAACTAAAGGGCTTGGTGACCACTGCCACTGTGAGAGCGCCCAGCTCCTTGGCAACCTCCGCAACAACCGGAGCAGCCCCAGTGCCCGTACCGCCGCCCATACCAGCAGTGATAAACACCATATGCGCACCACGTAACGCATCGGCAATCCGCTCACGATCCGCTTCGGCAGCAGCCTTGCCCGCCTCAGGCCGCGCACCCGCTCCCAGGCCGGTACCGCCAATCTGCAATGTACTGTCGGCCTTGGATTTGGCCAGGGCCTGTGCATCTGTATTGATACAGATAAATTCCACTCCCTGCACGCCGCGAGAGATCATGTGGTTAACTGCATTGCCTCCCGCGCCACCCACACCGATCACTTTAATGATCGTGCCCTGAGTCTCAGTCTCAAACATTTCGAAATTCATTACCGCCTCCTCGTCAGAAGTTAAAAGTTCCCCACAAACCACTGCTTCATCCGCGCAAGGGTGTCTTTGAATGAACCACTGCTCACGACCTCCTTACGGCCCCGGATCCATTGCGTCCGCGCCTCCTCGAGCAGCCCCATGGCCGTCGAAAAACGCGGATTGCTAATCACATCAGAGAGATTTCCGCGATAGGCGGGTACTCCAATGCGTACCTGTTTTAGAAATACATCCTCTCCAAGCTCCACCATGCCCGGCAACATCGCACTGCCACCGGTGATCACAACGCCAGAGGACAACAGCTCTTCGTAGCCTGACTCGCGAATCACGTGCTGCACCAATGAAAAGAGCTCTTCGACACGCGGCTCAATTACTGCCGCAAGCGCCTGCCGAGAAAGCTGACGTGGGGCACGATCACCGAGGCCGGGAACTTCAAACCACGCCTGTGGATCCGCCAGCGCCTGCTTGGCGATGCCATGACGAATCTTGATTGCCTCTGCCTCATGGGTGGGTGTCCGCAACGCCATTGCGATGTCGTTTGTAATCTGATCCCCTGCAATGGGGATGACCGCCGTGTGGCGGATCGCACCACCGGAAAAAATTGCAATATCGGTTGTGCCGCCACCGATATCCACTAGTGCCACACCCAACTCCTTTTCGTCCTTCGTCAATACAGCATGGCTTGAGGCAAGCGGCTGCAGGATGAGCTCATTCACCTCCAGGCCACAACGACGAACGCACTTGATAATGTTCTGGGCTGCACTTACCGACCCGGTCACGATATGAACCCGGACCTCCAGACGGACACCGCTCATCCCCAAGGGCTGCCGGACATCATCCTGTCCATCAATCATGAATTCCTGCGGCAGCACATGCAGAACCTGTTGGTCAGAGGGCACGCTCACGGCAGTCGCGGTTTCGATGACACGATCGACATCGGTCTGCGAGACTTCTTTCTCTTTGATTGCCACCATGCCGGTGGAGTTGAAGCTTCGTATATGGCTGCCTGCAATGCCGGTCCAGACGGCCGCAATTTTGCAGTCCGCCATGAGCTCGGCGTCCTCCAGCGACTTTTGTATCGACTGAACGGTTGCATCGATATTGACCACCACGCCTTTTTTTAGGCCCTCACAGTCAGCCTGGCCAAGTCCAATGACCTCAAGCCGGCTGTCATCGAGAATTTCAGCCACGATCGTGACGATCTTCGAGGTCCCGATATCCAAGCCAACGATCAGGTTCTTCGATTCACGCGTCATAGAGTGTCCTCACAGAATTCTGTCTCCGGTGTCAGGTGTGATCGCCAATGCAGAGCCGCTGCCCAGCCAGGGCAGTCTTCGGCAGCTCAACGCTGGCGGTGGCAGGCAGAAAGGCGTAGCCGGTGGCGTAACGCAGATCGGCCTTCGCCACCCGCGCTGGCTCACCAGGTGTGCCGAGTTTTTGTGCCAGCCACGGCTGCGTCTTTACGAACATTCGAACGCGCTCCTCCACGGGTGTTGCCAGAGTGTCACGGCCCAGTTCGAGGACCATTCCCCCGGATAGCTCTGCCGTCCATGCGTACTGCTCAGACAGCGTGAGCCGTTGCAAAGCGCGATGCGTGGGCCCCACCCATGAGGCCAGCTGACGTGCCCGCTCCAGAACGAGCCGTTCACTCCCCGCAGGGCCCGCAAGCGGAATCAATACGCAATCGTCCTCGTGGTCCGCAGCAAGCCCGGCAAACAGCTCGCCCATGTCATTGACTAGTCGGCCATTGGGCCAGGTGGCGACGGCCCGCTGCTCCTGAATACGCACAAGCAGTCGGTTGGGCCAGATGCGACGAACAGTCACCGTTCGAATCCAAGGAATGGACTGCAGTGCACGATGAATCTGGCCCAGATCAGTCGACAGAACCGTGCCATTTAACGCTTCCGCAATCGCCGCGTGGATCTGTGGTGCGGAGATATGTTTCAGCTCACCACGCATCGAGTCGACAATGACCCGCTTGACGACAAAGGCCGGACGATTGGCCAGCCAATTCATCAACAAGGCGACAAGGACAATCACCGAGCCTGCCATGAGCAACCCAGCGAGCCGATTCAGCCGCGCAGGTGAATGCCAGAAATCACGAAGTGGTGTCTGACTCATGATGAACGGCCCACTTTGAGCGATGCCTGCGAGAGAATCCGCAGCACCAGCGCGTCATAGTCCAATCCCGCCGCCCGGGCCGCCATCGGCACCAGAGAATGGTCAGTCATGCCGGGCGAGGTATTGATCTCTAACAGCATCGGCGATGATGTCCCATCCCACATCAGATCAGCCCGTGCCCAGCCCGAGCATCCGATTGCATCGAAGGCGGCGACGGAGAGCGCCTGCATATGCGCAGCAATCGCCGGCTCAACCGGCGCGGGGCAAAGATACTGGGTCGAATCGCCGAAATATTTATTCTGATAGTCATAACGGCCCTCCGGCGCCACGATCTCAATAAGGGGAAGTGCCTGCGTAGAGCCCGAGTCATCCTGCAGCAATGCACAGGTGAACTCCCGGCCCGTCACAAACTGCTCCGCCATCACCATCTGGTCGTACTGCCGTGCCTGCGCGACTGCCGACGGCAGCTCCTCGATGCGATCAACACGCGTAAATCCGAGTGATGAGCCTTCCATCACAGGTTTGACCGCGATCGGCAGGCCCAGCCGCTGCACGACCACCGCTGGATCTATCGGATCTCTGAGCAGCATGAAATCAGGGGTTGGAAGGTCGCTGGATCGCCAGACACGCTTGGTCATTGCCTTATCCATGGCGAGACTGCTGGCCATTACGCCACTGCCTGTATACGGAATTTTTAAAAGTTCTAAGGCTCCCTGGACCGTGCCGTCCTCGCCGTAACGGCCATGCAGCGCAATAAACACACGTGCAACGGATTCATCCTGCAGCGTCTGTAGTGGCCGCTGCGCAGGATCAAATCCGACGACATTCAATCGGCATCGCTGCATCGCTGCAAGCACGCCCTGGCCGGAGCGCATCGAGATCTCACGCTCGGCAGACTCTCCGCCAAACAAAACGGCGACACGGCCATAGTCCTGAGGGCGTATATCCAGGTTCATCGACCTACCCCCTGAGACTGGATCGTTGCCGCAACGCCTCCGATCGAGCCCGCACCCATACACAGCACCACATCCCCATCTTGGGCGAGTGCGCGGATACGCTCGGGCATATCGCTGATCGACTCGATGTAGACAGGCTCAACTTTTCCTGCAACCCGAATGGCACGGGCCAGTGCCTTGCCATCGGCAGCAGCGATTGCCGCCTCACCTGCCGAATAGACCTGGGCCAGCAACAACTGGTCCGCCTCTCCGAGCACCCGAACAAAATCCTCAAATAAATCTCGCGTGCGACTAAAGCGATGGGGCTGAAACGCCAGCATGATGCGACGTCCCGGATAGGCCCCGCGGGCTGCAGCAATCGTTGCGGCAATCTCGGCCGGATGGTGGCCATAGTCATCCACCAAAGTGAATCGGCCACCGTCTGCCGTGTGCAGCCCATCATGCACCTGAAACCGCCGTCCAACTCCGGTAAATTCCCGCAACGCCGAAACAATCGCGGCATCTTCCACACCCAGTTCCGTCGCAACCGCAATAGCCGCTAAGGCGTTTTGTACGTTATGACGCCCTGGAAGATTGACTGCCACAGGCAACGGCGCTGCCGACTCTCGATGTGCCGTAAAGCGCATCGACGTGCCCGCCTCAATCACGTCCGAGGCCCGAACCTGGGCATCCTCTGAAAACCCATAGGTCACCACCGTCTTTGAAATCAGCGGAATAATGTCGCGGACAAACGGATCGTCCACACAGACCACGACCGTGCCGTAAAACGGAAGTCGCTGCGTAAAGGCAACGAACGCCTGCTTTAATTTTGCAACGTCATGGTCATAGGTTTCCATGTGGTCCTCATCAATATTTGTGATGACCTCCATCATGGGAAGAAGATTTAAAAACGAACCGTCCGATTCGTCTGCCTCGGCAACAATGTAGTTGCCGAGTCCGAGCCGGGCATTGGCGCCCGCACTATTTAGACGCCCACCAATCACAAAAGTGGGGTCCAGACCGGCCTGAGCCAGTACGCTGGCCACCAGGCTCGTGGTGGTGGTTTTGCCATGGGTGCCCGCAATTGCAATCCCCTGTTTCAGGCGCATAAGCTCACCCAGCATGAGGGCGCGCGGCACCACGGGAATGCGTCGACTGCGGGCGGCACGAACCTCGGGGTTATCCGCCTTAACAGCGCTGGAAATTACCACCGCATTTGCACCGCCGAGATGCTCAGCAGCATGGCCAACAAAAATCTTTGCCCCCAAAGAAGCGAGCCGCTCGGTGGCAGAGTTGGTGGCGACATCTGATCCTTGGACTGCATAGCCGAGGTTAAGCAGCACCTCTGCGATGCCCGACATACCGGAGCCCCCGATGCCGACAAAGTGAATGGTCTCGATCTTGTGTCTCACACCGAACCCCCCAGCGGCCTGCGTCCACGGATAGACACAACCATTTCTGCCGCACGACGCGCAGCGCCATGCATTGCATGGCCCCGTGCCTTGCCAGCCCGCTCCATCAGATCGCTTCGAGAGATACCGGCCAGCCAGTGGGCCATCTCCTGAGACGCAAGCTGGCCCTGGGGGATCATCCAGGCCGCGCTCTGATCGGCCAGCGTACGGGCATTGGCAGACTGATGATCATCGATCGCATTCGGCAGCGGAATGAATAAAGCAGCAACACCTGCCGCCGCAACCTCCGTCACCGTCGATGCACCTGCGCGACAGATCACCAGATCCGCATCACGATACGCAGCATCCATGTCCTGAATAAACGCCATGCACTGTGCGCCCACATTCAGACGACGATATTCGGCAATCACCGCATCCAGTCCCTGAGGGCCCGTCTGATGCTGAATCAGCAGCGGCTGGCCATGACGAATCGCCTCGGCAAAGATTCCAGGTAGTGATGCGTTAAGAGCCGCCGCTCCAAGGCTACCCCCCACCACCAATACCCTGAGGGGCCCGGTGCGATGGCCGTAACGTTCCGCTGGATCTGCCAAGGCGTGTATCTCCTCGCGGACTGGATTGCCGATCACGGCTGCAGACCGGGGGGCATACCGGGTCGACGGAAAACTCACCATTACCCGCTGGGCCAGCCGAGACAGCCAGCGATTTGCGGATCCCATCACGGCATTCTGTTCGTGCACACACAATGGAATACGCAGCAGAGAGGCCACCAGACCCACGGGGAAGGTGACATACCCGCCAAAAGCGACCACAACCTCTGGCCTTGCCCGGCCAACAATCCGGTGCGCCTCGCGAACGGCGCGAATTAATCGAACTGGCAGGCTCAGCCAGGCCCGCAGGCCCTTGCCGCGCAGGCCAGCGAACCGCAAGATATGCAGCCCAATACCCGCATTCGGCACCACCCGGGCCTCAAGCCCGCGATCAGAGCCGACCCACTCTGCATGCCAGCCCTGACGCACCAGTTCACGGGCCACCGCAAGGGCAGGAAACACATGGCCTCCAGTACCGCCAGCGGCAATCAGGACACGCGGAGACATCATGTCTTCGCTCCCCGGACATGCTGCCGATTCTCAATATCGATACGCAGCAGTGATCCCATCGCAATGCACACAGCAAGCATGGAACTGCCGCCATGACTGATAAACGGTAACGTCAGCCCCTTGGTGGGCAGCAATCCGGTATTTACGCCGACGTGAATCAGCGTCTGCAGGCCAAGCCAGACACCAATGCCCTGGGCCACCAGCCCGGCGAAGAGCCGCTCTTGCGACATGGCTGTACGACCAATTTCAATCGCCCGCCGCACAATAAATGCAAATGCAAGGATGATCAGGGTGACGCCAACAAATCCGATCTCCTCGCCCATCATGGCAAAAATAAAATCCGTATGCGGTAACGGAAGATGGCCCATCTTGGCGATTCCCGTGCCCAGTCCAGATCCAAATACGCCGCCTCGGCCAAAGGCAATTAAGGCACCACAGAGTTGAAAACCCGTGTTCTGGACCTGATCTGCGTCACAGGGCGATAGATAAGAGATCAATCGCATCAGCCGCCAGGGTGTCAGCCAGACCATGATGGCAAAGACCGCTCCCAGCGCAACAAGTAACGGCACAAAGATGCGCAGGCTCATACCACCAAGAAACAGGATGGCGGCAGTAATCAGCGTGATCACCATTGTGGAACCGAGATCCGGCTGATACAGCAAGAGCAGCATTACCAACGACATCAGAAAGCCGATGGGCAATAGGCCACGGACAAACGTATGCATCCGATCCTGTCGACGCACCACATAGGCGGCCGCGAACAGCAATGAGAAAAACTTCATCAGTTCGGCAGGCTGTAGGGTGAAAATCCCAAGAGGAATCGCCCGAACCGCACCATCTTTCATGATGGCCGGCCCCAGCACAATCTTCATTGCAGCCACCAGCACAAGTAACGCCACCCCAACAAAAAATAATGGGGTCGACAGGGCGTGCAGCGTCGACGTCGGGATCCGGGTCATGACCAGCATGGCCAGAATTCCAATCAACAGGTGAATAGGATGGCCGCGCATTCCACGCCAGAAAACCGACTCCGCATTGTTACTGGGCAGAGGAAGATTGGCGGAATACACCATCACCAGCCCCACCAAGAGCAGTCCAAAAAATGCCGATATCAACGCGCGATCTGCGCTGATAAATGGCATTGTCGAGACGCTACGCTGACCTAGCATGTGACTCCCTGCGATAGGGCAAATTCACTGACGGCCTCGCGAAACGCACGGGCGCGCGCTACATAGTTGGCATACATATCGAAACTCGCGCATGCAGGTGACAACAGCACTGCCGCATGTGTCAGTCCGAGCTGCTGGGCCTGTAAGACCGCCTGGGATACGGCATGTGCCATCGACTCCGCGTGGATCACCGGCAGGCCGGCACGCCGTGCGATATCACCAATCGCGGGGCCATCCCGGCCAATGGTGATCACCGCCCGAGCGGATCGCTGAAGTGCGGGCAAGAGCGGCGCAAAATCCTGCCCTTTGCCATCACCGCCCGCGATCAACACGATCGGCAGGGTCAGTCCGCCGAGCGCCGCCACCGTTGCGCCAACATTCGTGCCCTTACTGTCATCAATAAATTCAAACCCGTGCAGGTGCGCGACCCACTCCAACCGATGGGCGCCTGCGCGAAATTCGCGCAGGCCATGGAGCAGCGGGGCCAGCGCAGGGGTCACCGCCCGGCATAGTGCAAGCGCCGCCAACGCGTTCATGGCGTTATGCCGTCCACGGGCACGCAACGCATCCGCAGGCATCAGCCGGTGCAGCCGTGCGTCATCGAGGGCATCGCGCATCACCATCCAAGAGATGCCCTCCTCCTGTAGCCCGAGATCCCCCGGGCGCACGGGCAGATCACTGCCAAAACTACTCACCGACGCGCCTGATACCGGCAGGTCCATCACCCGTGCATCTTGTCGATTGACGATACACATGACACCGGAGGCTGCTGGATCAATGCCAACCCCATAGACACGTCCTTTTGCATTGCTGTAGTCCTGCAGATCGCTATGCCAATCGAGATGGTCCTCTGAAATATTGAGACAGACTGCCGCTGTAGGGTGAAAGTGGCGGGCATAGGCAAGCTGAAAACTCGACAATTCCAACACCCAGACCTGCGGGAAACGGCTCTCCTGCTCTCGGGCAATCACTGCATCTAAAAGCGACGGGCTGATATTGCCCGCCTCCTGTGCGTCAAAGCCCGCCCGCCGCAGCAGCACGGTCGTCATCTGCGTAGTGGTAGTTTTGCCATTCGTGCCGGTAATCGCGAGCACCTTCGGGAGTTCGAGCGGCAGAGCAAGATCCGGCTCCAGATGCTGCTGACTGCTGGCATGGGCGGCGTGATGAATCGCCCATTCAAATAAATCAATCTCGCCGTACACCGGAATACCCTGCTCGGCCGCCGAGGCCAGCAGCATCGGCACGGGGCCAGCATGCATGGGATGGGGCGATAGGCCCGGACTCGGGATCACAAGATCAACGCCATCACACCATGAAGCGGCAAACGGCGATGCCACGCCCGTATGCAGGGTGAGACGATCGTCCGAACAAAGGCCCTTCACCGCCTGCAGACCAGGTGGATGCTCTCGGCTATCGAGCACAGTGATCCGCGCATTTTTTCGCGATAGCCACCGAATACAGGCCAGTCCAGACTCTCCCAGGCCGAGCACCAGCACATGCTTTTCAGACCAGCAAAAGTCCATCGGTATGGCTGGCGGTGTTGGCACCGACATCGGCGAAGTGGTTTTTTTGGAAAGGGCCATCGTGTCGGGTTTGCTTTCTATCAACGCAGTTTCAGAGTGGAGAGTCCAGCCAGTACGAGAATCATGGTGATGATCCAGAATCGCACCACCACCTGTGTCTCCTTCCAGCCGCCAACCTCAAAGTGATGATGTAAAGGTGCCATGCGAAGAATTCGACGGCCTTCACCAAATCGGCGCTTGGTGTACTTGAAATAGCCCACCTGCAGCATTACCGACAATGTATTGATTACAAATACGCCACCCATCACAAACAGCACGATCTCCTGACGTACGACAACGGCCACCGTTCCCAATGCGCCTCCGAGGGCAAGGGCTCCGACATCACCCATGAAGACCTGGGCGGGATACGCGTTAAACCACAGAAAGGCGAGTCCGGCGCCAACCAAGGCCGCACAGAACACGGTAAGCTCGCCCGCGCCGGAGATATGCGGAATCAAGAGGTATTTCGCAAACAGCGCGTGTCCCGTCACATACGCGAACACACCAAGCGCGCCTGCAACCAGAACCGTCGGCATGATTGCCAGGCCGTCCAAACCATCGGTGAGATTGACGGCGTTACTAGAGCCCACAATCACAAAGTAGCTGAGTACCATAAAGCCAAATACCCCGAGGGGATAGGCGACTTCCTTGAAAAAAGGAACGATCAGATCCGCCCGCTGCGGCAGCTGAATCGTGAATCCATTACCAATCCACTGCACAAATAACTCCCAAGCCTGTCCATTACTCTGGGCGGGCACCGAAAAAGCGAGGTAGACGGCGGCCACAATGCCGATCAACGACTGCCAGAAATATTTCCAACGGGCAGGAAGCCCAGCAGGGTCTTGGCGTACGACCTTGCGATAGTCATCGGCCCATCCGACGGCACCAAAACCGAGGGTCACAATCAACACCGCCCACACAAATCGATTACTTAGATCTGCCCACAATAAGGTCGTCACAGCGATCGATAGAAGAATGAGTGCCCCGCCCATAGTGGGTGTGCCGCTTTTCACGAGATGGGTCTGGGGCCCATCATCCCGTACGGCCTGACCCACCTTCAGTTCGGTTAACCGACGAATCGCCGCAGGGCCAAGCAGCATGCCAATGCCCAGTGCCGTCAAGGCGGCGAGCACTGCGCGCAGCGTGATGTAATTCAACACGTTGAATGCACGGATATACTGATCAAGCCAGTCCGCCAGAATCAGCAGCATGCAGTCTGGCCCTCCTGCGCATGGGCAATCGCCTGGACAATCCGTTCCATTTTCATAAACCGTGAACCCTTCACCCATAGCGAGGGTGGATGCCGCTGCCCCTGCTGCATACGCACCCACTGTTGGACTTCTGTGATTAATGCCTGCACCTGAGCCACGTGATGACCTACCTTGGTCTGCTCATGTGCCGCGGCCATCGCCTCACCATGAAGCCAGATGGCATCGAGCTGATGATCAGCAGCGTAGTGAAGAACCTCGCGATGGAACTCCGGCCCTGCATCGCCCACTTCGCCCATATCACCTAACACGAGCGCCCGCGGCGCCCGCATGCGGGCGAGGGCCTCGATGGCCGCACGGACCGAATCCGGATTGGCGTTATAGGTGTCATCCACCAATGTCCCACCCCCTTCCAGCGTCATCATGCGGCCACGGCCCGTGACAGGCTCGAAGGCACTGAGGGCCTGGGCAATCGCAGAAGGGGCAATGCCCGCCGCATATCCACAGGCTGCCGCCGCAATCAGATTCAATGCAAAGTGAACGCCAAGGCCCTTCGGCAATAACGCGATTGCTTCACCATCCGGAAAAAAAATCTGCAGGTGTGGTGTGGTCTGCTCTGAATCCACCCATCTGCCAAGCACCTCTTCACCCTTGAAGCCGGATCCGGCAGGACTTGTTGCAAATCCAAAACGAATCTGCCGGCCCTGGAAGTCACAGGTCTGAGAAATCCAGATCTGCTCATGCTCGGGATCACGTGGAAATACCGCAGCTCCACCTGAATGAAGTGCAGAAAATACGGCGCCATTTTCTTGGGCAACCGCAGTCACTGATTTCATAAATTCTTGATGCTCTCGCTGGGCGTTGTTCACCAGCGCAACATGGGGCTGGGCAATATTCGCCAGTACCGCGATCTCATCAGGATGATTCATACCGAGTTCGAAGACAGCAAATCGATGCTCTGGCCGCAGGCCCAGCACCGATAGCGGCACACCAATGTGATTATTGAGATTGCCCGGGGTGGCCCAGACAGCCCCGTGTCCAAGCGCCTGCTGGGCGAGCGACTGGATCATATGCTTTACGGTGGTCTTGCCATTACTTCCCGTGACCGCAACACAACAGCCCTGCCAGAGAGACCGCCAATGACGGGCCCACTGCTGCAGGGCCAATAACGCATCGGGTACCACCACCAAGGGCATGGCCGCCGTAATCGTCGGCCCAGTACCCGCCGAGATCAACGCTGCGCATGCACCGCGTTGCGCTGCCGCCTGAACAAATGCTGCACCATCAAATCGAGGGCCGCTCAGCCCCACAAAGAGTGCCCCCTCGGCAAGCGTCCGAGAATCAGTGCTGACGGTCTCAAAACGGACTGCGCGGGCGGCAGCCTCAGCCGCCTGATCACCGGATGGCAGCACAAGCCGAGCCCCAGGGATAGTCGTCAGCAGGTTATCGAGGCTAGGCATGGGCCTCTCCGTGTGCAGGCTGAGGTTGGTGCGACGGATGCCATGTCTCTTGGGCCCTGATCGCGTGCTCGACATCACTAAAGGGAATGGTCTGATCAGCAATGACCTGGATACGCTCATGCCCTTTGCCGGCGATTAGTACAACATCGGAGGCCTTCGCCTCATGAATGGCCATCATGATCGCTGCCGCCCGGTCGGGCTGAGACTGAACCTTGTCACGCAGCTGCTCCGGAACTCCAGCCAGGATCTCCTGCAAGATCTTCTGTGCTGACTCACGCCTCGGGTTATCCGAAGTCAGTACCACACGGTCTGCCCCCCGTGCGGCCACCTCTCCCATCATCGGGCGTTTAGCGGGATCTCGATCTCCTCCGCAGCCAAAAACACAGACCAGTCGACCTGCTCTCGCCTCGGCGATCGGCCGCAATGCCTCCAGGATTCGCGTCAGCGCATCCGGCGAATGTGCATAGTCGACACAGGCCCACGGCCCTGTCGCGTGAACGAGCATCTGACATCGGCCAGTAGGCAGTCGGAATTCAGAAAGCTCACGACGAATTTTCTCAGAATCAATGCCCATGGCCAGCATGCAGCCCGCAACAATCAAAGCATTATGAATATTGTGCCGTCCAGCCACCGGCAGTCTCAACGGACCTGCAAGATCCACAGCCTTTCCCGTTCCATAAATCTGGAACTGCCATCCATCAATCGTGGCCTGCTCACCATCGGCACGAATTCCGACCTGTGCATTTTCCGGCCAATGACGGCCCACAGCGATGCGTTGAATATGCAGGTCTGTGGCCTGCCACATCAAAGGCGCATAGGCATCATCTGTATTGACAACCATGGTACCCAGCGATGGACAGGAGAACAGCAGCGCCTTTGCCTGCGCATAACGTTCCATCGTGCCGTGGATATCCAAATGATCATGACTGAGATTGGTAAACGCGGCTGCCTTAATCGCACAGCCGGAAAGCCTGCCCTGAATCAAGCCCACGGATGACGCCTCTAATGCAACGACCGTAATATTTTTAGATCGCAAGTCACGCAACAGGCGCTGCAGGTCCACCGCATCCGGAGACGTCAGGCCACCAGTGGCCTGGTCGTCCCAGGAAGGCTCAAAACCCACATCACAGTCCGCCGGAAATAGCCCAACGCCAAGTGTGCCGATCACCGCCGTGGAAATGCCGCAACGTGCCAACGCATGGCCCAAGGCAGCAGTGACCGTTGATTTTCCATTGGTGCCTGTCACCGCGATGATCTGCATGGTCATACTCGGCCGGCCATAAAATGCGGAGGCGATCATGCCCATGCGACGGGCCAGCAATGGCACCCGGAGTGTGGGCACAGGCCCGGCGATCTCTTTGACAGCGGCCAATGCATCATCGGCCTCCAACAGCACAGCAGCGGCGCCCGCCTGCACCGCAGATGCAATGTGCTGATCAGCTGAGAAACGCTGACCGCCCCGTGCAAAAAAAGCATCTCCTGCAGCAATCCTGCGACTATCAGCACAGAGATTTGCCTGACGCCCCAGCCGCTGCGTCAGCCAGGCCGCGGCCTCATCGGAAATTGCATCGCGCAGCGCTAAAGGATGCGGCTGCCGGGTGATGTCCATCATTCTGTCCCCTCGCCAATAAGGGCAGCCGCAGGAAGAATTCGCAGGGCAGGATTCGGAGACATCTGCATCCGCCGCAGTGTGTCGTTTGCAATCTGGGCAAACACCGGTGCAGCCACTTCGCCGCCGTAATGCTTACCAGCACTTGGCTCATCGACCATCACTGCAATCACGAATCGCGGCTGATCAGCCGGCGCAAATCCAACAAACGACGCGACATATTTATTTTTGGCGTAACCGCCACGCTCCGGCTTATGTGCAGTCCCCGTCTTACCTGCCACACGAAATCCCACAATCTGTGCCTTGGGCGCGGTGCCCTGAGTGGTGGCCATTTCCAGCATTTTGCGCACTGACTTTGCCGTCTCTGGGGACAAGACGGGAACGCCGGCGACAGGGCCGGGCTGAGGAACAAATGAGATCGGGACGAGATCGCCGTCACGGGCGAAAATCGTATACGCCCGCGCAAGCTGCAGGAGCGACACTGAGACACCGTGGCCATAGGAGACGGTCGCCTGATCAATGGGCACCCATTTTTCCGGCTGACGCAGACGGCCCGCAGTCGCACCATTAAGTCCGACATCCGGCACACGGCCGAACCCTGCAGCAACATAAAAATCATAAAGCTCTTTTGCCTGAAGCTTCTGCGTAATTTTGACCGTTCCGACGTTGCTCGATTTGGCCAAAACCTCTTCAACGGTCAGCAGCCCATGTGGGTGAGAGTCACCAATCGTTCGATTCCCAATCGTGAGCTTTCCTGGGGCAGTCTGAATCTCGGTCTTTGGCCCCACACGCCCAAGCTCAAGAGCGGCAGCAATCGAAAACGATTTCATGGTGGAGCCCGGCTCGAAGGTGTCCGTGACCGCCCGATTGCGCACCCGATCTGGGTTGAGACGCGTTCGGTTATTTGGATCGAAGGATGGCTCATTCACCAGGGCCAACACCTCTCCTGTCTGTGCATCAATCACCACCGCAGCCGCAGCCTTGGCCCGGTGCTCGGTGACCGCGGTTTTCAGCGCGGAATAGACCATGGTCTGAATGCTTGCATCCAGCGAGAGCTGGAGATCTTTGCCATGCAGTGCGTCTGCAATGGTCTTGCCCTCGACCGCTGATCCCTTTCGATCAATGACAACGCGCACCTGCCCGGATGTGCCACGAAGCGCACGGTCATGGGTGGCCTCAAGCCCTTCAGCGCCCTGCTCATGGGCATTTGTAAAGCCCACCACATGGGCGAATGCCTCGCCATACGGGTAGTAACGTCGAAAATCGTTTTCCAGCTCGATTCCCTCTAGCCTGAGGGCGCGAATGCGATCCGCCTGTTCGAGGTTGAGTCCACGGGCAAGCCAGAAGAATTTCTTCGCACCATAAATCCTGGATCGAACCTCTGCGGGTTTTAGCTCAAGGATCTGGGCAAGCTCGTCAAGCTTTTGTTCTTCAATTTTCTTTTTAGCGGTACGCTGGGCATCCGCCTTCTTATCTCCAACGGGTGGAAGATTTCCGACAAAACGGCTGGGCACAATCCCAAGCTGCTCCTCCTGAACACTGGAGGCAATCACGGCACCATGCCGATCCAGAACACGGCCACGGTTAGCAGGGATCTCCCTTGGCCGCTCAAAACGCTTCTCCGCCCGACTCTGCCACTGATCCGCATTCACCAGCTGCAGCATAAAAGCACGAACAATTACAACGCAGAATCCTGCCATCAGCAGAAACAACATGACGCGAGAACGAATCTGGGTTGCACGCCAGGTCAGCACCGGCGCTGCCGAGCGGCCCGCTGCGCGGGAGTGAAATCGTGCCGATAGGTTCGATGTCGCGTGGCTCATCGCGCACTCCCCTCAGCCGTGCCCGCCCTGAAGTACAGCGGTTCAGTGGGCCGTAACGGCACCATCTTGAGATCCCGTCGCGCGGCGGCATCAATTCGGCCGGGATTGCGCAGGGCAGTCAGTTCGACCTGCAAGACTTCGATATCGGAATCAAGTTTCAGTCCTGCCCGATCCGCACGGTCAATCTGTGTGTATAGCCTGCGCTCGTGATAACGGGCATTCACCAACGACAGAGAAGATGCCGTGATCAGGGCAACAAGAATCCACTGGCGCCGGGTCATTCGGCCGCCTCAGCACGCGAGGCACAACGTTCCGCAACCCGTAGAATCGCGGAACGCGCCCGCGGATTTGCAGCGATCTCTTCACTGCGCGGCCGAATGCGTGCGATCGGTCGCAGTCGGGGGAGTGGGGGCCGTCCATCGGATGGATGCAGGCCCGCAATCAACGCCCTCTGGCCGCGGCTGACACCGCGGGCTGTGGCTATCGAATTCGGCCGGGGCGCATCCCGAAAGAATTGCTTGACCCGCCGATCCTCCAACGAATGGAAGCTGATGATCGCAATGCGCCCGGACTCCCGCAGGAGGGTGACCGCGGCATCGAGCAGCGACGTAAGCTCTTCCATTTCACGATTGATGTGAATCCGTAAAGCCTGAAATGTGCGCGTTGCGGGATGTTGTCCGGGCTCACGACGTGCACGACACCGCCGAAGCGTTTCGACAACGAGCTCTGCCAATGCGGCCGTTGTCTGTAACGGCTCTGCATCTCCGCGGGCTGCTGAAGCGCAGCGAGCCGCAATCGCGTTTGCAATCTGAACAGCAAACCGTTCTTCGCCATATTCGGATATCACCCTTTGAAGTTCTTGTGGACTGGCCTGCGCGATCCAGGCGGAGACAGGCTGTCCACGTGTGGGATCCATGCGCATATCAAGCGGCCCCTGCAGACGAAAGCTAAAGCCGCGGTTCGGATCATCAAGCTGAGGAGACGACACACCGAGATCCGCAAGCATGCCGTCAATCTGGGTAATACCCCGTTCGTTTAGACGTTCGACAAGTTCGCTAAACGGTGCGTGAATTACTTCGAAACGCTGGTCGTTGAAATGTGCAGCAGCTGCAACGGCCTCTGGATCGCGGTCAAATGCGATTAGGCGTCCCATCGGCCCCAACGATTGCAGCATGAGCGCGCTATGTCCACCCCGGCCAAACGTCGCATCAACATAATGACCGTTGGGCGCGATGCAGAGGCTATCGACAGCCTCGCGCAACAGAACGGGAAGATGACTGGTCGCCTGCAAGTCGGAAGGTTGTGAAGAAAAATTGCAATGCGAGGAGGCGGCCGTCACACCTGGCTTCCGCCACGCTTACGCTGGCGGACCGATTGTTTGTGAAGCTCGAGCGCTGCTGCATCCCAGATCTCAAAGAAATCTCCAACACCCAGCAGAATCACGTCACGCTGGATGTGCGCGCCATCACGCAGGACGGGATTGATCAGCACACGGCCCTGCGCATCCATCTCCGGCGTATCGCTCAGGCCCATCCAGAATCGACGACGCTCCGCATCACGATCATCTGAAGAGAACAAGGAGATTTTTTCGGCCCACAGCGATTGGGGCATGAGCAGCAGACATCCGTCATCGCTCTCGACCAAGGCGAGCGCACCCGCAGAGCGCTCAAGCAGCGCGTCCCGATAGCGGGTCGGAATCGTCATTCGGCCCTTTACATCAAGACTTAGGGCCGAGACTCCCGAAAACTGAAGCGGCAATGCCAAAAGAAAACCCCCACAAAAAACCACTTTTTTGCACGATTTCCCACTTTATGGAAATCACGCTAGGTGGTCAAGTCGATATGGGGATTTTTTCTTTCTAAAACAAAGACTTAGATCTCTTTTCGCGAATAATTTTTAAGCAAAAATTCATAAAAATCAATAGGATAAAAATCACTCGTAAAGTGATTTATCAAAAGATCGCTTGGGTCCCGCACGGGATGTGGGTTTTTCGGCCCTAAAACCAGGCCAGCCGCCTACTGCAAAGGGGTTTTGAGCAGGCCCGCGAATGGCAGCGGGACAACCGGGATACCTTCTTCGGCCAGTTCTTGGGCAGTTTCTAAAGAGGTACTCCCATGAATTGCGCGAAGAGGAACATCATTGGCATGCATTGCGCGGGCTTCTTCAGCGAAGCGGTCACCCACATCCTCACTGTGTTCAAGCATCTGTCGGACCACCTTCAGGGCAGCGGCCAGCGCGGCCCCCTGTGGATGGACGGCCACCGGGGTCTGTTGTGGAACGGTCACGTCCCGCTGATCAGCAGCGCCCGTCTCTGCGGTCGTTGCCTCGGCGGCCTCCGGCTGGGCACCAGAGAGATTGAGCCTGGGCGCCGATAAGGTTTTTTCAATCACTCGGCTCTCACAAAACGGACACGAGAGCAGCCCGCGGGCCTGCTGATCTTCGTAGGCCACATGGCTCTTGAACCAGCCCTCGAAGCAATGGCCGTGCGCACACTTGAGATTGAAAACTTTCATAGCCCGATTGTAAAAGGTTCACGCCGCCACTGACGGTCGCTCGATCAGCTCGATCTTATAGCCATCCGGATCCTGAACAAATGCAATCACGGTCTGACCCCCAAGCACCGGGCCAGCCGGGCGCGTGATCATCCCGCCTGCTGCAGCAATACGCTGGCAGGCAGCCGCTGCATCAGGCACCGCGATCGCAATATGTCCGTATGCACCGCCCATCTCGTACTGACTCACGCCGTAGTTATAGGTCAGTTCAATCTCGGCATGGCCATCGGCATTGCCTCGGCCGAAGCCCACAAACGCCATGGCATACCGCTGATCCGGCCGGTCGGTGGTACGCAGCAGATTCATGCCCATCACCTCGGTATAAAAACGAACCGATCGCTGGAGATCACCTACTCGTAACATCGTATGAAGAATTTGCATCACCACTCCAAGAAAAAAAGAAGCAAGTCTATAGGCCGGATTCTGTTACGAGACATCGAAAACCGATGTCCTATAGCGACCATCCCTCTAGGCCAGTCGTTGCCGGCTGGCTCAAGCCACCTACCCGCGCGCATCGGACGGGACACCCTGTTCAGCAAAGCTGATCGCGCGCCTATTTGGTGTTGCTCCGGGTGGAGGTTGCCGCGTTTCACGTCCACGTGGTTTCCCACGCTTACTCGTCTCTGTGGCCCTATTCCTCGCCTTGGACGATCTCTCGATCGTTTGCTGCGTACGGCCGTTAGCCGTCACCCTACCCTGCGGAGTCCGGACCTTCCTCTCCCGCACAAAAGCGCAGCAGCGGCCGCCCGACTTACTTCCTACTCAGATCATAGCGAATTGTCTCCGCCGGGACCACGTGGTATTTTGTTTATACAAGATATAGATAACTATATGAGTGTTAACAACATCCGCTTTGCCAACTGGATCTGGGGAGGGGCGCCACAGGGCCGGCCGCTTCGCAAGACACTCCTGCTGCTTACCCTGCTGCCTTTATTTCCTGCATTGCTTGCGCTCGGATCCACGCTGACCCGATACGCCCATCAGACTATCGAGGCCAGCGAAGGGGAGAAACTCTCAGCGCAGGCAAGGACGGTTGCCGAGATGATCGACACCGAGATTGGCCATCGGCTTAACGATCTGCGCTCACGGGCGGCACTCCTTGCAACGCTGGGACTGCACCAACAGCCCGACCGTCTATCGACATGGATTGACACGATTCAGGAACATATCCAGGAGTACACCTGGATAGGCTTTGCGGATCCATCAGGCAGAGTCCAGGCCGCAAACCGTGGCCTGCTGAAAGGCCAGAGTGTCGAACATCGTGAGTGGTTTATGCGGGGCCGTAAACAGCCGACGACGATTGATCTGCATAGTGCCGTCATGCTGTCAGAACTGCTGGGACCCGCACCTGGCGGTGGCCCATGGAGATTTATTGACCTGGCCACACCGGTCATGGACCCCTCTGGCCGGCTGCTGGGCGTCATGGGTGTTCACCTCAGCTGGGACTGGCTGCTCACGCAACACAAAAGGCTGTTGCAGTCGATACCCAAGCATCTCCGTGCAGAAATCGTGGTGCTCGGGGAGGATGGAAAAATCCGACTGACAAGCCCCGCCCCGGAGACGCAGGCACTGGGCCACCTGGACAGCTTTCAACGGGCAAGGGCGGGGGAGCGGGGATGGATGCGCGAACGCTGGCCAGACGGACAGGATTACCTTGTCGGATATCACCGCAATCCCGGCTTTGGCAATGTCCACCAGCTCGGCTGGGTCACCCTCATCTGCCTGCCGATCGACGCAGTCGATGACCAGATTCAGCCGGTGATTATCGGCATATGGTTGATGCTTGCGGCCGCACTGGCCCTATTTCTCGCCGCCATGGCGTTACTGCTGAATCTGACATTGAACTCCACCGAGCAGATCGCCCAGGAAATTGAAGGTGTCGCCCGCGAGGGAGGCCGGCTCGATATTCAGCGGCCAGCCCCGCGTGAGTTTCGTGTGCTGGCAGATACCACCAACCAGATGATCCAGTCACTTGAAGCGCAACGGACGGCAGATCAAAACAAATCTAGGTTTATTGCAGATATCAGCCACGAGATTCGCACGCCCTTAAACGGCATGATCGGTCTTACGGAATTGCTTCGACACCGCGGCGGCCCACCCGAAGCAGATCAAGATATCGATGCCATTACGCGGTGCGGTAAGGAACTTAATCAGCTGCTCTCCGATGTGATTGACTTCTCTGCAATTGAGGAGCATCGGCTTCGATTCGAACTACAGCCCACCGCAATAAGAGAGCTGATCGAACATAACACCCAGTTATTTCGTGGTCTCGCTGTTAAGAAAGGAATTCAACTAAAACTCTCTCAGGACATCCCAGACAACCTATGGCTGCTCCTAGATCCGCTACGGGTAGGTCAGATCATCAAGAATTTTATTTCTAATGCGGTGAAATTCACAGCAAGTGGCAGTGTTGAAATTCGCAGCCGAATCATCAGCGGGTCCGGACTCCCCAATATGCCGATCACTCGACTCCAAATTGATATCGAAGACACCGGCATCGGCCTGACCCAGGATCAGCAGGAAATCGTATTTGGTCGATTTCAGCAGGCGGGTAGTTCAATTTCACACCGATATGGTGGCAGCGGGCTAGGCCTAACACTGGCGCGTAGCCTCATACAGGCAATGGGTGGACAACTGTCACTTTACTCAACGCCCGATCAGGGCTCCTGCTTTTCATTTTGGCTTCCTGCCCAGCAGACCACTGAACCGGCAGTTGACCGCACAGCCAGCCACGGCCATAAGCACCCGCCCTTGTCTCCAATGCGCGTGCTAGTTGTCGATGATGTGCCAATTAATCGTGAGATTCTGGTCCGCTGGCTCACCTATCATGGTCACCATGTCTTCCAGGCAGACACTGGAGAGGCGGCAGTCCAGCAGTGCCAATCCCAGCAACTTGATCTGATTCTTATTGACATTGATCTTCCTGGTATTTCCGGCCGAGAGGCTGCACACCGCATTCGGCATTCTGCCGGCCCTTGTGCCGAGTCCGTCATTATTGCGATCTCCGGGCATGCCTTTGCACAAGATATCGAGGCATCATTGGCTGCAGGCATCGACCTGCATCTCAGCAAACCCGTCGATTTTCACGCGCTTCCCGCGCTGATTCAGAAATGCCGCGAATCTCGAGCCCGCGGAGATCGGAATACGCTGCGGTCTTGATAAAAATCCGGCGACTGATCCCCCGAATACCAGCCGGGCAGTCCCATCACAGGTAAGGGCAGGAAGGCAGAAGGCCGCATCGTCACATCCACCATCTCAGAGAGTCGGCGATCAATTTCCGACTGATCTGCCGAGACCACCAGGCAATGTGCTGTCAATGCTTTGTAGGGCCGTTCGAGTTTTTCTAAAAGCGCATGACCAAAGATCATGGGCTGCCACTCCTGATTCCATCGGGCCCGATGTCTACAAAATAAGCTTGTCCAGTCGGCTGCGTGAAGCAGTGACTGCAGGGGCTCGGTCTGGCCATCACATGCCAGCACCAAGAGATTCTCATCCCAGAGCGTGGCCGCATCACGAACCCCACCCCGAGGGCCTTGTGCGCCATGCAGGGCAATCTCGCGGGCCTGCACGTGATTCAGGCGGGCCTTTGTTTTTGGATAACTCAGCCAGGCTAAGGCATTGAGCCGGTCATGCAGCAGATCTCGCGTCGGCACCTGCCCAGTTTGTGCGATCCAGGACTCATACGCCATCGCCCTCGGCAGCCCTGACTGCGGCACAAAACTTAAAGGCATACCATCACCTGAGCGAAGCCCGCGGCCTTCGGCCTGTTGATTGAGCCAGTCTAAAAGCGCCGCAAAAGGTAATGTTCTAGCCGAATGCCACCACTCCGGATCAAGTCCCGCCAGCCACGGTGGCCTCTCCAGCGCAACCACGATGCCGTCAGACGAGTCCGCTAAAGCGCCATCCCAGCCGTTCACCGGATGCAAGCGGAACAAGGCTTCCCCCTGGACAAGGAAACGCCGCCTCAACCTCACGCTCGGCCTTCTGCAGCCTGACCGTTGATGTGTTCCTGGGCAGACGATAAAAGTCTGGCCCATAAAAAGACGAAAACGCCTCTAGCCGATCTAAGGCGCCGACTGCCTCAAACGCCTCGGCATACAACTCAAGCGCAACTGGTGCGGAGAAACAGCCCGCACATCCGCAGGAGGATTCTTTTGTCGTACGCTCATGCGGTGCACTGTCTGTACCCAGAAAAAATCGCGGGCTTCCGCTCGTTGCTACCGCCACCAGAGCCTGACGATGCTCTTCACGCTTTAACACCGGAAGACAATACATATGTGGCCGCAGTCCTCCGCGGAAAATCGAGTTCCGGTTGTAAAGCAGGTGCTGGGGAGTGATTGTTGCCGCTATCGATCCATCGGCGTCCCGCACGTAATCGGCAGCATGCCGGGTCGTAATATGTTCGAACACGATTCTGAGTTCCGGAAAGCGATGACGCAAAGGAATCAGAACCTGATCAATAAATACGGCCTCACGGTCAAACACATCCACATTCGAATCGGTGACCTCACCATGGATACAGAGCGGAAGTCCGAGCCGCTGCATTGACTCGAGAGCGGCGGTGCAATGCGCGAGATTGGTGACACCACGATCGGAATGTGTGGTTGCCCCCGCAGGGTACAACTTCACCGCGTGCACCACATCGCCATCGACAGCACGATGAATCTCATCAGCAGGGGTCTGATCAGTGAGATACAGGGTCATCAATGGCTGAAAAGAATAGCCTTGCTCCACCATCGCCGGGGGAAGTGCTGCAGCAATCCGGGCAGCATAGGCCTGCGCCTGCTGGACTGTGGTCACGGGAGGCTGCAGATTCGGCATGACAATCGCACGGGCAAACTGTCGTGCGGTAAATGGCAAGACCGCATGAAGCATGTCGCCATCACGAAGATGCAAGTGCCAGTCATCAGGCCGGGTAATGGTCAGTTCAACGGGATTCATGGCAGCACAATAATGGCGCGGTAATCATTCACATTGGTCAGCGTCGCACCAGTGGTAATGACGTCTTGCAAAGGTTCAAACAATCCTAATCCATCGTTATTGTCCAGCAATTGCCGCAGCGAGATACCCCTGCTGCGCGCCCGGCTGACGGTATCTGGTAAAAAAATTCCACCCGCGTGGGGGCTCACACCATCAATGCCATCGGTATCAGCAGCCACCCCTGCAACACGATCTGCGATACCGAGTTGATCGCAGGCATGCGCGAACGCCAGCAAAAACTCCACGCATCGACCGCCGCGGCCGCTGCCCTTCACGGTGACGGTGCATTCGCCCCCCGAGACCAGGACCACAGGAAGGGGTTCGGTGGATGATGGATAAAGGGCTGCCTCGCGGGCCCACGAGGCCATGACCTGTGCCACATCCCGGGCCTCTCCGGTGACGGCGTCACCCAGCATGACCGTCCTGAGGCCGGCCTGAGAAAATACCGCTCCTGCCGCCAGCAGGCTCGCGCGGGCGGTTGCGATAACGATGGTGTTTGTGTGCGACAGTCGCGGATCTCCGGGTTTCGGAGTCTCTACATGACGGCCCAAAAGCCCTTGTTGCAGATGATGGCCAATCGACTCGGGTGCAGTCACTCCCCAGCGCCGAAGCACATCAACAGCATCTTGATAGGTGGAGGGATCCGCCGTGCATGGGCCAGAGGCGATCGCCGAGGGATCATCTCCCACCACATCCGAAATCACCAATGCAGTCACGGGTGCCTGGGATACCAGGGCAAGTCGTCCTCCTTGAATCTTCGAGAGATGTTTGCGCACGATATTCATATCGGTAATCGGTGCGCCAGACTTCAACAGGGCCTGGGTCAATGCCTTTAGATCCGCGATGGGAATGCCATCGGCTGGCAGCGACAACAGGCTCGATCCCCCCCCAGAGATCAACACAATCAACTGATCATCGCCCGACAATCCAGAGACCTGCTCCAGAATCTCGTGGGCGGCATGCTCTCCGGCCTGATCGGGCACCGGATGGCCCGCCTCGATACAACGGATACGTTGCAGCGGCAGTCCATGGCCGTATCGGGTAATCACAATTCCAGAAAGTGTCGCCTCAGGGGGCCAGACCGCCTCTACTGCCGCGGCCATGCTCGCAGCAGCCTTGCCGGCACCCACGACGAGGGTACGGCCGCGCGGCGGCACATCCGGCAGATGCGGAGCAACAATCTTCATCGGATCAGCAGCCGCTACTGCCGCATCAAAACTCCGACGCAATAGCGCATTCAGTTCATCTCGGCTCAATGACGCCATCGCTGGTTAGAGCATCATCGATGGGCGATGTGCCGGAATGGTCATCTGCGCCACGGTCTGGGCAATGGCACGGCCTACGTCCACGGTGCTCGCCTGGCCTCCCAGGTCTCGGGTCTTCGGGCCCGATGCCAGAACCTGCTCAATGGCCGAAACAATCATGTCATGCCCCTGCGGGAAGCCAAGAAATTCCAGCATCAATGCGGCTGACCAGATCTGGCCAATCGGATTGGCGACCCCTTTGCCTGCAATATCCGGCGCTGATCCATGCACAGGCTCAAAGAGCGAAGGAAACCGACGATCAGGATTTAGATTTGCAGAGGGTGCAATTCCGATGGTGCCCGCACAGGCCGGACCGAGATCCGAAAGAATGTCACCAAATAGATTACTGGCCACCACCACATCGAACCAATCGGGATGGAGTACAAAATTCGCTGTCAAGATATCAATGTGATACTTGTCGCACTTCACGGCAGGATAGGACTTCGCCATCTCGGCTACACGCCCATCCCACCAAGGCATCGTAATCGCAATGCCGTTAGATTTCGTGGCCGATGTGAGATGCCGCTTAGGACGACGCGACGCAAGCTCAAAGGCGAACTTGAGAATTCGGTCTGTGCCAGTTCGGCTCATAATGGTCTCTTGAACCGCAATCTCGCGATCCGTGCCGGGAAACATGATGCCTCCCACCGATGAATACTCACCCTCGGTATTCTCGCGAACTACAAAAAAATCAATATCTCCTGGCTGACGCCCCGCCAAGGGGCAGGGCACGCCGGGCATCAGCCGGACTGGTCGCAGATTGACGTACTGATCAAAATCACGACGAAACTTAAGTAATGATCCCCAGAGTGACACATGATCGGGAACAGTGGCTGGCCAGCCAACGGCGCCAAAAAATAAGGCGTCATGGCCGCCGATTTGGTCTTTCCAGTCGACCGGCATCATGTCGCCATGACGGGCATAGTAATCGCAGGATGCGAAATCGAAATGATCTAAGCGAAGTGTCAGGCCGAGACGACGCCCAGCCTCGTCAAGAACCCGAACCCCTTCGGGCATGACCTCAGTTCCGATTCCATCACCGGGAATCACTGCAATCGAGAACGTTGACATCGGACGATTATCGCCGATCAATGGCTCAGAATCTTGGAGAGAAATTCCTGAGCGCGTGGACTACGGGGTGCCCCGAAAAACTCTTCCTTCGCGCAGTCCTCGACAATTCGACCGGCATCCATAAAAACGACTCGGTCCGAAACCTTCCGGGCAAATCCCATCTCGTGGGTCACCACCATCATGGTCATACCCTCTTTTGCAAGCGCCACCATCACGTCTAAGACCTCATTGACCATCTCAGGATCAAGGGCTGACGTCGGCTCATCAAACAACATGGCGATTGGGTCCATCGCCAGCGCTCGGGCAATCGCCACACGTTGCTGCTGGCCCCCGGACAGCTGGCCGGGGAATTTCTGCGCATGCACTGCCAGGCCCACCCGGTCTAATAATGCCTTGGCTTTTTGATCCGCCTCATCCTGACTTCTGCCGAGGACCCGGGTCTGGCCAAGGGTCAGGTTCTGCATGACCGAGAGGTGAGGAAACAGCTCAAAATGCTGGAATACCATTCCAATCTGCGAGCGAAGCTTTGGGAGATTGGTGTTCGAATCTCCCACCGACACGCCATTGACCAATAACTCCCCCTGCTGGAAGGGCTCCAGGCCATTGGCGCATTTAATCAGCGTCGATTTTCCAGAGCCCGAGGGCCCACAGACCACGACGACCTCTCCCTTCTGTAGCTGCGTTGAGCAGTCTGTTAGAACCTGAAAGCTTCCGTACCACTTGCTGATATTTTTAAATTGAATCATGGCCATGTGTGTATCCTGCCTCTAACGAATGATGGCGATTTTTTCCTGCAGCCGTTTCACCAGCAACGATAGGCTGAAACAGATCACAAAATAGACTGCTGCTGCCAGCAGATAGGCCTCGATCGGACGGCCATAGTTCTTTCCGGCAAGTTCGAAACCCTTCAGCAGATCGTACGCTCCAATTGCATAGACCAGCGAGGTGTCCTGAAACAAAATAATGGTCTGGGTAAGCACCACCGGCAACATATTGCGGAAGGCCTGAGGCAGCACAATCAGACGCATATTCTGGCTGTAGGTCATACCAAGGGCCTGCCCTGCAAAGACCTGGCCACGCGGAATAGACTGAATACCCGCACGCATAATCTCGGAAAAGTATGCTGCCTCAAAGGCAATAAAGGTGATTGTTGCAGAGAGCTCAGCACCAATTGGCCGTCCGATCATGAACGGAATCAACAGAAAAAACCACAGGATCACCATCACCAATGGGATCGATCGCATGGTGTTGACATAGGCGGCAGCCGGCAGCTGCAGCCAGCGATGCGAAGACAGCCGCATCAGTGCCAGTAGCGTCCCGAAAAAAAGGCCTCCGAGCGTTGCAATGATGGTCAGCTGAATACTGAACGAGAATCCCTGCAGGATGTAGCGACTGATGACCTCCCAGGAATAAAAACTCAGGTCGAGATTCATATCAGTGGCCTCCCGACTGCCCGGCCACGATCAGCCCAGGCACCCTGACCCGTCGCTCTACCATTGCCATCAGCCGATTCACTGTAAATGCGGACACCATATAGAGCGATGTCACCGCAAGGTATACCTCGATCCCCCGCGAGGTTTCCTCCTGGGCCTGCAGCGCAAAAAGCGTCAGTTCGGCCACCGATACCGCAAAGGCTACCGAGGAGTTTTTAATGATATTCATCGACTCGGATGTAAGCGGAGGGATGATGATGCGAAATGCCATGGGCAGAATCACGAGACGATACGTCTGAACCGTGCTCATGCCGATGGCCATTGCAGCCTGCCGCTGACCCCGGGGCAACGACTGGATCCCCGCCCGGACCTGCTCTGCGATTCGGGCTGACGTGAACAGTCCCAGCGCCGCGACCACGAGCACGAACCCGGGCAGGCCCTTAAAGGCCGGCACTAGAGCCGGGATCACGTGATACCAAATAAAGACCTGCACCAGCAGCGGAACATTGCGAAAGATTTCGACCCATGCATGGCCGAATCCGATCATCAGACGCGCAGACAGCCGATCATTCGGAAGGGTTCGGATCGTGCCCACCAAGGCGCCGAAGGCGAACGCAATCAGCAACGCCAGAAAGGCCACGGACAATGTCCAGCCCCAGGCCGACAGCATCCAATCGAGGTAGGTCTGGCCGCCCCCGGTGTCCTGAAGAAAAACCTGCCAATCCCAGTTCATAAAAAGAAAACCCCCTGCGCGGTAAATCTCGCGAAGGGGGCCATCTTAAATCAGCGCAGAATTACTTCTTCGCGTAGTCTTCCATCGGACGATCATTCGGGCTGGCCCAGGCGGCCTTCGTGCTATCCGATAAGGTGAGGCCGACCTTCACATTTCGCGGAGGAATCGGCGACTCAAACCATTTGTTCCAGAGCTTGGCCAGGGAGCCGTCCTTCATCATCTTGATGATGCTCTCATCTACCGCTTTCTTGAAGGCAGGATCATCCTTGCGCATCATGATCGCAATCGGCTCGACGGACAGCACCTCGCCCACGATCCGGAAATCATTCGGGTTTTTCGCGTTCGCGATGTTGCCCGCAAGAATGGACCCATCCATGACAAATGCATCTGCACGGCCCGACTCAAGCAGCAGGAAGCTGTCTGCGTGATCCTTGCCGAATACCTCTTCGAAATTCACGCCGGTGGCGCGCTCATGCTTGCGCAGATGCTGTACCGAGGTAGTACCCGTTGTCGTGGCAACTTTCTTGCCGTTGAGTTGATTGATCGATGTAATGCCTGAATTTGCTTTCGCGGCAATGCGGACTTCCTCAACATAAGTGGTGACCGCAAAGGAGACATCCTTCTGGCGTGTCGCATTGTTGGTCGTGGAGCCACACTCGATATCAACGGTTCCGTTTTGTACGAGCGGAATACGATTCTGCGACGTTACCGGCTGGTACTTGATTGGCAGCTTGGCCAGTCCGAGCTGCTTTTGAACATCCGCCAGCACCCGCTCACAGATCTCCACGTGAAAGCCCGCGAATTTTCCATCACCCAGCGTGTAAGACAGCGCGCCCGATGACTCGCGCACGCCCATGGTGACCGAGCCGCTGGATTTGATTTTGGCAAGGGTATCGGCCTGGGCAGTAGCCGACAGGCTCACAGCAGCCGCGCCCAGCATCAGGGCAACAATGCGTTTCTTCATAAGAACAGTTCCTTTATTAGGGAGAAATGAACGACAGAGGATCAGCGTCTAGGATACTGTCCCCTTCGCCGTTCGGAAGATCTTGCTAGGTCGGGGAAACTACCAATCCAGGGTCTGCCGAGGGGCTTTGGGAAGACTCTCTGGCCTGCAGCTCCCAGAGCTCTGCGTAGCGGCCCCCGCGGGCGAGCAGTTCTGCATGTCGGCCTTGCTCGACAATTCTCCCGGCCTCGAGCACCACGATCTGATCCGCATCCACGATCGTCGATAGCCGGTGTGCAATCACCAGTGTGGTGCGGCCGCGAGAAATCTCCATCAGCTCCTGCTGAATGGCTTTTTCCGACTCGGAGTCCAACGCAGAAGTCGCCTCGTCAAAAATCAGAATCGCTGGCCGTTTCAGCAACGCCCGGGCAATCGCCACCCGCTGTTTCTCACCGCCCGAGAGCTTTAAGCCTCGCTCCCCCACCCGGGTCTGAAGGCCCTCCGGCAGGCTCGCAATAAAACGGGACAGATGGGCGGCCTCGGCCACCGCACCAACTTCGTCGGCGGAGGCGCTGGGCTGACCGTAGCGAATGTTGTATTCCAGTGTGTCGTTAAAGAGCACCGTATCCTGCGGCACGATCCCGATCGCGGAGCGAAGCGATGCCTGGGTCACGTCTCGGATCTCCTGGCCATCGATCCAGATGGATCCCGTCTGGATATCGTAAAAACGATAGAGCAGCCGGGACAACGTGGATTTACCTGCCCCGGATGAACCCACCACCGCGGTCGTCTTCCCCGCTGCAAGGGTGAGACTAAATTCTCGAAGAATTGGGCGGGCACGGTCGTAGGCAAACGATACACGCTCAAACACAACCTCGCCTAAACCCAGCATCAGCGGCTTGGCAGTGGGCCGATCATCGACCTCGCGATGCTCTGCCATCAGCCCGAACATCCGCTCCATATCTGCAAGACTTTGCTTGATCTCTCGATAGAGCACACCAAGAAAATTCAGCGGGATATACAGCTGAATCATGAAAGCATTGACGAGCACCAGGTCGCCCAGGGTCATACGGCCATCTATTACCCCAACAGTTGCCCGCCAGACCATGAGCGTAACCGCCACCGAAATAATCAGCGACTGGCCGACATTCAGAATCGAGAGCGATGTCTGGCTCTTAATCGCCGCCTCCTGCCATCGCTCCATACTCTGGTCATAGCGTCTCGCCTCGTACGCCTCATTGTTGAAGTACTTTACCGTTTCGTAATTCAACAGAGAGTCGACTGCCCGCGTGTTGGCGCGCGAGTCCAAATCATTCATCTCGCGGCGAAAATTCGTGCGCCAGTTGGTCACCACGACGGTGTAGATCACATAGACCGCAAGCGCCGTAACTGTAATCACCGCAAACCATATTTCGTAATGGACAATCAGCCAGCCCAGCACCATCGCCACCTCAATCAAGGTTGGCAGAATGGAATACAAAGTAAATGACACGAGGCTCGATACCCCACGTGTCCCACGTTCGATATCCCGGGTCAGGCCTCCCGTCTGTCGCTCGAGATGAAAACGCAAAGACAGAGCGTGGAGATGTTCGAATACCTGCAAAGCAATCCGACGAACCGCCTGCTGCGTCACGCGGGCAAAGACCACCTCTCGCAGTTCCGTAAACAGCGACGCCAGCACCCGCATCAGGCCGTACGCGGCGATCAGGCCAGCCGGCACCGCCAGTAAGGCCAGCGCGGGCTCGCGGCTGACCTGATCAACAATCTCCTTGAGAACAACAGGGACAGCGACGTTGGCCACCTTCGCCAGGACCAGACAGCCGAGGGCGACGCCAACACGCCACTTGTACTGCCAAACGTAAGGCAGAAGTGCCACAAGTGTCTGCCATTCGCCGCGCGGCGCCCCAGGGGGCGTGGGATAGTTTTTTGTGGGGCGTTCGATTGAAGAAAAATGGCGCATCCATCAATGGTAGCGAAAGGCCCTGCCGATCACACAACGCACAATCAACAAGCCCATCGGATTCAGGCGGGCACCGGTACCGACGCAATCCACCCCTCAAGCGGATCAAGATCTGCCGGAAAACCAAAGCCCGGCATAACTGCCGCATGGGCGGCCTGCATTGCACAGATCACAGCATCCAGAAGATCGCCCGCCCCATCGTCAACCAGTCGTTGCTGCCATGCACGCGTCACACCAAGCCGGCAATTCAGAGCGGCCTCGCCTGCCATGAGGGCACTAACAATCTGACGGCGAACCGCCCGACGCTCCGGTGTTTGTTTGGCGGACGTATCGCTTTTATAGGAACTCCGACTGACCTTGCGGGCCGTAAATCCTGGATATGCCTCTAGTGCAACCCGCAACGATGTTGGCATCGGCACCGAATGCAGTCCGGGCACATGCAATCCCGCCTGAAGAATACGGGGCGCACCGGCATGGGCCATCCACGCCACAGGAGGATTCGTCCAGCGCATGGCAGGACTCGAGCCTGCGGGCCGATCGGTCTTACGGTAGACATATTTATTGCCCACTGGCCGCGCATTACAGAATGACTTAAATGCGCGCCGCAATACGGCGCGGTCTTGGGCGCCGTACCAACGAATAAATTCAGGCCAATCAGTTGGCCAGCCGTAATGTTCAATCAGACTCCGGGGCATGCTGAATGGGAGATCAAAGCCTGCAACCCAAGGCCCCGGATGATGAAGGAATTGCTCAAAGTGCTCCAGCGTTGGGGCCGCAACGACCTGATCCAGCGAATACACCCCCCGAATAAGACGGCCAATTGCAATGGTGATCGGCTTGCGACGGCTCGGCGCAGAGCTGAAATCCACACCATAAATCGGATATCGAATGACTGACATGGGCGACAGGCTAACGAATTCGGAGCGCACTGCGACTAAATGCAATAAATACACGAAGGGCCATGAGGGCAATTGTCAGCAGCATCACACGGCCGAGTGCCCGAATCGGGCCGCGATGGCGTGTCACCGGCAGAAGGCGCCGCGACGCGCTAGCCAGGACATGCTCAAGACGTCCCCGAAGTTCTGCGGCCAGGCCTGCGTCCTCTGCCATCAGATTGGCCTCCAAGGAAAATGCCAGCGAGAAGGGATCGATATTAGAGGAACCCACCGTCAGCGCATCGTCAATGACCGCAACCTTGGCATGCAGAAAACTCTCGGTATATTCATAGACCTCTACCCCGCTGGATACGAGCTCGCCCACCAGCGCCTGTGTGGCCCAGTGGGTCCACCATTGATCACTCTGGCCCTGAATCAGTAGCCGAACCCTTACCCCTCGCCCCGCGGCACGCATCAGGGCCTGGCGAAAACGCAGCGTCGGAACAAAATAGGCGTTTGCAATCAGAATGTCCTCGCGCGCATCGGCAATGCTCAGGAGATACCAACGTTCAATGTCACGACGGTGACGAAAGTTATCTCGAAGTAAAAGCCGTGCCCGACGCGAAGCCTGTCGGCGGGCGGGGGGTGCCCGCCAGCGTAGATGACGTCGCGTGCGACGCCAGGCCTCGCGAAGCATGGTCAGTTCCATCTGACGACGTTCTGCCGTCAGAAGCCGCCCCAGACTGCCGCGAAATGCGTTGCGAAGGCTCACCCGCCACCAGGTCCGCCGCATCACTCGAGACATCCCAATCACCGGGCGAATCGCGGTCACCATGACAGCAAAATCAAGCCGTGGACGGGTGAGTTGTCCGTGGGCAAGATCGAAATAATCGCCAATCAAATTAATTCCGCCGACAAACCCAACCTGCTCATCAATCATGACCAGCTTACGGTGCAGGCGACGCCAGGTGTTCGGTGCCCGCCACTTCACCCTCGGCCGATAGAATTCCACCTGAACATCGCTCGAGAGCAACAGGCCGCGTACCCATTCCATCTCTGTCGATGCGCCAAATCCGTCCAAAAGCAGATAGACCGCTACACCACGACGCCGGGCATTGATCAGCGCCTGCAGCACTTCCCGGGTAGGCGGATCATCATGAATGAGGTAAGACTCAAGATAGATCGTCCTGCGTGCCCGGCCGATAGCGGCAATCAGCTCAGGAAAATATTCAGTTGCCCCTTGCAGCAGCCTCATCGGGGCCTGCATCACGGCATCTGGCACTGCTATCTCCGGGAGAATCGAGATGGCAGATCACGGATCGCCTTCGCATTACTCCAGGAAAAGCAGCGCTCGGCGGCATCTTCCCAGGGCAGCCAGACCGAGTTCACATGCTCACGGCTAGACAGACGAATCGGCGTATCGCGGGGTACACAAATACTAAAGACGTGCTCTACATTCTCTGTGACGCCCACGGGATAACGGTGGCGCCAATGGGGGTAGATCTCGTAGGTCTGAGAAAAACGCCAATCCACCAGAGGGCATGCACCTGCATCCGCATCAATTCCAGTTTCTTCAGCAAGTTCTCTGCGGGCAGTCTCGATCAACGGTTCCTCCCATGACGCCCGACTGCCCGTCACCGACTGCCAAAAGCCACGATGGTCGGCACGCTCGATGAGCAATACCAGCAGATCCTCGCTATGAATTACGACCAATACAGACTCAGGAATCTTATCTCCGGCCATCATCGTTTCCTGGCTATTCCATCTAGCGAAGTAACAAAAGCGCCGGCAGGATCAGGGCGACGCCAAGAACACCCACAAACAGTCGCACGGCCGCCTGCAGCATGCGTGCCGCTAATGCGGATTCTCCGCGCAGGGCAAGACGCCGGGCCTGCCAGGCCGGAATGATCGCGCTGATCACCCAGAAGGCAGACGGCGGCAATGATGTGAGCAGGGTCGAAATGGCCACCAGTCCTGCTGCCAAATACAGCAGCAGCACCCGCAGTCGAATGTCATCGGTATCAAACACGGCTGGAACACCGCGAATCGTCGTCACTACGGATAGGCCCAACCCTGCGATGAGTCCGGCTCCGGATGGCCAATCCAGCAGCAGTGCAGACTCCGAGACCAGGACCAGCACGGCCATCAAAACGCCCAGGCCGAGGTGGACAAGAATCTGGCGTGACCGCAAGGATGGCGTGTCCGATGCTGCCGGCCAGAATCGATAGACGATAAAAATAATTCCAGCAGCCACCAGGACAGGAATGCCCAATACCGCTGGGTGGGTCGCCAAAAGTGACGGGCCCCTTAAAAGCCCAAGCGCGCCGCCCATCAACACCGCCACAGTCGCAACACCGAGCGCGCCAAACATTTGCATCACCCCGCGATTCTCGGGGCCTCCCGCAGCCGGATGTGCAACTCCCGTAGCTGCTTGTCATCCACCGACGACGGCGCCTGTGTCAGCAGGCACTGGGCCCGCTGGGTCTTAGGAAAGGCAATGACATCCCGAATACTCTCTGCCCCAGTCATGAGGGTCACCAGCCGGTCAAGACCGAAGGCGATTCCTCCGTGGGGTGGTGCGCCATACTGAAGTGCATCCAGCAGAAAACCGAACTTGGCGCGCGCCTCCTCCGGGCCAATCTTCAGTGCAGTAAATACCTTGCTTTGTACTTCTGCCTGATGAATTCGAACCGATCCGCCACCGAGCTCCCAGCCGTTGAGCACCATGTCATACGCCTTGGCTAGACACTGGCCGGGATCAGAGTCCATCAGGTTCTCATGGCCGTCTTTCGGGGCGGTGAACGGATGATGGACCGCCGCCCAACGATTTTCTTCCTCGTCATGCTCAAACATGGGGAAGTCCACGACCCACAGCGGCCTCCATCCAGACTCAAAGAGCCCATGCGACTTGCCAAATTCGCTATGCCCCACCTTGAGCCGCAGCGCTCCGAGCGCATCATTGACGACCTTTGCCTTGTCTGCCCCAAAGAAAATCAGATCACCATCCTGTGCCCCGGACCGCTGAAGAATGGCATTGATGGCCTCGTCGTGAAGATTTTTCACGATTGGCGACTGCAGGCCGTCACGGCCTTGTGCGCGCTGATTCACCTTGATCCAGGCCAGGCCCTTGGCACCATAAATTTTTACGAATTCGGTATAGGCATCAATCTCGCCACGAGAGATCGCTGCGCCCCCGGGAACACGCAGTCCCGCCACTCGGCCAGAGGGATGATGGGCAGGCTCAGAAAATACCTTGAAGTCCACCGATCGCATCACATCGGTCAGCTCCGTAAACTCAAGCCTGACACGTAGATCGGGCTTGTCGGACCCAAAACGTTGCATCGCCTCTGCATAGGCCATCACCGGAAAAGGTTCGGGCAATGCGATATCGATTGTTGTCTTAAATACATGGCGAATCATGCGCTCGAACAATGCACGAATCTGCTCTTCGGTCAGAAAAGACGTCTCGCAATCAATCTGGGTAAATTCCGGCTGTCGATCAGCACGCAAATCCTCGTCACGAAAGCACTTGGTGATCTGATAGTAACGATCAAACCCTGACACCATTAAAAGCTGCTTAAAGAGCTGCGGGGATTGCGGAAGCGCAAAAAATTCTCCTGCGTTTACCCGCGATGGCACCAGATAATCTCGGGCGCCCTCGGGTGTTGACTTGGTCAGCATGGGCGTCTCGACATCAACAAATCCCTCTGCATCCAGATAACGGCGTACCTCCATTGCGACCCGATAACGCAGCATCAGATTTTTCTGCATCATCGGCCGCCGCAGGTCTAAAACCCGATGGGTGAGCCGAGTGGTCTCCGATAAATTGTCATCATCGAGCTGAAACGGTGGCGTAACGGATGGGTTGAGCACGACGATGTTGTGGCATAGGATCTCAATCTCGCCGCTCTTCAAATTCGGGTTTGCCGTACCCTGCGGCCGCGGCCGCACCAGGCCGGTGATCTGAATACAGAACTCATTGCGCAGCGTCTCAGCAGTCTTGAACATTTCGGGACGGTCGGGATCACACACGACCTGCGCCAGCCCCTCACGATCACGCAGATCGATAAAGATCACGCCGCCATGGTCGCGCCTGCGATGCACCCAGCCGCAGAGCGTGACGTGTTGACCAAGTTGTTCGGCGCAGACCGAGCCGGCGTAATGGGATCGCATGGCGCTTCCTGAATTCAATGGAATCAAAAGAAAACGCGGCTTTAGGATTTCGGCCGCGAGGACATTGGAGGAACGGTGCCCATGCTCACTACATACTTCAAGGCAGCATCGACGCCGATTGATAATTCAACGACATCCGCACGGGGCATCATCAGAAAAAAGCCTGACGTCGGGTTTGGGGTTGTCGGCACATAAACGGAGACACAATCTGCTGGCAGATGCGCCGCCACATCCGAGGATGGCGTACCCGTGAGAAATCCGATCGTCCAAGAGCCCTGACGGGGATACTGCACCAGCACGGCCTGACGAAATGCCTGGCCGTTCGGCGACAGGATGGTATCGCTCACCTGCTTGACGGAGGAGTAGATCGATCTGAACAGCGGGATTCGATTCATCACGCCTTCCCAGATCTCCACCAATTTCTGGCCGATCAAATTCGCGGCAAGAAAACCCGTCAACAAAATGAGGAGCAGTACGACCAATACGCCAAAGCCCGGGATATGCACCCCGAAGAGGACCTCCGATCGCAGCGCGACCGGCAGCACGCTATCCAATACATCGAATGCCCAGGTGATCACCCAGACCGTGATCGATAACGGCGTCCACAGCAGCAGGCCCGCAAGCAGGTAGCGTTTGAAATGGGTGCGGACGATCTGCATGGGGGCCTGTTAAGCGCCGGACGATGCCGACGGGGTGACAGAACTTGATGTGGCTGAGCCCGATGCGCCGGACGCAGACGACGCAGCACCGGTCGCTGCAGCTGCTGCGCCGTTGGCGGCAGTTGCTGCGCCAGAAGAGGAAGGAGTCGCCGCCGGACTGTCAGACGACGTCGCTGCCGCGGATTCTGCGCCGGGGGCTGCCGTTTGTGCGGCCTTCGGATTGGATGGCTGTCCTGAGTTACGAAAATCCGTCACATACCAGCCCGAACCCTTCAGTGAGAATCCGGCGGCCGTGAGCTGCCGCGCAAGCCGGGCCTGTCCGCACTCAGGACAGTCCCGCAGCGGCGGGTCGGACAATTTCTGCAGGGCGTCCTTCTGGAACCCGCAGTTCTCGCATCGATATGGGTAAATCGGCATGGCGGTGTGCTGAGCTCAAAAAACGCGCGCCGCGAATGCGGCGCCTTGGGAAAGCCAGCGATTTTACCCGACAGTGCTACGAAATGGGCCACGCACCAGGTGGCCAGGGCCCAGCAAGGGGCCCTCTGAAAACTAAAACGGAATATCGTCGTCGAGGTCGTCAAAACCGGGCGCCTTGGCCGCAGCCTTCGCGGGGCGGGACGATGCCGAAGGGGCGCCAGATGCATCGGCCGTATCACCCGCTGACTCGTCACGCCGCCCCCCCACAAATTCGAGCTCGGTGAGCCTGGCCCGAAGCGAGAAGCCCTGGCCACTGCCATCTTTTTTCTCGTAGGTCTCAATATGCGGCTCGGACAATGTCACGAAGACCTGTGATCCTTTTGACAGGTAAGGCTGCAGGCGCTCCACCCGCTCGCCCCACATGGTGGCGTTGACCCACTGGGTCGGACGACGGCCATCACCGCCCTTGCGGCCGTAATCAAACGCCAGCGAAATATCCATGACGGGCTTGCCATCCGGGGTATACCGCGCCACGGGCTCATTCCCAACTCTTGCAACTCCAACCATCAACATAGATTCATCTCCTGAAAAACGCCCGGTATTGGGACAGGCCACAGCATGCGCAGAAACTCGGCGCCTGACGATATGGCATTCGTCTAGGCTGCACGGGGGTGGCGAGGGCCAAGCTCCCGCAGCCCAAATGAGATCATGCCCCAAAGCAGGATTGTCGCAGCACAGGCCAGATAGACCGCGCTGGAGCCGAAGGCCTTGGCCATCACCCCGCCAAGCAGCCCGCCCGAGAACAGGCCCAAAGACTGCGTGGTGTTATAGACCCCAAGGGCAAGTCCCCGATGCTCCTGTGGCGCAAGGCGCGACACCCAAGACGGCAGAAAAGCCTCCAGGGCATTAAACGACGTGAAAAATGCCAGCAGCACCAGTGCCCAGACCCACAGACTCTGCGGCACGACGGCGAATGAAAAAATCGAAATCCCCATCAGACCGATCGCCGAAAGAAATGCCGGTCTGCTGCGCCCGGTCCGCTCGGCCCAGAGAATCGGCAGCAGCATGAGCACGAAGGACAGCACCACCACCGGCAGGTAGAGCTGCCAATGATCGGGCAGGGCCAGGCCCATCTGAATCAAGGCCAGGGGAACCACTACAAAAATTGCCGTCTGGGTCATGTGAATCATAAAAATTCCAAGATTCAATCGCATCAGCTGGCCATTGTGCAGAACAGTCGCCCGCGCGCGGGCCCATGAATAGTCGGTCTGCCTTCGACGGGCCGGCTCCGCCATTCGGCCCACTGGGATCATAGCGCCGAGCACCAATAGCCCAGTCATCCAAAATAAACCTGAGATGCCCAGCATCGACGATAAGACAGGGGCCACGACAAGCGACAGTGCAAAGGCAAGGCCAATGGTGCCGCCGATCAACGCCATCGCCCGTGTGCGCACTTCATCCCGTGTCGAGTCGGCGAGAAATGCAGTCACCGCCGCCGATATCGCACCGGCCCCTTGGAGCGCTCGTCCCACCGATAGCCAGACAATTGAATTCGATCCGGCAGCGATAAAACTGCCCACAGCGAAAATGCCCAGCCCAATCAAGATGACCCGACGCCGGCCATAACGGTCAGAGGCCATGCCAAAAGGAATCTGAAGCATTGCCTGAGTCAGCCCATACACACCAACGGCAATGCCCACCCACAGTGGGTCACTGCCCCCCTGAAGGCCTTGGGACTCTGCCGCGAGCACAGGAAATACAAGAAAGAGGCCGAGCATGCGCAGGCCATACAGCATCGAGAGGGCCAGACAGGCACGCCACTCCTGCGCAGTGAATCGGATCCGGGAAGATGCTCTTGTCATAACCAACGGTTATAGTAGTCGATTGGCCATTAACCGGCCCCTGTGGTCGGGCCGGGTCCGATTTTCAAGACACCCATACATGCATTCAGCCATTCGGGTTCGGGGCGCCCGAACCCACAATCTAAAAAATATTGATGTCGATATACCCCGGCATCAACTCGTTGTGATTACCGGACTTTCTGGATCTGGCAAGTCATCACTCGCCTTTGACACCCTATATGCCGAAGGCCAACGGCGCTATGTTGAATCGCTATCGGCCTATGCACGGCAGTTTCTTCAGCTGATGGAGAAGCCCGACGTCGATCTGATTGAAGGGTTGTCGCCGGCCATTTCAATTGAGCAAAAAGCCTCTAGCCATAATCCGCGATCGACGGTGGGCACGGTGACCGAGATTCATGACTACCTCAGGCTGTTGTTTGCCCGGGCGGGCGTGCCCCACTGCCCTTCCCATCCCCGGCATCGACTGGAATCCCAAACCGTGTCACAGATGGTCGATCAGATGCTGACATGGCCGGCGCATTCTCGGCTAAGCGTGCTTGCACCGATGCTGTCGCAACGCAAAGGCGAACACACCGATCTGATCCAGAGCCTGCGCGCACAAGGATTTGTCCGGCTCCGAATTCAGACTGAGCATCAGACGCCAGTCATCTGCGATATCGACCAGATTGGTGCGCTCAATAAAAATCAAAAACACTCGTTAGACGTTGTTGTCGATCGACTTCGCGCCAAGCCCGATATAGGCCAACGCCTCGCAGAGTCTCTTGAAACAGCACTGCGCCTCGGCAATGGGCGGGCCATCGTGTTGTGCGTGCCCGAACATTCGAAGGACGACGGCTCAGCGGCTGAGCATGTATTTTCGACAACCTTCTCCTGCCCAGAGTGCGGATTTAGCCTAAAGGACCTGGAGCCGGCGCTCTTTTCCTTTAACAACCCCGCAGGCGCATGTCCCGAGTGTGACGGAATTGGGTCGGTTGAGTTTTTTGATGTCAAACGTGTGGTGCAATTTCCCCACCTAAGCCTCGCGTCAGGCGCAATCAAAGGCTGGGATCGTCGCAATGCGTTTTATTTTCAGCTGCTGCAAAGCCTGTCAGACCATTATGGTTTTGATCTTGAATCACCCTTTGAACAGCTGCCGGAATCCGTGCGTATGGTGCTGCTCTTTGGCTCAGGTGAAGAATCCTTACCCCTAAAGTACCCGGGAGACCGCGGCACTCTGGTGACCCGCCAACATCCATTTGAGGGAATCCTGCCGAATTTGGAGCGTCGTTGGCGAGAGACCGATTCCACAACGGTGAAAGAAGAACTGGGACGCTACCGCAGCATGCACGACTGTCCTTCCTGTGCGGGCTCACGGCTAAAGCCGGAGGCACGCTTTGTGCGGGTCGGTGCGCCCGGCCATGACATCGACCTCCCCAGTCTATTAAGGATGCCCCTGAAGCAGGCGGCAGATCAGCTCGCCCATCTCGAACTCAGCGGCATGCGCGCAGCGATTGGAGAGAAAATTCTGTCTGAAATTTCCACTCGCCTTGGCTTTCTGATCAATGTCGGGCTGGACTATCTGACACTTGAACGGCCGGCAGCCACCCTATCGGGCGGTGAGAGTCAGCGCATTCGACTCGCGAGCCAGATCGGTGCTGGGCTTTCCGGCGTGATGTATGTGTTGGACGAGCCCTCGATCGGGCTACATCAGCGCGATAACGATCGGCTGCTGAGCACCCTGTGCCGACTGCGCGATCTCGGCAATACCGTGATCGTTGTAGAGCACGACGAAGATGCTATCCGCGCAGCAGATGTTGTCATCGACATGGGGCCAGGTGCGGGCGAACATGGCGGCGAGCTCATTGCGCAGGGAGATGTTCAGGCCATCATGGCCGAACCCCGCTCACTCACCGGCCAATATCTCAGCGGACAACGCAGCATCAGCAGCCCGCCGGATCGGCGACGGCCGGGTGACCGCTGGCTCAGACTCTTGGGTGCACACGGCAACAATCTGAAGCACATCACCGCAGAGATTCCTTGTGGCCTCATGGTCTGCATCACAGGCGTGTCTGGCTCCGGAAAATCAACCCTGATTAACGACACACTGGTCGCAGCAGCAGCAAAAAAAATCTATGGTGCAAACGTAGAGCCGGCCGGTGTCGACGCGATTGAAGGTCTTGATCACTTCGATAAAGTGATCAGTGTCGACCAGAGCCCAATTGGGCGCACACCGCGCAGTAATCCAGCCACCTACACCGGGCTTTTTACCCCGATTCGCGAGCTGTTTGCCCAGACCACCACCGCCCGGGAGCGTGGCTATGACACAGGCCGATTCTCCTTTAACGTCAAAGGGGGGCGCTGTGAGGCCTGCCAAGGCGATGGCCTGGTGCGCGTGGAAATGCATTTTCTGCCTGATGTCTATGTGCCCTGCGATGTCTGCCACGGCCTGCGCTATAACCGGGAGACCCTGGATGTGCGCTACCGAGGCAAGAATATTGCCGAAGTACTTGAGTTGACCATCGAGCAGGCCATGGAGTTTTTTCGGGCTGTGCCCAATGTGTCACGACGACTGCAGACATTGATCGATGTCGGTCTGGGCTACATCAAACTCGGACAGAGTGCGACCACCTTATCAGGTGGAGAGGCACAACGGGTCAAGCTGTCACAGGAGCTCTCGAAAAGAGACACAGGAAAAACGCTCTACATACTGGATGAGCCGACCACCGGACTCCATTTTCATGACATCGCATTACTGCTCAAGGTGCTTCATGCCCTGCGGGATGCGGGCAACACCCTGGTGGTGATCGAACATAACCTGGATGTGATCAAAACCGCCGACTGGATTATCGACCTCGGCCCCGAGGGAGGTGATGGCGGAGGCGCTGTGGTGGCCACCGGCAGCCCCGAGGACATTGCAGCATGCCCGGCGAGCCACACCGGCCGTTACCTGGGTAGCCTGTTAAAACGCCAGGCCTGAGGCCAGAATCTTGAACGGTCGGCCTGGACTGTCATAGGCTGCAACCAACATTTCCCCCATGCTCGGCCAGTGGCCGGTAAGCGCAGAGACCGTCACCTGATGCGTGACCCAGACTTCAAATTGGCCGTCGGATTTTCGCCCCGCAATCAGCCGGGCCGCCTCCGTCGCCTCGGCAAGCTGTGCCTCTCGATTTCCTTGGCCCTGGAAGAACGAGTTCAACGCAGTCCATGGTTCTACACGCAACATCGTGCCGAAATTCTTTTCACTAAAAGCTTCTTTGGCCGTGTTCAGACAACGACACCACTGACTTGAACGCACACGAGAAGGCGTCAGGCCATGCTGTCTGAACCACTGGCCCAGTCGCCTGGACTGCGCTCTCCCCTCCTCTGAGAGATCGCGCTGACTGCTGCAGTCATCCAGCCGCATGCCGGGCGGATCTCCAATTCCTGAAACCGTCTGGGCATGCCGAATCAACACCACACAATGGCCCCGCTGCAGCGTCGAGACGTAAGTCGAATCTCTGCGGTCCTGACCTGCAGCCAATATCGGCCCAGAGAGTGGGAGTGCGACCGCCGCCCGCACAAGTCGACGCCGCATCTCCCGCACACCCGGGAGCCGATCCTCTCTCTCTTGCGACGCCGAATGGAGATCAGCCAAAGAGGTCATCCAACTTTTTTCTTGCCTCGTCTATGCCGGTGTTCGATTGTCCGCGTACATGGGGATATTCCTCGGCAATGCGATCCTCCCAGTACGTGGTCGGGTTGGGTGATTGGCATAGGCGTCGCCAGACCTCCCCGGGGACCGACTTATACGACCGAATACTTCCGTCGTTGAAGTGCAGGTCGAGCTGCTGCCGGCCCGACTGGTAATCCGCCTGCTGGATTCTTCCGATCGAGAATTTCTTTGTCTCCATGGCCAGGAATCTTACGGAACAAATCTATAACGCGATAGCGGGCAGCACCCGCAACGCCTTCCGAAGAATCTTATAAACATCAAGATCAAAAGTGGGCCGCCCAGACTCGAGCATCTCGTGAACGTCCTCTTCCCGCGAGGCGGTGCCCAGGTAACACCATGCGTCCACCAAATGCAGCACCTCTGCCTCTCGGAGTCCAATCGGTCCTGGATAGGGCCAGGTCGGAATACGGTGCCGCGCCATGGCCATCAGCAGACGTGCATGATGCAGACTCGGTGACTCAGTGCCGATGCAGGCGCCCCTGCAGGCCCGCAGCTGCACGCCAAAACAGGCGGCACCTGGCCTTGTTTTCTCCAGTCCGAGTAAGGCCTTGCAGAGTTTTTCCTGCTGGGCGAGCTCAGACAGCATGGTCAGAGCATCCTTCTGTGATCGGAAAATACCGAAGAGGTCGGGCTGACTACCAAAATTTAGGTCACGGGCCCAGACGAGCTCTGCCTGAAGCGCAGGTCTCGACGGCGATTGCAGCCCATCGTCCTTAGCCAGCGCGCCGTAGCCTGCAGGGATGCGCCAAGAGCAGAGCTCCTTATTTCGGCGAAGCCGCGTGTTGTGGCTGGGCAGTAGTTCTTTGATCAGCGCAGATTCTTTTAACAAGGCAGAGATCTCACCAGGAGTCTCAATCCAATCGACTCGACGGACCTGTAACGATAGGCTCAGCTCCTTGCCCCGGATATGATCGGAGGAAAAGTGTGACAACACCCGTTTTCGTAGGTTGTTACTCTTGCCGACATAGAGCGGAAAATTATCGTCGCCATAAAAAATGTAAACCCCATGGGATTCAGGAATCTGCTCAGGCAGATCCGGATCGAGATGCGATGGCAGCGCCGGCCGAGCAGACAGGCGCATGACAAGCTCCTGAAGCTGATCATGCGGAAATTCCTCGCGGAGTTTCTGCCAGAACTGGGCAATTAAATCGGCATCGGCCAGCGCACGATGGCGATCCGAACTCTTCAGTCCATGGCGTGCCATGAGTGCATCGAGATTGTGGCGAGTCTCCTGGGGATAAAGCGCCCGAGACAATTTAACAGTGCACAACACCCGCGCACGAAAATCAATTCCGACACGCTTGAACTCGTTTTTAAGAAATCCATAGTCAAAACGGGCATTGTGGGCAACAAAGAGCCTGCCGCTGAGCCGTTCTATCAGGCCGGGCGCAAGCGCCTCAAATGTCGGCGCATCGGCCACCATATCCTCGGTGATGCCCGTCAGCCGTTGAATAAATTCAGGGATACGTGCCTGAGGATTGACCAGCTGACTGTATCGGCTGATCCCTTGCTCAGAGAGCTCCACGATACCAATCTCGGTGATGCGATCACGGGTTGCCGTAGCCCCCGTGGTCTCCAGATCAACAAAGACCATCGTGGGCGAAGACTGCAGTGTCATCCCAGCCGGGCAAGCCGATCAATCGCCCGTGAGAGCGTGTCTTCTTTTTTGGCGAAACAAAACCGAACGGTCTTGTTTTCTACCGGATTCTGATAAAACGAGGAGAGCGGTATTGCGGCAACGCCAATCTCCCTGGTCAGCCATTGGGAAAACTCAACCTCGGTCTTATCGGATAGCGCTGAGTAATCCACGAGCTGAAAAAATGTACCCTCGCAGGGATACAGCTTAAATGGGGTCCGAGAGAGGCCCTCTCGGAAAAAATCACGTTTACGTTGATAAAACGTCGGCAATCCAAGATAACGCTGTGGCGATTGCATATAGGCGGCTAGTCCTACCTGCATCACGCTATTGGTGACAAAGACATTGAACTGGTGGACTTTTCGAAACTCGGCCATGATGGCCTTCGGGGCGACAACAGAGCCGACCTTCCAGCCGGTGACATGAAATGTCTTTCCGAATGAAGAGACCACAATCGAGCGCTCAGCCAGCGCTGGGTAACAACTGGCACTCTTATGCGGTTCACCATCAAAGATCATATGCTCATAGACCTCGTCAGAGATCACCAGCAGATCATGACGAACAACAATCTCCTGCAGGGCCCGCATGTCCGCATCGCGCAGAATCATGCCCGATGGATTGTGCGGAGAATTAATCATGAGCACCCGCGTTTTCGGGGTGATCGAGTCTGCAACCCGATCCCAGTCAATCCGATACTGACGTGTCATCGGGATACCCACGGGCCGGGCGCCTGCCAATAGGATGCTCGGAATGTAGCTGTCATAGACGGGCTCCATCACCATCACGTCATCACCCGGATGCACGAGCGCCAGCACTGCGGTCATGATGGCCTGGGTTGCGCCCGCGGTAATCATGACCTCGGTCTCGGCCTCATAACGACGGCCATATAAGGCATCCACCTTGTCGGAAACCGCCTGACACAGGCCAGGCCAGCCATTGAGCGGCGCATACTGATTGTGGCCCGATCGCATGGCCGCATTCACTGCATCTAAGAGCGCATCATCGGGATCAAAGTCCGGGAACCCTTGTCCAAGATTCACTGCGCCATGCTCGCGGGCGAGGGCCGACATCACCGTAAAGATGGTCGTACCCACATTCGGCAGACGCGATTTCATCGAGGCAGTGCCGAGACGCCCATTAAATACTCATCTACAGCTCGGGCGGCCTGACGGCCTTCGCGGATTGCCCATACCACCAGAGACTGGCCACGACGCATATCGCCGGCTGCAAAAACTTTTTTCACATTCGTGGCATAGCAACGATCGCCATCGGTGCTGGCCTTCGCATTGCCGCGCGCATCCTTATCCACGCCAAAGGCCTCAAGTATTGAACCGATCGGAGACACGAACCCCATTGCAAGCAGCACGAGATCTGCCGGCATCGTTTTCTCAGTGCCCGGGATCTCGACCATCTTGCCGTCTTTCCATTCCACGTGGACCGACTTTAACGCCTTCACGCGGCCGTTCTCACCTATGAATTCTTTGGTGGCGATCGCAAAGGCCCGCTCACAGCCCTCTTCGTGGCTTGATGAGGTCCGCATTTTGATTGGCCAGTATGGCCAGATCAGAGGTTTGTTTTCATGCTCCGGCGGCTGTGGCATCAATTCAAACTGGGTCACGCTTGCGGCACCATGTCGATTCGATGTGCCCACGCAGTCCGAGCCTGTATCACCGCCGCCAATGACGATGACATGCTTGCCGTCTGCACGAATCTGCTGATCCAGTGCGTCGCCGGCGTTGATCTTATTTTGCTGAGGCAAAAACTCCATGGCGAAGTGGACGCCCTTCAGGTCCCGCCCGGGAACCGGAAGATCACGGGGCTGCTCTGCGCCGCCCGCAAGCAGCACAGCGTCAAACTGCTCGAGCAGCTGACGCGGCGCAATTGTCTCCTTGGCCCAGTTGGTCACCTTGGTGTCCTTGGGCAGCTCGGCCACCAGCACCCCGGTTTTAAAGACGACCCCTTCGGCCTGCATTTGCTCGACCCGACGGTCAATGTGATGTTTTTCCATCTTGAAGTCGGGAATTCCATATCGCAACAGCCCACCAACACGATCGTTTTTTTCGAAGAGCGTCACCGAGTGTCCGGCACGCGCAAGCTGCTGGGCAGCAGCAAGGCCGGCCGGGCCCGAACCAATCACCGCCACATGTTTGCCGGTCTTGTTGCTGGGAGGCTGAGGGACCACCCACCCCTCGGCCCAGCCCCGGTCGATAATTGCATGCTCAATCGATTTGATGCCTACCGGATCATCGTTGACATTCAGCGTACAGGCGGCCTCGCAGGGGGCGGGACAAATACGGCCAGTAAACTCGGGGAAGTTATTCGTCGAATGCAGCACATCTAATGCATGCCGCCAATCCTGACGGAAGACAAGATCATTAAAGTCAGGAATGATGTTGTTCACTGGGCAGCCGTTGTTACAAAACGGGGTGCCGCAGTCCATACAACGGGCCGCCTGGGTTTTCGCCTGCCCATCATCCAGGGCAATTACAAATTCCTTGTAGTTTTTTAGACGTTGCTCTACCGGAAGATAGCCTTCCTCGAGCCGCTCGAACTCCATAAATCCAGTGATCTTGCCCATTTATGCGGCCACCTTCTCTGTTGATGCTGCCTTTTTCTGCGCCATCTCTGCCAGGGCGCGGCGATATTCATGCGGAAAGACTTTGACAAAATGCTCACGGGCGCTGGCCCAATGATCGAGAATGTCGCGGGCCTTGCGGCTGCCAGTCCAGCGATGATGGTCCTCGATGAGTTTCTTCAACGACGAATCATCCTCTGGCGGAAGCTTTTCGAGCGCTACCATGGCGGTATTACAACGTTTTTCAAACCCGCCATCTTCGTCATAGATATACGCAAAACCGCCCGACATTCCCGCAGCAAAATTTCGGCCGGTCTTACCGAGCACCACCACCCGGCCACCCGTCATATATTCGCAGCCGTGATCTCCGGTGCCCTCGACAACGGCGGTCGCCCCGGAGAGGCGAACAGCAAAACGCTCTCCGGCCACGCCACTGAAAAACGCCTCACCCGATGTTGCGCCGTAGAGCACGGTATTGCCCACAATGATGTTCTCGTGGGCGACTCCACGAAAATCGATACTCGGACGGACGACGACACGTCCGCCCGATAGGCCCTTGCCGGTGTAATCGTTGGCATCACCGATCAGGTACAACGTGATGCCCTTGCACAGAAACGCGCCGAAGGACTGGCCACCGGTGCCCTCGAGCTGAATACGGATCGTGTCATCCGGCAGCCCATCCGGGTGATGACGGGTGACTTCGCCCGAAAGCATTGCACCGACCGTGCGATTCACGTTGCGGGCGACTTCCATGAACTGGACGCGCTCACCTGTTTCGATTGCACCCTTGGACTTTGCAATCAAAACATGATCAAGCGATTTATCGAGTCCGTGGTCCTGGACCTCACTGTGGTAGACGACCTTCGTATCGGTCTCGGCTGGCTTAAAAAAGAGCCTGGAGAAGTCGAGGCCTTGGGCCTTCCAGTGGGCGACACCCCTGCGGGTGTCCAGCAGGTCAACCCTTCCAATCAGGTCATTGAAACTCGCAATCCCCAGTTGGGCCATGATCTGCCGGACCTCTTCTGCAATGAAGAAGAAATAGTTCACGACATGCTCGGGCTTGCCTGAAAATTTCCTGCGCAGTTCCGGGTCCTGGGTCGCAACACCGACCGGGCAGGTATTCAGATGGCATTTGCGCATCATGATGCATCCCTCAACCACCAGCGGTGCAGTGGCAAAACCAAACTCATCCGCACCTAAGAGCGCACCGATCACAACATCGCGGCCGGTCTTCATCTGGCCATCGGCCTGGACGCGAATCCGATTACGCAGGCCATTGAGCACCAGGGTCTGCTGCGTCTCCGCGAGGCCAATCTCCCAGGGCGTACCCGCATGCTTGATCGACGACCATGGCGATGCGCCAGTGCCGCCATCATGGCCGGCAATCACCACATGATCGCTTTTTGCCTTCGCCACCCCGGCAGCAACAGTGCCTACACCCACCTCCGACACCAGCTTGACGGAAATCGATGCATGAGGCGCAACGTTTTTCAGGTCATGGATGAGCTGTGCCAGATCTTCGATTGAGTAAATGTCATGGTGGGGCGGCGGTGAAATCAGGCCCACACCGGGCACCGAATGTCGCAGCTTGCCGATGTAGTCTGAGACCTTGCCTCCCGGCAGCTGTCCACCCTCGCCGGGTTTCGCGCCTTGGGCCATTTTGATCTGGATCTGATCAGCAGACACCAGATACTCTGCCGTCACCCCGAACCGGCCCGAGGCCACCTGTTTAATCTTCGAACGGAGGGAGTCACCTGCCGACAGCGCATAGTCCACCGCGATGACATCCTTGCCAATCACATCGGAGACACGCGTACCCTCTGTAATTGGAATACCTTTTAGTTCATTGCGATAGCGGTTCTGATCCTCACCACCTTCACCGGTATTGCTTTTTCCGCCAATACGATTCATCGCGATGGCGAGCGTGGTATGGGCCTCAGTCGAAATAGATCCCAACGACATTGCGCCGGTCGCAAACCGCTTCACAATCTCCTTCGCAGGCTCTACATCATCCAGAGAGATCGCCCGAGAGGGATCCACCTTAAATTCAAACAACCCGCGCAGCGTCATATGACGGCGGCTCTGGTCATTGATGATCTGGGCATATTCCTTATAGGTGTTCCAGTTGTTCGCGCGGGTCGAATGCTGTAGCTTGGCAATCGCATCCGGAGTCCACATGTGCGCCTCACCACGTGTCCGCCAGGCGTACTCGCCACCGGTATCCAACATAGTGGCCAGCACCGGGTCGTTGCCAAAGGCAAGCTGGTGCATCCGAATCGCCTCTTCGGCAATCTCAAAAACACCAATGCCTTCGACCTGACTGGAGGTGCCCGTGAAGTATTGCTCGATGGTCTCGCGATTAATGCCAATCGCCTCAAAAATCGCTGCCCCACAATAAGACATATAGGTACTGATGCCCATCTTGGACATGATCTTGGAGAGCCCCTTGCCAATTGCTTTTACATAATTGGCAATGGCTTTTTCAGCCGATAGGTCCCCTGGAAGATCCCGATGCATCTGCACCAATGATTCCATCGCAAGATATGGATGCACGGCCTCGGCGCCATAGCCTGCCAGTACGGCAAAGTGATGCACCTCGCGGGCGGAACCAGTCTCAACCACCAGCCCCGCCAGGGTGCGCTTGCCCTCACGTACCAAATGCTGATGAATCGCAGAGCAGGCCAACAGCGCCGGCACCGCGACCGCCGCCGGACCCACGTTCCGATCACTGACAATCAGAATATTTTTTCCGGATTGAATGGCATCCGTCGCCTCGGCACACAACGATGCAAGCTTGGCCTCCACGCCCTCACGGCCCCAGTCCAGGGGGTAAGTGATATCGAGCACATGGCTTTTAAACTTCCCCTGGGTGTGCTGCTCGATATCCTTGAGTCGCCGCATATCCGCAAAATCAAGAATCGGCTGGCTCACCTCGAGCCGCAGTGGCGGATTGACCTGATTGATATCCAGAAGATTTGGACGCGGACCGATAAAGGAAACCAGCGACATCACAATCGCCTCTCGAATCGGATCAATCGGTGGATTGGTCACCTGGGCGAAGAGCTGCTTGAAATAGTTATAAAGCGGCTTGTTTTTATCGGACAGCACCGCAAGCGGCGAGTCATTGCCCATTGAACCGATCGCCTCTTCGCCGTTGGCAGCCATCGGGGCCATCAGAAACTTGATGTCCTCCTGGGTGTAGCCGAATGCCTGCTGTCGATCGAGAATGTCCACCTGCCCAGGCTCGGGACTACGCTGGTCCGACCCGCCAAGCGAATCAAGTCGAATCCGCAGATTCTCAATCCACTGCTGATAGGGCTTGGCCTTGGAGAGCGAGGACTTCAGCTCTTCATCATCGATCATTCGGCCCTGCTCGAGGTCGATCAGAAACATCTTGCCCGGCTGCAGACGCCATTTGCGCACGATGCGTGATTCCGGCACTGGCAAGACGCCGGATTCAGATGCCATGATGACCAGGTCATCGTCCGTCACACAGTAGCGCGATGGCCGCAGGCCATTACGGTCTAACGTGGCGCCAATCTGTCGGCCATCCGTAAACACAATCGAAGCAGGGCCATCCCATGGTTCGAGCATCGCAGCGTGATATTCATAGAAGGCCCGACGGGCTTCATCCATTGTGGTGTGCTGCTCCCAAGGCTCAGGAATCATCATCATCGCCGCCTGCGCCATGGGATAGCCTGAGGCCACCAGAAGCTCCAGACAGTTGTCGAAAGTTGCCGTATCCGATTGGCCCGCAAAACTGATGGGGTAGAGCTTCTGAAGGTCTGCGCCCAGCACAGGAGAGCTCATCACGCCCTCACGCGCGCGCATCCAGTTGTAATTGCCCTTCACTGTATTGATTTCACCGTTGTGGGCCACCATCCGATACGGGTGGGCCAACGACCACTGTGGAAACGTATTGGTCGAGAAGCGCTGATGCACGAGCGCCAATGCGGACACGCACCTCGGATCTTGTAGGTCCAGGTAATACTCACCGACCTGATCTGCCAGCAGCAGTCCTTTATAGACGATCGTTCGGCTTGACATGCTCGGCACGTAATATTCTTTACTGTGCGTGAGCTTGAGCCGTTGGATCGCACTCGAAGCAGTTTTACGAATCACATACAGCTTTCGCTCAAGGGCGTCTTGCACAATCACATCCGCACCGCGGCCAATGAAAATCTGCCGCATCACGGGCTCCTTGGCCCGTACCCGTGGGGACATCGGCATCTCGCGATTGGTCGGCACATCCCGCCAGCCCAGGACCACCTGCCCTTCCGCCCTCACTGCACGCTCAAGCTCCTGCTCGCAGGCGAGCCGTGACGCGCTCTCCTTCGGAAGGAAGATCTGTCCGACGCCATACTCTCCGGGCGGGGGCAGGCCGATGCCCTGCTTGGCCATCTCCTGCCGAAAGTACGCATCGGGAATCTGAATCAGGATTCCGGCGCCATCTCCCATCAACGCATCGGCGCCGACGGCGCCCCGATGATCGAGGTTGCGCAGAATGCTCAGGCCCTGGGCAACGATGTCGTGGGACTGATTGCCCTTGATGTGGGCGACAAAACCAACGCCACAAGAGTCATGTTCGTTTTGGGGATCGTAGAGGCCTTGGGCAGAGATCATGATGCGTAGCAATAAATAATTTGGGCCGACCACTATAGCGGTGAGTCGTCCTTCGCATCAATAAAAAATCAGTCTGAACCCTTATAAAATCTGAATAATAAATAGGGTCAGATCAAAATTTTTAGTCGCTTAAATTGGCGCTGACTTTAAATGGGGACAAATCATTAAAAGGGATTATCACCCGAACTTTTAGCCGGGCGGCCGCGTGGCCGCCGCATCCATCGGGCGCGCTCCTCGGCAGACAGTCCGGCCATCATCTCCTCTGTTGCCCAGGGTCTCCCGCTGGCCAGGCCCTTACGAATGTTTTCCCAAACGGCTTCTGACAACACCTGATCAATGGCGGCCAGATATTTTTCTTCCCGCTCAAATGGGGTGTTGCCCAGCGCCCAGTAGCCGGGCAAGGCAGCCATACGGGGCTCTGAACCCTGGCCCACATGCACTCCCAGACTCGACCAGCGCCATTCCATCGGGCGTGTCACCAGCCCCTCTCGACTGGGCAAGGATTCGATGGCTCTTTGCACCGACAATCCATAGGCAGCCTCATCAATCCAGTAGGCTCGATAGCGACCCTCCCAGAGGGTGCCCTGCCGGGACCAACGGGAGTTAAACCGCCTGACATAACTTCGCCCCACCTGCTGCACGACATCGGCCATCGCATCCGCCCGCTGTGGCGTGACAAGCCAGTGCGCTTCGCTTTTCAAAAGACAGTAGGCATGCACCCGCAGACCAAATCCGATGGCCGCCTGCAGAAAAGACTCCAGGTAGGACTTACGATCCTGATCGTCGCGGAAAATTTCGGCACGATCATGTCCACGCTGAACCAAGTGGTAGGTTCTTCCGGGGCGCGCATCTCGGGCCTGTCTCGCCATGAATTCCTCACGGGAACTAGTCGATTACATCATGCGCCCGAGTCTGTCCCGGATGCAATCGCTTTTTCTAAAATCTCGGTAATTAAATTGTCATCGACCACCCGGGTTTCGGCATGGCCCATGCTGCGAAGCACAACATAGCGAATACGTCCTGACTGTGCCTTCTTGTCATGCGACATGTGGCCAAGATATTGCGAGGCGGGCCAGTCGGGCGGCCGAATTGGCAGGCGAGCACGTGACACCAACTTCTCGATGCGCAGTTGCTGGTCAGCCGAAATGCCGCCAAGCCGGTTAGACAAGGCCGCAGCAACCACCATTCCACAGCCGACCGCCTCTCCGTGAAGCCACTCACCATAGCCCAGACCCGCCTCAATGGCATGGCCAAAGGTATGGCCAAAATTTAAAATCGCGCGCAATCCGGACTCACGCTCGTCGGCCGAGACCACCTGTGCCTTCAGCGCACATGAGCGTGTAATCGCATGCATTAACGCCGAAGCATCGCGGGCCAAGAGTGCATCGAGATGTTGTTCAAGCCAAGAAAAAAACTCTGCATCCAGGATACAGCCATACTTGATTACCTCAGCCATCCCCGCGCTGAGCTCACGGTCGGGCAGGCTGCGCAACGTATCGGTATCAATCAGCACAGCTGCGGGCTGATAGAACGCGCCAATCATGTTCTTGCCAAGAGGATGATTGATCGCTGTCTTGCCGCCTACAGATGAATCGACCTGGGCAAGTAAGGTGGTCGGCATCTGTACAAACCGCATGCCGCGCTGGTAACAGGCGGCAGCAAATCCCGCCATATCCCCCACAACTCCGCCGCCCAATGCCACCAAGGTCTCGCCGCGCTCGAAACGATGCGCCATCAGGCCATCAAAAATCGCATTGAGATTTGCCCAGTCTTTAAATTGCTCACCGTCAGGCAGCGTAATCACCACGACGGTATAGCCCCAGGCGCGAAGCTGTGCCGCGATGTCGTGGGCATAGAGTGGTCCGACACGGTCATTGGTGACGAGCGCCACCCGACCGGGCGCCAGCGCCTGCGCCCAACAATCCCTTAGGCCAGAGACCCCAGAGCCAATCCAGATCGGATAGCTCCGATCTCCTAGCGCAACATCAAGCGTTTTCATGCTGAAAAAACCCCGCATCGGTTAGTCCCTGTTCTATCGCGCGCATGACCACCGACACCGATGCCCGCGTCGTCGGAACGATCAAATCCGCAACCGAGCGGTATAACGGGTCACGTTGCCGATAGAGCTCCTCGAGCGTCGCCCGAGGATCGCTCGCCTGCTGCAATAGGGGACGACTGGTATCTTGCCTGAGGCGGGCCCACAGGTGCTGGGGCTGTGCATCCAAATAGATCACAAACCCCTGTCGAATCGCCCGACGATTTTCCTCTGACAGGATCGCTCCGCCACCCGTCGTAACGACATGGCCGGCTAAGGCCATTGCCTCAGAGATCACTTTTGTCTCGCGCCGTCGAAACCCCTGCTCCCCCTCGAGATCAAAAATGGTGGCAACCGTGGCGCCGCAGCGCTGCTCAATCTCCTGGTCGGTGTCCAGAAATGGCAGCCCATGACGCTTGGCCAAGCGCTTACCGACGGTGGTCTTGCCAGCGCCCATTAGCCCAATAAACACGATGTTTCGCATGGAATGCAGTCTAGCAGGCGATACACTCTGGGCTATGAGTGCCGTTTTGCGCTGGCTCGGGATTTTGGTTGCCGGATTGGTATCGATCATCGCCATTGGACTGCTGGTGATCGCGCTGGCCACCCCACGCCTCCCCCCCATTAATGCAGTGGCTGAATATCAGCCCAAAATGCCCCTGCGCATCCTGACCGCCGATGGGGTCCTGATCGGCGAGTTCGGCGAGGAACGCCGAAGCCTTGTCCGGCTGCCCGACGTGCCCAAGGTACTGGTCCAGGCCATCCTGGCCGCCGAAGATGACTCATTTTTTCAGCATCGCGGCATTGATTTTCTTGGCATCGCCCGGGCAATGGTGGCCAATGTATTCTCGGGCAGCAAATCCCAAGGTGCCAGCACGATCACCATGCAGGTAGCGAGAAACTTTTTTCTCTCCTCCGAGAAAACCTTCACTCGAAAAATCTACGAAGTCCTGCTTGCCTCAGAAATCGAACGCAAGCTCACCAAAAACCAGATCCTCGAGCTCTACCTCAATCAGATCTATCTGGGAAAGCGGGCCTACGGATTTGCTGCCGCCTCGCAGACCTACTTCGGAAAAGAAATCACGCAAATCAGCCTAGCGGAAGCGGCCATGCTGGCAGGCCTTCCAAAGGCGCCGTCGGCATTTAATCCCGCTGCCAATCTGCGCCGGGCAACGCTGCGACAACACTATGTACTGGGCCGTATGGAAAAGCTGGGGCTCATCAGCCCACGGCAGGCCGAGGCTGCAAAAAAAGAAAAGATTACGGTGATCGGACGGATCGATGACTTTCCGGTTCGCGCGCCCTACGTCGCTGAAATGGTGCGTCAGCTTGTATTTGATCAGTACAAGGAAGAGGCGTACACACGTGGCCTGACGGTGTACACCACCATCACCGCAGAGGAACAGCGTGCAGCCCATAAGGCTGTTCGCGGCGGACTGATGGAATACGATCGTCGCCAAGGATGGCGAGGGCCAGAGGCTTTCATCACACTGCCCAGTTCGCGTGATGCGCTCGAGGATGCGATTGAAGATGCCCTTAACGATCGGCCCGACAGCGATGAACTGCTCGCCGCCGTAGTGATGGACGTGAGCGACAGCCGAGTGATTGTCGCCAGACCGCGCGGCCAGCGCATTGAAATCAGCGGAGAGGGCTTAAAGTTTTCTAGTCCCGGACTGTCTTCGGTTGCGCCGCCCGCCAAACGCCTGCGAAAGGGTGCGGTTGTGCGCATTGCACGAATGCCGAACAATGAATTTGAAATTACACAGCTGCCGGAAGTCGAATCCGGATTTGTTGCACTGAATCCTCAGACGGGCGCTGTCCGGGCACTCGTCGGCGGCTTTGATTTCACAAGAAACAAATTCAACCGGGTCACGCAGGCCTGGCGGCAGCCGGGATCGGCCTTCAAGCCATTTATCTACGCAGCCGCGCTCAACAGAGGCTTCTCGCCCGCGACCATCATCAACGATAGCCCGGTCCAGTTTGACCCAGGCCAGACCGGTGGTCAGGCCTGGGAGCCAAAAAACTACGACGGGAAATTCGATGGTCCGATGAGCATGCGGACAGGTCTGGCCAAATCAAAGAATATGGTCTCGATTCGCATCCTGCACTCGATTGGTCCGCGCTACGCCCAGGACTTCATTACACGGTTCGGTTTTGAGCCGGAAAAAAATCCGCCGTATCTCACTATGGCGTTGGGTGCCGGATCCGTCAGCCTGATGCAGATGGCAAGCGGATATGCCGTATTTGCAAACGGCGGCTACCGCGTTAATCCATATCTGATCGATCGAATCGTTGACCTAAAAGGTAAGACCGTTGCAAAAGCACAGCCCACCAAGGCGGGCACAGAGAGTCGACGCGTGATGGATCCGCGTCATGTATTTATCGTGGACAGCATGATGCAGGAAGTGGTTCGATCGGGAACCGCCATGCGGGCCTTATCGCTTGGCCGTACCGACCTTGCAGGCAAGACCGGCACCACCAATGACTCCCATGATGCCTGGTTTGCCGGCTACAACGCCAATATGGTGGGCGTGGCCTGGGTGGGATTCGATCAGCCGAAGAAGCTCGGTGACCGCGAGACCGGTGGTGGCCTCGCCCTGCCCATCTGGATTGAATACGCCAAGGTGGCCCTGGCTAAAACGCCCGCTCAGACGCGCACCATGCCCAACGGGGTGCTGAATATCAGTGGGGAGTACTACACGCAGGAAAGCCGTCCCGGCGTCGGCGTCGCCAGCGTCGGGCTCCGCTAAAGGATTTTCCTTTCAGCGCAGTGTTCGGCCGAATTCAAGTGAGGCCTGCTCGGTCAGAACGGCCCAGAAATCCAGTCCTTGTCGCGTATCCTGCCAGGCGCTGCCATTCCAGGAGAAATGGAATGCGCCTCGGGGGGAGGCAAGCCAGATCTGTCGCATCGGTGTCTGCTGATTAATCACCAGCTTTCTGCCGGAGGGAAACTCCAACTCTAATACCGGACCCAGCCGCATGGACTCGATATCGGCATCATCGGCCTCCGACCAGTGATCCACGCGGGACTCGATTTCCTCCCAGACCGCTTTGGCCAGATCAAGAAATTCGGTTTCGGTCATACTTACCTTCCATGATCAACTTGCGTTTCAAGACCGTCCCGATCGTCGCGGTCGTGCTCTCGACAATTTTAGTGGGCTGTGGCCAGAAGGGGCCATTGACCCTGCCCAAGCCACAGTTTCCGGCCCCGGAGGCCACGCCCGCACCACCAAAAAAATGAGCCCAACAGTGTTTACATCAGGCCCCTTGGCCGGCACGGCATTTCAACGTAACGGCGAAGGTCTGCTGTGTTGTGATGGACAGTCACTGACAGAGATTGCAACAACGTTCGGCACACCGGTCTATGTCTACTCAGAACGAACACTGATCGATGCCTATCAGCAATTTAGCGGGGCTGCCCAGAACGAAAACGCTCTGATCTGTTATGCCCTAAAGGCCAATTCGAATCTTGCCATTATCCGTCTGCTCGCCACTGAAGGCGCAGGATTCGACATCGTATCGCTTGGCGAACTACAACGTGTTCTCGCAGCTGGCGGACAGGCAGATCGCATCGTTTTCTCGGGCGTAGGCAAAACCCGCCTAGAAATCATGGCGGCACTGCAGGCAGGAATCAAATGTCTGAACGTAGAGTCAGAGGCGGAACTGCACCTCATCTCTGAAGTGGCCGTAACACTGCAGAAAACAGCGCCGGTCTCCTTGCGGGTGAATCCCGATATTGACGCCCAGACCCATCCTTATATCTCCACCGGCCTGAAAGACAATAAGTTTGGAATTCCCATGGATCAGGCCGAAGCGGTCTATCAACGCGCCCGATCACTGCCCGGCATATCGGTGATCGGCATCGACTGTCATATCGGATCTCAGATCACCAGCCTATCGCCTTTTTTAGATGCGATTGATCGCGTACTCGGTCTCTGCGACCGGCTCCATGCCGCAGGCATTCAGATTCATCATCTTGATCTAGGCGGCGGACTCGGAATCTGCTACGACCAAGAGGCTCCACCATCGCCTGAGAGTCTGCTCAATGCTGTATTCGACAAACTCCACAAATGGGCGGAAATACGCGGTCGAGACATGCCAGAAATTCTATTCGAATTCGGCCGAGCGATCGTCGGTAATGCTGGCGTACTGGTGACCCGGGTGGACCTGCTCAAGCCCGGTACGCATAAGAATTTCGCCATCATTGATGCTGCTATGAATGACCTGATGCGGCCGGCCCTATACGAGGCCTGGCATGGTATTGAGCCATTGGCAAAGCAGAACGCGCCCGAGCAGGTCTGGGACCTCGTTGGTCCGGTCTGCGAAAGCGGCGACTGGATCGCCCGCGAACGCCGACTCGGTCTCGTCCAGGGTGATCTGCTGGCCATATTGTCCGCGGGCGCCTACGGGATGAGCATGAGTTCAAACTACAACAGCAGACCTCGTGCTGCTGAGGTGTTGGTTGATCGGCAAGGCCAGGCGCATCTGATCCGTCGTCGGGAAGCGTTTTCGGACCTAATCGGCACAGAAAAAATCCCTGACTACCTGCGCAAGTAGGCCCGCAGTCCAAGCAGCAGCGTTGTCACTGCAGCAGCCCAGGCAGGATCTACAAAATTATTTTTTCCTGCCCGATGCAGAAAAAAATGAATGCAAGACAGCACAGCGATAAGGTAGATCAGACGGTGCAGTCGCTTCCAGTTGGGGCCAAGCCATCGGACTGCAGCCCGATGCGATGTCAGGGCAAGTGGTATCAGCATTGCAAAGGACAGCAGCCCCAGCGTGACAAATGGCCGTTTGAGTCCATCTTTCAGTACTGCAACGACATTAAATTCATGCTCGAAAGCCCAGAACGACAACAGATGAACACAGGCATAAACGAATGTCCACAGGCCCAGCATGCGCCGAAGCTGTCCCAGTTCGGACCATCGCAATGCCTGTCGCAGAGGCGTTACACCCAGCGTTACCAGGAGTAGCGTCAGGCTCCAGACCCCCGTATATCGCAGGATGGCCTCCTGGGGATTGGGGCCGAGATCGTGGGTCAATAATCTTCCCGCCAGCACGGCCAGCGGCAGTGCGCATAGCAGCCAGATCAGCCGCCAGGCAGACCGGATGTCGATCAATAGAAGGTCTTCAGGTCCATGCCCGCATACATCGAGGAGACAAGCTCACCATAGCCATTGAAAAGCTCGGTCTTGCGTCGCGGTGCAAATAAAAAATCCACCAGGTTATTGGTGATCGAGTATTCCCTGGGCCCGATGCCCAATACCCGCTCCGTCGCCTGCGACCATCGCGGATGCGGGACATCTGGATTCACATTGGCATAAAAGCCATATTCCTTTGGCGCTGATAGTGTCCAGAGTGTGGATGGCTGTGCCTCAAGGAGACGAATTTTGACAATCGACTTGATGCTCTTAAATCCGTATTTCCACGGCACCACTAGCCGAATAGGCGCACCATTTTGTTCGGGCAGGGCAACGCCATACATCCCAAAGGTCAACAGAGAAAGCGGATGCTGTGCCTCGTCAAGCCGTAATCCCTCGCGGTAAGGCCACTGCAAAGAGCGATACGACAGGCCAGGCATCTGCTTCGGGTCCGCAAGTGTGGTGAACTCTACAAATTTTGCAGAGCCTAACGGCTGAACACGTTTCAGTAGTTCGGATAACGAATAGCCGATCCAGGGAATCACCATCGACCAGCCCTCGACACAACGCAGGCGCGTAATCCGCTCCTCCATGGGGGCCAGCCGACGCAGATCATCAATATCGAATTCTCGAGGGCGGGCCACCAGCCCTTCTACCCTTACTTTCCAAGGCGTCGCCTTCAATCGACCGGGTGCCAGCTCTGCTGGATCAGATTTATCCAGGCCATACTCGTAGAAATTGTTATAGGTCGTTGCCTCCTCGAATGGCACCGGACGCTCCATGATCGAGTACCGGCTGGGCTTTCCCGGAAGCGGTGCGAATGCGGACGCTGGGCGAATGGACGAGCCCAGGGAGGGTAATGGTAGACCTGCGGCAAGGGCCGATCCGGCCATCAATAGCGCGCGACGTCCACGCACCATCGACTCAGGTGATACCTGCGCAGCCAGATGGCTGCCCAGGATCAGGCGTCTCGTATCAGAGCGAGCCATAGGAGTGCAGGCCCGACAGGAACATGTTCACGCCAAGGAATGCGAATCCTGTGATCAACAGTCCAATCAGCGACCAATAGGCGGCGACCTGGCCACGCAGGCCTTTCATCATCCGCAGATGAAGCCAGGCGGCATAATTTAACCAGACGATTAATGCCCAGGTCTCTTTCGGATCCCATTGCCAGTAGGTGCCCCAGGCCTCTGCCGCCCAGAGTGCGCCGAGAATGGTCGCGACAGTGAAAAACGCAAACCCCACCGCGATCGCGCGATACATGACATCGTCGAGCACTTCTAAGGCTGGCAGTGCGGCACCTATCCGTCGACGCATTGCGATGATCGCAGCAACAAAAGCCGCAGAAAAACCAAAATACAGCGCCCAATAGTCTGGAAGACCAGAGCGACGAAACACCAGCGGCTCTGCACAGAGCAGCACGCCGAGAATAAATAATGGCGCTAACTTCCATGTCGATCGGGTATGGGAGTTCTCTTTCACAAGGTAGGCAAAGCCCACCATCGCAGCCAACGAAAATGTGCCGTAACCGACGAAATTCGCTGGCACATGGATCTTCATCCACCAGGACTGCAGCGCGGGTACCAAAGGCTGTATTTCGTGGCCTGAACGGGCGGCGATATACCACAAGAGAAATGCGACCGCCGCCGTGATCACCAGGCTGACAAATCCGCCGAGACTGCGGGTTTTATATCGGCCCTCGTAGTAGAGATAGAACATCGCGGTAATCACTGCAAAGAGGATGAACACCTCGTAGAGATTGCTGACGGGAATGTGCCCAACATCGGGACTGATCAGATAAGACTCATACCAGCGCACCAAAAGCCCGATTGACCCCATGACACAGGCCGACCAGGTTAGAAGGCTGCCCATCCAAAGCGCGGTCTTGCCCTGGGCAAACAGGCCCGTCCAATACGAGATGGTCGCGAGGGCAAACAGTGCGCACATCCAGAGAATGGCCGACTGGGACGATAGAAAATATTTCAACAACAAATGCGTCTCGGCAGTTGCTGCAGATCCGGCATACATTTGCACCGCCATCAATGCCGCGGCTGCGCAGCCGAGCATGAACGGACGCAGGGCGGTCCAGAGATATCCCAGCAGCACCACCGACGGCACGCAGCACCACAGAATGACCAGCTCATAGATATCCATATGGGCGGCATAGCGCTGAGTGGCGTAGCCTGCACCCAACAGGGCAAGCAGGCCAAACCCGAGATCGGCAAGGCCCCAACGGCGGGTGATTAAATGGTCCTCCGGACCAAGCGTGGTGGTTGCGGTATTCATGTGTGACTGCCCCCCTTCGCGGTTAAGACCCCGGCCAGGGCGGAAAATTCCTTCTCAAAATCAACGGTCTGTCGTGGGGTCGACGCAGCGAACCGCAGCTCAACCTGGCCCCCATCGCGTCGCGCCCATATCCAGGCCCGACGCTCCTGGATATAGAGCATCGCGAAAACACCCAGTGTGAGCAACAGACACCCTATATAGACCGTGGTCTTACCCGGTGATCGGGTCACCTGAAATACGCTGGCCTTGATCTCCTGAAAGTCCTTCACTGTGACCAACAGAGGCGCATCAAAAAGCTGGGCATCGCTGGCCGCATTCAGAGCGAGCTGCGCGAAGCGGACATTCTCCTCCGTACGGGCAACCGGTCCAAGGCCATCCCGGATACGGGCCTGCTGCCATAACTCCCAGAAAGACCCGGTGAGCAGTCGCAGCACAATTTCGGCGGCACGCTCACGCTCCGCCTCCGGCACCGTCTTCTCTAAGAGCTGGCCCAGCTGGTTAATACCGCCCTCGGCAACAGCAGACAGCGCCCGCTCAGCGCTTTCCGCAAGCGTTGAAGAAATGTTCGATGGCGCCGACTGGGTGGCAAAACGCCGGGCCGCGGTGCTCCGAATGCCCGAATCCAGAAGCGCGGCACGGATGCGCATGAACTCATCGAGAGAGTCTTTCGCATCGGCAGGGATACGGAGATAGCGAAACTGCTCATCAGGCGAGTCACGCACGCCGGCAAGAAATACGCGGGCACCATCGATCTCCACCGGGAGCATATAGCTATGAAACTCCTTGGCCTGGCCACTCTGATCTCGAAGCTTGTAATTGATGGATGGCCCAACATTGCGCAGATTCTTGGACTTCTCCGAATTTAAGGCGGGTGACAGAACGGTGGCCACATGCTTACGAAACGGATCTTCAGCCTCACGCTCATCGGGAGGAGCTGCCATATTCTCGACATTGATCGGCTTGAACCCCGTGAGCTCAAGAGAGAGATTGCCCTGAGAATTACGCAGCCCAATACTCTGGCCCACTGTGAGCTCGATGGGCAGCGTATTTCGCAAAGGGCCGGCCATCGGGTAGGCCGTTAGCCTGAGCTGTGAGCCCCCATCATCAAAACTGGATTGATAGATAGCGATGCCACGATGAATCAGCGGTTTATTCACTTCGATCGTGGCGGTTTTCTGTTCACCTGTCGCCTTATCTTTGAGCACCACATCACTTGCAAAAAGCTTGGGCATACCGGTGGGGTAGTACTCAATCCGAAATTGTTTGAGCTGAAGTTCAAATGGCAGATCAAGTAATAGCGTGCCATTGCCCTGTGCCACGACCGCTACGTCGGTGGTGCCGCCCTCTGGCACCAGAGAATTTGCGCGATAACTCGGCGTGCTTGCCGGCAGCCGCGCTGAAGCGGGCACCTCATTGCCCTGGAACTGGCTCATCTGCAACGGCGCCTTATCGGTCCACCAGGCCTGCAGACGCAGGGGCAATTCGCTATCCAATAAGCCGCCGAGTGAAATCACCACAATCGCCAGGTGGGCAGCGATATACCCCAGACGGTTCGAGGTTCCCTTGCGCGCAACCACTAAGGGCAGGCGGTCCGAGTCGCCCTGGGTCGGCGTTCGGAGTCGATAGCCCCGTGCCGTGAGTAGCGCCGAGATCCCCGCCAGTCTGTCCTGTACTGCAGACTCCGCAATCGTGACGGAGGCCCGATGCTTGAAGGCTGGGAAGGTCGAATCACGAACCTGGTCACGCCAAGAACGGGCATCTTTAAGCATCTTGGGCGTGTTTCGAATCAGGCAGAGACTGGTCGATACCAGCATGAGTCCCATGATGACGAGGAACCAGGGCGCGTTATAGACGCGCACCACATCCAGGGCGGAGAACACCTCTGCCCAGAACGCTCCAAACTGATTAACGTAATTAATCGATGGCGCATTTTGTCCAACGATTGTTCCGATCGCACTGGCGATACACACCACCACCAACGCTGAAATTGCAAACCGCATGGAGCTGAGCAGCTCCACCGCCTCAGCGATAAATACGTTCCCTGTGCGAAGCTCTAGGCCTGTGGTCGAAGGCGCAGAAGACTCAGCGGCTTCCGGCGCCGATGAGGGGCTGGCCATCGCACGTGCCCGGTGACTGACTCAGGCCTGCGCTGGACTAGCGCAGGGAGGCCAGATACTCAGAGACCGCAGCGACATCGGCATCCGACATCTTGGCAGCGATTGTCGTCATCTGAGCGCTGTTTTTCCGTTGGCCACCACGGAAAGCGTTCAGCGTGGCTTCGGTGTATTCCGGATGCTGACCCGCGAGCCTCGGATACTGTGCTGGGATTCCAGCACCGTTCGGACCATGGCAGCCTGCACAGGCAGGAAGTCCCTTTTCAGGGGCACCCGATCGATAAATTTTTTCGCCAACAGAGACAAGCTCTTTACGTTTGGGCGAAGCAGCATTCGGTTTCTGGGCCGCATAAAAAGCACCCAGGTTGCGCATATCGTCTTCACTCAGCATGGTGGCAAAGCCGAGCATGATCGCGTTGTTGCGCTCTGGTGCACTTGCGCCCGGTTTGATTCGGAAATTCGCGAGCTGTTTTTCGATATAAGCAGCGTGCTGTCCTGCGAGGATCGGATTCTGCGGAATCACACTGTTACCGTCAGGCATATGGCATCCCGCGCAGACCGCTGCGGCCGATGCCTTACCCTTCGCGAGGTCAGCAACTTTTTTCGCCGGGGCTGGATCCGCAGCATGCGCGCTTGAAAATACGGGCGCCACAGCCGCGACCACGCAGGCCATCAGCACCACTGATGTCGCTCGGGCCACGCCACGCAGGCCAAGGCAATTCCGGTAAACCATGTCAAACTCGCAACGCATAATGACTCCCAACTCGTCTCTTCCTGAATCCGTCGTATTTTAGTCGAGTCCGAACCCCCAATGTCCGAGCCAACCGCCAGCCCTTCTCCGCCGCTGAAGGACTGGATACAGAGAATCAGTTTCCTCACCAGCGCTGCTCAGTCCGCTGATCTCCCCATGATCGGCCCTGGGGAGATTGCCATCGCTGGCCGCTCCAATGCGGGCAAATCCTCGGCACTCAACCTCATCTGCAATCGTCGGCGACTGGCCTTTAGCAGCAAGACCCCTGGCCGAACCCAGCTGATTAACGTCTTCAGCCTCCAGGACCAAGAGCGCGAGGTGGGCCGGCTGATTGACCTTCCAGGCTATGGCTACGCCGCCGTTAGCCATGCCGTCAAAGCCCGCTGGCAGCAGGAACTGGCTGGATTTCTCGGCTCTCGATCCAGCCTGGTTGGAATGATCCTAGTAATGGATGTTCGGCATCCCTTCGGCCCGCTGGATCTGCAGATGCTGCAGTGGTTTAGTCGTCGTCGACAGCCCATTCACGTGCTGCTCACCAAGGCGGACAAGCTGACCCGAAATGAACAGGCAAAGGCATTGGCGACGGCACGCCGCTCCATCTCTGAGCACCAGGACTCCTGGGGGCCGCAGTGCTCGGTCAGTCTTTTCTCGGCCACCCGCCGAATCGGGCGAGACGAGGTGCTGGAAAAAATTGCACAATGGTGGGGGCTTCCGACCGATCCTCTAGCGCCACCGGAGACAAAAAAAAACCCGGCGAATCATTCGCCGGGCGGGAACGCCTAAATGGGTTAGGCACCCGCTCAGGGAGGAGAAGCGGGAGACGACAAGTCGTCTGTGTTCATGATATGTCCAAGACAGAAAATTTTCCAATAATAACCACACAGCATAGGTGGAAATGAGCCGAACAGCCCAATATCCGATGATGAGAATGCGCCGAAACCGGCGTGATGCCTGGTCCAGAGCGCTTGTTAGTGAGCACTCAATTTCATCTGCTGATCTCATTTATCCGGTCTTTATCACGGAGGGCAACGGGCATATTGAGCCCGTTGCGTCTATGCCAGGGGTAAATCGGATCAGCGTTGACCAGCTCCTCAAAGTGGCGGAACAGGCAGCCCATCTCGGCATACCGGTGCTGGCCCTATTCCCGGTGATCGATGCCAGCAAAAAAACCCCTGATGGGCGAGAGGCCTGTAACCCCGCTGGGCTGGTCCCAAGGGCCGTTGCGGCGCTGAAAAAAAACATCCCAGAAATCGGTGTGATGACCGATGTGGCGCTCGACCCTTACACGAGCCACGGACAAGATGGCCTGATCGACGATCGGGGAAGAATTCTCAACGATGAGACGGTTACTGTCTTAGTCCAGCAGGCCCTCACCCAGGCAGGCTGTGGTGTGGACATTGTGGCGCCCTCGGATATGCAAGACGGCCGAATCGGTGCGATACGACAGGCACTGGAATCACAACAGCTGATCCACACGCGCATCATGTCATATGCCGCGAAATATGCGTCTGCGTTTTACGGACCATTTCGAGATGCCGTCGGCAGTGCAGCCCAGCTTGGCCAGTCCGACAAGAAGACCTATCAGATGGATCCTGCCAACTCGAATGAGGCATTGCGTGAAGTCGCGCTTGATATTGAAGAGGGCGCCGACATGGTGATGGTGAAGCCAGGCATGCCTTACCTGGATATCGTCTGGCGAGTCAAAGCAGCCTTCGGGATGCCTACCTTCGCCTATCAGGTGAGTGGTGAATATGCCATGCTCAAGGCTGCTGCTGCCCAGGGATGGTTAGATGAGAAAAAAGTTGTACTCGAATCCATGATGGCATTTAAGCGGGCGGGCGCCGACGGCGTGCTGACCTACTTCGCCCCAGACATCGCCCGTTGGATCAAAGAACGCTGATCGCCAAGGTGCGGACACCTTGCGATAGCAGCACTCACTAATCGCTTGCCAAGGCCTTATGTAGGCGGGCTGCCGTGGTGAGTAATGCCCGCCTCGACTGAATCACCGTCTGGCGGGCATTGAACTCGTCGCGCTGGGCGTCGAGCACCTCGAGAAAACTCGCGATCCCTGCCTGATAGCGGGCCTGCGCGAGCCGTCGTCGCTGGATCTGGGACTGCTCCAATGCCAGCAAGGCATCTAACTGTTCTGTAATCTGGGATCGCGATACGAGCGCATCTGCTACTTCGCGAAACGCCTGTTGGATCACCCGCTCATACTCAGCAACTGAAATGTTCTTGCGAACCTCTGCCAGATCAAGGGCTGCACGATTACGGCCGCCAGAGAAAATCGGCAGGCTGATACTGGGTGTAAACGACCACGCACCACTGGCGCTATCAAACAGGCCCGAGAGTTCGGGGCTTGCGGTTCCGCCAGTGGCCGTCAGACTGATTCGCGGAAAAAAAGCGGCACGGGCGGCGCCGATATTTGCATTTGCCGCCATGAGCCGGCGTTCGGCAGCCAAGATGTCCGGCCTGCGTGCGAGCAGTTCTGCCGGTAGCCCGGAAGGAACCCGTGGCGTGAACTGCTGATCTGCGAGCAGCCTGCCCTCTGGCCAGTCTCGACGATCCGTTCCCAAGAGAGCACGCAAAAAATTCTCAGCAAGTCCGCGCTGCCGCTCAAGGGATGCGAGCTCAGCGCGGGCGGCGTCACGGGCGCCCTGCGCTGTAAGCACATCAAGATCACCGGCCAGGCCAACCTCGCGGCGCTTGCTCACCAGGCCGAGCATCTCGGTACGACCCTCGAGGGTAAGTCTGGCGAGTGCCGACCTCTCCTCGGCCTCTTTCAGCGCGAGATATGCATCCACGACATCTGCAATCAGCCCCAATCGAAACGCCCGCTGCGCCTCCTCAGTGGCAAGAAATAGCGATCGGGCAGCCTCACTTAGGCTGGCAACCCGACCCCAGAAATCGAGCTCGTAGGCCAAGATGCCCACATTGACATCAAAACGGCGGGTCACGGCCTGGGTTCTGAGGGTGACATTTGAAGGCAGACTTAATGCGCTCTGGGATGCATTGATCGCCAGATTGGGCAGCTGATCGGCCCGCTGGATTCCATACAACGCACGCGCCTCCTCTACCCGCGCCACCGCGATTCGCATCTCACGGTTATGCTCAATCGCCGCCTGAATCATTGCCTGCAAGCGGGGATCGGGAAAGAGGTCCTGCCAAGATTGGGCAGGCAATTCAGATGTCAACGTTTCGACGCGCACTGGCCATTCGGCGGGCACCGGGGCCACGGGCCGCTCAGCCTGTGGTGCCATCCATGCACAGCCCGAGACAAAGGCCATCGGCATGAGCGCCCACAACCATTTAGTCATGGCGCACCTCTTTGGATGCCAGCGATCGATCCGGAAATATTTTTCTTACCACGACAAAAAATACGGGCACAAGAATGATCGCAAGAAATGTTGCAGCCAACATTCCGCCAATAACCCCGGTGCCAATTGCATGACGGCTATTGGCACCAGCACCCGTGGATATCGCCAGCGGCAACACACCCAGAATAAAGGCAAACGATGTCATCAGGATCGGCCTGAATCGAAGCCGACAGGCTTCCAGTGTTGCGTCGATCAAGTCCATGCCGCGCTGCTGTAGCTCTCGGGCGTATTCAATGATCAGAATGGCATTCTTGGATGACAGCCCGATGATCGCGATGAGCCCCACTTTGAAATACACGTCGTTGGGCAGTCCCCGCAGGTTCACGGCCAGCGTGGCGCCAAAAACGCCTAATGGCACCACAAGAATCACAGCAAAAGGAATCGACCAGCTCTCATACAGTGCTGCCAACGCAAGGAAAACCACAAGAAGCGAGAGGGCGAAAAGAAATGGGGCCTGACTGCCGGAGAGTTTCTCCTCGTATGAAGTGCCCGACCATTCATAGCCGAATCCCGGAGGCAGTTTTCCCGCAATCTCTTCCATCGCCTGCATCGCCTCGCCGGTGCTCCGGCCGGGCGCTGGCCCGCCCGCGATCTTCATTGAGGGCAGCCCGTTATAACGATCCAACTTAGGTGCACCGACTACCCATCGCGGCGTGATCAGCTCAGACAGCATCACCATACCGCCGCTGCGATTTCTGACCGAAAGGGTAAGCAGCTGCTCAGGCGACGTCCGCAGCTCGGAGTCGGCCTGCATCAACACGCGAAGAATTCTTCCCTGACGCTCAAAGTCATTGATATAGGCAACGCCAAGTGTGGACTGAAGGGTTTCGTTTAGATCCGCAATCGAAACACCCAGAGTTTCAGCCTTGCGTCGATTGATATCCAAAAGCAGCTGCGGGCCGGCCTCCTGCCCTTCCGGCCGAACACCTGCGAATACAGGATTACCGCTGGCCATTCCCAAGGCAATATTGCGCGCCTCCATCAGTCGCTCTCGGCCAACACCCGAGCGATCCTGAAGACGGAAGTCGAATCCACCCGTGGCTGCGAGCTCTGGGATGGGTGGCGGATTGATTGCAAAAATCATCGCCTGCTTGATCTGAAAGAAGGCCATATTGGCCCGACGAATCACGGCGACCGATGACTGATTCGCACCAGGCCGATCCTCCCACTCTTTTAATCGAACAAAGGCCAAGGCCGCATTCTGTCCACGGCCAAAAAAAGAAAAGCCGACCACGCCAATTACCTTCGCGACTTCAGGCTGCTTCAGATAAAACTGCTCCACCTGCTCAAGGACTTCGACGGTCCGCTCCTGAGACGCACCCGGTGGAAGCTGGACCACCGTAATGAAATAGCCCTGATCCTCTTCCGGAAGAAAACTGCCCGGCAGGTGCAGAAATAACCAGGCAGTCGCCGCGATGATCACTCCATAGAGTACGAAGTAGCGGCCCGTCTGCTGCAGGGCACGTCCGACCCAGGACCGATAGCCCTCGGTTGTGCGGGCAAACAGCCGATTAAACCAGCCAAAAAATCCCCGGGTAGGCATCAGCTCTTTACCGGAGTGATGTTTTAAAAGACTCGCGCATAGCGCGGGGGTAAGTGTTAAGGCCATCAACGCCGAAAAGAGCATTGTGAGAATCAGGGTGACTGCAAACTGCCGATAGATCACGCCTACGGATCCGCCGAAAAACAGCATCGGGGCAAAGACGGCGGAGAGAACCAACGTGATACCAACGATCGCATTAAAAATCTGGTCCATGGCCTTACGGGTGGCCTCTCGGGGGCTTAGGCCTTCGGTGGTCATGATCCGTTCCGCAGCCTCAACGACAACAATTGCATCGTCCACCACGATGCCAATGGCCAGCACCATTGCAAATAGCGTGAGCACATTGATGGAATAGCCAAACGCAAAAAGACCCGCTAAGGCGCCTGTCAGGGCAACGGGGACGACAATTGCAGGAATCAATGTCGCCCGAAAGTTTTCCAAGAACAGGTACATCACCAGGAACACCAGAATCATCGCCTCGACCAAGGTCTTCAGCACTTCATTGATGGAGATATCAACAAAACGCGAGGTGTCATATGGCACATCCCAGGAAATGCCTGTCGGGAAATTCGATGCCATTTCAGTCATCTTGGCACGCACGGCCTTCACTACATCCAGCGCATTGCCATCAGGCGCCACCCGAATTGCGATTGCAGCGTTCGGCTGTCCATTCAGACGCGCGTAGATGTTGTAGTTTTCACTTCCAAGCTCAACGCGTGCCACATCCTTTAGGCGAATCGCAGCCCCATTGGGCAGCGTCCGAATCAGAATGTTGTTGAACTCCTCTGGGGTCTGCAGTCGGCTTCGACTCACAATCACCGCATTGAGCTGCTGGCCGGATGCGGCAGGCGCCTGGCCAATTTCACCCGTTGCGAGCTCCACGTTTTGCGCCCGTATCGCACGGGTAACATCCCCGGGCGAAAGGCTGTACGCATGCAGCTTTTCCGGTGCCAGCCAGACCCGCATGGAATATTCGGTACCGAATAAAATTGCCTCACCGACGCCCTTCACCCGTCGGACAGCATCCAGCACATTGGCGGCTGCAAAACTGCCCAGATCCACCGAACTCCTGCTTTTGTCTGGAGAAAACAGGCTAACAAACATAACGTAATTGCGCGATGGCTTGGTCACAGGAACACCGAGCCTGCGCACATCATCAGGAAGCCGTGCCTCAATTCGCTTGAATCGATTCTGTGCCTCGACAGACGCAATATCGATATTGGTCCCCGGCCGGAAGGTCAGGGTTACGGTGCCAACGCCCTGCTCCGACGCGGACTCCATATAGAGCAGGTTCTCGATGCCATTCATCTCCTGCTCAATCAGCGCCGTGACAGTATCTTCAACCACCTTCGCCGAGGCACCGGGATAGGTGATGTTGAAGGAAATCGCCGGCGGCGCTACAGCCGGGTATTGCGACAGCGGCAGACTGCGCAGGGCAAGCAGACCCGCCAGCACAATGACCAGCGCAATCACCCAGGCAAAAACGGGGCGGTCAATGAAAAATTTCGAGAACATCGCTAGGGTCTATTTTTTTTCGGGGCTAGGGGCAGGTGCCGACGCTTTATCCGCACCCGGCACGACGGGCGTTTCTTTGCTGATCGGCGCAGCCTTCTCGCTACCCGCCGTCGGTTTCGAAGATGAATCCGGTGCCGGTGCCTGCTCGGCTGGCGGTTCAGGCTTCGGCAGCGGCTTTCCATCTGGGCCCAGCACCACGGGGCGCACCGTTGTGCCCGGGCGTGCACGCTGTAGGCCATTGACCACAACCTGTTCGCCACCCTTAAGGCCTTCGGCGATTACAAAATTCGGGCCACTCATGCCCGCTGTCTTCACAGGCATCGCAACCGCCTTTCCCTGGGCATCGACAACGGTGACGAATTGACCCATGGGGCCTGCCTGTACAGCACGTTGCGGCAGCAGGATAACGTCCTCTGCCACAGCCTCAGGAAAACGAATCCGCACGAATGCTCCGGGGAGCAATTCACGCTGAGGATTGGGAAACTCAGCCCGCATCGATACACTGCCCGTCGCCGGATCAACCGCCAGATCTGAAAAAATCAATCGGCCCGGACGGGCGTACACGCTGCCATCTTCCAGAATCAGTTGCACCTTTGCCCGGTCTGCCTCTTTGAGTCGGCCACGCTTGATTGCCTGACGAAGCCGTTGGAGATCTGCACCTGACTGGGTGAAATTCGCAAAAATCGGATCAATCTGCTCAATGACAGTGAGTGGTGTTGCCTCGCCACGGCCAACCAGCGCACCCTCGGTCACCAGCTCACGTCCAACCCGACCGGAGATCGGCGCCGGAACCGTTGTATTTTCAAGATCAATCTTTGATCGCATCAGCGCCGCATCTGCCTGCTTAAGCCTGGCCTCGGCAAGATCAAACTCCTGCTGGCTCACCGCCTTGACCTCGAGCAAAGGCCGATAGCGATCCACGAGCAGTTTGGCTGCAAGCTGATCCGCCCTGGCCGATTCAAACGCGGCCTGATAGTTGCGTGGGTCGATGCGAAAAAGCGGGGTGCCCTCTTTTACATCCGACCCTTCCTTAAACAGTCGGCGCTCAATGATGCCCTCCACTCGGGCACGGACCTGTGAGGTTCGCACCGCCTGCAGACGTCCCGGGAGCTCCTGGGTAATCGTGGCCTGGCCTGGCGTGGCAACGATGACCTCGACCTCTGGCGCTGGTAAACCCGCCGGCGGCCCGCCGGCACCCTTGGTGGGCGCAGCTCCCTTGCTGCCGTCTTGGGTCTGCTGGCCACAAGAGATCAACGCCACAGACAAGATAATTGCAGTGCCAGCCGCCACCCATACGCGCTTCATGCAAGATCCTTTAAAACTAAAAAAACCGGAAAAGAAAACAAACAGGCCCCTTACGGGGCCCGAATGTTAATAAAACAAAATACAAGACACTTAAGCCGCCTTCTGCTCTGACTCCGCTGTCTCCGCAGGCTGCGGACGATCCACCAATTCCATCAGGGCCATCGGTGCATTATCGCCTGGCCGAAAACCGAACTTAAGAATGCGACAGTAGCCGCCCGGCCGGGACGCATAACGCGGACCGATCTCTGCGAACAATTTACCCACGATTTCTCGGTCGCGCAGACGATCGAATGCCAGGCGACGATTGGCAAGTGTCGGCGATTTGCCCATAGTGATGAGGGGCTCAATCACCTTGCGCAGCTCCTTGGCCTTCGGCAGGGTGGTCTTAATGGACTCATGGCGCAACAGGGCATTGGCCATATTGCGCAGCATGGCGAGCCGGTGGCTCGATGTGCGATTTAGTTTGCGTAATCCGAGTCGGTGACGCATGGTGTTTCTCCTTAATTAGCGGTCGAGCCCTGCGGGCGGCCAGTTCTCGAGCTTCATGCCGAGCGTCAGGCCACGTGATGCGAGAACTTCCTTGATTTCATTGAGCGACTTACGGCCGAGATTCGGGGTCTTTAAGAGCTCGTTTTCGGTGCGTTGAATCAGGTCGCCGATGTAATAAATGCTCTCTGCCTTCAGACAGTTGGCCGAGCGAACGGTCAGCTCGAGATCATCAACAGGGCGCAGCAGCATCGGATCGACGCTCACGCCTCGGCCGGCCTCGGCAACCTGTTCGCCGCCCTCTAGGGCTGCAAACACCGACAGCTGGTCGACCAGAATTCGTGCGGCACGACGGACTGCATCCTCAGGATTGATGACACCATTGGTCTGCACCTCAATCACCAGACGATCCAGGTCTGTACGCTGCTCAACACGTGCACTTTCAACGGTATAGCTCACGCGACGAATTGGCGAAAACGATGCGTCAAGAACAATCCGGCCAATCGCCCGACTGCCCTCATCGGCCATGGTGCGCAGGGTACCCGGCACATAGCCACGGCCTTTTTCGACGCGAACCTGAAGCTCAAGCTTGGTGTTGTCAGACACGTGTGCAAGCACATGGTCCGGATTGATGACTTTTACATCATGGGGAAGATCAAAATCAGATGCCTTGACAGTGCCGCCGCCTTGCTTACGCAAGGAGATGAGCACATCATTTCGGCCCTCAAGGTCAAACACCACGCCCTTTAAGTTGAGCAGCAGGTCGACAACATCTTCCTGAACGCCCTCAATGGTGGAGTACTCGTGCACAACACCGGCGATCTGAACCTCGGTTGGTGCAAACCCCTCCATTGAGGAGAGCAGCACCCGGCGCAGGGCATTGCCCAGCGTATGGCCGAATCCCCGCTCAAACGGCTCCATGACAATCTTGGCGGAATTAACTCCGGTAGGCTCTACTTCAATGATGCGCGGCTTGAGAAATGCTGTTTGCATAAAATTCCTTCGCGATGATTAGCGTGAGTACAACTCAACAATCAAGCTTTCGTTGATGTCCGCAGCAAGATCGGAGCGGTCTGGAAGCTGCTTGAACACGCCCTCCATTTTTTTTGTGTCTACCGACACCCAAGACGGGAAGCCATTCTGCTCAGCAAGCTGAATTGCCGAGAGGATCCGTGCCTGTGCCTTGGATTTATCGGTCAGAGAGATCACATCGTTCGGACGGATGTGGGCCGAAGGGATATTCACGCACTTTCCATTCACCAGAATGGCCCGATGGCTCACCAGCTGGCGGGCCTCTGCGCGCGTCGAACCAAAACCCATGCGATAGACAACGTTATCTAGCCGAGACTCGAGCAGCTGCAACAGGCTCTCACCCGTATTGCCCTTGGCCTGGCTGGCGCTGGCGAAGTAACGACGAAACTGCCGCTCCAACATGCCATAGATGCGCTTCACCTTCTGCTTTTCGCGAAGCTGTTTGCCATAGTCGGACAGACGGGCACCGGATGTGCGGCCATGCTGGCCGGGTTTGCTGTCCTGCTTGCATTTCGAGTCGAGAGAACGCCGGGCGCTTTTCAGCCCCAGATCGGTGCCTTCCCGACGAGATAATTTACAACGTGGTCCAGAGTAACGTGCCACTTCGATTCCTTTTCGAAAAACGCCGCAAGAAATTCATCTTGCCGCGAGATGTCAGGACGATTCCCGACGGTGGTCTTTCAACACATCCCGAGCATCCAAAGACGCCGGGGTCTTTTCGTACATCAAACTTGTCTGGCTGGATCAGATCCGGCGACGCTTTGGAGGCCTGCAGCCATTGTGTGGCACGGGGGTGATGTCAGAGATCTGCGTCACCTTCATGCCCAACGCATTCAAGGCGCGGACAGTGGACTCGCGTCCGGGTCCGGGTCCGGTGATACGAACCTCGACGTTTTTCACACCGCACTCCATGGCCACACGGCCAGCCGCCTCAGCAGCAACCTGGGCAGCAAAGGGTGTGCTCTTGCGAGATCCCTTGAAACCTGCGCCACCGCTCGAGGCCCAGGACAAGGCATTGCCCTGGCGATCGGTGATCGTAATGATGGTGTTGTTGAAGGACGCATGAATGTGGGCCACTGCGTCCGTCACATTCTTACGAACTTTTTTACGGGTGCGCTGTGATGCGCCGGTCGTGCCTGCTTTTGCCATATCTTGCCTCTCGCTTTATTTCTTCAGAGCCGCAGCAGCCTTTTTCGGGCCCTTACGGGTTCGCGCATTGGTCCGGGTACGCTGACCGCGAACCGGCAGGCCACGACGATGGCGTAGACCGCGGTAGCAGCCCAGGTCCATCAGGCGCTTGATGCTCATGGAGACCTCACGGCGCAGATCACCCTCGGTAGTGAGCTTGCCTACCTCGGCACGCAGGCGCTCGAGTTCGTCATCGGTGAGATCTTTGACCTTTTTCGAATACGCAACGCCCGCAGCGTCGCAGATATCGCGGGCGCGCGGCCGTCCGATGCCGTAGATGGCGGTCAGGCCAATCTCGGCATGCTGATGGTTGGGGATGTTAATGCCGGCAATACGTGCCATGGTGTGCTCCTGATTTCCCTATAAGTTAGCCCTGGCGCTGCTTGTGACGCGGATCGGTACAGATCACACGCACGACGCCGTGGCGACGAATAATCTTGCAGTTACGGCAGATACGCCGAACAGATGCCAACACTTTCATAGTTCTGTCCTCTTTCCTTACTTGGCACGAAACACAATACGTGCACGGGTTAAATCGTAGGGCGTCATTTCGACCGTAACCTTATCTCCCGGCAGGATCCGGATGTAGTGCATCCGCATACGGCCCGAGATATGGCCCAAAACAACGTGACCGTTTTCCAGTTTCACGCGAAAGGTGGCATTCGGCAGGTTTTCGACCACCTCACCCTGCATCTGGATAGCATCATCCTTCGCCATTAACGCGCGAACCCTCCACCTTTAAAATGCGATTTCTTCAACAGGCTTTCGTACTGCTGGGACATCATGTAGGCCTGAACCTGCGACATAAAGTCCATGGTGACCACCACAATAATCAGCAGCGAAGTGCCGCCAAAATAAAACGGAACATTCCACTTCAGCACTAAAAACTCGGGCAGCAGACACACCAGGGTGATGTAGAACGCCCCGACCAGGGTCAGCCGCATGAGAATCTTGTCGATGAACTTCGCGGTCTGGTCGCCCGGGCGAATGCCGGGAATGAGCGCGCCTGATTTTTTCAGATTGTCCGCGGTCTCTTTACTGTTAAACACCAGGGCCGTATAGAAAAAACAGAAAAAGATGATCGCTGCGGCGTACAAGGCAATGTACAGAGGCTGCCCGGGAGACAGCGAGGCTGCGATATCCGACAGCCAGCGCGCGCCGTCCTCGCCTGAACTGAACCAGGAAGACAGCGTGGCAGGAAACAGAATAATGCTGGAGGCAAAAATCGGCGGGATCACCCCGGACATATTCAGCTTCAGCGGCAGATGGGAGGTCTGACCAGCGTAGACCTTGTTGCCTACCTGGCGCTTGGCGTAATTGACAAGAATCTTTCTTTGGCCGCGCTCAACAAAACAGACAAACGCGGTGACGAGCACCACCAAAAACACAATGATCAGCAGCGCGATCGCGCTCATTGACCCGGTGCGCACCAGCTCAAACAGGCCGCCCAGGGCGCTGGGAAGTCCGGCCGCAATGCCTGCAAAAATGATGATCGAGATTCCGTTGCCGAGTCCGCGTTCGGTGATCTGCTCTCCTAGCCACATCAGAAACATGGTGCCAGTCACCAGAGAGACGACGGTCACAAACCGAAACATCAGGCCTGGATCAATGACCAAGCCGGGCTGAGACTCGAGGGCAACCGATATGCCGATGGCCTGAAAGATGGCCAGGCCGACGGTGGCGTAACGCGTGTACTGCGTGATCTTGCGACGGCCCGCCTCGCCTTCTTTTTTCAAGGCCTCGAGCTGGGGCGATACCACCGTCATCAGCTGCATGATGATGGAGGCAGATATGTAAGGCATGATGCCCAGCGCGAATACCGTGAAGCGGGAAAGCGCGCCACCGGAGAACATATTAAATAGACCCAGAATCCCGCCGGCCTGCGATTTAAAGAGCTGGGCAAGCTGGTCAGGGTCAATACCCGGCACCGGGATGTGGGCGCCAATGCGGTAGACCACGAGCGCCAGCAGCAAAAAGACAAGCCGGTGCCGAAGATCGGCAAAACGGTCTGTCTTCAATGCGTTTGCGTTGGCCATGGTCTAAGGAGCGCTGCTGGGGTGCCGAGGGATTAAGATTTCTTGGGCAGTTTTTTCACGACTTCGGGCACCACCAAGGCCTCGACCGAACCGCCGGCAGCCTCGATGGCTGCCTTCGCGCCAGCAGTCACGCCCAGCCCACGCAGGTTCACCTTGCGTGATAGTTCACCCGACTTGATAACTTTTGCAGAGCGTGTGAGCTCGGCAACGATGCCAGCCTGTTTTAATGCCAGCAGATCGATGTCATCAATCGGCAGACGCTGCAGATCAGACAGGCGAACCTCTGCGTTAAAGCGGGCAAACGGTGCCTTGAATCCACGCTTGGGCAGGCGACGATGCAGCGGCATCTGACCGCCTTCGAATCCGACCTTGTGGAATCCACCCGAACGGGACTTTTGTCCTTTATGGCCGCGGCCTGCAGTCTTGCCCAGGCCCGAGCCGATCCCTCGGCCGACGCGACGCTTGGGATGCTTAGATCCTTCGGCCGGCGCGATGGTGTTCAGGCGCATTGAGTTTTTGTTTTCTTCAGTCATGGTGTTACTCCACCTTCACGAGGTAAGAGACCTTGTTGATCATGCCGCGTACCGCCGGTGTGTCCTCCAGGGTGCGCGACTGATGAAGTTTTTTCAGTCCGAGGCCCAGCACGGTGGCACGGTGCGATTCACGCGTACCAATCGGGCTTTTAACCAGGGTGACCTTGAGTGTCTTTTTTTCCATGGAGTGGCTCCGATTAGTTCAGGATCTGCTCCACGGAGAGGCCACGCTTGTTGGCCACCTCAGCGGGCGTCTGCATATGGCGCAATCCGTTTAACGTCGCACGCACCATGTTGTAGGGATTGGTAGAGCCCAGGCTCTTGGCCACCACATCGGTAATTCCAAGCACCTCGAAAATCGCGCGCATGGGTCCACCCGCGATAATCCCTGTACCCTTTTGGGCGGGAGAGATCAGGACGGTAGAGGCGCCGTGCTTGCCGACCACACTGTGATGAAAGGTGCCGCCTTTGAGCGGAACCTTCATCATTTTGCGTCGGGCCTCATCCATCGCCTTTTGCACGGCAACGGGCACCTCGCGGGATTTACCCTTGCCCATGCCAATGCGGCCATCGCCATCACCGACTACGGTGAGGGCGGCGAATCCCAGGATGCGGCCACCCTTCACAACCTTGGTGACGCGATTCACCGAAATCATCTTTTCACGTAATCCGTCGTCGCGGTCTTCCGTGGTCACTTTTGCTTGCATCTTTGCCATTTAAAAGCTCCGTGTTCTCTTCGCAGCGATCAGAACTGCAGCCCGCCCTCGCGGGCCGCTTCTGCCAAGGCCTTCACCCTGCCGTGATATTTAAAACCCGAGCGGTCGAAAGCAACGCTGGTGATCCCGGCTGCCTTCGCCTTCTCGGCAACCCGCTTGCCGACTGCAGCAGCAGCCGCGATGTTGCTGCCCTTACCGGTAAGCGCTTTGCGAAGCTCAGGCTCAAGGCTCGAGGCGGATACCAGAATCTTCGAACCAGATGGATCGATGATGCTGGCGTAAATGTGTGTGTTCGTTCGGTGCACGGCCAGACGATTGACGCGCAATTGCGCAATCTTGAGTCGGGTCTGGCGGGCCCGGCGAAGCCTGCTTTGTTTCTTATCCATGATCGGTTTCCTGATCTGCTCTGATCTATCCGGTTATTTCTTCTTGGTCTCTTTGATGGTCACGACCTCGTCGGCATATCGAACACCTTTACCCTTATAGGGCTCGGGAGGACGATAGGCACGCACTTCAGCGGCGACCTGGCCGACCTGCTGACGGTCAATGCCTTTGATCACGATATCGGTCTGTGTCGGCGTTTCCGCCTTGATGCCTTTCGGCATCTTGTGGACGACCGGATGGGAGAAACCAAGCGACAGGTTGAGGGCGTCGCCCTGGGCCTGGGCACGGTAGCCCACGCCCACCAGGGTCAGCTTGCGCTCAAATCCTTTGGAGACGCCCTGGACCATATTGGCAACCAGTGCACGGATCGTGCCGCTCATTGCCTTGGCGTGACGCGAACTGTCTGCGGCAGCGAAGGTGAGCTGGTTATTCTCCAGCTTGATTGCAACATCGCCCTTCAGCGCCTGGGTAAGCGAGCCCAGCGGACCCTTGACGGTGATCGCGCCTGCGGAGATGGTCGCCTCGGTACCTGAGGGCAGTGCGACGGGATATTTGGCAATACGTGACATGTTGGCCTTCCTCCCTTACGCAACGATGCCGATGACTTCGCCGCCCACGCCGGTTGCCCGGGCCTTGCGGTCGGTCATCAGGCCCTTGGGTGTGGAGACAATCGCAACGCCGAGGCCATTCATCACCGTCGGCAGTTGATGGCGGTTCTTATAGATCCGCAGTCCAGGACGGCTGACGCGTTCGATGCGCTCAATCACTGGCCGGCCAGCGTGGTACTTGAGGCCGATTTCCAGATCGGCCTTCGCACCAGACTGATTGACGTTGAAATTCTCGATGTAGCCTTCGTCTTTCAGTAACGAGGCGATCGCGATTTTGAGTTTTGACGCCGGCATTGCAACAGAGGGCTTTTCCACCCGCTGCGCATTGCGAATACGCGTGAACATATCGGCGATGGGATCACTCATGCTCATATCTTGATTCCCTTCTTACCAGCTGGCCTTGGTGAGGCCAGGCACCTCGCCACGGAACGCGATCTCGCGGATCTTGGCCCGGGCAAGCCCAAACATGCGGAACGTGCCGCGCGGACGGCCCGTTAGCTCACAACGATTACGCAGACGGGTCGGGTTGGCGTTGCGGGGAAGCTTTTGCAACGCCAGGCGCGCCTCGTAGCGCTCTTCTTCAGATTTGGACTGGTCCGCAATAACAGCCCGCAGCGACGCGCGCTTGGCTGCATATTTCTTAACCAGCATCTCGCGCTTTTTCTCGCGATTGATGAGTGACAGCTTTGCCATGAGATTCCTCAGTGGTCCGTGAATTAGTTTCTGAATGGGAAGCGGAAGGCAGTCAACAGCGCCTTCGCTTCTTCGTCGGTCTTGGCCGTGGTGGTGATGCTAATGTTCAGTCCACGCAGGGTATCGATCTTGTCGTACTCGATCTCGGGAAAGATGATCTGTTCTTTCACGCCAATGTTGTAATTGCCCCGCCCATCAAATGCCTTGCCGGAGATGCCGCGGAAATCGCGGACACGCGGCAGTGCGATCGTGATGAAGCGATCCAAGAATTCGTACATGCGGGCGCCACGCAACGTGACCATGCAGCCGATGGGATAGCCCTCGCGAATCTTGAAGCCTGCAATCGCCTTGCGGGCCTTGGTCACCACAGGCTTTTGGCCTGCGATTTTGGTCATATCGCCCACCGCATGCTCGACAATCTTTTTGTCAGCAACGGCTTCTGAAAGGCCCATGTTCAGGGTGATTTTTGTCAGACGGGGGACTTCCATGACGCTCTTGTAGCCGAACTTCGCCTTGAGCTCAGGAACAATCTTCTCCCGGTAATGTGCATGCAAACGTGCCATGGTGGTTCCTTTGCGTTATGCCACGTTGGGATTAGGAACAGGCTGTCCGTTGGACCTGAAGATGCGAACTTTTTTCTCGCCCTCAGTCTTCGTTCCAACGCGATCAGCCTTCTGGGTGGCTGCGTTAAAAATCGCCACATTCGACTGATTGATCGGCATGGCCTTGGACTCAATGCCGCCCGTCGTATTTTTCATCGGGTTGGGGCGGACATGTTTTTTAACCATGTTCACACCCTCGACCAACAGATGTTCAGGTCCAACGCGCCGCGTCACGATGCCGCGCTTGCCCTTATCTTTACCAGTGATGACGATGACCTCATCGCCTTTTCGAATCTTGTCCATATCAGATCACCTCGGGCGCCAGAGACACGATCTTCATGAAGCGCTCTGTGCGCAGTTCACGGGTCACGGGCCCAAAAATTCGAGTGCCGATTGGCTCAAGCTTGGCATTGAGCAGCACGGCCGCGTTGCCATCGAACTTGATCAATGAACCGTCTGGACGTCGCACGCCCTTGGCGGTGCGGACCACCACGGCGTTGTAGATCTCGCCTTTTTTGACCCGGCCACGCGGGGCCGCATCTTTGATACTCACCTTGATGACATCCCCAACGCCGGCATAGCGACGCTTGGATCCACCAAGGACCTTGATACACATGACTGAACGCGCGCCTGTGTTATCGGCGACGTCCAGACGCGATTGCATCTGAATCATGATTGTCTCTTCCCAACTTAATCGTCACACTGCTCAACTGCTGAGCGACCGACGATCAGTCTTGGTCCCGTTATCGGGTTGATCACACACACAAGGCCGATGCACACCTTCCGAGCGCCGGCCCCACCTCTGCTGCATTTGTACTGCGATACTGCGAAAAGCCTTCTATTCTAACGGGAAAGCCTTGTTTTCCACAAGGCCGCCCGCCCAGCCTGGTCAGATAATGACCGCCTCGGAAATACGGCGGGTCACCGCCCAGGACTTTGTTTTCGAAATGGGTCGTGTCTCAGCAATTTCGACCACGTCACCCACCTTTAGGCCGCCCTCGGCCGTATGGGCGTGGTACTTCTGGGACTTGGCTACAAACTTGCCGTACAGCGGATGCTGTTCCCGACGCTCAACCAGCACGGTAACGGTCTTGTTCATCTTGTCGCTCACCACACGGCCCACGAGGGTCCGCTTGGGTACTGATTTCTCGTTTGCGGCGCTCATGCGGCCTTCCTTTCACGGATCAGGGTCTTCACCCGGGCAATGTCCCGACGGACTGCGGTCAGCTGGGCGGTGTTCGCCAGCTGCTGGGTGGCGTGCTGCATCCGCAGGTTAAAGTGCGCCCGCAGCAGCTCCTCGAGCTCCTTCGCCAGGGCGGCATCGTCCTTGGATCGTAGTTCAGATACGTTCATCTTTTCTCTCCAGCGTCTTTCAGATCAGCGACCCGGCTGACGCGTCACGAAGGTGGTGGCCAAAGGCAGCTTGGCAGCGGCTAGCCGAAACGCCTCGCGGGCCAACGCCTCATCGACACCATCCATTTCATAGAGCACCTTACCTGGCTGAATTTCAGCCACGTAGTACTCCGGATTGCCCTTACCGTTGCCCATCCGGACCTCGGCAGGTTTCTGGGAAATCGGCTTGTCCGGAAAAATCCGGATCCAGATCCGACCGCCACGCTTGATGTGGCGGGTCATTGCCCGACGGGCAGCCTCGATCTGGCGGGCGGTGATACGGCCGCGCGCAGTAGCCTTCAGGCCGTACTCACCAAAGGACACGGCAGCGCCCCGGGTGGCGAGGCCTGTGTTGCGGCCTTTTTGCTCTTTACGATATTTGCGACGTGCAGGTTGCAGCATGGTTGTGCCTCGGGATTAGGATGCGGGCTTCTCGGCCGCAGGGGCCGGGGCCTTACGAACCCGTTTGACGGGAGGTTTCTTGACCTCTGCCGCGGGTGCTGCAGATGCAGGTGCATCCACGTCCTTCGCGGTGGTCTCTTTGGTTTTCTTAGCAGGCGCGCGGCGCGGCTTGCGTTCCTCGCGCGGCTCTTTGATCTCTGGCTCAGCCACAACTGGGGCATCGGAGCGGCCCAAGGTGTCTCCCTTGTAGACCCATACCTTGATGCCGATTACGCCATAGGTGGTCTTTGCCTCGGAGGTTGCATAGTCAATGTCCGCACGCAGGGTGTGGAGCGGCACGCGGCCTTCGCGGTACCACTCGGTACGCGCAATTTCGATGCCGTTCAGACGTCCGGAGCTCATGATCTTGATGCCCTGGGCGCCCAGCCGCATCGCATTCTGCATGGCGCGCTTCATGGCGCGACGGAACATGATTCGTTTTTCCAGCTGCTGGGCAATGCCATCGGCAATCAGCTGAGCATCGATCTCGGGTTTACGAATTTCCTCGATGTTGACATGCACGGGCACGCCCATCATGCCGGCGAGCTGAGACTTCAGGTTCTCGATGTCCTCGCCTTTCTTGCCAATCACCACCCCTGGACGGGCGCTGTAAATCGTAATCCGCGCATTCTTGGCAGGACGCTCAATCAAGACCCGTCCCACGGCGGCAGACCGGAGGCGGCCACGCAAAAATTCCCGGACTTTAATGTCTTCGTTGAGCATACGACCAAAGTCGCGGTGGTTGGCAAACCAGCGGGAGGCCCAATTGCGGGAGACCGCAAGCCGAAAGCCGGTGGGATGAATTTTCTGACCCATAGTGTTCCTTGTGTTCTGTCGCGCGGTCGAATTAATTTCCTACAACGATGGAGATGTGGCAGCTCGGCTTCTCAATCCGTACACCACGGCCCTTCGCGCGCGCATCGAAACGGCGCAGTTTTGTGCCCTGCTCTACCGTGATGGTTTTAACCTTGAGCTCGTCAATGTCTGCGCCATCATTGTGCTCGGCATTAGCAATTGCCGACTCCAGTACCTTCTTGACAATGACCGCCGCCTTCTTGGGCGTAAAGGTCAGGGTGTTCAGTGCCTGCTCAACAGGCTTTCCCCGGATCATGTCCGCCACCAATCTGCCTTTCTGGGCGGAGAGGCGAACACCTCGGAGAACTGCACGGGTTTCAGTTGCCATAGTGTTTATCCTTTACTTCTTCACGGCCTTTTTGTCGGCCGCATGTCCCTTGAAGGTGCGGGTGAGGGCAAACTCGCCCAGCTTGTGTCCGACCATGTTGTCTGTGACGTAGACCGGCACATGCTGCTTGCCGTTGTGCACGGCGATCGTCAGGCCCACAAACTCAGGAAGAATTGTGGAGCGGCGGGACCAGGTTTTAATCGGACGTTTGTCGCTCGTCGATACTGACTTTTCTACTTTCTTCAGCAGATGGTCATCAACAAACGGGCCTTTTTTAGTGGAACGAGACATAGCAGTTACCCTTTTCTACCGCTTATTTGCGCTTGTGACGGCTGGTCACGATCATGGAGGTCGTACGCTTATTGCGACGTGTCTTAAAGCCCTTGGTCGGCGTGCCCCAGGGGCTCACCGGCACACGGGCCTCGCCTGTACGGCCCTCACCACCTCCATGCGGATGGTCGATCGGGTTCATCGCCACACCGCGGACGGTCGGACGAATTCCACGCCAACGAATGGCCCCGGCTTTGCCGAACTGACGCAGGTTGTGCTCTTCATTACCAACCTCGCCAATGGTGGCGCGGCACTCAATGTGGACACGGCGAATCTCACCGGAGCGCAGACGGACCTGGGCATATGACCCCTCGCGGGCCAACAGCTGCGCGGAGCCGCCTGCCGAGCGTGCGAGTTGGGCGCCCTTACCCGGCATCATCTCAATGCAATGAATCGTGGAGCCCACCGGGATGTTTCGGAGGGGGAGTGCATTTCCGGGACGAATCGGCGCTTCCGCACCACTCATCAGGCTCTGGCCCACCACGATGCCTTTCGGCGCAATGATGTAGCGACGCTCACCATCTGCATAGCAGAGCAACGCAATATGTGCACTGCGGTTAGGATCGTATTCGATCCGCTCCACCTTGGCTGCGATACCGTCTTTGTTACGACGGAAATCGATAATCCGGTAGTGCTGCTTATGGCCGCCACCGCGATGACGATTGGTGATATGGCCGTTGTTATTACGGCCGGCAGTCTTGCTCTGTGCCTCGACCAGGGCCTGGTGCGGACGGCCCTTATACAGATTCGGGCTGACCACGCGCACGACGGCACGACGGCCGGGCGAAGTCGGTTTAAGTTTGACGACGGGCATGATTAGGCAGCCTCCCCACCAAAGTTGATTTCCTGGCCGGGTGCAAGTGATACATAGGCCTTGCGGACATTACGCCGGCGGCCTTCGGTGCGGCCGAAACGCTTGGCTTTGCCTTTCGCGTTCAGCACCGACACGGATTTAACCTGTACCTTAAACATCATTTCAACGGCCGCCTTGATCTCGGGCTTCGTCGCATCCTGTAGCACACGGAAGGCCACCTGATTGTGACGCTCACCCATGGCGGTGCTCTTTTCAGAAACGATCGGTGCAAGCAGCACCTTCATGAGACGCTCTTGATTCATGACAGCATCTCCTCTACTTTGGCCAGCGCGCCGCGCGTCAATAACACACGATCGAAATACACCAGTGAAACGGGATCTGCGTACTCCGGCTCGACAATCGCAATGCTTTGCAGGTTGCGCGAGGCGAGGTGAAGTTTCTCGTCGAACGAGTCGGTGATTAGAAGCACAGACTCCAGGCCCATCTGCTTCAATTTTGAGGCCACCAATTTGGTCTTGGGGGCTTCTACTTCGAATTTCTCCACAATCGCCAGACGGCCCTCGCGGGCAAGCTGAGACAGAATCGATCGCACGCCTGCGCGATACATCTTCTTGTTGACCTTGTGGGAGTAGTTTTGATCAGGCGAATTGGGGAAGATCTTGCCACCACCACGCCACAGCGGACTGGAGGCACGGCCAGCACGGGCACGGCCCGTGCCTTTTTGGCGCCAGGGTTTTTTGGTGGACTTGTTGATCTCGGAGCGATCTTTCTGCTTGCTGTTCGCGCTACGAGCGTTCGCCTGATAGGCGACCACCACCTGGTGAATCAGCGGCTCGTTGAAATCGCGGTTAAAAATCGTGTCGTTTGCTTGAACGCTGCCGGAGGCCTGGCCAGCTTCATTGAGAAGTTTGAGTTCCATGTACGCGCCCCTTAACCCTGCTTCGCCGATTTCATCGGGGAACGCACTGCGGGACGAATCACCACGTTGCCACCCTTCGATCCGGGCACAGCGCCTTTGACCAGAAGCAGTGAACGCTCCGCGTCTACACGAGCAATCTCCAGATTCTGGGCGGTGCGATTGAGCACGCCATCGTGTCCTGACATCCGCTTGCCCGGAAACACACGGCCTGGATCCTGCGCCATACCGATGGAGCCAGGAACGTTGTGGGAGCGTGAGTTACCGTGGGAGGCACGGTTGGACGAAAAGTTATGGCGTTTGATCGTGCCGGTAAAGCCTTTACCCTGGGTCACGCCCGAGACGTCAACTTTCTGGCCGACTTCGAAGATGGCCGCATTGACCACCTCGCCGGGTTTGAGCGCGGCAAGCTGGTCTTGTCCGACCGGAAATTCTTTTAGCACCGAGGCACCCTGGGCGCCGGCTTTAGCCAGATGGCCCGCCAGCGGTTTGGTCACACGGCCGGCACGCTTGGTGCCGAATGCGATCTGAACGGCGCAATAGCCATCCGTATCAGCAGATTTAATTTGGGCCACGCGGTTGTTCGACACGTCAATTACGGTCACGGGCACAGTCTCGCCCTCTTCCGTAAAAATACGGGTCATCCCAACCTTGCGACCGAGCAGTCCAAGGCTCATGTTTTCTCCGTTCCCGACTTCGATTGGCCGGGGCTAATGCACACTCTTTCCCGAATTCGGGAAAGCCTTAAATTCTAACGCGCTTTGCCTAGATCCCGCAAGCGAGACTGCCGCGGGTTCCGGGCCAACACCGGTCGCGAGGTCCTCTGGACTACACGCGAACGGTTTACATAATATTTACTGCAGTTTGATCTCGACGTCTACGCCAGCAGGCAGATCAAGCTTCATCAGGGCGTCGACCGTCTTATCGGTCGGGTCCACGATGTCCATCAGGCGCTGATGGGTCCTCAGCTCGAGCTGGTCGCGGGAGGTCTTGTTGACGTGCGGGCTACGCAGCAGATCGAAGCGACGAATATTCGTCGGCAGCGGAACCGGGCCGCGAACCACAGCGCCCGTGCGCTTGGCCGTCTCCACGATTTCCTGGGCGGACTGATCGATCAGTTTGTAGTCAAAGGCCTTAAGCCGGATGCGAATCTTTTGCTGCATAGTGACCAACTCCAAAGAACGAATAAAGAACGACGGGAGGGATTCAGCCTGGTGCGAAATCTGACGGGCTCCCTCAAGGGCCCGCCAGAACCAAGGAACACTATTTACTCAATAATTTTTGCGACGACGCCGGCGCCGACGGTACGGCCACCCTCACGAATCGCAAACCGCAGGCCCTGCTCCATCGCGATCGGGGCAATCAACGCCACCTTGATCTTCACGTTGTCGCCA
>VERI01000046.1 GCA_018882785.1 Burkholderiaceae bacterium | reverse complement strand
CGTGTTGTGTCCCGCACCGCTCATGCCCAGGCCAATCAGAATTCCACCGGTGATACTAAATGTCACGGGGTCACTCGACACGGTCATTAGCGCCAGGCCTGCCGCAAAGATCAGCCCGCCACCGGCCAGCACGCGCCAGGGGCCGAAACGATCGGCCAGTGCGCCCGCGATGGGCTGCCCGATGCCCCAAAACAGATTCTGAATTGCCATGGCAAACGCATAGGTTTCCCGGCCAAACTGGAAGCCCTCTTTGCCAGAAATCGGGTCAACAAACAGACCAAACGAAGACCGGATTCCAAATGAGATCAGCCCAATCAGACAGCCGCAGACCAGCATCATCCACAGGGCAAAGGTCATGGGGTTTTGCTTAATTTTTTCTGAGACAGAAGTCATTGGGGGCCGCTTTTCTAAGGAAGGCTAAGTATCCCTACTAACCAATCTTTCAGCAAGCTGACCTACAATTTCAGGCTATGAATCGCCCAACCTCTTTATTGCTTAATGCCGCCCACGCGCTGGACCATCTGGTGCTTCTTGTGTTTGCCTCTGCGGTCGCCACCATCGCGATTGAATTTGGCATTGACCGATGGGAAGACCTGATGCCATACACCGCGGGGGCATTCATCATGTTTGGCATAGGTTCAGTGCCCTCGGGCCGACTAGGCGATCTCTGGGGCAGACGAAAAATGATGCTGGTGTTTTTTGCAGGCACCACCGTTTCATGCATTGCAGTCGCCCTTGCCCAGAACCCAATTCAGATTGCGATCGCACTCACCATCATGGGCGCCTTTGCATCGATCTATCACCCGGTGGGTATTCCCATGCTGTTGAGTGCCACCAAGACCCCGGGCATGACCATTGGCGTAAACAATCTTGCGGGCAATATGGGCTTGGCTATCGCCGCAATTCTGACGGGCTTTATGGTGAAGTATTTCGGCTGGCGTGCCGCGTTTATTCTGCCGGCAGTGCTCTCCGCATGTATGGGGCTACTCTTTGCCCGTGTTGCGCCAGAAGAGCTTCATGCACCGGGCAAGAAAAAATCCAATACCCAGCCAATGCCACGGCAGATCACCATGCGTGCCTTAACCGTCACCACGATTGCCTCGACTTCCGGTGCGCTACTTTTTAATTTCACCACCAATGGCAACACCGAGCTTTTCCGTGAGCGATTTGCGGGTGTGATCAGCGATCCGGCAACCCTGGGCATGCTGCTTGCCTGTGTCTATGCAGTGGCTGCCTTCAGTCAGGTGATTGTCGGTAGACTCATTGATCGTATTTCCATGAAGCCACTGTATCTGGGTGTGGTGCTATCGCAGATTCTGCTTTTCGTGATCGCTGCCCAGTCATCGGGATGGATGCTCTTTTTCTGCGCTCTTGGCTTTATGGCGGCAGTCTTTGGTGCGATTCCATTTCTCGATGCGGTGGTCGTCCGCTATGTCGATGACCGCATGCGCAGCCGTGTGGCCGGCATTCGGATTGCAATCTCATTCGGTGTCAGCGGCGTTGCGGTCTATCTGCTGGGGCCGATCGTGAAAGCATCGAGCTTTGAAACACTTTTTTTTGTAATGGCGGTAATCGCCTGCTGCACAGCGTTTACGGTTACCTGGCTGCCTTCTGAGCGTCGGATCAAGGATGCCCTCCTTGCCCAGCAATGAGCGGGTCTCCCTACGCAACTGGCCTGGATAAGGGCCCTGCCAACTTCACCGCTCAGACCCCAATTCAATTTATTGCGCGAGCCGCCCGCGCCTATCCAAGAAAAACCGCTGTTATTCACGGGGGCTTAAGGCGCAGCTGGGCAGAAACCTACGAGCGCTGCCTACGGCTTGCGAGCGCCATCTCTCGGCTGGGTATCAGGCGAGGCGACACCGTCGCCGTAATGCTGCCCAACACACCGCCCATGGTCGAGGCGCATTTCGGTATTGCAATGGCCGGTGCCGTGCTGTGCGCCTTAAATACCCGGCAAGACGCCACAGCACTTGCCTACATGCTTGAGCACAGCGAATCAAAGGTGCTGATCGTAGATCAGGAGTTTGCAAGCGTAATGCAGGCAGCACTAAAAATTCTTCAAGAGAAAAAACGAGCCGCGCCCATTGTGATTGACGTGGATGATCCTCTCTACACGGGCACTCGAAATCGACTTGGAACAATTGAGTATGAAGAGTTTTTAAGCAGCGCAGATCCAGTGTTTGAAGTGGTCTGGCCCCAGGATGAATGGGATCCGATTTGCCTCAACTACACCTCAGGCACGACAGGCAACCCAAAGGGCGTGGTCTACTCCCATCGCGGGGCCTACACCAATGGCATTTCAAATGTGCTGGAGTGGGGTATGCAGCGCCACCCGGTCTACCTGTGGGTGCTGCCAATGTTTCACTGCAATGGCTGGTGTTTTCCATGGACAATTGCAGCGATGGCAGGCACCAATGTCTGCCTAAGAAAAATCGATGCCGAGCCCATTTTCCAGGCAATCCGCGAGCATCAGGTCACCCACTACTGCGGCGCGCCGATTGTGCAGAACATGCTGATCAATGCGCCCGATCATCTCAAGGCGGGTATCCAGCATAAGGTGCAGACCATGGTCGGCGGTGCCGCACCGCCAGCGGCCATGATTGAGGGCATGGAGAAAATGGGCTTTGAGATTCTGCATGCCTATGGGCTCACCGAGACCTATGGCCCGGTATTAATCAGCGTGCAGCAGGATGAATGGGCAGCGCTTTCACTTGAAGAGCGGGCAGAGCTTAATTCGCGCCAGGGGGTCTGTAAGCAGCTGGAATATGCGGTTGCCGTGCTGGATCCCGAGACGATGGCGCCGGTTCCCGCCGATGGCGAAACGATTGGCGAGATCATGATCCGCGGCAATGTCGTGATGCGCGGCTATCTGAAAAATCCAGAGGCGAGTCGCCAGGCGCTTAAAGGCGGCTGGTTTCATTCGGGTGACCTGGCAGTGGTCTATCCCGATGGCTACATGAAAATCAAAGACCGCAGTAAAGACATCATCATCTCCGGCGGAGAAAACATTTCATCTATTGAAGTGGAAGACGCACTGTATCGGCATCCCGCCGTGATGGCGGCAGCTGTGGTGGCCAAGCCTGATCCAAAGTGGGGTGAGACCCCCTGTGCGTTTATCGAGCTTAAGGCGGGCGCCTCAGCGACCGAGGCCGACATCATTGATCACTGCCGAAACATACTGGCGGGATTTAAGATCCCAAAGACAGTGATTTTTCGCGAACTGCCCAAGACGGCCACGGGCAAGATTCAGAAATTTGAGCTTCGAAACTCATTTAAGGAATAAGGCTTCGTAATGGCATCCACAACGATTTCTAGCTCTGGGCTCGCTGGCAAGACCATACTGGTGACCGGTGCCTCCAGCGGGCTTGGTGAGCATTTCTGCGCCCTGCTGAAATCTCAAGGGGCACGGGTGATCGGCCTGGCACGGCGTGATCTTTCAGGCAGTACCGCTATCGATGTTGCAATTCAGGCCGATGTCTCCGATGCCAGCTCCGTGGATGGCGCAATCAAAAAAGCGCTCGGTGATCCCGGCACCAAAGAAAAAATCTACGGGCTAATCAATAACGCCGGTATTGCCATCACTGCGGGATTACATGAGACTAGCCCAGAAGATGAGCAGCGGGTGCTATTGACCAATTTATCGGGTATTACCAATATGACACGTGCCCTGGTGCCCCACCTTAAATCCTCGGGTGGGGGCGTGATTGTGAACATTGCCTCGGTACTGGGCGTTCGACCCCTTAAAAAAGTAGCGATCTACTCGGCGACTAAGGCTGCAGTCATCCAGATGACCCGGTCGGGTGCCATTGAGCTTGCCAGGGATAACATTCGTGTGAATGCCTTAGCGCCCGGCTATGTCCGCACGAATCTCAATGCCGAACTTTTAGATGGCCCCGCCGGTGATGCGTTAAAGAAAAAGATCCCGCTCGGACGCTTTGCCCAGCTTCAGGAACTCGATGCCCCACTCACCTGCCTACTCAGTCCAGCCAATAGCTATATGACGGGATCAGTGCTCTTGGTCGACGGTGGAATGAGCGCAGGTTTATAGGAATTCAATATGGATTTTGAACTCTCCGCAGAACACCGATCACTCATGGCGAAGGTGGATGCCTTCGTGCAGGACCGGCTCATTCCCCTTGAGCAGGATCCTCAGAGCTTTGATGACCATGAGAATGTCCGTGAGGATCTTCTGCAGACCCTTCGCGCCGAGGTTAAGGCAATGGGCCTCTTTTCCCCCCAGCTGCCCAAAGAACGCGGCGGTCTGGGCCTGACCCCGGTTGGGCAAGCGCTTCTGTATGAGCGCATGAACCGGTCCATTTTCGGACCGGTCTGCTTTAACTGTGCCGCACCCGATGACGGCAATATGACCGTCTTATCCAAGGTCGCCACCCAGGCGCAACAAGATAAGTGGCTAGATCCGATCGCCGATGGCCGCGTGCGTTCTGCCTTTGTCATGACCGAGCCCCATCCCGGCGGAGGCTCCGATCCCGGAATGATCCGCACTCGCGCAGAGAAAAAGGGGGGTCGCTGGATCGTGCACGGACAGAAATGGTTTATCACCGGAGCGGGTGTGGCAAGCCACTTCATTTTGATTGCTAAAACGGGCGAGGGCGCAAAAGATGGGCTTACCGCATTTGCCTTTCATCGCGATGACCCGGGCTGGGAGATTGTGCGCAGGATTCCGATCATGGGGCCAGAGGAGCATGGCGGACACTGCGAATTGAAATTCGATGGCCTGGAAATTCCGGATGAACATCGGCTGATGGGTGTTGGCCAGGGCCTAAAACTCACCCAGATTCGGCTGGGCTTGGCGCGGCTGACGCATTGCATGCGCTGGCTGGGTCTGGCACAACGTTGCATGGAAATCGCAGGCCGTTATGTCAGTGAACGTGAAGGCTTTGGCATCAAGCTCGCCGATCGGGAAAGCGTGCAGATGCAGCTCGGCCGGGTTGCCATGGCGATCGATACCGGGCGATTACTTACCATGCGGGCAGCATGGCGGCTGACCCAGGGCCAAAAGGCGCGGCCCGATATTTCAATGGCCAAAATTCAGGTGGCTGACACGCTGCATCTTGCGGCTGACACTGCAATTCAGCTCTGTGGTGCACGTGGATACAGCAAAGACACCATCCTGGAGTGGATCTACCGCTACGCCCGACAGGCACGACTGGTGGATGGCGCGAGCGAGGTGCATCAGATGGTGATTAGTCGGGCCTATCGGGAGCAGGGCCGCGGATTCTTCGCCTGGGGTCCGGGCAGTGACTGACCCGACCCAGGATC
>VERI01000076.1 GCA_018882785.1 Burkholderiaceae bacterium | reverse complement strand
GGCCCACACCCATGGTGCCCAGACCACCGGAATTGATCCAGCGGCAGGGATAGTCAAACTTGTAGTACTGCGCGGCAAACATCTGGTGCTGGCCGACATCAGAAGTAATAAAGGCCTCGCCCTTGGTGACCTCCCAGAGCTTTTCCACCACAAACTGCGGTTTGATGATCTCGCTGCTTTGCTTATAGCGCAGGCACTCACGCTTGCGCCACTCGCCGATCTGATCCCACCAGGCCGCATGGGCCTTTGCGTTGAACTTATGGCCGCCGGCGATCGCTTCTTTAATCTGCGCGATCATCTCCCGCATCACCTCACCGACATCTCCGACGATCGGCACATCCACCTTGACGCGCTTTGAAATGGAGGAGGGGTCAATATCCACATGGACAATCTTGCGTGGGTTCTGTGCGAAGTGCTTGGGATTGCCAATCACCCGATCGTCAAAACGGGCGCCAATGCCGATCAACACATCGCAGTGCTGCATGGCCATGTTGCACTCGTAGGTGCCGTGCATGCCGGGCATGCCGAGAAACTTTTGATTGGTCGCCGGATACGCGCCCAGGCCCATCAGCGTGTTGGTGCAGGGATACCCCAGTAAGTCCACCAATTCACGGAGTTCCTTCGAGGCGTTGCCCAGAATAATGCCACCGCCCGTGTAGATCATGGGCCGCTCTGCGGTCAGCATGAGCTGCACGGCTTTTTTGATCTGGCCGGAATGTCCCTTGACCACCGGGTTATAGGAACGCATCGTCACTTCTTTCGGGTATTCGAACTTGCAACGATTGCGTGTGATGTCTTTAGGAATATCCACCAGCACCGGACCAGGCCGGCCGGAACGGGCGAGATGGAATGCCTTTTTAATCGTGATCGCCAGGTCTTTGACATCCTTCACCAGGAAGTTGTGCTTTACACATGGGCGGGTAATGCCCACGGTGTCGCACTCTTGGAAGGCATCCAGGCCGATGGCGTGGGTCGGCACCTGGCCGGAAAGGATCACCATCGGGATGGAGTCCATAAAGGCCGTGGCGATGCCGGTCACCGCATTGGTCACACCTGGGCCGCTGGTCACCAGCGCCACCCCCACCTGCTCGGTGGAGCGGGCGTAGGCATCCGCCGCATGGACAGCCGCCTGCTCATGGCGCACCAGGATGTGCTTAAACTTGTTTTGCTTGTAAATCTCGTCGTAGATGTAGAGGACAGCCCCGCCGGGGTATCCGAAGATGTGGTCTACCTGCTCTTCATGCAGGCAGCGCACGACGATTTCTGCG
>VERI01000045.1 GCA_018882785.1 Burkholderiaceae bacterium | reverse complement strand
GCGCTACGACATGCCAGCGCCGATCCGATAAATGCCGGTTGGACGACGATCCCCGCCGCTGCCGGATATGCCAACTATCCCGTTCTTCATGTAGCCGTTGAATGTCGTCTGCATATAAATGCAGCATGCCCGTGATCCATCGGCTCAGCGGGGAGAGTCGTCCACGCAACTGACAGTCGAACCGGGCCAACAGTGGCCGAACGCGGGCGGATTCGATCCAATACTCCCCGGTGACCCACTGATTGGTTAAAAACAACCGGTTAGGCAGCCCCCCGTTATTCAGCGAAATAGCCACAAGGTGGTGAAATCGATCAGAGCGACAGGGACGCGCGAATACATGGAAGTGGCCGTGCTCGTCCCCCGGCCGCTCCGAACGCGAATGCGCGTGGTAATAAAACTCCGACCCACGATCCCCATCGACTGCATCCCGGCTTGGATAGTGCCGCCACTCCACAAACTGTTCGGATCCCGCGAGCGCTGCGACACTCAGACTAGACCGGCGAAGCGCATAGTCCGACATTACCTGCAGCACAACCTTGGCGTGCCGCGGTAGGTCCGCTACTCGGCTTTTTTGCGTTTTGGTCCGCACGGATTGCTCGGCCCGCAGGGATTAGAAGAGCGTTTCTTCGGGCCACAAGGGTTGCTTGGGCCGCAAGGATTGCCTTTTCGACTCTGGCTTTTTGGCGCGCATGGCGAGGCGCCTTTGGCCTCCTGGGCAGTCACCGCAACAGGGGCGGCGATTCCAGTAGAAATCGTCAACGCGATCGCAGCAAGTCTATTAGATTGTTTTTTCATCACTTTCCTCATTTAAAAAAAACTGGTCACTGACGTTGCGTTTACGGGTTAGCGTTCGTTGCCCCAGCAACTGCCTGGGCTGCCGAGACGGGCCCGCCGAGTCGCCGCTCCAGGGCAGTGCCACCGATAAAGACCGCGACCGCAGCAATCACCATAAATACATTGACCCATAGACTCGACACACCGAGCGCATCGGGCAACGTGTCACCCGCTGCAACCTCACCCATCGTCGTCAACGCCTCAAGCTGATCATATGCACCAGCAAATACCAGTGTTCCCACAATTAACCCCAACAAGAACACGCTGGCATCAAGACGGCCCGACATCAGGCCCACCACCGATGTACCCGGGCAATAGCCGCCCACCGCAAAGCCAGAGCCCACCAATATGCCCCCAATCGCTGCAGCGCCAAGTAATGCGGGGGGAACGAACAGGCCCTCGAGTGAGACTAGCCCGAACCACCCGGACACCATAAGTCCAACGGATGTGAACACGATTGCAGTGAACATGACCTTAAATACAGACCAGTCACTTAACCGAAACTGGGCCGTTAATTTACAGGGGCTACCGAATCCTGCGTTCTCCAGGATGAAACCAAACGCAAACCCAAGCGCCAGGCCTGAAATGATCTCTATGAGTGACATTACTGAACCCCCCGAAAAATTCGGCTCATGATCAAGCCAGCTGCAAAAAAGGTCACTAGGAATGTGAACCCCGCAAGACTAAGTGTGGCGGCCCCTGAGAGGCCCATGCCGCTTGTGCAGCCTGCAGCAATCCGCGCTCCTAATCCCGCCAACATCCCACCAGCAAATGCTGCCAGCAGTCGACGCGGCACTCCCAGAGTCTTCTCGCCGTCAATCTGGACACGAATGCGGCGGGCAATCTTGGCAGAGAGAACTGCACCAACGGCCACGCCGATCACTTGCCAAGTGATCCAGGCAGAGAAAATCCCATCCTCTGCAAGCGGGCCAAGATAGCTGTCTTCGCCGACGAAGGTCGGAATACCGGATGCGAGCCAGGCCGTAAGACGCGTTGTAAATCCGGTCGCACCAAGGCCATGCCCAGTAATTAGAAATGTCAGTAACAGCACGAGGCCCAGCGCAAGACCAGCCCAGAGCGGATGCCAGAACGGTTTCGGATCAAGCTGAAGCTGCATGTGATCTCCCCTTTCGATTTTTTTGATGACAGCAAAACATGCCATGCAGTGTCGATAACATCGCCCCTACCCGCGGATCACCGATGGCGTAATAGACATACTTGCCATCTCGTCGCGTCTTCACCAGGCCATCGACCCGCAGGATCCCGAGCTGCTGCGACAAGGTGGGCTGCTCAATTCCCGTCAGCGACTCAAGTTCACTGACGCAGCGTTCACCCTCGATGAGCTGACACAACAACAGCAGCCGATCTTCATTGGCCAACAGCCGCATAAAGCCTGCAGCGCGCCCGGCCGAGGCGCGCAAGGCTGAGATATCAAGCGCAATTGCGGACATGTAGACCCTTCTCTGGTAGTTACGCTGAAAACATTATGTATTTTTATAAAATATTTGTCAACAAAAAGCCCTCATCCGCCGGATGTCTCCTGCCGAATCCGCTCAGTGATGGCATTGGCATGCTCTCGGGTGAGGTTAAATTCGTGCCGAAGCCGCTCAATAACCCGCTGCTCATCCTCACTGATGTCACCGTCACGAAGCGCCTTGAGCAGTTCCGCCTCAAAAATAGCGCGCTTTCTCGCCATTTGATTTGCAAACGAATTGGCCACAATACCAGTGAGCAGGGCCACCGTGCACACGCCCAGCAATGCTGCAAATACCCCAACAAACTTTCCAAAGACAGTCACCGGGGCGGCATCGCCATACCCTACCGTGGTGAGCGTGATGAGAGCCCACCACATGGCGTCGGGAATCGAGCCAAACTTATCCGGCTGGACGTCATGCTCCGCGTAATAAGCCAGGCAGGATGTCACCAGCACTGCAAGCGCCAAAATATAGATCGCTGACAAAAACGACTTTCGCTCGTCCATCACGGCCGAGTAAAGATCCTCAAGCGCGGTGTTGTAGTGAGAAAGCTTGAGCACGCGAAGCATCCGCATCACTCTCAGAAACCGAAGGTCCGCCTCTGGGAAGATCGCATGAAGATAAAAAGGTAAGGTCGCTAATAAATCGATTAGGCCATAGAAACTAAACACATATCGCAGACGGGCCCGCCAGGCAGGCATCTCCGGAAACCCCGCCGGACAACACCACAACCGGACGAAATATTCGACGGTAAAACACGCGATCGCTAGCTTCTCAAATGCATGAAACTCGACGCTGTATCGGTCGTGCAGCGCAGGGACTGATTCAAGAACAATCGCTATCACGCTGATCAGCACCAGTCCGGTGATCAGCACCTCAAGCACCTGGCGAAGCTTATCTTCCGGCTCTTTACCAAACAGTGCCTGGTAGAGCCGAAGCTTACGGCCGGTCATATCATTCTTTCGCGAGATCGATAACAGCCGGGAGATTGACCCCCAACCCCGCGCTTGTCAAGGAAATATCTACTGAATAGAGGAAGAAAACGACGGGCTACCGACCCCCGGGCTTGAGCACCGCCAACGGGCCTCGCGCGTCGCAATTGCCGAGATCACGGATGTCTCCATCGATAATCGACGCACGACCACCGTAAGTTTATTGCGCTGTAAATGATAGGTGCCAATGACTGCTGTCTCTGCGGGGAAGGCACGTTGCCTGACCAGATTCAGATCTCTGGAGAGAATCACCATGCCGCTTGAATCGAATTTAATCGCACTGGAGACCTCAACCTGACGAACCGGAACGTTGCAGACATTAAATACCGACGCCCGCAACAGCTCACCCATCGAGACGCCAAGGGATCCCGGAACATAGTTTTGAACATCGACCATATCCGGAATGATGTAGGCGCTGGGCGCACCTGCGGCAGGATCAGAGGTATCCGCAGGCGTCGCGCAGATTTCCTTCGACACCTCAGCGAGCAGACGACGCATGTCGATACGGGAAACTGCCTCATCCCTGGAAACACCGCACTCCTCCAGTGGATGCTCTTTGAGAAGGGCATCATCGAGGCGCTGCACCCCGGTGGCACAGCCTCCCAAAAGAAAAACCCCCGCGACCGACAACATCACCAGGCGCGAGGACACTCCTGCCATTGCGAAATGGCCGCTTATCGGGTCAGCTGAACGACAGGCGCAGGCTTCGGCTTATCCACCAAAGAGCTCACGAACTTGTCGCGCAGGAATCGGGTCTGTGCGGTGGAGACCACCTGGCCAGAGGCGAGGTCGAGGACCCGCACGCTCACCAGTACCCCATCCATCGTGACCGTGTAGGTGCCGGTCACCACGTTGGCAGCGGACATCGCGCCACGCAGACGCTTGAGTTCACGACTCAGGGAAAACTCACCCTCTTCATTGATGATCAGGTCGCGGGTCATCCGCATGTCCGTGACGTTCCAACCACGGATCTGGAGCTGATGCATAAAATGCTCGCCCATCAGTCGGCCCAGCCCAGAGGTCTCGCTTAAGTTATTGAGCTCGACAAAGCTTGTAATTACTGTGGGCCGAACACGCACCTCTGGGTGGGCATTGCGCTCAATCTGCTCGGTGAGAAACATCATGCCGGTATTGAACAGCCCCGAGGGGGTGCCACTGTGCTGAATCACAATCGGTTCGTAGGAGGTGGGAAAGCGGGTCAATGCCCCCTCACGGGTGGAAATAATGGCCGACTCGTCTTTGACGACGGGGGCCGCCTGCGCGGAGGCTGCCAAGACACCCGCAGACACCAGCGCGATCGATAGATATTTGAACTGAGTAGTCATTCTGAGCTCCTATTTGCCGCACGGGCCGCTGCTAATCGAGGCAAGCCCGTCGCCCAACACCACCCGATCTATCGACCGGATTCGAGCGTCAGACTCGGGGACCTGGACCCGGTACTCGACAGGGTAATCGTTACACAGGGCTGGACGAGTCACAGCGATCGCGTAGTAAGGGGCCTTCGGGGCACAGTCCACACAGGGCTGGCCAGCGCTGGAGGTGTTCGCCGGCTTCGCCGCGGGCTGGAGCTGGGCACATCCCACGACTGAGATCGATAACCCAAATGTAATCAATAGTTTGCGATTCACTTCTAACTCCTTTTCTACAGTCCCATCACTCGGGATTAGCCATAAACGGCGGGGCGAAATACCCCTGCAAGCCTTCTTGTTTCCAAGTTTACGGATTTCCGTAACGGATGGTTTACCTTGGTGATGCCTGCCCTAGCGCACCCTGCCCCGCGACTCCTTGATCAGGCGCTCATTGACAGGCTGAATAGGCCTTGCGTTGTGCGGATACAGCCTTGCGAACGTACGCAGCTGATCCGGGGAGACTTCCACGGCCTCCTTGAGGACAAACCATTGAACCCCCTCTGTGCAGGGCGGGGTGGTAAGGGAGCCCATGTAGTTGTAGAGCTGCCGCTCTTTGGGCAAGAAGGCATTCAGGTCAATCATCACATCGGCGGCCGACGCCATGGACTGTCCTGACACCAGGGGGATATGGTTCCAAAGGGTCTGAATCATCGGATTCTCGGCACCGACAGTCATCAGCACTGCCACGACCGCCAAGGCACCCTGAGCATCCTTGTGGACCAAATGGGCCACCATCTCGAAAGACTTCCCTTCGATACGCTCCTCCGCGGGGCGATGAAAGTGAAACTGGACCAGCTGGTAGGTGCGGGTGGCAAAGGTCAAGCTTCCGCCCCCAGGGTAGGCAACCTCTAAGGTATGGCCGTTATTGAGCACCGAGAACCGGGATGGCCGATAGTTGAACTTCAGCTCCGGGACGTCCACTCCAATGCTGCCCCGGATATCAATCGGAGACTGGGTTTTTCCGTTGTCGCACAACGAGTAACTGGGATGTAGCTTGCCCCAGTTTTCGGGCCCATCGGCCCCGTGATAACTCCAATGAGGATGATGGGCGGCCGCTTTGGGCTTGGGCGCTGGCTTTTTGGCTGGGGCTGGCTTGGGCGCGGCGGGTGCTGCAGGCTCTGCGGCAGCCGCAGAGCCTGCAGCAC
>VERI01000044.1 GCA_018882785.1 Burkholderiaceae bacterium | reverse complement strand
GTTGGAGACCACCCAGGCAGGCGTAAAAATCTTCTCGCCACCAAATTCCTGGATCTGGCGCGGACGGGCCCGGTCCCAATGGTCTTTAAAGACTGAATTGACCACTATGGCCGGGCCAATGATCAGGCTGAAGGCCACAATCGCTGTCGATAACAGTCGGCCATGGCGTTGAAAGGCTCTGAAGACCAATAGCCCAATTGCGATGATCAGCACCCCGCGTGAGATGACATCGACCGCTTTAAACAGAAAATTAAGGGCGGGGTCTTCTTTGAGAAAAAATCCTTTGACTTCCGGATCGGTGTTGAAAAAGATTCTGCTTACGGCAATATCAATTTCTGGAAACGCCACAAATAAAAATGCCAGCACAAGGCATATTCCGCCACCCAGCCAGAATGCTGTCTTGGTTCGCGCACTCACCAGATCAAATAAGGTTGTCGTGGCCTGACGGTTCATCGCCGGATCCAGAAACCAAAAAGTTTATCCCGGGATGCGCCAAGCAAAATGCCTTCACCGAATCCATCAGCGGGAACTGCCTGCGGAAAGCCGGCTGCTGCCAATGCAGATAGCGCCGACTGTGTATCGGACTCTCCCACAAAAACTGCCAATAACCACTGGCCTGAATCTACCGACTGATCGGCCAGGTTATAAAACCAGGTGTAGTGATTGCTACGGCGGCTCTGTGGATCCAAAGCGGCAATTGGGTGGCCGGTGTAGCCCTTAAGCGCAGCCAGAATTCTTCTGTCCTGGGCGACAACAATTGCCTGACGTTCGCGGGCAAGGACATCAATCGACTGGGCTGCCTCGCGCCAGCCACGAAGCTGTTCCACGGCGCGGATTTTTGGCGCCGCCTGCTCGTGATATGAAAATTTCAGGCCATGGATTAAGACCAGCGTGACCACCAGGCCAAAGCCCACGGATAGCCAGAGAAATAACGGCCCCAGACGGGCATTGATATCGAATCGATCCCGGGCTGCCCACAACTGACCCACCACGATCGCAATGGATAGATATGCAGGCGCTGCCCAATTGGCATGGGCGCGGGACATGATCGCCTGCACCAGAATAATGGCCAGCATGGGCAGGGCAAAAATTAAAAGCAGTTTGAACTGCCGTGTCTGTGCAAGCGAGTCGCCCAGCATCATTCGGGGCAGAAAGAGGAAAACTGCGATCAATGCAAAAGGGCCCAGCAAGAGAAACTGCGCTGCACTGAATTCAGCAAGTGAGCCAAGCGCCCCAGTTACAGACCAGACATGGGCAGAGGCGGCCTGTACCTGAGAGATCTCGAGATGATGGGCAAAGGTAGGAAAGTGGTGCTGTGCATTCCAGATCAGATTGGGTGAGAAAACTGCTGCCGCAGTTATCGCCGCAATCCATGGCCCCGGTGTCATCAATTGATGTCTGACTAAAACCGCAATCAAGGCGCTGATTACAAAGACACCCATCGAGTATTTGGCAAGCAGCCCCAGGCCGACGGCTGCGCCACAGAGCATCCAAAATCCCAGACGATGACGGCCAAGGCCGCTACTGGGCCGCACATGGGAATGAATGCCTACCGCATAGACAAAACTCCACAACGCAAACGCCCAGCAGACCAAGAGCCAGGCATCCGTGGTGGCAAACAGAGAATAAAAACCGAATAGCGGAGATGTCAGCAGCAGCAGTGCAGTGACGCCTGCGGCTGCCTTACTTTGAAAAAGCGCCCAGGACGTTGCCGCAGCGAAAAAAGCCGCCAGCCCCAGGGCAATCGGCTGCAGCATGCGGGCACAGCCCTCGATGTGCATCACGCCGCCTATTCCTAGAGTCTCGCAGGCTGCGCGATTCAAGCCCAACACCCAGGCAATCACGGGGGGCTTGGAGTAATAGCCAAAGGCAAGATCCCGCGACCAGCCCAGATACTGGGCCTCGTCTACCTGTAATGGGAGCGGCGAGAAAAAACCGGACACCGACCGATAAACGATCAGTGCCAGCAGAGCAACAACAATCAGCGCGAGGGAAGTCCGGTGGGCGTTGGTCAAGGCCTTGTGCAGCCCTTCACGCTACTCGACCGCCTTGACCATGTCTTCGACCACTTTTTTCGCATCACCAAAGACCATCATGGTCTGGTTCATGTAGAAGAGATCGTTGTCTAAGCCCGCATAGCCAGCGGCCATAGAACGCTTGTTCACGATCACGGTCTTGGCCTTGTAGGCTTCCAGAATCGGCATACCGAAGATGGGTGAGCCTGGTGTGCGGGCTGCCGGGTTAACCACATCGTTTGCACCGAGCACCAGCACCACATCGGTCTGGCCGAATTCGGAGTTGATGTCTTCCATTTCGAAGACCTGGTCGTAGGGGACCTCGGCTTCGGCAAGCAGCACGTTCATGTGGCCTGGCATACGGCCTGCCACTGGGTGAATTGCATATTTAACAGTGATGCCCTTATGGGTGAGCTTTTCTGTGAGCTCTTTTAATGCGTGCTGTGCACGGGCAACCGCCAGTCCATAGCCAGGAACAATGATCACGGTCTCTGCATTGGTCAGCATGAAGGCGGCATCGTCCGGCGAGCCGCTTTTCACAGGGCGCTGTTCGCTGCTGCCCGCTGCCACCGCACCGGCCTCACCACCAAAGCCGCCCAGAATCACATTGAAAAACGAGCGGTTCATCGCCTTACACATGATGTAAGACAGGATCGCACCACTGGATCCCACCAAGGACCCCGCAATGATCAGCATGGAGTTATTCAGCGAAAAACCAATCCCTGCTGCGGCCCAGCCCGAATAGCTATTCAACATCGAGACCACCACTGGCATATCCGCGCCACCAATCGGGATGATGATCAGCACACCGAGCACAAAGGACAGCGCAAGCATGGCGAAAAATGCGGGCCAGCTCTCGGTGAACATGAAGTAAAGGCCCAGTCCGACCGTGGCAATGCCCAGCACCAGGTTGACCATATGCTGGCCCGAGAACACCACCGGTGCACCCTGGAACAGACGGAACTTGTATTTGCCCGACAGCTTGCCAAATGCGATCACCGAGCCGCTAAAGGTAATGGCACCAATTGCAGCGCCTAAGAAAAGTTCAAGCCGGTTGCCGACAGGAATCGGATCGCCCTTTTGTGTGATGTTCAAGGCATAGGGTTCAGCAACTGCTGCAATCGCAATGAACACAGCCGACAGGCCAATCATCGAGTGCATGAAGGCCACAAGCTCCGGCATCTTGGTCATCTCGACGCGCTTGGCCATGGTGGCGCCGATGACGCCACCCACCACCAGGCCGATCACCACGAGCATGAAGCCCTTGCCGAGATCGGCACTGCCGCCCATGACAGCCTCTGCCATGGTGGAGATGAGTCCAACAGTCGTGAACACTGCAATCGCCATGCCCGTCATGCCAAACACGTTACCGCGAATGGATGTGGTCGGATGCGATAAGCCTTTTAAGGCCTGAATAAAACAAATCGAGGCCACCAGATACAGCAAGGTGACGGTGTTCATAGAGAGGCTTAACATTTACGCAGCCTCCTTCTCAGCAGCAGGTGCTTTTTTCTCTTTTTTCTTAAACATCTCCAGCATCCGGCGTGTCACCAGAAAACCACCAAAGACATTTACTGCAGCTAAGGCCACCGCAAGCACGCCCATGGCCATGCCCAGGGTGGTCTCGGTAAGCGCTGCTGCCAGCATGGCGCCCACGATCACGATTGCCGAGATCGCATTGGTCACTGCCATCAGCGGCGTATGCAGGGCGGGGGTGACATTCCAGACCACGTGATAACCAACATAAATGGCCAGCACAAAAATGATCAGGTTAACTAGGGTTGGACTGATTGCTTCCATCGCATGACTCTCGTTGGGTTAGGCGTTTTTGTTTTTAGGTGCGCAGCACAGCGCCGTCTTTGGTCACCAGACATGCAGTGACGATGTCGTCGTCGGCGGGAATCGTGAAGCCGCCTTCTTTGGTGATCACCAGCTTCATGAAGTCAAGAAGGTTGCGGGCATAAAGCGCGCTGGCATCGGTGGGCACCAGGGCGGCGATATTGGGCTGGCCCACGAGAATCACACCGTGCTTGACCACCGTCTTGCCCAGTTCCGATAAGGGGCAGTTGCCACCTTGTTCGACAGCCATATCCACGATCACCGAGCCCGGTTTCATGGACTTCACCATGTCTTCAGTGATCAGAGTCGGCGCCTTGCGGCCCGGGATCAAGGCGGTGGAGATCACGATATCGGCAGCAGCGATACGCTTGGCGACCTCGGCGGCCTGGCGCTTCATCCAGGACTCCGGCATCGGGCGCGCATAGCCGCCCACACCCTGGGCGATCTCGCGCTCTTCATCGGTCTCAAACGGCACATCGATAAATTTGGCGCCCAGTGATTCGATCTGCTCTTTCACAGCAGGGCGTACATCGGAGGCCTCGACAACCGCACCCAGACGCTTGGCCGTGGCAATCGCCTGCAGTCCGGCAACACCTGCCCCCAGAATCACAACACGTGCTGCCTTCACCGTGCCGGCAGCTGTCATGAGCATGGGGAAGATGCGCGGATACGCGTCTGCGGCCAGCATCACGGCCTTATAGCCGGCGAGGTTGGCCTGAGAGGAGAGCACATCCAGGCTCTGGGCACGCGTGGTCCGTGGGGCTGCCTCCATCGCGAATGCGGTAAGTCCAGCGGCGGCGAGCCGATCCAGGCCTGCACGATCAAAGGGATTGAGCATGCCAATGAGGACCGCACCCCGTTTCATCTGCTTGGCCTCGTCATCCGATGGAATGCGGACTTTGAGCACCAGATCCGCACCAAGGGCGTCGGCCTGGGACGCCATCTTGGCGCCCACGGCGGTAAAGGCCTCGTCGGTGAAGTTGGCGCCAAGGCCTGCCCCTTGGGCGATGGTGACCTGATGGCCGGCGGCAATAAATTTTTTCACCGTTTCAGGTGTGGCCGCCACACGGGTTTCGCCCGGCAACGACTCTTTAGGAATGCCAAGATGCATTCAACAATCTCCGTAGCATGCTGAGAATGAATATGGGCCTAAATGCTAACCGACAAACCGGTTTTGCGCGATGCAGCAGATAGAATCTTTCCCCATGAATCATCCCGTTTTGGACTGGAAAGCCGCGCTTCAAGGCCGCAACAAGGTTGTGGTCGGAATGTCAGGCGGCGTTGACTCATCTGTCACCGCCTGGCGGCTCAAAGAAGCGGGGCTTGAGGTGATTGGGATGTTCATGAAGAACTGGGAAGACGATGACGATGATGAGTACTGCTCAACCCGTCAGGATTTTCTGGATGCGGCGGCGGCCGCCGACGTCATCGGCATTGAACTGCAGGCAGTAAATTTTGCGGCGGAGTATCGGGACCGGGTGTTTGCGGATTTTCTGCGCGAATACTCAGCTGGCCGAACGCCCAATCCCGATGTGCTGTGTAATGCCGAGATCAAATTCAAGGCATTTTTAGATCACGCCATGGCCGAAGGTGCGCAGTGCATCGCCACCGGACACTATGCACAGATTCAGATTGATGAACACGGCCTCACGCAGCTGATTCGGGCAGCTGATACCAGCAAAGACCAGACTTATTTTCTGCATCGGCTAAACCAAGATCAGCTCTCACGAACCATCTTTCCGATTGGTGATCTGAAAAAAAGCGAGGTGCGCGAGATTGCACAGCGTATTGGTCTGCCGAATGCCGCAAAGCGCGACTCCACGGGGATATGTTTTGTTGGCGAGCGGCCATTTCGTGAGTTTCTTAATCGTTATCTGCCCAGTCAGCCGGGCCCAATCAAAACACCCGAGGGCCGCGTGCTGGGTAAGCACATGGGCCTTGCCTTCTACACCCTGGGCCAGCGCAAAGGGCTGGGCATTGGGGGAGATCGGAGCGGTGATGGCAGCCCCTGGTATGTGCTGGATAAAGATCTTGCGCGCAACACATTGGTGGTCGCACAGGGCCATGACCATCCCACACTGATGTCACATGGTCTCCATG
>VERI01000075.1 GCA_018882785.1 Burkholderiaceae bacterium | reverse complement strand
TCCGAGTGCGACCTGGCCATGCTGCAGCGCACAACGTCAGCACACTGACGATCCTCGAGCGCACCATCAGCGTGCGCCTAGTCAGCATACGCATGATGTTGCACTGCAGCACGGGTGCGCCTGGGCGATGCTGCAGCGCAACGTATTCACAGGATGTCCACAGGCAGGCAGGGCGCCAAGCCTATGCTGCGCCGCAGCACAGTGCATCGTTGGGCGAGTCACCCGTGCAAGTGAGCGTGCACTGACATCGTTACCCCGTGGGGTTATATGGGCCGAGCACTCTTTGGCATGGTGCCGTGCCCCATGGGGGCATAGGGGGGAGGCAGGGTCATGACCCCATGTACCCCCATCTACCCCACGTAACCCCATGGGTTTTTGTTTACCTCAACCCCCGAGGACTTTCCAAACTGAAAGGAAACCTATGGGGGCATATGGGGTTTCATAGGTGAAAGGCATGGGGGCACCGCATGGGGGCACCCCGTGCATTGATGGGGGTACGCATGGGGGTAGGGTTTGTCCGGGGGCGCAGTCGCTGCCGCTGTAAGTTTCGCGTAAGGAAACGCTGCGAGACTGTCTGTGTGGCGCCGATGGTCGGTGCCGGTAGGAGAGAGACGATGGACTACGCGGCGAATCTGGCGCTGTTCCTCACTGAGCGCAAGGGTTCGTGCTTGGCGACCTGGAGTGGGCGCCTGCCTGCGGATGAACAGCGCGCACTGTTCGGTCGGTTCTTAGGCAAGGGCAAGATCTGGATAGATGGTGCGGCCGAGACGGTCGAACATTGGCGCAAGACTGGATTCGGGCTAGATGGTGAGTGCACTGCTAGCCTGAGCTGGAAATCGATCTGACAACCCCGGGGCTTCGGCCCCGATAACCTGGAGTAGACGAGATGACGAAAAAAACCGCAGTCCACCAGCAAGACCCGGCGCCTTACGCTGTCGGGCCGGCCGACGACGAAGCGATCATCGCGCAGGCTCTGCGCATTCTTGACGCTCGCATGCGCGCGGGTCCCGTTATGGATTCCCCGCGCGTGGTGAAGGATTACCTGCGCCTGCACTTCGCTGCGGCATCGGCTGCCGGCCGCGAGGAATTCGCGGTTATGTTCTTAGCGCAAGACAATCGCTTGATCGAGGCCAAGACCTTGTTTCGCGGCACGCTGGCGCAAACCAGCGTCTACCCGCGCGAGGTCGTCAAGGAAGCGCTGACACTCAATGCTGCAGCTGTGGTGCTGGCGCATAACCACCCGAGCGGTGGCGCCGAGCCGTCGCGCGCTGATGAGTATCTGACGCAGGCGCTGAAATCGGCGCTGCAACTGGTGGACGTGCGCGTGCTCGATCACGTGGTTGTCGGCGACACCTGCGTGTCGTTTGCTGAGCGGGGGTTGCTGTGAAAAATTCCGCGTTCTACGCCCGCGCCCGC
>VERI01000007.1 GCA_018882785.1 Burkholderiaceae bacterium | reverse complement strand
GCTACAGACTGGGCCTTGGGCTGGGCAATCACCGACACCGGCTCCTCCCTTCCGACATTGAAGAGCACCGCATAGGCAAGGGCAGCGAAGATCAGATTTGCAAGCGGTCCCGCAGCGACAATCCAGGCCCGAGACAGCAATCGTTTTGATTCGAAGCTTGCTTCATCCATCTTCACGTAGCCGCCCAATGGGATCATCGCCACCACCCACTCCGTGCCAGAGCGTTCCGATCGCCATTTCAAAACGGCACGTCCAAATCCGATTGAAAAACGCTCAATGGGCACACCGCATTGACGGGCAGCCAGATAGTGGCCCATCTCGTGGACAAAGACGAGGATTGCAATCGCAAGCAGAAAAAACAAAAGCGTCATCATGGCTTTGGATTATCGACGCATTTCAGCCACATGCGCGGATGCAATCGCGCGCGCCTCCTGATCAACCGCCAGCAACGCGTCGACCGACTCGGGCAGCCTGCCCGCCTGCGGCGCCATGGCGGACAACGTGCTCTCAACAATGCCGAAAATTTCTCCAAAACGAATCTGCTCGTCTAGGAACGCCTGCACGGCAATCTCATTGGCGGCATTCAATACAGCCGAATTTGCGCCACCCGCCCGCAGAGATTCCCTGGCCAGCGTCAGCGATGGGAAACGGACCGGATCGGGAGGCTCAAAATCGAGGCGCTGATGGCCCGTCCAGTCCAGCGCCTTGACAGGCGCATGAATACGCTGCGGCCAGCTCATCGCACAGGCAATCGGGGTACGCATATCGGGGGAGCCCAGCTGCGCGAGGGTTGATCCATCCTGAAATTCGACCATTGAGTGAACGATACTCTGTGGGTGCACCACAATATCAATATCCGACTCTGACAATCCAAATAGCCAGTGGGCCTCGATCAGTTCGAGGCCTTTATTCATCATCGTGGCGGAATCCACCGAAATCTTTCGGCCCATGGACCAATTTGGATGCGCAATGGCTTGGCCGACCGTGGCGGAAAACATGCGCTCTTTATCCCACGCCCGAAACGGCCCGCCCGAGGCGGTCAGCAGCAGACGCCGCACGCCCGGCGGCGTCGAGAAACAACGGTATTGTTCACCGAGACACTGAAAGATCGCGTTGTGCTCGCTATCCACGGGCAAGACCACCGAGCCCGCCGACGTCGCAGCGCTGACCATGAGCGCACCGGCCATGACCAGCGCTTCTTTATTGGCCAACAAGATACGTTTGCCCGACTGCGCCGCTGCAAGCACCGACGGCAGGCCCGCAGCACCCACGATGCCTGCGACGATCATATCGATCTCAGGACTGACGGCAGCCTCCACGAGCCCTGCAGGCCCATCAATCACCGTGACGCCTGATCCGACCGGGCTCTCGCTAAGCCGGTCGCGCAGCGCTTGGGCCGCCTCAGGATCCGTCATAACAACACACGATGGACGGAATCTCTCGCAGTCCCGAAACATCCGGTCCACCTGCCGATGTGCGGTCAGAATCTCCGCCCGAAATCGATCGGGATGTAAGGCAATCAGATCCAGGGTGCTTTTGCCAATCGATCCAGTAGCCCCGAAAACTGCAACCCGCTGCACGCCCTCCCCTTTCGCGTTTGTCTTCACCACAACCTAGACACCGATCAGTCCCAGTTGAATCAGGCTCACGATCCCCATTGTCACAGGAAAGACCGCCATCAGCGCATCGATTCGATCAAGCACCCCACCATGGCCTGGCAGCAGATGGCCCGAGTCCTTCACGCCGCACAGTCGCTTGAGTAGTGACTCATAGAGATCACCCACCACTCCAACCAAGGTCACCAAAACAACCAGTCCCACCAGAAATGGCCATCCAGCGCTTTGCGCAATTAAATGGAATAGCGAGCCCGCAGGATTGTCTGGGCCCACAGGGATCCAGGCTGCAAACAGCACAGCAAGGACAAGATTTCCGACAACGGCCCCGACGACACCCTCCCAGGTCTTGCCAGGGCTAATCGCAGGCGCAAGTCTGCGGCGGCCAAACGCCCTTCCAGCAAAATATGCGGCGGTATCGGCCACCCAGACCAGAAGCAGCACCGACAGTAGGAAGGGCTTGCCCAGACCATCGGCCTGGATCAATGCAATCCAGGTTGACACACACAGCAGAAAGGCCACCATCTGCCCCAGAGCGTTCTGACCACCCATACTGCGGCGTTGTGTGAGGGCAATCGGTACGCCGATAATCCAGACCAGGGTCGCGAGCAAATACACAGGGGTAACTGCGCCGCCGATTCCATTGGCGGCAGCGATAATTGATGGAAAGGCAAGAAGCCCGAGTACGCCGAGAATGCCTGATGCGCAAGCCATTGAGACCGCCCTCGCCGGCCTCACAGAAAGCAGCCGCAGCCATTCGTAATACCCGAGACAGACAATCAACAGAAGCAGACCGTCGAACCAGACGTCTGGCGCCCAGAGCGCGGCGCCGACCAAAACAACGAGAAGAACAACCGCGGTTAGGACGCGGGGTAAGAGCATTCTTGGGCGACCTGGGCAGGCGTTCTGCCAAATCGACGCTCGCGCCTCTGGTAGGACTGAATGGCCAATTCAAGCTGGGATTCATCGAATTCCGGCCAGAAACATTCCGTGAAATAAAACTCCGTGTAGGCAAGTTGCCAGAGCAGGAAATTACTGATGCGCTCCTCGCCACCGGTACGGATGAACAGATCGGGCTCTGGCGCGAAGTTCATCGATAGATGCGGCGTGAGCAGTTCTTCAGGGATCGGCACTCCCGAGACTGCAAGTTCTGGATGCTGGTCCAACATTTTTCGAGTGGCCTGCAGAATATCCCAACGGCCGCCATAGTTCGCTGCGACTGTTAAGTGAAAACGATCGTTCATCTCGGTGGCCGCCTCGGCACGAGAGATCGCCTGCCGCAGTTTGGTATTAAACGCTGAGAGATCTCCAATTACCCGGAGCCTGACGCCGTTTTCTTTCAGTTCTCTCACTTCGCGCTCGAGTGCCTTGATGAATAGGCCCATCAGAAAAGACACTTCCTCTTCTGGACGGCGCCAATTCTCAGAACTGAAGGCAAAGACACTGAGATAACGCACCCCCTGTTTCATACAGGCTTCGACCACCTGACGAAGCGCTGCCACCCCCCGCTCGTGGCCCACCATGCGGGGCAGACGCCGCGCATTGGCCCAGCGGCCATTTCCATCCATGATCACGGCAATATGCTGCGGGACCGCATGGACGGTAGGCACTACCAAGGTCGAGCTCTGTGAATGCTGCTGCATGTGTTGGAGGGCTCCGGTGGGGTCAGACCGTCATGATCTCTGACTCTTTCTGGGTCAGAAGTTTATCAATTTCAGCAATGTAGCGATCAGTTAATTTCTGCGTGTCGTCCTGGGCGCGGCGCTCGTCGTCCTCGGAGATGAGCTTCTCCTTGACCATCTTCTTGAGGGCCTCATTGGCATCCCGACGAATATTGCGGACCGCAATCTTGGTCTCTTCGCCTTCGTTTTTGATGACTTTGGTCAGTTCCCGACGTCGTTCCTCGGTAAGCGCTGGCATGGGCACGCGAATCAGATCGCCCGAGTTGGCAGGATTAAGCCCAAGGTCAGACTCTCGGATCGCCTTCTCGACCACGGCGACCATGTTCTTCTCCCACGGCTGGACACCAATGGTCCGGCTATCAATCAAGGTGACATTGGCGACCTGATTCAGGGGAGTCGGATTGCCGTAGTAGTCCACCTGAATGTGATCCATGAGGCCCGTATGCGCACGGCCGGTTCGGACCTTTGAGAGATTGAGCTTCAGGTTCTCGATGGTCTTGCCCATCTTCTGATCGGCATTCGATCTGACTTCTTGGGGAGTTTTCATAGACGCGTTTGGATTGTCCTGTTGTCAGTCAGTTTCGGAATCAGACGTGAACCAGGGTGCCCTCAGGCTCACCCTGAACAATGCGGGCTAAAGCGCCGGCCTTAAAGATGCTGAATACCCGAATCGGCAGTTTTTGATCTCGGCACAGCGCAAACGCGGTGGCGTCCATCACTTTGAGGTTACGGGAAATCGCCTCATCGAAGCTTACCGAGTCGTAACGCTTGGCCTGCGGATCTTTGGCGGGATCGGAGTTATACACGCCATCCACCTTGGTCGCCTTCAAGACAATCTCTGCTCCCACTTCGGCCCCTCTCAGCGCAGCGGCCGTATCGGTTGTGAAAAACGGATTGCCCGTGCCCGCGGCGAAGACGACGATCTTGCCTTCTTCGAGATAACGGATTGCCTTGGGCCGAATATAGGGTTCGACCACCTGATCAATTCGCAATGCCGACTGCACACGGGCCACAAGGCCGGCCCGACGCATTGCATCCTGCAACGCCAATGCGTTCATCACCGTGGCGATCATGCCCATGTAATCGGCAGTCGCGCGGTCCATTCCAGATGCACCAAGTGCAACACCACGAAAAATATTCCCGCCACCGATCACCACCGCAACCTCGACGCCAAGCGCGGTGACCTGGGCAATCTCTTTGACGATTCCGTCAATCGTCTGGCGATTGATCCCATAGGGATCCTCGCCCATAAGGGCCTCACCCGATAGCTTGAGCAGAATACGCTTCGGAGCGGTCATCTCAGGCTGCGCGTGCTGCGGCCACCTGCGCGGCGACTTCCGCTGCAAAGTCATCGGAGCGCTTTTCGATTCCCTCGCCAACGATGTAAAGCGTAAAGGAGTGGATTGAGGCGCCCTTGGCCTTCAGGAGCTGCTCAATGGTCTGCTTACCATCCTCTGCCTTGACGAATACCTGGCCAAGCAGGGTGACCTCTTTCAGAAACTTCTGCACCGTGCCCTCCACCATCTTGGCCACGATCTCTGCAGGCTTGCCAGACTCAGCGGCTTTCTCAGTGGCAATCCTGCGCTCTGTTTCGATTAACGCGGGGTCAACACCAGAAGAATCGAGCGACTTGGGCTTGGATGCTGCGATATGCATCGCCAGATCACGGCCGAGCTGCTCATCACCGCCCACCAGATCAATTAAAACGCCGATCTTTGCACCGCCATGAATATAGGAGAACACCTTGCCTTTTGCGTTGAGGATCGTGAAGCGGCGAACACTGATGTTCTCGCCAATCTTGCCCACCAAGGCCGTGCGAACGGCCTCGACTGTGCTTCCCGCCAAAGACGCGCCGGCCAGCCCAGCCACATCGGCGACGCCACCTGCACAGACCAGCGCGGCCACATCCTTGGAGAAGGCCAGAAAATCATCATTCTTTGCAACGAAGTCGGTCTCGCAGTTGACCTCGACCATGGCCGCCTTCGCGCCATCCACATGGATCGCCACAATCCCCTCTGCGGTCACCCGCGAGGCCGCTTTACTGGCCTTACTGCCCAGCTTTACGCGAAGAAGCTCCTCGGCCTTGGCCATATCGCCATCGGCCTCGGTGAGCGCTTTTTTACATTCCATCATGGGAGCGTCGGTCTTCTCACGAAGCTCTTTGACCATACCTGCGGTGATGTCCGCCATCATGTTCTCCTCAATCAAATCTCTACTTCAAAAAAAGGGCCGCTCATCACGACCGGCCCCTTCGCACATCCTTGCCTCAGTACCGCGGAGCTGGATACCGCCTCTCGGCGGTCAAGGCCGCTTTAGGAGGCGTCTTCAACCTCGACAAATTCATCCTGCTCATCGCGGATTGCGGACACCACATCGGCGACTGCATTGGCACGGCCATCGAGAATTGCATCGGCAACCGCACGTGCGTAGAGCCTGACTGCACGACTGGCATCGTCGTTACCCGGAATGACGTAGTCCACACCCTCTGGCGAGTGGTTGGTATCGACGACGGCGACCACGGGAATCCCAAGCTTATTTGCCTCTTGGATGGCGATCTTGTGATAGCCAACATCGACGACGAATAATGCATCGGGCAGGCCGGCCATATCTTTAATTCCACCCAGGGTTTTATTGAGCTTATCCAGCTCTCGACCAAAGGACAGCGCCTCTTTCTTGCTCATGCGCTCGAGGCCTCCTTCACTTGAGGTGGTTTCCATATCTTTTAGACGCTTGATCGAGGTCTTCACGGTTTTAAAATTCGTCAGCATGCCGCCCAGCCAGCGCTGATCGACATAGGGCTGACCTGCTCTGCCTGCCTCCTCGGCAATGATCTCGCGGGACTGACGCTTCGTGCCGACGAATAACACCGTGCCCCGACGCTGTGAGAGCTGCTTGATGAACTTGAGCGCCTCGGTCAGATGACCAACCGTGTGCTCAAGGTTAATGATGTGGATCTTATTGCGATGGCCAAAGATATACGGGGCCATCTTGGGATTCCAAAAACGGGTCTGGTGCCCAAAATGCACGCCCGCCTCCAGCATTTCACGCATACTGACTGACATAGGTTTTGCTCCTCGCAAGGGTTGAACTCGGCACTCGAAAGAGTCTGAGAGGAAGCTCCGCGTGAGGCTTTCACCTGCACAAGTCCTCTCAGACACCCCTGCCTCGAGTGCGTCGGGTTAAAAATCAGGCACAATGGGCGCCCACACCGCCGAAAATGTCTTGATAATCAATAGCTTCCGGCAACCTGCGATTCTAACCCCTTATGCCCATTCAATTCAAATCCGGCCCCGAAATCGACGCCATGCGGACCGCCGGCCGTCTGGCCTCTGAAGTCTTGGATTTCATTGCGCCCCATGTGAAGCCTGGAATCTCGACCGGGGAGCTTGACCGGCTCTGTCATGACTACATGGTCGACGTCCAGGGCACCATTCCCGCGCCGCTGAACTATTGCCCGCCTGGCTATAAGCCCTACCCGAAGTCGATCTGTACCTCGATCAACCATCAGGTCTGCCATGGGGTCCCGGGCGACCGTGTGCTGAAGTCGGGCGATATTCTTAATGTCGATATCACCGTCATCAAGGACGGATTTCACGGTGATACGAGCAGGATGTTTCTGGTCGGAGAGTCCTCAATCGCGGCCAAACGTCTTTGCGACATCACCCGCGAGGCCATGTGGGCCGGGATTGCCCAGGTCGCACCCGGCAAGCGGCTCGGAGACATCGGGGCTGCGATTCAAAAAATGGCCGAATCTGCGGGATATTCCGTGGTTCGGGAGTTCTGCGGCCATGGAATTGGCCGCGGCTTTCACGAGGAGCCACAGGTGCTTCACTACGGTAAGGCAGGCACCGGCGTCGAACTCAAACCCGGCATGACCTTTACCATCGAACCGATGATCAACGCGGGCCGACCCGAAATACGTGAGTTGGCAGATGGCTGGACGATTGTCACCAAGGATCACAGCCTGTCGGCCCAGTGGGAGCACACGGTACTGGTCACGGACACGGGTGTCGAGGTGCTCACGATCTCTGAAGGCAGCCCAGACCGTGACCGAAGTCCTCGCCCCGCCTGAGACGGCACCCCCCGCGACGCCCGAGATTCTCACGGAGCTTAAGCGCGCCCTGGGGGAGGCAAGGCAGCGCAATGCCCTGCTCTGGACACCGCGGGCAAATCCTTTGGTTGCCATGCGTGGCTTAAGTCGGGACGTGGACCGGATCCTGGCCCGGCTTTGGCAGCAGCTGCCGATCCCGCAGGCCAGCCTTCTGGCGGTCGGCGGCTACGGGCGCGGCCATCTGGCGCCCTATTCCGATGTCGACCTGCTGATTCTGATGCCAGATGACTACTCCGAAGAGGCCATCCGGCCCGCAGCCGAGACGCTGATATCCGCCTTCTGGGATATCGGACTGGACGCTGGCCACAGTATTCGGTCGATATCCGAGTGCATATCCCATGCCCAGTCTGATCTTACGATCGCCACCGCGCTGCTCGAGTCTCGATGGATTGCGGGCCCCAAGACGCCCCACCGCAGGCTTACGCAGGCCTGGTTTGAACACATTAACGTGAAGGAGTTTGCCCAGGGGAAACTCCTTGAGATGCAGCAGCGTCACGGGCGACATCACGATTCGCCCTACAGCCTAGAGCCCAATTGCAAAGAGAGCCCAGGGGGATTGCGGGATCTGCAGATTCTTCGATGGATCACCCAGGCATTCGGCCTTGGCCACCACTGGCGTGATCTTGCGCGCGACGGTCTGATCACCGAGCGTGAGGCCAGCGAGGTTGAGCGGGCACAGCGGCTTTTGCTTCTGATTCGTGGCCATTTACATCTCTCGGCAGGCCGTCGGGAGGACCGTCTGGTCTTTGATTTACAGACCGATGTCGCCCAACGCCTGGGCATCACCGGCCGCGGCGGACGGCGCGCCAGCGAAATGCTGATGCAGCGCTACTACCGTGCAGCAAAGGCAATTTTCCAGATCAGCTCGATGCTGTTGGCCAACCTTGAGCCACGTCTGTTTCCCTCCGCAGCGATGCCGGCTGGGACACAGGCCCGCCGAATCGACGATGCGTTTGACGAGGTATATGGGCTGCTGGAGATTCGGGACGAGCAGCACTTCGCGAAAGATCCCGGGGCAATGCTGCGGGCTTTTCTCTGTGTCCAGCAGCATCCCGAATTACGTGGCATGTCTGCGAAGACCATGCGTGCGCTTTGGAACTATCGGGATCTGATCGATGCAGAGTTTCGAAAAAATCCGGATCACAAACAATGTTTTCTGAGCATTTTTCAGCAGCCCCGAGGCATTGTTCACGGTCTTCGGTTAATGAATAACCTGGGGATTTTGGGCCGCATGCTTCCCGTGTTCCGCAAGATCGTCGGTCAGATGCAGCATGACCTATTTCACGTGTACACCGTCGATCAGCATATCCTGCAGGTCATTCGAAATCTGCGCCGATTTACAATGGACGAGCACGCCCATGAGTTTCCCCTGTGCAGTCAGCTGATGGCGGAGTTTCAGTCGCCCTGGATTCTTTATTGTGCGGCGTTATTTCATGACATCGCCAAGGGACGTGGCGGAGACCACTCATCCCTTGGCCGGCTCGAGGTCAGGCGCTTCGCCCGGGAATATGGCATCGATGCCGAAACATCGAAGCTACTTGCATTCCTTGTCGAACATCATCTGACTATGTCGCAGGTTGCCCAGAAACAGGATCTGACAGATCCGGAGACCATTGCATCGTTTCGGGCGATGGTGCGAACGCCACGACGACTGATCGCACTTTACCTGCTCACTGTGGCCGACATTCGCGGCACAAGCCCAAAGGCCTGGACAAACTGGAAGGCCCGGTTACTGGAAGAGCTTTATCGGCGCACCGCATCCTCGATGCAGTCCAGGCCGTCTCGCAGACAGCAAGAGCCCTTGCCAGCACAAGATATCGTAGCTGCAAAGATCACCGAGGCCGAACGTCTGCTCAGGCTGCATGGCAAGGATCCGATTGCCGCTAAAATTTTCTGGAAGACACTCACGCTTCAGTATTTTCTGCGCCATGAGCCCGGCGAGATTGAGTGGCACGCACGGCTTCTCGCGGGACGGCCAAAGGTCTCAGACCCTGTGGTGATCGCACGCCGATCTCCTGATGGCGTTGGACTGCAGATCGTGGTCTATCTGCCCGATGAAGATGATCTATTCGCCCGCATCTGCGCCTACTTCGATGGTCAGAACATCAGCATTTGTGATGCCAAGATCCACACCACCTCGGATGGCTACGCCATGGACACCTTTGTCGTCGAGCTGCAAAGTGCCGAAGGCCTGCATCGCGAGATGTTGACTATCATCGAGGCAGGACTGGCCAGGGTGCTCGCCGAGCGCGGCCCCCTTCCCCCGCCCAGCCAAGGCCGTCAGTCGCGTCAGTCGAAGTATTTCCCAATTCCGCCGCATATCGACCTGCAGCCCGACTCCAGGGGACAGTTTCATGTGCTGAGTGTGACTGCGGCGGACCGCACAGGGCTTCTCTACGCCATCGCCAAGACACTCGCCAATCATCGTGTCCGACTGCAGACCGCACGGGTCATGACCCACGGGGAACGGGCTGAGGACGTTTTTCTAATTCAGGGTGAATCCATTGGCGAGGAGAAAAAACAGATTGCCCTGGAGGCAGATCTGCTGAAGGCTGTGGCGGCCTAAAACCTAACCCAAAAGCCACTGTGAGAAATCGCTACCGATCTCAGCATGCCGCCGCGCCAGTGTGACGGAGGCCTGCATATATCCAAGCTTGGATCCACAATCAAAACGCTTGCCGATAAAACGATAGGCGAGCACCTGTTCCTCGATCAGTAGCCGTGCAATGGCATCGGTGAGCTGAATCTCTCCGCCCGCACCCGGAGTCTGACTGCGAATCAGGTCGAATATTCTGGGCGTGAGCAGGTAGCGGCCGACGACAGCGAGATTTGAAGGTGCGTCTTCCGGCTGGGGCTTTTCGACAATACCCCTCATGCGGGCAATCCCACCAGGCTCCTGGCTAAACGGATCGGCACTTACGATGCCGTATTTCGATGAGTCCTGCTGAGGCACTTCCTCAACGGCAATCACACTGGCCTGGTGCTGGGCGTAACGTTCCACCATTTGTCGCATCACCGGATTGCCTCGCTCGCCAGCATCCATCAGATCATCGGCGAGCAGAATCGCGAAGGGCTCATCGCCGACCACCGGCTCGGCGCACAGCACTGCATGCCCAAGTCCCAGAGCCTCGGGCTGGCGGATATAGATGCAATTGATACTTCCAGGCGCTACACCCCGAACGACATCCAAGAGCTGCTGCTTTCCCTTCGCCTCGAGCTCTGCCTCCAGCTCATAGGCCTTGTCGAAGTGGTCCTCGATGGCGCGCTTCGATCGGCCGGTAATAAAAATCATGTCCGTGATGCCGGCCGCCGCGGCCTCCTCGACCGCATATTGGATGAGCGGCTTATCGACGACCGGCAGCATCTCCTTGGGACTGGCCTTCGTGGCCGGAAGAAACCGCGTTCCGAGTCCTGCGACCGGAAATACCGCCTTACGAACCTTGCCAGAAAATTTACTCATTCAGTCTTCCTGTTGATACGGTGCAATGATTGCTAAAAATGCCGGCTCATCGATGACCCGCACGCCGAGCTGCTGCGCCTTGTCTAATTTACTGCCTGCGGCCTCACCCGCAACCACCAGGGATGTCTTTGCAGACACGCTGCCGCTAAGTTTGCCACCGAGCGACAGAATCCAGTCACCTGCCTGATCCCGCGTCATGCCGGCAAGCGATCCCGTAAGGACGACTGTCATGCCCGCAAATGGCAGCGCCTCTATGGCGGCAGGCGCGACCGCCGGCCGATCATCAAGCCGTTCAATCCTTATTTCCTTGAGCAGCGCATCCACTATCGCCAGCTGATCGGGGCTATCAAAGAACCCCCGAATCGATGCGGCAACGACCGGGCCGACATCGGGCGCCTGTAGCAGCTCCGTATGCGTTGCCGCACGAATGGCCTTAATGGATCCAAAATGCTGGGCAAGATCCCGGGCGGTCTTCTCTCCCACATGCCGAATTCCAAGCGCAAAAAGAAAACGAGACAGGCTGGCCGACCGCGAGCGGTCAATCTGGTCAAGCAGGTTTTGCGCTGACTTCTCTGCCAGTCGGTCGAGTCGGGCGAGTTTACTCACCGACAGTTGATACAGATCCGCGAGTGTTTTCACCATGCCCTGGTCGACCAGCTGGTCGACGACCTTCTCGCCGAGCCCCTCGATATCCATCGCCCTGCGCTGAGCGAAATGCAGAAATGCCTGCTTGCGCTGTGCCTGACAGGTGAGTCCCGCTGGACAGCGGCTGACGGCCTCATTGGGTTCGCGAATCGATGGCGTACCACAGGCGGGACAACAGTCTGGCATCACAAATGGCCTCGCGTGTGCCGGCCGCAGTGGCACGATCGGCCCCAGAACCTCTGGGATGACATCACCTGCCCGCCGCACCCAGACCATATCGCCAATCATGATTCCCTTGCGAGAAATCTCGTCTTCATTGTGAAGCGTGGCGTTGGTCACCGTGACGCCGCCAACGAATACTGGCTCCAGCCGGGCGACTGGCGTCAGCGCACCCGTGCGGCCTACCTGAACATCAATGTCAAGCAGCCGTGTGCTGGCCTCCTCGGCGGGGAACTTATGCGCGATTGCAAATCTCGGCGCACGAGAGACATAGCCTGCCCGCGCCTGTAACGCGAGAGACTCCAGCTTGTACACCACACCATCAATCTCAAACGGCAGCTCAGGCCGACGTGCAAGCACCTCAGCGTAGAAGCGCTGTAATCCGGCCATATCCACCCGCCCAATACGCTCTGCAGCCACAGGCAGACCCCAACGCCCCAGCGCGTCGAGCCACTCGGAATGTGTATGCAGCCGCAACTCGCGGCCTGCAGCCCAGCGCACCTCGCCTGTGCCATAGGCGTAAAAACCGAGCGGCCGTGCAGCCGTGACCTGAGGATCCAACTGCCGCAGACTGCCCGCAGCGGCGTTGCGCGGATTGACAAAGACCTTATCGCCGCGCGCGCTCTGCCGTTCGTTTAACTCTTGAAAATCCTTTCGACGCATCAGGACTTCGCCGCGCACCTCAAGCACCTCTGGAAGATCCAACCCGGAAAGCTGCTTGGGCACATCCGAGATCACACGAACATTCGCGGTGATCTCCTCACCAACGGATCCATCACCGCGCGTTGCCGCCTGGACGAGCACGCCTGACTCATAACGAAGGCTTACGGCAATACCATCAAACTTCAACTCAGCGCTAAAGACCAGATCGGGCGAAGTCATCGGCAGCCCGAGATTCTGAGCAAGACGGCTACAAAATTGCTCGACATCCTCCGCACTAAACGCATTGTTCAAAGACAGCATGGGTACCCGATGCTGAACTTCCTTGAACTCACGCTTTGGAGCAAACCCCACCTGATCGACTGGCGAACGGCCCGGAACCAGCTCGGGGTACTGGGACTCCAGACGCTCGAGTTCTCGGACCAACGCGTCATATTGCGCATCGGAAATCGACGGTGCATCCAGCTGGTGATAGGCCCGCTGATGCTCAAGCACCTCTGCCCGGAGCCAGATAATTCGATCCCGGATCTCGGTGGCGATGTCAGCCGTGGGCGCTTCCGTCTTTTTCTGTTTCGCCATGGTTCCTGGGGTCGTGAGGGACGCGCTGCGTTTGACGGAGGTACGGCTTAGAGAAACAGCCGCTGGGCCACGATCGAACCAGGCGTAATTCCCAGCGAGATTAACTGCTGCTCCCGTGCCGAGACCTGGGCGGCGATCTGATCGAGATCCTGCTGTGCCAGCGGCCGGCCCCGCTCATCGGTGAGCTCCGCCTGCAGCACTGTCGCGAGTGTCTGCGCGGTGAAGACCATCTCCTGGAATGCGGCCATCGGCGCTGTGGTGCGCGGCACATCCAGCAGAAGCGTCAGACTGCTGCCGGTATCACCAGGAAACACTGAAAATCGCTGGTGATGCAACGGCCCCTTGGCAAAGCGCGCCTCTCCGCGGGATTCCAGACCAGCAGAGTGGGCAGCCGCCGAGATGGCCGACGCGCTCAAAATCTGATGCGATGTCACCGACAGCGTCAGCTGCGCATCCACCTCTGCACACTGCTGATCCACAATTCGTGCACGGGATAAAACATCGGACATCGACGGAATTGTTAACCGGGCCCCTAAGGCACCTGCGATTCTGCCGAGCTGCTCCTGCCACTCAGAATATTCCATTGCATGCAGGGGGCCACTTCGTGTCGCCAACAAAATACCGACCTGCAAGGCAACTACCTCGGATGCCTCCGGCTGGGCAGCAGGCAGGCTGGAGGCACGCGCGATCCAGCCAAATGACAATGGCTTTGATGCCACATGACGCCATCCACGCAGCTCCTGCTGCACACGCTGCAGCGAGATGGGCAACTGCCACTCCAGCACGGCGATGGCCTCGGATATCTCTGACGGCAGCGTGGCATCGAGCACCCGCTCAGCCGGCACGGAAAATATCGGCTCGTCTGTCACGGGGGCTGCGGCCCGCAACAGCTTTTTTGCCTGCCTCCACTCTCGCAGATTAGCAACAATCACGCCGAGCAGCACGATCGCGGCACCGGCCACAACCGTCCACTGCAGATCGGTCATGCGGCCTCTTGTGCCATTGCATTCGCAGCATCGAGGTCAACGGCCACAATGCGCGATACACCCTGCTCCTGCATGGTCACGCCCATCAGGTGCTGGGCCATTTCCATCGCAATTTTATTGTGTGTGATGAACACGAACTGGGTGGACGATGACATATGACGCACCAGATTACAGAACCGCTCTGTGTTCGGATCATCCAGTGGCGCATCCACCTCATCGAGCAGACAAAACGGCGCTGGATTCAGTTGGAACAGCGCAAACACCAGCGCGGTCGCCGTGAGCGCCTTCTCTCCGCCCGAGAGCAGGTGAATAGACGTATTCCGTTTTCCGGGGGGCTGGGCCATGACCTGCACACCACAGTCCAAAATCTCTTCGCCGGTCATCGCCAGCTTTGCCTCACCACCGCCAAACAATCGCGGGAATAGCTCTCCAAAATTCTTGTTCACCGTGTCAAAGGTCTCTTGCAGCAAGGAACGTGTCTCGCGGTCAATCTTGCGAATGGCGTCCTCGAGTGTCTCTACGGCTGCGAAAAGATCTGCGGCCTGCGAATCCAAAAAAGTCTTCCGTTCACGCGACTGTTCCAGCTCCGATAGCGCAGCAAGATTCACCGCCCCCATCGCCTCGATCTCTTTTGAGAGCCGCTGTACCTCGGAGTGCAGTGCCGATGGTCTGGGCCACTTCGCCTCGGGGAATGCAGCGGCGAGCTCCTGGGCAATCGCCCCGACGGACAACTCCTGATCCGCCAACTGCTGATCGATCTGCTCAATTCCGACACGCGCACCGGAGGCATCTGCATCCATCTGGGCAAGCGCAAGGCGCAATGGTTCGAGGCCGCGCTCGATGACAAGACGCTGTTCCTCGAGCTGTCGAAGTTTTTGGCCAAGCTGATCGGCGCGCTCGCGAATCTCTGCGACCTCGGCCTCTCTCGCCACGCGCGACTCCAGAAGTGGCTGCAGATCGCTCGAATCGAGGGCACGCTGAAGCTCGCCGAGCTCTTGCTCTGCCTCCTGAAGCCGTTTTTTCGCCTGATCAAGCCGCCCGAGTGACTCACGCATGCGCTCTTCAAACACGCGCTGCTGCTCCTGAGAGAGCCGCTGGGCAAGCAAGGCCTCTTGAACCGACTGCTCTACCGCCGCAACCTGCGCGCGCGCACGGGCAACCTCCTGGGCCTGGGCATCCTGCAGGCTGCGCTGGCGATCCGTCTCTTGCGCCTGGGCGGTGCAGCGGCCATCGGCCTCCTCGCGCGACTGTTCACATCGCGTCAGCTGAGACTGAAGATCTGCCACCTCCTCCTTCAACTGCGCGAGCGCCCCCAAAAGCGCGGCGTCTTGATTGCCAAGGCGGGAAATCTTTTCATCCAGTCTGAGCTCAGCGAGTTCAAGCTCGTGGGCGCGGGCCTGGGCGGCCTGTACGCGATCGCGTAGAGTAATGAGCTCACGCCGACGCTCGCCAAGATCGGCATCAGCACGTTGGTAGAGCGCAGTGTTCTCCTCCACGATCAAGCCCTGGGCGCGCAGGGCGACCTCAAGCTGCTCGATCTTGCTGCGCCGAGCAAGAATGCCGGCCTGCTGGTTTTCCTCAGCGTAAAAACGCACAACCCCACGGCCAATGACATGGCCTTCACGGGTGATCCACTGGTCCTCTGACCGGGCAGACTCGCGCACCGCGTCTGAGAAATTTTCTGCACATCGAAAGCCCGCAAGCCACTCGCGTACGACCGTCACGATTGGCCCATCTCCCTGCACGCGTTGCGCGAGACTGTCGGGAGATGCGCCGATACGACCGGACGCAGCCTCTTGCGAAAATACGGTGAGACGCGCCGGAGGACGATCCTGGGCCAGATCAGCAAGGCCCTGTAGTCCATCTAATGCCACCGCACTGATGCGATCACCTAATGCGGACTCCACCGCAGTCTGCCATCCGTCCTGCACGCGAATGCTGGACCAGAGCCGGGGCCGCTGTTCGAGCCCACGCCGCTTCAGCCAGGGCACAAGTTCATCCTGCGATTCCACCTGTGACTGAAGGCCTTTGAGGGCATCAGACTGCGCCTGTAAATGGGCGAGCGCATCGCGGGCCTGTTGAAGCTCGGACTGGGCTTTATCTCTTGCCTGCTCTGCCGAGCGCACGGACTCTTCAAGCGTGCTGAACTGCTGATCAGCGTTCTGTGCGACACGCAGTGCCTCTTGTCGCTGAGTTGAGAGCAGATTCTTAGCCGTCGGATCTACACGTTCAAGTGCCGCATGCTCTCGCTGCTGGTCTTCAATACGTGACTGAAGCCGGCCGATTCTGTTCGAGAGGTCCGCTTGACGCTCCGATAATGCGCGCAGCTCCGCCTGTACCGCTGCGGCATCTGCCTGTGCCGCTGCAAGCGACTCATTGCGCGACAGCAAGGTTTTCTCTAGCGGCTCCAGCGTTGAACGCAACTGCTCTAACGCCTGCCGTTTCTCGGCCAGCGCAATATCGGCAAGGGTCATCGCCTCCTGGTCCGAGATACGCTTGGTCTCGCCCTGCTGCTGGGCAGCAGACTCCGACTCGATCATGTGCGCCGCAGATTCCTTCGCCAGAATTGCACGGTCCCGAAGCTCTCTCAGCCGACGCTCTTCCGCTTCAATGCGCGTGATCTCTGTATTGACCTCATACAGACGCTGCTGGGCGTCATGCACGGCATCGGTCGCCTCGTGGTACGCGGATCTCGACTGCTCGAGATCACGCTCGATGGCCCGAAGATCCGCAGTCTGAGATTCGATCTGAAGTTCAGTATCACGGCGCTTTGAAGAAAGCTTGTCCAGGGTCTGTACAAACTCCTCCCGTCGCGTCCACAGCAACCAGCGCTGCTTCTCGTCCCGCCGATCACTGATCTCACGATAGCGCTGCGCAATTTCCGCCTGCTGCTCAAGCCGGCTGATCTGGCCATCCAGTTCAAGCCGAATGTCTTCAATGCGTGCAAGATTTTCACGGGCATCGGACAGACGGCCTTCTGTTTCTTTTCGGCGCTCACGGTATTTCGATACGCCTGCGGCCTCTTCCAAAAAAACACGAAGCTCTTCTGGTCTTGACTCGATCACACGCGAGATCATGCCCTGGCCAATGATGGCGTAGGCGCGTGGCCCAAGGCCCGTACCCAAGAACAAGTCGTAGACGTCCTTGCGTCGGACCGCCTGATTGTTAATCCAATAGGTGGACTGGCCGTCTCGAGTCAGGATGCGTTTTACAGATATTTCGGAATATTGGCCCCAGGGCCCAGTGATTCTTCCCTCGGTGTTTTCAAACACCAGCTCCACGCTTGCCCGGCCCGATGCCTTTCGGCTTCCGGAGCCCGAAAAAATCACATCCTGCATTGACTCGCCGCGCAGCTCACTGGCCCTGGACTCCCCCAACACCCAGCGAACCGCGTCGATGACATTGGATTTTCCGCAGCCGTTCGGGCCCACGATGCCCACCAACAGACTGGGAAAGTGAAGGGTCGTCGGATCAACGAAGGACTTAAAACCGGAGAGTTTTAGATAGGACAGGCGCACGATGAATCCGTGGGGAAAAAGGAGGCCGAATGCGGGACAGCGGCTATAATATCACCCAGCAAAACACCGGGTTTTCACTTAAAAATAAGTCGATCTTCATCTAACTCCGGCGATTTGCCTAACTTCTGCCGTCTTTATCTGAATCCCTTAAAACATGCCGAGCAAGCCCAGTACCTCCCTCGCTACTTTCCCCAATCCCGAATCCGGACGGGACTATCGCGTCCATATCGAGATCCCTGAGTTCACTTGCCTGTGCCCGCTCACCGGTCAGCCTGACTTTGCCCACTTTACGCTTGACTACATCCCAGCAAAGAAGAATCTGGAGCTCAAGGCGCTCAAGCTCTACATGTGGTCTTACCGCGACCAGGGCGCCTTCCACGAGGCCGTCACCAATAAGATTCTGTCGGACATGGTCAAGGCCGTTCAGCCAAGATTTATGCGCCTGACCGCGCGCTGGTATGTCCGTGGCGGAATTTTCACAACTGTAATCGCCGAGCATCAGGCAAAAGGCTGGAAGCCACAGCCCGCCGTACATCTCCCTGAGCTTGACCGCCAGGGCTCCGTCCGCGGTTAAGAATCGGGCGGCCCAGACCCCTTACTCAACCTTGTCAGCAACCCCCTTCACCCGACCATCGACCTGATATGACCTCCTCTCATCAAGACCATCAAAAGCTCTTTACTCTCATTGAGGGCGCTTGGGAAACGCGGACCACGCTCTCGCCTTCAGATGTGCCTGCCGATATTCGTCAAGCTGTCGAGGAGGTGATTGACCATCTCGACCGCGGCACACTTCGCGTTGCTGAGCGGATCAACGGTGAGTGGGTTACCCATCAATGGATCAAAAAAGCAGTTCTGCTGAGCTTCCGTCTGCGCGATAACACCCCCATCGAGGCCGGTGGTCTCAGGTTTTACGACAAAGTCGCCACGAAATTTTCGAGCTACTCAGAGGCTGATTTCAAGGCGGGAGGCTTCCGCGTGGTACCGCCCGCAACCGCCCGTCGCGGCGCGTTTATTGGAAAAAATGTTGTGCTGATGCCCTCGTATGTAAACATCGGTGCATATGTCGATGAGGGTACTATGGTCGACACCTGGGCGACTGTTGGTTCATGTGCACAGATTGGAAAGAACGTACATCTCTCTGGCGGGGTCGGTATCGGAGGGGTGCTCGAACCTATTCAGGCCAACCCCACCATCATTGGCGATAACTGTTTCATTGGCGCCCGCTCAGAGGTCGTCGAAGGCGTGATCGTGGAAGACAACGCCGTGCTCTCCATGGGCGTATTTATTGGCCAGTCCACCAAAATTTTCGATCGCGAAACTGGGCAGATCAGCTATGGCCGGGTGCCCTCCGGCGCCGTCGTGGTCCCGGGCAGTCTGCCCTCGGCCGACGGCAGGTACGCGCTCGCATGTGCGGTCATCGTCAAACGTGTCGACGCGCAGACACGGGCGAAGACCGGAATCAATGAGCTCCTTCGCGGTGACTGACGCATGACGGCAACGCCCGCCTCAGCGCGCCCCCAGGTTCGTCTTTACGGGATCCAGAACTGTGATCAGGTTCGGGCTGCCCGCGCCTGGCTGGTCCAACATGACTGCGGGATTGAGTTCATTGATCTAAAAAAGTCCGGCCTCGATGCTGCCACGCTTGACCGCTGGCTTACCCACCTGCCTTGGGACGCCCTGCTCAATCGGCGCGGCATGACATGGCGACAGCTTGATCCCAGCCTGCGCGCGCAGATTAACGACCAGAGCTCCGCATCCGAGTTGATGCTCGCCCATCCTTTGTTGATCAAACGACCCGTCCTGGAGATGGGTGAAAAAATGTCAGTCGGTTTTTCTGAAACCCTCTACGAGAACCTATTTTTCAAGACAAACTGATGCCTAACGCTGCCCTCTCCCATGGATCAGAAACGCTGGCGCTTGCCCAGGCGTTGATCCGTCGTGATTCCGTCACGCCCCGTGATGCGGGCTGCTGCGATCTGCTGGCCTCGCGGCTGGATGCAGTCGGTTTCAAAAATGAATTTCTGCGTTTTGGCGATGTCACCAACCTGTGGGCGATTCGCGAAGGCGGCATGCCTGGGCCCACCCTGGTGCTCGCCGGCCACACAGACGTCGTGCCGCCTGGACCAGTCGCAGAATGGAAGCACGATCCTTTTGCTGCGGCAATTGATCAGAGTGAGCTTTATGGACGCGGAGCGTCCGACATGAAGTCATCACTTGCTGCATTCGTCGTTGCGACGGAGCGTTTCATCAAAGCAGTCCCCCAATTTGCAGGCCGTCTCGCCTATTTAATCACCTCCGATGAGGAGGGTCCCGCGATAGATGGCACAGTCCAGGTCGTTCGCGAGCTTGCCCATCGTGGTGAATTGCTCGACTACTGCATCGTCGGTGAACCGACCTCGGTAAAGCATCTGGGCGACATGATCAAAAATGGCCGCCGCGGAACGCTCTCTGGCGATCTGATTATTCATGGCCGTCAGGGCCATGTGGCCTATCCCCATCTTGCCTTGAATCCCATTCATGCCTTTGCACCGGCATTGGCGGAGCTCGCTGCAATTCGCTGGGATGACGGGAATCATTATTTTCCCCCGACCACGTGGCAGGTCTCTAATCTGAATTCCGGCACGGGCGCCACTAACGTGATTCCTGGGTCTCTCAAGGCTCAGTTCAATTTCCGATTTGGCAGTGTGAGTTCACCGCAGGACCTGCAGCAGCGCCTGGAGACGGTTCTGTCCAAACACGGTCTTCAGTTTGAGATTCGTTGGACTCTCGGCGGGGATCCCTATCTCACCGAGGCCGGACGCCTTTGCGACACCGTGACTGCCGCGATTCAGACCGTGACTGGGGTTCGCGCTGAGCTGTCCACCACTGGCGGTACCTCGGACGGTCGCTTCATTGCAAAGCACTGCCGAGAGGTCATCGAATTCGGTCCTCCCAACGCCACCATCCATCAGATCAATGAGCGAATCGCGATTCAGGATCTTGAACCGCTCACCGAGATCTACCACCGGGCGATTCAGGGCCTGCTGGCAGCCGCCTAAAGCTGCCAGCAATGACGGTGGGTGACCTGATCAGTCTGGGAGAAAGACTGATGCTGGAAAAAGGCGTTCAATTCGGCCAAGGCACCCTCAACGCTTGGGATGAATCACGCTGGCTGGTTTTGGCGAGCCTGGGGCTCGCGGTAGACAGTCCCATTGATGTAGAGCAACAGCCACTCTCGGCAGATCAGGCCAGTCGCGTCCGGGCCGCGATCGAACGTCGAATTCATGAACGCATACCGACGGCCTATCTCACCGGGGAGGCCTGGCTAAAGGGCTATTCGTTTATCGTGGACCCGCGGGTGATTATTCCCCGGTCGTTTCTCGCTGAGCTGCTGGTAGACAGGCTTCGGCCGTATTGGCCCCACCCTACCGCCCCCCTTCGAATTCTGGATATGTGCACCGGCTCGGGCTGCCTGGCCATCATTGCGGCAGACGTTTTTCAACAGGCACAGGTCACCGCTGTGGACCTATCGTCCCCAGCGCTTGAGGTGGCCAGGCTGAATATTCAGCGTTATGAACTCGAGAAGCGAATCACACTCGTTCAGTCTGACGCCTTCCAGAATCTCGATCCGAAAGTGCACGGACCCTACGATCTGATGATCTCCAATCCTCCGTACGTGCCTGAGCGTAAGGCAGCTGAGCTCCCCCCAGAATTTAAAGCCGAGCCGCGTTCTGCCCTGATTGCCGCAGACCGCGGGATGTCCGTTGTAAGAAAGATTCTCTCCCAGGCCGGAGAATTTCTTAGCCCCCGGGGTCTGATATTCATAGAAATTGGCCACGAACGACGCGCTGCCGATGAGCTAATGCGCCGAGAGTTCCCGGGGTATAAACCGCACTGGATCCGAACCTCTGAACAATTTGATAATGTTTTTCTGATCACCCCCAACCCGCATCCCTGACGCCAACGGAGACATGCCCAATGATTACCCTTTACACCTGGCCAACGCCAAACGGCAAAAAAATCCAGATCATGCTCGAAGAGACTGGCCTGCCCTATAAAGCGGTGCCGATCAATATTTCCGCTGACGAGCAGTTTGCCCCGGATTTTCTAAAGATCAGTCCAAATAACAAGATCCCCGCAATCGTGGACAGTGATGGTCCTGGCGGAAAGCCTTATTCCTTGTTTGAATCCGGAGCAATCCTGATCTATCTCGCCGGGAAAACCAACGCTTTGCTCGGCAAGACCGAGACAGATCGGTATGACATCCTGCAGTGGCTGATGTTTCAGATGGGCGGCCTTGGCCCCATGCTGGGCCAGGCACATCACTTCCGCATCTATGCTCCAGAGAAAATCAGCTACGCTGTTCGCCGTTATACCCAAGAGGCGCATCGACTCTATGGCGTGATGAATCAGCGTCTCTCCAAGAGTGCCTACCTGGGATGTAAGACCTATTCGATTGCAGATATCGCCGCCTGGCCGTGGATCTCCTCATATGAGCGGCAGGGCATTAATCTTGAGGAGTTTCCACACGTGAAACGATGGTTTGATGGTATCGGCAGGCGTCCGGCGGTCATCCGAGGATGCGCTTTATTTGCGGATCTTCGAAAATAAACCAGGGGGCCAAAGGTCAACGCTATGCACCTGGAAATCGAAACCGTTACTGAGCAATGGGATCGGTTTGACACCATCATCGATGTCCGTAGTCCGGGGGAATGGGCAGTTGACCATCTGCCAGGTGCCATCAATGTCCCTGTGCTCAGCGATATGGAACGGGACGATATCGGCAGACGCTATGCCGCATCTGCATTCGAGGCCAAGAAAAAAGGGGCCGCGCTTGTCGCTCGAAATATTGCCAACGCCCTTGAGACCCAATTCGATGCAATGCCGCGGGAATGGCGGCCGCTCATTTACTGCTGGCGAGGTGGCAATCGGAGTCAGGCCATGGCCACCGTCATGGAGCGAATTGGCTGGCGGCCGACGCTCCTGTCGGGTGGCTATGTTGCGTTTCGACGTCACGTCGTCAGTGCACTAGAGCGGCTTGCTTCTTCGTTTCAGTTCACCGTCATCTGCGGTGTGACGGGCGCCGGAAAAAGTCTGTTTCTCCGCACACTCGGACAACAAGGGCATCAGATTCTGGATCTTGAGGCGTTGGCGAACCATCGCGGTTCTCTTTTAGGTTCAGAGCCCACGGGTGGACAGCCCAGCCAGAAGGCATTCGATACTGCAGTATGGAATATCTTGCGCCGGCTCGATCCGGCCAGACAGGTTTTTGTCGAGTCAGAAAGCAAAAAAATAGGAGCGCTCCAGGTACCTTCCTCGCTCATCATGCGTATGCGTACATCGCCCTGTATTGAGCTCAACCCCTCGTTGGAAGAACGGGTCCGATACCTCTTGCAAGACTATTCCCATTTCTTCAATAACCCTGACACGCTCATCTCCCAGCTGGAGCGGCTCAGGCCCCTAGTGGGAGGCGACAGAATTAACGAGTGGCGAGGCTATATCGAGCGTCATGACTGGTCATCACTGGTGACCTCGCTCTTGGTACACCACTACGATCCGACTTACCGACGTTCGATGCGGAACAACTTTTCCCGCTACGACAGTGCCCAGGTGGTATCCGGGCATCCGATGGATCGTTCAGTTGACCTAGCGGCCGTCTGACTTTGCGAGCTTCTCAGGAAACGTTTTCACGCCAATACTGTCCCGATGAAGCGAGATCCAGCGGTCCAAAAGGTCCTGGGTTGATGCCAATTCAAGCCGTTGTATCTCTCTGGAAATCGCGTCTTTTACAGCAGAGCTGTCCGCTGCGGGAACCTGTGATGACTCAATCACCACCAGCCAGGCGGCGGCGTTTTTCGCAGAGGCCGGTACGCTGATGGCATGGGGAAAGCGCTTCAGTTCGGTAGAGAACACTGCAGCGATTACCTCGGCAGGAAGATCCCCGGCACCACTGGATTTTTGCAGATCAGCACGGCTGACGCTTTTTGAGGCGCCAAGCCCGGCAGGCAACGCCGCCCCCGCAGACCCGGCGGCAAAGTCCTTCGCTGCAGCCTCCGCCAGACCACCCGCCTGCTGGGCGGCCTTCTGATCTTTGAGTTGTTTTTCGATACTTCCCCTCACACGCTCAATCGCGATGGGCGCCGCCGGACGATGGGCCACGACACGCGCGCTGGCGAGTATTCCAGGCGCGATTTCGACCGCCTCTGTGTTGCGCTTATGTACTAAGGCATCGGTTGAGAACAATGCCTGAAGCATTTTTGGATGATTGAGGATGCGCTGCAGTTCCGGAGGGCGCGGCTCTGTGCTGCCCTGGCGTCGGACTGAGGTCACGGTCTGGATCGGTAGATTGAATTTTTTTGCAGCGGGCTCAAGGCTATCGGACTGCTCATAGACCATGTTTGCAAACTGTTCCACCTGATCTGCTGAGGCCGGCTTGGAGAAGGCCACCAGACGAATATCCACTTCCTCTGGTGTCTGAAAGTCTTTGGCATTGGCCTCATAGAAGGACCGCACCTCGTTTTCGGAGACTTGGACTGCCGCCGCTATATCGCTTACCGGAAACTTTTTTGCACGTACCGTGCGTGTCTCCAGCGATGCCTGCGTCAGCCGACGTGCCACCGATCTCGGTACGAGGGTTGATCGACCAATCGCCCCTGGGACAGCCTCTAGCGCAAGATCGGCACGGACACGCTGCTCAAATCCTTCTGCGGTTAAGCCCTGCGCCTTCAACGCCTGCTGATACAACGCCATATCGAAACGGCCGTCCTTCTGTACGGCGGGAATACCAGCAATGGTCTTACGCATCTGCTCGTCGCCGATCCGAACCCGAAGGGATTCGGCTGCGCGGAGCAATACCTGCTGGGTGATCAGGTCCTCTAAGGTGGACAGCCGTGTGGCCTGTGAGTCCAGAAGGGATGGATCGATACGCCCGCCAAGCTGCTGACGGATTTGATCAAGGCGCTGCTGATGGGCCCGCTCCCATTCGAACTTTTGAATCTTCTGACGGCCTACGGTCGCGACTGTCGCCGCATCAGAGCCGGGAGCGATGAGATCCCATGCGCCGACAACAACAAACGACGGGATGATCAGAATCAGAATGAGGCCGAGCATTAGCCTCTGATGACGACGAACGGAATCAAACATGGCAGACGATCAGCAGTGCACCACGCCCATGCGGACGGAGCGCCTGATAAAGATGGCGGAGTGGACGGGGCTCGAACCCGCGACCCCCGGCGTGACAGGCCGGTATTCTAACCAACTGAACTACCACTCCTTGAAAAAGGGACTGCTGCAAAAAAGTTTTGGTGGGTGCTGAGAGGGTCGAACTCCCGACCTACGCCTTGTAAGGGCGCCGCTCTACCAACTGAGCTAAGCACCCAAAACCGCATAACAGCAGCAGCACGAGACTGCTTTGTGCAAGCCTGCGAGTATAAAAAAAAAGGCCCACTTCTTCAAGCGAGCCCTTTGGGATCTGCCGGCAGAGGTCCGGCCGGTCGAGATACAGATTTCAGCGATTGATCGCGTCTTTGAGGGCCTTGCCCGCCCTGAACTTGGGCACCTTGGCGGCCTTGATCTTAATGGCTGCACCGGTCTGGGGATTGCGGCCGGTCCTGGCGGCGCGCTTGCCCACGGCAAACGTGCCAAAGCCGACGAGGGTGACTGAGCCACCCTTTTTCAATGTGTTCTTAATGCCACCGATCACCGACTCAAGCGCCCGGCCCGCAGCGGCCTTGGAAATATCCGCCTGCTTGGAGATATGTTCAATCATGTCGTTCTTATTCACTTCGTGCTCCCCGGGAAAAGAGGGCAAATTATTTCGATTCGCCCCAACAGTGTCAAGGCGAATCGATTCCGCAAAAACACTTAGTGCGGCAACGGATCGGGCTTGGCGGGCTTTCGCGCGATCGATTCCGAACCGGCAGACTCGGCTGCAGGCACCGACAGCGCCTCATCATCTTCGGGCAGAGGAACTGGCGCTTTCGAGAGGGCCAGGTCAAGCACCTGATCGATCCACTTAACTGGCACAATCTCCAACGCATTTTTGACGTTCTGTGGGATCTCCGCCAGATCGCGGACATTCTGCTCGGGGATCAATACCTTCTTGATGCCTCCTCGATGGGCTGCAAGCAACTTCTCTTTGAGCCCCCCAATCTGCAGCACTTCTCCGCGCAACGTTATCTCTCCGGTCATGGCCACGTCAGCCCTTACCGGGATACCCGTGAGCGCTGAGACCATCGCCGTGGTCATCGCAATACCTGCGCTCGGACCATCCTTGGGCGTGGCGCCCTCCGGTGCGTGGATATGCAGATCTTTTTTCTCAAATACATCGTCTGCGATGCCCAGCCGACGGGAACGGCTGCGGACGACTGAACGCGCCGCCTCTACAGACTCTTTCATGACATCGCCCAGCGATCCTGTGCGAATAATCTGGCCCTTGCCGGGCATTACCGCCGCCTCGATGGTCAGCAGCTCTCCGCCCACCTCGGTCCAGGCCAGACCAGTCACCTCGCCGACCTGATCCTCTTTCTCGGCCACCCCATAGGTGAACTTTCGTACACCCAGGAATTCCTCAATGTTTTCCGCGGCCACTTTGACTGGAGGCGCCGCCTTCTTGGTCAGCACCATTCGGGTGACCTTGCGGCAGATCTTGGAAATCTCACGCTCCAATCCCCGCACGCCAGCCTCGCGTGTGTAGGTGCGAATAATCTCGCGAATGGCGGACTCATCTACCTCGATTTCGCCAGCCTTTAGGCCCGTATGCTTAATCTGCTTGGGCAGCAGATAACGGGTGGCAATATTGATCTTCTCTTCTTCTGTGTAGCCAGAAAGTTTGATGACCTCCATGCGATCCAGCAGTGCCGCGGGAATATTCAAGGAGTTCGCCGTCGCGACAAACATCACATCGGAAAGGTCGTACTCGACTTCGACGTAATGGTCGACGAAGGCATGGTTTTGCTCGGGATCCAGCACCTCCAGCAACGCACTGGCGGGATCACCGCGAAAGTCCATCCCCATTTTGTCGACCTCGTCGAACAAAAACAGTGGATTACGCACACCGGTCTTGGTGAGATTGGACAGGACCTTCCCGGGCATCGACCCGATATAGGTCTTGCGATGGCCACGAATCTCGGCCTCATCGCGAACACCACCGAGCGCCATTCGGACGAACTTACGGTTCGTGGCCCGCGCAATCGACTGGCCCAGAGAGGTCTTGCCCACCCCAGGTGGCCCAACTAGGCAAAGGATGGGCGCTTTTACCTTATCGACCCGCTGCTGAACGGCCAGGTATTCCAGAATACGTTCCTTCACCTTTTCAAGTCCGTAGTGCTCTTCTTCGAGCACCCGTTCGGCATCCGACAGGTTGTTATTAATCTTGCTCTTTTTCTTCCAGGGAAGGGTAACAAGTGCATCGATGTAGTTACGCACAACAGTGGCCTCGGCTGACATCGGCGACATCATGCGCAGCTTCTTCAATTCGGCGTTGGCCTTATCGAGGGCCTCTTTCGGCATACGGGCGGCCTTGATCTTCTTGTCCAGCTCATCGAGCTCGCTATCTTCGCCCTCACCCAGTTCTTTCTGAATCGCCTTGACCTGCTCATTAAGGTAGTACTCGCGCTGGCTTTTTTCCATCTGGCGCTTCACACGGCCACGAATCCGTTTCTCGACCTGCAAGATATCCAGCTCGGTTTCAATCAAAGCCAAGAGCTTTTCAAGCCGCTCGATCACCGGGACGACCTCGAGGACTGCCTGTTTCTGCTCAAGCTTCATTGGCAAGTGGGCAGCAATCGCATCGGCCAGCCGCCCCGCATCCTCGATGCTCATGAGGCTGTTGAGAATCTCGGCCGGTACTTTTTTATTTAACTTCACAAACTGGTCAAACTGATTAAGGATGGTTCGGCGAAGCGCCTCGACCTCGGGCCCCTCGGGGGACTCGGGAACCATCGGCGACACCCGCGATGTGAGATAGCTGCCCTCGTCTTCGACCTCCATAACGCGTGCGCGCTGCGAGCCTTCGACCAGAACCTTGACAGTGCCGTCCGGTAATTTCAGCATCTGCAGAATGCTGGCCACACAGCCGATCTCGTAGATATCGGTCGCGGCAGGATCATCCTGGGCTGCGCTTTTCTGGGCGGCCAGAAAAATATGTTTGCCCGACTCCATCGCTACTTCCATCGCTTTTATGGACTTCGGGCGGCCCACGAACAATGGGATCACCATGTGCGGGAAGACAACTACGTCCCGCAAGGGCAGCATGGGAAGGGAAACTGGCTCTTCAGGCAGAAGGTCTATTTTGGACACGTGTCATGACTCCAAAAGGTGTTGACTTCGAAGATGGGGCCAAAGTGCGCAAAACACAAGGGCTAGGCCTTGGAAACGCGGGGGTAAGGACTCTGCTCCCCCACGGACTGCGAGGGTGTTGGGGGTGATCAGCGGGGTGGTCAGGCGCCGCTGGCAAGCTTTTGGGCCTCTCCATAGATTAAGAGCGGCTTTCCATCGCCCTGGATGGCGGACTCATCGATCACGACCTTCGTGACGTTCTGCTGGCCGGGCAGATCAAACATCGTGTCCAGCAGGACCTGCTCCAGGATAGAGCGCAGTCCCCGGGCCCCTGTTTTACGTTTAATCGCTTTTTTCGCGATGGCTGACAGGGCTGCAGGACGTATCTCGAGCTCAACGTTCTCCATTGCAAAAAGCGCCTGGTACTGCTTGACTAGGGCGTTCTTCGGCTCAATGAGGATCTCAATGAGCGCCTCCTCGTGGAGTTCATCCAGGGTGGCCACCACCGGCAGTCGGCCCACCAGCTCGGGGATAAGGCCAAACTTGATCAGATCCTCGGGCTCGACCTCACGAAATAATTCCCCTACATCCCGGTCACTCGGCGAGCGGACTTCCGCACCAAAGCCAATGGATGTCTTCTCGGTTCGGCCACGAATGACCTTATCCAGCCCGTCAAAGGCGCCGCCGCAGATAAACAAAATATTCGTGGTGTCGATCTGCACAAAATCCTGATTAGGATGCTTTCGGCCCCCTTGCGGCGGTACAGAGGCAACCGTCCCTTCGATCAGTTTTAGCAGGGCCTGCTGAACACCCTCGCCGGAGACATCGCGGGTAATCGATGGGTTATCCGATTTGCGGGTGATCTTGTCGATTTCGTCAATATAGACAATACCGTTTTGCGCCTTCTCGACCTCGTAGTTGCAGTTTTGCAGAAGCTTCTGAATGATGTTTTCTACATCCTCCCCGACATAGCCGGCCTCGGTCAGGGTGGTGGCATCCGCGATCACAAAGGGCACGTTAAGCAGCCGGGCCAGGGTCTGGGCCAGCAATGTTTTGCCGGAGCCAGTGGGGCCGATCAACAGAATGTTGCTTTTCGCCAGCTCAATATCGGTTTTACCGTCTGGCCGGCCATCGCCCCGGTGGCGCAGGCGCTTGTAATGGTTATAGACCGCTACGGAAAGAATCCGCTTGGCACTGCTCTGGCCAATCACATACTGATCAAGACGGGCCGCAATTTCCTGGGGGGTAGGCAGGCCGTCCTTGGCTGCCTCGGGCTCGGCAGACTGCTCGTCCCGGATGATGTCGTTACACAGGTCGATGCATTCATCACAGATGAACACCGAGGGACCAGCGATCAGCTTCTTCACTTCATGCTGGCTTTTGCCGCAGAAAGAGCAGTACAGAAGTTTCTCGCTAGACCCTTTTTTTTCAGCCATCCGCGCTCTCACGGTGCGTCAGCACCTTATCGACGATTCCGTACTGTAACGCATCTTCAGCCGACATGAAGTTATCCCGATCGGTATCCCGGGCGATGGTCTCCAGTGTCTGTCCTGTTCTCTCGGCCAGGATCCGGTTTAACTTATCCCGCAGCGCGAGAATCTCCCGGGCATGAATTTCAATATCTGACGCCTGACCCTGCACGCCTCCCAGCGGCTGGTGGATCATGACGCGACTATTGGGCAGGGAAAACCGCTTGCCCTTGGCGCCCGCAGCCAACAGGAACGCCCCCATACTGGCCGCCATGCCAACACACAAGGTGCTGACATCGGGTTTGATGAACTGCATGGTGTCAAAAATCGCCAGGCCGGAGGAAACGGAGCCACCCGGGGAGTTGATATACAAAGAAATATCTTTGTCAGGATTTTCGGACTCTAGAAACAACAACTGGGCGATCACCAGGTTCGCAGTCTGATCATTGACTGGACCCACCATGAACACCACCCGCTCTTTCAGCAGCCGGGAATAAATGTCGTAGGCGCGTTCTCCACGTCCCGACTGCTCAATCACCATGGGCACCAGGCCTAGCCCGCGCGCCGTCTGTGCGCCCGCTTGATGCTCCACCATGCCCCCTTGGGCGACCGTACCTTCAAAAAGACCCATTGTCCCGATTCCTCTGTCAGGCCTGCCCGGCATCGGCCATCAAGGCCTCAACCGAAACGGCGTTGTCCACCACCTTGGCCTGCGCAAGTGCCCAGGTCACGACGTTGTCCTCAATCACGACAGCCTCTGCCTCGGCACGCTGCTTTGGCTGCCCCATAAACCAGCTCACAAATGCCTCAGGCCGCTCATACGCAGCCGCCAGATCCTGGACAAAACTACGGATCTGTTCCTCCGTCGGCCGAAGCTCTTTGGCGCGAATAATCTCGCCCACCAGAAGGCCAAGCTTGACCCGACGGGTGGCCTGCTCTGTAAAAAGATCTGCAGGTATTGGCACATCTTTCATGTTCATGCCGCGTGCCGCCATATCCTCGCGGGTGGAGTCTGCCATTCTCTGGGACTCATCTTGCACAAGCGACTTGGGCACTTCAAATGTTGCCCACTGATTCAATGCATCCATTACAGCCGTTTTCGTCTTGGCCTTGCATCTGCTGGCAACCTCGCGCGACAGATTGTTTTTCACATCCTCGCGAAATTTTGATAAATCACCTGATGCAACACCCATGGACTTTGCAAATGCTTCGTCCAGCGCGGGCAGTTTCGGCTCACCCACTGAGCGTATTTTTATTTTGAAGCTTGCCAGTTTTCCAGCGACATCCTTGCCGTGATAGTCGGCAGGAAACTGTAGCGGAAAGGTCTTGGTCTCGCCTGCCTTCATGCTGGTGGCAGCCTCATCGAATTCTTTGAGCATGCTGCCATCCCCAAGAACAAAGGCATAGTTCTCTGACGACCCTCCCGTGAACGCAACCCCATCAATCTCGCCGATAAAATCAAGGACGACACGGTCCCCTTTCTGTGAGGGCCGGCTGACATCCTCGTAATTGGTCCGCTGTTTTCGCAGTGTCTCAATCGTCCGGTCGAGATCAGCATCCGTAATCGCGCAGGTCACTTTCTGAATCTCAACACCGGCAAGATCTGGGCAGGTGACTTCGGGGTAGACCTCAACGACTGCCTCAAACTGCAGGACCTGGTCTGAGCCTGACTCGGCCTTGGCCGGCGCAATAGATGGCGGGCCCGCGACACGGAGCTTTTGCTCCACCACGGCATTGCCGTAGACCCGTCCGATCACCTCACTCATGGCTTCGGACTGGGCCTGCGCACCATAGGTCTGGGCAACGACCTTCATCGGCACCTTGCCCGGCCGAAAGCCCGGCATCTTTACTGACTTGCTGAGACGCTGCAGGCGTTTCTGGGCCTCTTGCTCCACCTCGGCAATTGATACCGATAGCTGAAAACGGCGCTCCAGTGAGCTTGGCGTTGCGGGTGTGGTTGCAGTCATGACGAATCTTTAGCGTATAAAAGAGGCGCGCCCTTCGGCGCGCGTTTGTTAAACATGTCGGATGGTGCGAAGGGCGGGACTCGAACCCGCACACCTTGCGGCGTCAGGACCTAAACCTGGTGCGTCTACCAATTTCGCCACCTTCGCCTGTGCGCCCGACGCTCGACTGCCATTGTACTTAGAATCCCCGCATGGACTCGGGACACCTCGGCAAGGCCTTTCACGGCGGCGCCCACTACGAAAATTTTCCTGTCGCCTCCCGGCTGCTGCCGCCCCAGATGCGGCTGGTCATGCTCCCCCTGTACGCATTCGCCAGAGCCGGTGACGACCTTGCCGACGAGGGCAATTTGGAGACTCGGGAGCGGCTACGCGGACTGGCGGCACTCCTCAGCGGACTTCGGGGGCAGGCTGGCGAAGACGCGTCGGGCAACGCTTCGACGCCCGATCTCGGGCTGTCTGAAATCGGAATGAGGCTTCGAAACGCGCTTGACGCCAAGGGCATCGACATCGGTCAGGCGGAGCGTCTGATTAAGGCCTTTCGAATGGACGCAGAGCATCGTCCTTTTCCCTCAGAGCGGGAGCTCTACCGCTACTGCACGTATTCAGCTACGCCAGTCGGCCGACTGGTGCTGGCAGCCGGCAGCGTCATTGGGAGCCCTGATGAGAACTCAAACCTGACTGAAAAATCAGACGCCATCTGCACCGGACTGCAGTTGATTAATTTCGCCCAGGATCTCGGCGAGGACTTTTCTCGCCAGCGCATCAATGTGCCTGTCAATTGGTGGCCAGCAGGCTGGCAGCCCGGCCATGGTGTCGCATGCCTTTCTGCGGACGTACAGCAGCGCTGGGCCTGCGACCTGGCCCGACTGGGTGCTGGGAAAATAAAATCCGCAGCCGGTCTCATTGCCGAGGTCAAGAAGGCCCCTGTCCCGGCAAATACCCGTCTGGCGTTAGAGCTTTCGCTAATCATCGAGGGTGGACTGTCGATCGCGGAGAAGATCCTGTTGCAGCCTGCTGCTGTCTGGAGCCGCTCGCCTCGGCTGTCACGCGGAGATCTGACGGTGGTAGTGTTTCGGGCCGTCCTTACTTTTTTTAGACCCCATCGGCACCTATGAGTCCGGACCAATACTGCGAATCCAAGGTTCATGAGAGTGGCTCCAATCTGGTGGCAGCGTTCAAGATACTGGACGCCGAGCCACGCGGCGCAATCACCGCACTCTATGCGTTTTGTCGGGAAGTAGACGACATCGTCGACGAATGTAGTGAGCCTGATCTGGCCCGTATCAAGTTGGCCTGGTGGAGGGACGAAATCGGCCGGCTTTTTGATCAACGCCCCGGACATCCCGTGAGCCAGGCGTTATCCCCCAGGATCGATCGTTATGCTTTGCCGCAAGGGCAGTTTCTTGAAATTATTCAGGGCTGCGAAATGGACTTAGATCAGAATCGTTACGCGAGGTGGTCAGATCTGGATCTGTACTGCGACCGCGTGGCCGGAGCCGTCGGGCTTCTCTCGGCGCGGATCTTTGGCAGCGTTAATCCCGCCGTACTCGAGTACGCGTTACTGCTGGGGCGGGCCTTGCAGTACACCAACATTATTCGTGATGTTGGTGATGATGCGCGACGCGGACGAATCTATATTCCTGCTGAAGCACTTCAGCAGCACGGTGTTGATGCGGCAAGTATTCTTCGTTATGAACATTCGGTGGCCTTCCAGGCGGCGATGGCGGATATGGCACGCCGCGCCCATGCCCTTTACGACCAGGCCCTTGGGCGACTTCCACGCACAGATCGGGCAGCGCAGCGTCCAGGACTCATCATGGCCGCGATCTATCGTGAATTGCTTCGACTTGTTGAATCTGAATCATTTCAAGTCCTGCATCAGCGTATCTCCGTGGCACCTGCACGCAAGCTCTGGCTCGCGTGGAAGGCATCGCTCGGCATGATGCCCGCCTAGCATCGATGATTGTCATCATCGGCGGAGGCTGGGCAGGACTTGCATGTGCCGCGGCCCTCTGTCGGCGCAACGAAGGGCCGATCACCCTCGTGGAGGCGGCTCCGGCCTTGGGTGGCAGGGCCCGCGGGCTGATCTGGAATGGCCGCCTGATCGACAATGGCCAGCACCTGACCATTGGCGCCTATCGGGAGACGTTCACGTTGCTTGACATGGTGGGCGCACCGACCTGGCACCGTCAGCCGCTGGTCTGGTCAGGCTGTGGCGCAGATCGTCAGATCAGCCATCAGTGGCGGGTCCCCCGTCTGGGCTGGCCTTGGCGGGCTCTGCTTGGGGCAGTACCGGGATTTACCCCCCGTGGCTGGCCCCTCCCATGGCGAAAAAAGATGGCGGCAATGCTGGCGAAATTAAGCAGAGACCAATGGTGCCTATCGCGCGGCTATGGTGACCACGGCCCGCACCTGACGGTGGCCAGATGGCTATCCGATCAGCATGTTCCACAGGGGCTCATTGACCACTTCTGGAGGCCGATCGCGGAGGGCGCACTGAACACCGAGATTGAATCTGCCAGCGCAGCCACACTCATTCGCGTGCTGCAAGATTCTCTGGGTGGTGCCTCCGATGCGTGTGATGTGCTGATACCGCAGCGAAACCTATCGATCGACGGTGTCGATCCAATCGAACAATGGCTGCGCTCACAAGGGGTCCAGCTGTTACTCGGACATCGGGCAGTGTCTCTCTCACAGCCCAGCGAGGGCCAGTGGCAGGTCAGCGTTGTCCGTGGCAATCATCAATCCTTTATTGACGCGAGGGCTGTTGTCATGGCCCTACCCTGCGGCCCGAGCGAGCGACTCTGGTCAGATTCACATCTCCCGATCACATCCGCAAGTCGTCGCTGGGCTACGATGCAGCACCGGGCGATCACCACCGTCTGGCTTGCGCTCAATGACCAACAGGAGTCAGCGTTGCGTCAGCTACCAGAATGGTTTGTCTTAAATACGCTTTCCGGCCTGCCACAGGTTGGACAGGTGGTCGTGCGCAGGCCAGGTGCAATCGGTGTTGTCATCAGCGCACAGTCCGATTCCTCACAGCAGTCGGGACGAGAGCAGCTCGCCTCAGGACTCGCGCTTCAGCTTCGGGTCCATCTTGGACTGGAACTAGAAACACTTGATCAGAAATGGATCACAGAAAAAAATGCAACATGGGCCTGCACGGTGAATGCACCCCGGCCAAGCGATCAGGAACAGCTCGGTCATACCGGTATCGCGGGGCTATTTCGTGCAGCAGACGATCTGGTCGCCGGCTACCCCGCCACAATTGAGAGCGCCGTCCGCTCTGGCAGATCGACTGCGGAGCAGCTTCTACAGCGTTAGTAGTCTGCCTAACGAATAATTTGTAAGGCCTGCTCCAGATTCGTCACGGCGTGAACCTCCATGCCCTCAAATGTACGTTTCGGCGCGTTTGCAGCCGGAATCACCGCCTTCGAAAACCCCAGCTTCGCGGCCTCTTTGAGCCGCTCCTGTCCGCGCGGGGCGGGACGGACTTCACCCGCAAGCCCGAGCTCGCCAAACACCACCAGTCCAGCGGGCATCGCCCGATTGCGCATCGACGAGACGATCGCCAGCATGACCGCAAGATCTGCGGCTGGCTCCGTGATGCGCACACCACCGACCGCATTGATAAACACATCCTGATCAAAACACGCAATTCCTGCATGTCGATGCAGCACTGCTAAGAGCATGGCCAGTCGCTGAGGCTCGAGCCCCACGCTCAGCCTACGCGGATTGGGAACATGCGCGGTATCGACCAACGCCTGGATCTCCACCAACAACGGACGCGTTCCTTCCTGTGTCACCAGCACGCAGGATCCGGCCACCGGGCCCTGCCCAGCCTCACCGAGGTGTCGCGGCGATAAAAACAAGGCAGAGGGATTGCTGACTGCCTTAAGCCCACGTTCCGTCATCGCGAAAACACCAATCTCATTGACCGTGCCGAAACGATTTTTGATCGCACGAATCACGCGATAAGACGCATGGGCATCGCCTTCAAAGTACAGCACGGTATCAACAATATGCTCCAGCACACGCGGGCCTGCGAGCGTTCCCTCTTTGGTGACATGGCCCACCAGAATTACCGTGCAGTCACTCTCTTTGGCCCAACGGGTCAGTCGAGAGGCGCACTCTCGCACCTGGGAGACAGATCCCGGCGCTGCCGTAAGCGACTCGCTGTAAAGCGTCTGTATCGAATCCAACACCACAATCGCAGGTTTCTGCGCCATCAGCTGCGCCAAAATCTGCTCAAGTTGAATCTCTGCAAGCACGGTTAAGGAGCTCTCATCTAGGCCCAGTCTGCGTGCCCGCAACGCGACCTGGGCGACAGACTCCTCGCCACTCACATAAAGCGTCGACTGATGGCGGCTCAGACCCACGAGGGCCTGAAGCAATAGCGTCGACTTACCGATGCCCGGATCACCACCGATGAGGACCACACCACCGGGAACCAGTCCACCCCCTAAGACCCGATCGAATTCATCGCTTCCTGTCGCGACTCGCGGCAATTCTTGGGCCTGAACCTCGGACAGCCGAACTGCTTTACCGGAGGGCGCGATCGCGATCGGGGCCTGGCCCTTTCGTGAGACCAGTGAGGCCCCGGTCTCTTCGAGCGTATTCCATGATCCGCAGCCATCGCATTGCCCCTGCCACTTGGCGTGCAGCTGCCCGCACTCCCGACATACGAACTGGCCTTTATCTCTCGCCATCGATGACCTTTCTGGGAACGCGAGCCGTCACGGCCGTCATCAGCTCATAGCCGATGGTGCCGCACGAACGCGCCACCTCGTCAATGGGAAGATGCTCCCCCCAAAGCTCCACAGCCGCGCCTGCGCCCGCCTGAGGATGATCCGTGAGATCTACTGTGATCAGGTCCATTGAGACTCGGCCAACAAGCGGCACGCGTCTTCCCGCTATCCAAACCGGTGTGCCATCCGGTGCTGACCGCGGGTAGCCATCGGCATACCCCGCGGCAAGGACGCCAATTCGGGAGCGCCGATCGGCACGCCAGCGGGCACCGTAGCCAACCGCATCACCTGGCGATATCTCTTGCACAGCGATGACCCGACTGGTGAGGCTTTGGGCAGGTCGAAGTCCCAATCCGGCCGCCGAGTGAGATGGCAGCCCGTCTTCAAAGGGCGTACCCCCATAGAGCGCTATCCCAGGCCTTACCCAATCACCGTGGGTATGCGGCAAGGAAAACACGGCCGCAGAGTTGGCAAGCGAGACGGGCGGTGACCATGACGGAGAACCATTTCGAAACCACAACCGCACCCGTTCAAACTCTGCCAGTTGCGACTGCCAGCCATCTGGTGAATCTGCACATGCGAAATGCATGAGCAGGCCCGCGTCATGACCAAGGCGTGCGTTCACGCCCCGCACGAGACCAGCCAAGGCCTCAGGCTCTCCCTGGGTGGGAAATCCAAGCCGATTCATTCCAGTGTTCAGCTTAATCCAGGCCATGGGTGGAACACGCTCAGCAGCAAGAAAGTCCTTGGCCTGCTCGACGCTGGTGATCACTGGAGTAAGGCCCAGCCGAACCATCTCGGAGAGGTCATGATCCCCAAAAGCGCCCTCAATCATCAGAATCGGTTTTGTCCAGCCCATCTCTCGGGCAACTGCGGCCTCTGCAATATCCAGCACGGCGAGGCCATCCGCGGAATCGAATGCCCGAACCGCCTGCTCAACACCATGTCCGTACGCGTCAGCCTTCGCAACGGCCCAGATACGCGTCTGGCCAATACGATTGCGGATCAACGACAGGTTATGCCGCATCGCATCAATGCGGATCGTGAGCAGGATTGGCCGTGGCATAGAGGGTCATTTTATTCGTTCGTGCTCTAATCTCGTCGCACCTGCACAAAGGACGACATGAAACCCGGTTTTTACACCATCATGGCCGCGCAATTTTTCTCATCGCTGGCCGATAACGCGTTGCTGATTGCCGCGATCGCCCTGCTGATCGAGCTGTCTGCGCCGGATTGGATGAAACCGTTACTGAAGCTGTTTTTCACTGTTTCCTATGTGGTGCTCGCTCCTTTTGTGGGGGCATTTGCAGACTCAATGCCGAAAGGCAAGGTGATGTTTATCACCAATACGATCAAGATTCTCGGCTGTGGCCTGCTCTTTTTTTCAATCCATCCACTGCTCGCCTATGCAGTCGTGGGTTTTGGTGCAGCGGCCTACTCACCCGCGAAATATGGCATCTTGACTGAATTGCTACCCGCTGAACGACTTGTTGCCGCAAATGGCTGGATCGAAGGCACCACAGTTGGCTCCATTATTCTTGGCACGATGGTGGGCGGCGCGCTGATCAGCCCCGCGGTCAGCGCATGGCTGTTGTCGTTTGATTTTCCGGTAATCGACCTGGGCATTAATAGTCCAGCCGAATCCGCCATTCTGGTGATCGGCGCTATCTATGCGCTGGCTGCGCTCTTTAATCTAAGAATTCCTGATACCGGCGCCCGCTACGAACGACAGCACACCAATCCGATCAAGCTCCTTGCAGACTTCTGGCACTGTAATACCACGCTGTGGCGTGACAAGCTCGGCCAGATCTCGCTCGCAGTCACAACCTTATTCTGGGGCGCAGGGGCGACCCTGCAATTCATCGTGCTGCATTGGGCAAGAGACCAGCTTGGCATGGGGCTAGACAAGGCGGCCATTCTTCAAGGCATCGTTGCCATAGGCATCGCAGCCGGCGCAGTGCTCGCCGCCCGATTCGTCCCGCTAAAGGCCACCCCTTCGGTGCTCAAGCTAGGGGTGATCATGGGCCTGGTCGTGCCGTTGATGACACTTGTAGGCAGTATGGCCACCTCGATACCGCTGTTGGTGTTGATCGGAGGACTCGCCGGCTACTTCGTTGTGCCGATGAATGCACTTCTTCAGCATCGCGGCCATGTATTGTTATCAGCAGGCCACTCCATCGCAGTCCAAAATTTCAATGAGAATCTGAATATTCTGGTCATGCTCGGCCTGTATGCCCTACTGATCAAGGCTGAACTCCCGGTAAACACCATCATCGTAATTTTTGGATTGTTCGTTGCGGCAACGATGGCGCTCGTGATTAAACGTTACCGTTTCAACCGCAGCAATTACGACCTGAATGCCCTTATTGGGGTGGAGAAACATCACCACTAAGCTGTCTGTGGGCCGCACATATCTGCAGCCAAAGACGACGTTTACCCTGTGCAGATGAGAGATCGGTCAGGCCAGAGGCATCTGCTGCAATCGCAGCAGCAATGGTCGACCGATCCATTCCAATCCTGACACAGACATCAATAATCCGGCGCTGCAGCGCCAAGCCAGTGTCTGCCGTTGTGTCAGGCTGGGCGGTCTCCAGTGCATCCGAAGTCCGTGGATCCTCTGCACGGCTGTCCGCTTCAGAGATTGATTCCTGTCGCAGCCGCCAGATCGGAGAGAGTTCCAACAGGATCATGGCCTCACGGGATAAATCAGACATCTGCCGCTCGACGGTTGTTATGACGCCTGTCTGAGGCTGACACGGATGCCGCAGGCTGCAGATTAATCCTCATCACCACAGCATCCTCTCGACCCTCAGCACAAACCACAGACTGCGGGTAGTAGCCCTTGCGCAGACCAATCTGGCTAAACCCCAGTCGTCTGTAAAGGCCAAGCGCTCGGACATTGCTGGGCCGGACTTCCAGCAATACATGCTCCATCCCCTCTGCCCGCATCTGCTCCATGGCCTGACGCATCATCCATGCGCCCAGGCCATGACCCTGTCGGGCGGGTGCAAGGGTGATGTTGAGCAAATGCGCCTCCTGGAGCACAGGCATCCAGACCAGATAGCCCACCAATACTCCGCGCTCTCTGAGCAGCCTTAGCCGATATCCCGCTGAGAACGAGTCCCGAAAATTTCCCTCGGTCCACGGAAAGGGATAGGCCTCGAGCTCAATGGCCAACACCGATCCGATATCCTCCGCCCGCATATCCGCCCAGCTGAGATCAGGAATATCCTGTCGTTCAGCAATCGTCTGCGCCACCTTATCGCGAACATAAATCGGTTCAAGGGCCGCTGCAGCCACCCAATGACTCGGACGATCCCATTTTGAATCGCTGGCATACCGCAGCATCCACCCCGCGAGGACCAAAGACTCCTCGCCCATCAGACGCACATCAGGATCAGTGAGCCGAACCATCAGGGAATCATCCCGGACTTCTCGCCCAAAGTCATCCAGCCCATCATTCCCCACCACGGCTGGCGACGCGATCCAAGATAGACGGATACGATCATTTTCGCGCGACACCTCCATCAGCGCCGCAAATGACTCCCCCAGGCGCGCATCAAAGGCAATGAGTAGTTGCTGTCGATCCCCATGGGCATGGGTCGACCACCAGGCGTACGCAGCAGCTTCAAAACCGCTCACCGGATAACAAAGACGATTCAGGCCTAGGCAGATCCCCTGTGCAATCCCGCACGCAATTCGAATTCCTGTAAATGAGCCTGGCCCCACGCCAACGACTAGGCCATGCAGCGAGCGCCACTCTTCGCCCAGACAGTTCAGAAGTTCTTCAGCAAGCGGCAGCAACTGACTCGAATGGGACTGGCCCGACTGGGCATGGGCCGAGACCAAACGGCCAGCGGGGTCTCGCACGGCAACCGATGCAAGAGGCGAGGCCGACTCCAGCGCAAGTAATGCGACAGTCATCCCTGAGATCTGACGAGCAAGGCGACTGCCTGGGCAGCGATACCCTCTTCTCGGCCGGTAAAGCCGAGATGCTCCGTGGTCTTGCCCTTAATATTGATACGCGACGACGGGGCCGAGACACAGCCCGCTATCACCTCAGCCATTTGCTGGACATAGGGCGAAATTTTCGGCCGCTGCGCAATGACGGTTGCATCAATCTGACTGACGCTCCATCCGGCCGCATGAACAACGGCTACCGCCTCGCGCAACAAGACCCGGCTATCGGCACCCTTGTAGCGCGGGTCGGTATCTGGAAACAGCCGGCCGATATCGCCCATCCCTGCGGCACCAAGGATTGCATCGGTAATCGCATGCAGCAAAACGTCGGCGTCAGAGTGCCCCTCTAAGCCCCGCTCAAAAGGAATCTCCACACCACCAATGATTAAAGGCCGCCCAGCAACAAGTGCATGCACATCAACGCCCTGCCCGATCGCAATTAATGGACTATTCGATCGCTTTTCAATGAACGACTGCGGCTGCGGACTATCTTTCAAGAATGCCTCCATCAGATCAAAATCATCAGCCGTGGTGAGCTTCATGTTGCCGGCCTGGCCGGGCACCAGTCTGACCCGCCCCCCAACAAACTCAATCGCGCTGGCCTCATCCGTCGCCGAAGGACACGCCCGATATGCATCCAGCAGTTTGTTCAGCGGAAACAGCTGTGGCGTCTGTGCTGACCAGAGCTGACTGCGATCAAGCGTCTCCAGCACCATCGCCTGATCATCTGAAACGAGGGAGCGTTTTACGGTATCCGCAACGGGCAGCGCAAGTATCGCACCAGAGGGTCCGGAATCCTCCTGTGGCGTCATTGCACAGGCCTGCCACAGCCGCGTCAGGCTTTCGAGTGAGACTCCCGGACGTGCGGCGTCGTGGACCATGACCCAGAGGTCATCCCGGTCACCACTAGCCTGCTGCACAAGATCACATCCCGCGATAACTGAGTCACGACGGGTCTTACCACCGATCGGAACAGCCACGATGTTTTTAAGATCTGCAAGCTCTTGATCAAGGCCACACGCCTGCCAATGCTGATCCTCAGGATCGAGGACCACAACGATGGCGGCTAGCTCTGAAAATCGGGCCAAAGCCCGAATGCTCCTTGCCAGCACGGTCTGCCCGTGAAGCCGGTGATACTGCTTTGGGTGCTGCAGGCCGCTGCGCTCTCCGCGGCCCGCAGCCGGAATGACCGCCACCAGCTTGGCCGCCGGGCCAAGAAAAGGCTCAAGATGGCCCCTTGCCTGCTGCGTTGTAATGGCGAGTCTGCGATGGATCTCCATAGAACCTACAATTTACCGTTTTTCCTCAACACCTCCCCGACGACCGATTTGCCGCCCAATCTTCCCAACCCTTACAGCGCGCTCGAGCTCAACCCCCCGGGGGCAAATCAGACTCTCAGCCTGCATCAGCCTCCCGGTAGTGCGGATGCCTGGCTATTGGCCAGCTGGGCAGGCCAGCGTCGAGAGATGCGTACGTCAGAGGCATCCGGTCTCGGCCTTGCAGTCATCTGCGAGTCCGCCCAAGACGCTCAGAGACTCTCTGAGGAGATCGTTTTTTTCGATCCAACCCTGCGGGTGAGACTTTTTCCTGACTGGGAGACCCTGCCCTATGAGGCATTCTCGCCGCACCAGGACCTGGTTTCGGACCGTCTCCTGGCCCTGTATGAGGCCGCTACCGGGACCCTCGATGTGATGGTGGTCGCGGCAAACACGGCTTTACAGCGGATTGCGCCCCCCGCATTTCTCGCCGCCAACACATTTTTATTCAAAAAAGGCCAGAAAATCTCAGCAGATCGCCTGCGGGAACAGCTCCAGACCGCTGGGTATTCGCCGGTCAGTCAGGTAGTGACGCCAGGTGAATATGCACTGCGAGGTGGACTCATCGACCTGTATCCCACCGGCGCACCACTGCCATACCGAATTGAGCTGATCGATGATGAAGTAGAAACGATGCGCGTTTTTGATCCCGACAGTCAGCGCAGCGTCCATCCGGTGACAGAGATTCGACTTCTGCCCGGCAGAGAATTTCCAAGCCACCCGGAGGCCGCACAACAATTTCGTGCCCGATGGCGAGAGGTCTTCGAGGGAGACCCCTCGCGTTGCAGCCTATACCGGGATGCTGGCAAAGGCCTCTTCGGGGCTGGGATCGAATACTACCTGCCGCTACTGATATCCCCGTTGGCAAGCATTTTTGACTATCTGCCAAAGGCGAACGGCGCCATCGCGACTGTAGGCGATATCGATCATGCATTTCTGGAATTTCACCGCGACATTCAAGGGCGTCATCGCTTCTTAAAGGCCGATATCGAACGTCCTGTGCTGCCTCCGGAACTTCTTTACCTCAGCGCGGAGGAATTTTTCACTTCAGCCCGGAATCTCGCCCGTCTCAAGATGTCGCGTCCAGATCCAAGCCCATCGCCAGGACCGTTTCTTCCTGCGCCGGATATTGCTGTTGACCGACGACATAGCGATCCAGTGGCGAAGCTTCGCTCACTGAACCAACATACCATTCTGATGACTGCGGAGAGCGCAGGACGGCGGGAGACGCTTGCCCAATACCTGAACGAGCACGGAATTACCACTTTCCATGCCGATTCGCTTCAGGCCGCCATCTCCCAGCCAAAAGAGGGCATCGGCCTGCTCATTGGACCTCTCGCAGCGGGGTTCACGGCTGACTGGTGCGGGCTACACCTGACAACAGAGGGTGAGCTGTTCTCACAGGTGGCCCGACGTCAACGCGCGGGACGCAAACAGAGTGAAACAAATATCGACTCGATTATTCGGGACCTTTCGGAACTGAAAATTGGCGATCCGGTGGTCCATGTCCAGCACGGCATAGGCCGCTACCGAGGACTGGTGCACCTGGATATGGGAGAAGGCGATACCGAGTTCTTACAGCTGGAATATGCCGACGATGCGAAGCTCTATATCCCGGTGTCCCAGCTCCATGTGATCGGACGCTACAGTGGCGCAAACCCCGAAAACGCACCCTTGCACACCCTGGGATCAGGCCAGTGGGAGAAGGCCAAGCGGAAAGCGGCTGCCAAGGCACGGGATACCGCGGCAGAACTCCTTAACATTTATGCGCGCCGAGCGGCGAGACAGGGCCATGCGTTTAAGTTTGATCCACAGGAATATGAACGGTTTGCCGACGGATTTGGTTTCGAGGAAACACCCGATCAGCTCGCAGCCATTCACGCTACGGTCCAAGATATGGTCTCCGGTAAGCCAATGGATCGCCTGGTCTGCGGTGATGTCGGCTTCGGCAAGACCGAGGTTGCCCTGAGGGCTGCGTTTCTGTCCGTCATGGACGGAAAACAGGTTGCAGTATTGACGCCAACAACGCTTCTGGCCGAACAGCACCTGCAGACATTTAAGGACCGATTCTCCGAGTGGCCGGTTCAGATCGCCGAGCTCTCCCGATTCCGAACGACAAAGGAAATTCAAACCGCGCTCGAGGGTCTTGCCAGCGGCCGAGTGGACATCGCCATCGGCACCCACAAACTGCTGTCAGCCGGCGTTCGTTTTGATCGGCTCGGTCTGGTGATTATCGACGAGGAACATCGGTTCGGCGTTCGCCAGAAGGAGGCCCTGAAGGCGCTGCGCTCCGAAGTAGATGTGCTCACCCTGACCGCAACCCCCATCCCGCGAACACTCGCAATGAGCATGGAAGGACTTCGCGACTTTTCCATTATCGCTACAGCGCCGCAGAGGCGCCTGGCGATCAAGACCTTTGTACGTCGAGACAGTGACAGCGTCGTCCGCGAGGCGCTCCTGCGCGAGCTAAAACGCGGAGGGCAATGCTATGTTCTACATAACCAGGTCGATACCATTGAACGACGTCGCGATGAGCTCCAGGCGCTCGTCCCAGAGGCCCGTATTCAGATTGCCCATGGGCAGATGCATGAGCGCGATCTGGAGCGGGTGATGCGCGACTTTCATCAGCAGCGATTTAATGTTCTGCTGTGTACAACCATCATTGAAACTGGCATCGATGTGCCCACCGCGAATACGATCGTGATCTACCGGGCAGATCGCTTTGGGCTCGCGCAGCTCCATCAGCTCAGAGGCCGTGTGGGGCGTTCGCACCACCAGGCCTATGCCTATCTTCTAACGCCCGGCGACGATGCCATCAGCAAAGATGCCGGGAAACGACTCGAGGCAATCCAGGCCATGGAGGAGCTCGGCAGTGGATTCTTTCTGGCCATGCACGACCTGGAGATTCGCGGTGCGGGCGAGGTTTTAAGCGACCAGCAGTCGGGCAACATCAACGAGGTTGGCTTTCAGATGTACACCGATATGCTAACCGAGGCAGTTAATGCACTAAAGGCGGGACGGGAACCAGATCTTGAATCCCCGCTGTCCGCTGTCACCGAGATTAATCTGCACGCACCCGCGCTACTGCCCAGTGACTATTGCGGAGATATTCATGAGCGGCTCACGCTGTACAAACGCTTTGCAAACGCAGCCGATCTTGACGAGCTCGAGATCCTGCAAGAGGAGCTGATCGACCGGTTCGGCCGCCCGCCTGAGGCTGCCCAGACCCTGATTGAAACCCATAAATTAAGAATATTTGCCAAGCCGATCGGTGTCCTTAAGGTCGATGCAGCACCCGAGGTAATGGTGATGACCTTCGGGAAAGACCACCGAATTGATCCAGCGAAGATTATCCGGCTGATCCAGTCTGATCAGCGCTATAAACTGATGGGTAATGAAAAGCTACGCGTCAACATCAGCGTGCCAGACCCCACACAACGGGCAAGAGCCGTGCGCGAGCTCTTGGCGGGCCTGTGCCCATGAAACAACAATAAAAATGAATATCCCTTTTCAGTCCACACCCATAGCCCATTTCCTGCTAATTGCGACACGACTATGCCGTTCATTGTGATTTCTCCCGCCCTTAGGGCCCATCAGCACCGTGGCCGGCTACCCGCTGCGGCTCTCGCCGCAGTCGATGCCATCACCGATAAGGCTGAGCGACGCATGCGTTCATCGCAGGCGGCCGTATGGAAACTCCCCCGGATTTCACAATCCCGTCGTCAAATCCTTACGCAGGCACTTCACGAACTCGCACGCCTGCACCAGGTGGATACCGCGTTACTGAATGCACCCTACCGATGGAATGATTTCTCCGTGCTGGCCATGGATATGGACTCCACCGTAATTACCATCGAGTGCATCGATGAGATCGCCGACTTCTGCGGAAAAAAAGATGAGGTCTCTGCGATCACAGAGGCTGCGATGAGGGGTGAAATCAAAGACTATGCGGAAAGCCTGCGGCGCCGGGTCGCCCTGCTGGCGGGTCTACCCGAATCCGTGCTGGGAGAGGTTATCCGCTATCGGCTCAGATTCACACCTGGAGTCAAAGAATTGGTGTCTGCCGCAAATGCCCACAAGGTTCACACGCTGCTGGTCTCTGGTGGTTTTACCCAATTTACCGACTTTGTGGCCGAAAAGATTGGCTTTCAACAGACACGTTCGAATACGTTAGAGATTATCGATGGCAAGCTGACAGGCCGTCTCATTGGAAAAATCGTTGATGCCTCGGTCAAGCGCAGCACAGTGGCGGCCGCATGCCGTCGACTGGGGGCGAACCCCGTACGCGCGATCGCAATCGGTGATGGCGCCAATGATCTAGAGATGATGAAGCACAGCGGCCTGTCGGTCGCCCACCGGGCAAAGCCTGCGGTCGCAGCACAGGCCATGCAGGCGATAGCCTATGGCGGATTAGACAACGTTCTCGATTGGTTTGAGTAGATCAGTTCAATGCAAGCCGGGCTGAAATACCAAGATGATCCGAAAGCCCCGCCCAGTCGGTGAGCCGCTCGACACTGACCACCTGCAGGCCACGAACATAAATCCTGTCCATTTTTAACATCGGCCTTAGCGCAGGAAAGGTTTTCGCGGGACTGCCCGTCAACACTTCGAAGACATCACGAAATCCTGCCTCCCGCATCGGATCTTCGGCCCGATTACGCCAGTCATTAAAGTCTCCGGCAATAATCGCAGGGCCGGTATCGCTGATGCGATCGATGCATTGAAGCACCGTATCCAGCTGTCGCCGACGGCCTCGCTCCAAGAGCCCAAGATGCACGCAATAACAGTCGATTGGCCGCTGTGCATCTCCGAGCTTCGCAACACTATGTAACAGCCCCCGCCGCTCAAACCGATACTCCGAAATATCGTAATTCAGTCCACGATCCAGCGGATGGCGGGACAGAATCGCGTTGCCATGATGGCCACGGTCGTAGACAGCATTCTTACCGTAGTGCCAGTCCGGCCAGAAATCCTGGGCCAGATAGGGCGTCAGTCCGAGCGTTGCCCCTACCCTGAGATCACGCAGCCGGCCGTGGGTCTTTTGCTGTAACTCTTGCAGGAATATCAGATCCGGATGGCGTTCTCGAATCCGTTGGCGCAGCCGATGGGCGGTCAAACGAAAATGCAGGGCAGACACGCCCTTATGCATGTTCAGGCTCACCACCTCGAATCGGCCATCCATCATGTTGGAGCCGATCACTAAAAGACCAGCACCCGCGTGTCCTCGCGCTGCAGCTGGGCCATCACCGCAGTCGCACCGGTCTGTCCGGTAATTTCAGGAATGATGCGCTCGCCTTGATGATGCTCCGAAAGTGCCATTCCGCACGTGTAGATCTTCACACCCATCTCATGGCATCGCTGGATATATCCGAGAATGGTTTGCTCACCGCGCCGATCCGATACAGCCGATGCAGCAACGCCCTCAAATGCCCAGCGGACCGCAGAAGATGTCAGATGAATCTCGACCTCCAGATCCAGGGCTCGGGCACACAGCGCATATACAAACGGCGCTGCTGACTTCTCCGGTGCGCCCGGATCTGCCTGCCACATCACCAACACCACCCGTGTCACGGCCATCGATCAGTAGCTGATGTTCTGCGGATCAATCGGGGGCAGCTCATGGTGCTGCGGATTAGGCGGCCGAAGCCGCTCACGATGATGGGCCACAAGCCATGAGCGGTACTCATCCACTCCCATCAGGAAAGAGGACTCCTCCTCCCATGCCATTGGTTTTAAACGATAGAGCCATCCGGCACCATAGGGATCCTGAGTGACCACGCTGATATCCATCTGGACAGCCTGATTGGTCTCGATAATCGTGCAGCTCAGTGGGCATGAAATCGCAACCGCCGTCTTGGCGGTCTCCATCACGCCAAGGGACCGGTCGCGCATGACGGGAACCTCACAGGGGCGTGGATAAAAAAGCATGAACTGGCCATGTTCGACCACAAATCGTATGGCGCCGACGACAACCTCTTCACCCTCTTGACGGATCCAGAGATCCTGCTCGGCGGCATAAAGGCAGTCCGCAGGCAGCTCCGCGAGTATCTGCTCAAGTTCCATTACATCCCCATTGCTGTGTGGCGGAAGGGTATGGGAGTCGAACCCACCAGGGATTGCTGGCAACCCCTATCAGATTTGAAGTCTGACCGGACCACCGGGCCACGACACCCTTCCGAAATCTCACCTGTGACATCACGCTCCAAAATTAATCTTTTAATGCAACTCGAAGGGGTTGTCTCTTCGAATCAGGTGGTCATCGCGCACGCGACGCGTGTAACCCACGCGATCAAAGAACTCCAGGATCTGTATCGCCACTTTGCGGCCGCCACCGATCTGATCACGAAAATCAGACGCTCGCACCGCACCGTGCTGATCATGAAGTTTCTTTGCAATCTGGGCCATTTCACTTACTCGAGCCGTCAAAAAGAAATGATCCAGCGCGACCAACGTCACCTCCCCAACGCGCGCAACACGCCGAAGATTGGCACGAATTTCAGTCTCCGGGATATTGGTCGTCTTGGCGATATCCCTAACCCGGGGCGGATTGTAGGGTGACTGCTCCAGCAGCGGTGCGAGAGAATTCCACAGATTCCGTTCGGCCTTACTCAATTCGACCGTGTGGCCCGGTCGGGCAAGAAACGCACCCCGACGCTCAAGACGTTTATCGCTGACAAGGCGGGAAATTAATTCATCAAATGCAGATAATTCAAGCTGCGGGGCGACAACACGGCGGGCACGATTAATCTCCATGCCGGGCATCTCTGGCTCACGCACATGGGTCTCGTCTACCGCGAGTATCAACCGCTCTAAATAGGCGGCCCAATGTGACGGATGAAAGATCACGCCCGCGGCCACCACCAAATCTCCCTGCCTGACCATCGCATCAATCTGATGGCGTCTACGATTCCATCCTTGTCCGATGCGCGAAATTAAGATTGGGCCCGATAATGCCAGCTCCAATAGGCTGGTGACATCATCAGCAGCCGATAAGGTCTGTAGGCTTGCGAGGCGACCCACGGCTCTGCGTCCACGGTTCGGAGGATGAACGTCGAGAATCGTAGCGCCGGCCAAGGTCGTCTGGGCCTGGCTATCGCGAATGACCAGACGGTCACCACGGCAGGCTGCGACAGGAGCAGGCAGCAGAATCGAGGCAAAACACTGCGCGCCCGGGGCGGCGCGCTCTACGCTCAACGGATACACCCTGGCCATCATATCGGCGGCGCCGTGATGCAGATGGACCTCAAGCCCCTGTACGACGGTACGATCATGTAATGCCGACATAGAAAGCTGTACGTCAAACCGTAGAATCCGATTATCCAGTTCCATGCTGTTGATCCAGCTGCCGCGCGGCACATCCTCTACGGACACGCCCACGAGATTTAAGGCAAGGCGCTGGCCTTTCACGCCCACCTCTGCAGGATGGTCTTGGGCGTGCACGGAACGCACACGCGCACGTACTGGATCGGCACGCTCCGGGTTATAAAGACTCACGTCATCGCCCACCGCGACCCTTCCAGCATGCGCCGTGCCGGTCACGACCGTACCAATTCCAGGAAGAGAAAACGCACGATCCACTGCAAGTCGAAACATCCCTTCGTCAATCGATGTCTGTACCGTCTTGGCCTCAGCCCGAAGAAAATCACGCAGCGCATCGATACCCTCTCCCGTTACCGAGGAGACAGGAAACAACGGCCATCGCTCGGCGGGCTGGGCGGCCACAACATCCGCGATCGCGGTGATCGCCAGATCGCCTTGAGACGGATCGACCATATCGATTTTCGTCACCACAATCGCCCCACGCGAAATGCCTAAGAGCTTCAGAATCTCGAGATGCTCCCGGGTCTGCGGCATTGGTCCGTCATCGGCGGCAACCACCAACAATGCGAAATCAATTCCTGTGGCACCCGAGACCATGGCATGCACAAAACGCTCATGACCGGGGACATCAATGAACCCAATATGCTGCTGTGAATCGGAAGCGTTCTCGTCGATTCCCAGATATGCATAGCCAAGCTCAATCGAGATCCCTCTGCGCTTTTCTTCCGGCAGCCGATCTGTATCGCGGCCGGTGAGACGGCGAACCAACGAGGTCTTGCCGTGATCAATATGGCCAGCGGTTCCAACAATCATCAGATACTCGACCGAAGCTAGGCAGGCCGATCCTGCTGACCACCAGCGATCCCCGGAGGCTGGGCATCACGGAGCTGACCCAGCAACAAGGCTTCATCGGCAATCGACAAACAGCGGCAGTCAAACAGGATTGCCTGATCATTAATTCGGCCGACAACCGGCGTCGGAAGGCTCCGAAACCGCGTCAGTGTCTGCTTCAGCAACGACCCCGAGCGGCGCGATACGAGCCGCGGCCTTAAGACGACTGCCGCCGAGGGAAGTTTCTCCTCGGGCAAAGCGCCCGAACCAATCTGACTCGCACAATCTTCGATCGACAGCTCAAACTCCGGGCCTGCATAGTTGGCGAGTGCGGTTCCGACACGCATACAGGACTCTCGAATGGCGTCTCGGCTCCGCGTCAGCATCGCCAGCACGGGCAGCCGCTCATGAAGCCGATGGCCCGAGTCGTACACACGCAGCGTTGCCTCAAGGGCCGCCAGAACTAACTTCGATACCCGTAGCGTGCGCTTTAAAGGATGACGTTTAATCCTGGTGATCGCAGCCCGACTGCCGACAATGATGCCGGCCTGCGGCCCACCCAGGAGCTTATCGCCAGAGAACATCACCACATCGGCCCCCTTAGACAGAGAGTCTGAGGGCAGCGGCTCACGCGGAAGGCCCCATGCACTCATATCAACCAGCGCGCCACTGCCAAGATCGACCATATAGAGCACACCGGATCTCTTGGCGAGTGCAGCCAGCTCAGCATCACCCACCTCTGAGGTAAATCCAGTCACGGCGTAATTAGACCGATGGGCCTTCACGATGAGGGCCGACTTCGGGGTAATCGCGGACGCATAGTCATGCAAATGCGTGCGGTTCGTGGTGCCAACCTCGACAAGCCGACAGTTTGCGGCCCGCATAATGTCCGGCATACGAAAAGCGCCGCCTATCTCAATCTGCTCGCCACGCGAAATAATGACTTCCTTCCTGCCCCCAAGGGCAACCAGAGAGAGCAGAACTGCTGCGGCACAGTTATTCACAACAGTTGCAGCCTCTGCGCCTGTCAACTGGCAGATCAGGCCTTCAATCACATCATCTCGATCCCCACGCTCGCCCGATGCGACATCAAACTCTAAGGCGCTATAGCCTCGCATCGCCTGGGACACCGACACAATCGCCTCTTCCGCAAGCAGCGCCCGGCCAAGATTGGTGTGGATCACGGTTCCTGTGAGATTGATTACCGGCCGCATACGCGAGGCCGCATCCTCCCGCGCAAATCCGGACGCCATGGAAATCAGCGCCTGCTCGCTCGGCGTCTGCCCGTCCTTTGGTGCGTGATCACGCGCCTGGGAAAGTGCGCGCTGCACTGCCCGCTTGACCAGTGGCCGGCCTAACGCATCCGCGAGGCTGGAAAGCGCACTGGAACCGAGCAGCCGATCCACCGAAGGCAGATGCCGGAGATTTTGTTCAGATGTGGATTCGCCCGGACCGGGCAGAATCTTGGAGGACATGACTATTCGTGGCCTGGATAAAAGAGCAGATTTGGACCTGTGCGCGCATATCCCTTCTCATCGACCAGCATATCCAAGGCCAGAGAATTTAAGTCATCCGCAATTGGGTCGATCTGTGGATCCTTTTCTTGAACAAAAATTTTCAGATAGGTCTTACATTCATCACAGGTCTCTGCCCGAATAGCTGCGTCGGCAGGCGCTCGGCCCTCTACCTCTACGGAAAGGTAGCCGATGCCTTTTTCCTCCTCGCAGGACGAGCACTTTACCCGTTCCAGATTCCATTCTGTCATACACAGGGAACACACAAGGTACCGATAATTCATACGATCCGGGTTAATCCGTACCAGGCTAGCTGTCGGCCGCATGCCGCAACACGGACAGACCGTCGGAACATCACTGACCGCAACATCTTCGGGCGTCAAGGTTGCTGCCAGCCTTGAAAAATAGACCTGTAGAGCCGCTCCAATGAAGGGATAACTGGCACTGTCGTCGGGCTCAGACACCCCCGCAATGATCCGATCCGCAACCGCCTCAAGGGCTGAGGCGTCGGACTCAAGCTGTCGTCTGATCTTTCCAATAACCGTAGATAACTGCGTGTTGCTCTCTCCGTAGTCGGCCTGGACCCGATCGAGAATATCCCGCAGGTCAGCGCGCCACTGGGGGTCCCGCGGCGTCACATGGGCCGATAGGGGCGGCATTCCGTACTGACGGCTATTGTCGACTGCTCGCTCAGGCACCGAATGTGCCGTCCGTGCCCCGTAGGCATCGGCCTGGGCACGGCATACATGCGACAAGAAACGCATATAGGCACCCGAATCGTCACGCGGGGCCAAGGCATCGAAGCGGGCCGCACGGTCCCGAAATAGTCCTGCCTCTTGCGGCAGAACCACCCGCGGCGCCTTAACCAGCTTATCCATCGTGCCATCGGTGATGATCGGTGTGGGCATGTTGTCGTCTTCCTGTCGCGTCAGCAATCCATCTTCAAAATAAAAACCGGCCCCTTTCGGGGCCGGAGTCTCCTACCACTTCCTTTTTATAACTGTTGTAAGCGCGCTTACTTATTGCCCAGCGAGCGATACCACAACGGGTGATGATGCTTGGCCCAAGCGCGGGAAACGGTGCCTTTCGTAATCGCACTCATCGTTCCCTTCACCCAGATCGCAGCATAAATGTGAACAATGATTGTGATAATCAGCAAAACCCCTGCCACTGCGTGTACCACGGCAGCCCAACGAATGGTGTCAATCGCAAAATTATGCGAGAAGAACTGACGCCAGATCACAATTCCGCTGATCAAAAGCAGAATCATGAACAGAAACGTGAACCAGTACATCAGCTTCTGGGCGGCGTTGTATTTACCGATCTCGGGCATGTTGTCATCCCGATTTGCCAATACATCACCGATACGACCCATCCATTGCCAGTCGTAGGATTTCATCATGTTGTCACCCATCTTCTGAATGGCAAAGATGAAAAACGACAGGAACATCAGCACGCCCAAAATCGGGTGCAGGAAGCGGGATAGTTCCCCGCCACCCAACACCGCGGAAAGCGACCAGAAGGACGGATGAAAGAACGCCAGACCACTGGCGGCCAGCAGCACAAAACAGATGGCTGTAAACCAGTGGTTTATGCGCTCGTTTGTGGCGTACCGCTGAACTTCGTTACCTTGGCTCATGGTTTACGCCTCCGTCTCATCGATCTCTTTCGGTCCCTTGATGAAGTAGTGCGCGACGCCTACAGCAACAGCAGCCGCCATACCCCAGGACAGAACGGTCTTGGTCATGCCCTTCCACAGATTCACCGTCGGGCTGATCTGCGGATCACTTGGAAGGCCGTTATAGGCCTCAGGCTTATCGCCATGACGCAGCACATACATCACATGCGTGCCGCCTACCCCCTGCGGGTTGTAGAGGGCTGCATTCTGATAGCCACGCTCCTTCAGATCCTTCACGCGTTGATCCGCCCAGGCTACCAAGTCCTTTTTCTTGCCAAACCGAATCGCCTTGGTCGGGCAGGCCTTTGCACAGGCTGCACCCTCACCTACGGCAACTCGGTCAGAGCACAGCGAGCACTTGTAGGCCTTGTGATCGGTCTTGCTGATCCGCGGGATGTTGAATGGGCAGCCCGCCACGCAATAGCCGCAGCCGATGCAGTTGTCTTTTACGAAATCGACAATGCCGTTTTCGTATTTAACAATCGCGCCGGGAGCCGGACATGCTTTTAGACAGCCTGGATCCTCGCAGTGCATACAGCCGTCTTTACGAATCAACCAGTCAAGCCCGCCGTCAGCGCGCTCGACCTCGTTAAAGCGCATCACGGTCCAGGACTTCGTGGTGAGATCCGCGGGATTGTCATACACCCCTACGGTCGATCCAATCTCATCTCGATTGTCGTTCCATTGCATACAAGCCACCTGACAAGCCTTGCAGCCAATGCACTTAGATTCGTCGATGAGCTTCGCTACGGAGATCTCCGGATTTGACTTCACCGGCATCGGTGCCGTGGTCGCAGAGCGATTGACAATGTTCATGGTTGTTGCAGTTGCCATTGTTATCCCCCTTAGACCTTAGCGACGTTGACAAGAAACGCCTTAAACTCCGGCGTCTGCGAATTGGCATCCCCCACATACGGCGTGAGTTCATTGGCCAGGAAGCCGTTCTTCGTCACACCAACAAATCCGAAGTGAATCGGAATGCCTACCTGGTGAACCGTCTTCCCATCGACCGTGAGCGGACGAATCCGCTTGGTGACCGAGGCGACCGCCTTGACCTGCCCGCGGTTACTCCAGACCCTGACCATGTCGCCGTTTTTGATGCCTTTTTCTTTCGCGAGTGCCTCGCCAATCTCAACGAAAGGCTGTGGCTGAACAATGGCGTTGGACTCGACGTTCTTGGTCCAGAAGTGGAAGTGCTCGGTCAGACGATAGGTCGTCGCTGCGTATGGAAACTCGTCCGCTTTCCCGAACGATGACGCGTCCGCCTTGTACACCCGGGCACATGGATTGCTGGTGACCTTGGGGTTATTCGGATGCATCAGGTTCTTGCCAACAGGCGTCTCAAAAGGCTCGTAATGCTCGGGGAACGGCCCTTCGGCCATGCCAGGCGCAAACAGACGGCCAACCCCTTCCGGATTCATGATGAAGGGGCCGGTCGCCGGCGGTAGCGCCGGTGCAATGTCGGGAATATCCACGCCCGCCCACTTGCTGCCATCCCACTGAATCGTCGGACGCTTAGCATCCCAGGCCTTGCCCGAGGGATCCGCACCTGCACGGTTATAGAGCACCCGGCGATTGGCGGGCCATGAGTAGCCCCACTGCTGGTGAATCCCCATGCCACCGTCGTCGGCGTTATTCCGACGCGCGGTGAGATTACCTGCCTGGGACCAGCAGCCGCCATAGATCCAGTTGCCGCACTCGGTGGAGCCATCATCGCGCAGTACACCAAAGCCGGGCAGTTGATCGCCCGCCTTAAAGAGCACATCGCCCGTTTTTGGATCCTTGATATCCACTAATGCACGGCCCGAAATCTCTTTCAAAAGTTCTTCGGGAGCCGGGTTTGATGGATTGGTGTAGTTCCACTTGATGGCCATCAATGGATCACGGCCCTTACCACCTTCCTTGCGATACATATCGCGCAGCTTGGTGAAGAGCGAACCGATGATTTCTCGGTCAGTCTTAGCCTCGCCTGGCGCATCTGCCGCAGCGTAGTGCCAGTGCACCACTCGACCGGAACTCGTAAACGTGCCCGGATCCTCTGCAAAGCAGGTGGACGGCAGACGGATCACCTCCGTCTTGATGTCCTCTGGCTTTGCATTGTTGAGCTCACCAAAGTTTTTCCAGAACTCGGCTGACTCGGTCTTCAACGGGTCAATTACCACCATGTACTTCAGGTTAGACAACGCCTTGTGTAGCTTGGCCTTGTTCGGAAGCGCTGCCAAAGGATTAAAGCCTTGGCAGATCAGGCCATTCATCTTGCCCTGAACCATGCGCTCAAAGTTCGCCAGCACATCATAGGCGCCGTCACGCTTGGGCAGATAGTGGTAGCCGAAGTCATTGTCCTTCGTTGCGTTATCCCCGTAGTAGGCCTTCAGCAGGCTGGTATTCCACTTCGGGAAGTTCTGCGGGAAGTTCATCGAGTTCGGGCGCGTCGCCTTGGGCGTGCGCACCTTCAGATAGTTCTCACGGGTCTCATCAGCCTCCGTGGGCGAGAGCATGTAGCCCGAAAGCACTTCTGAATAGGCACACATATCGGTAATGCCCTGCACGTTGGCATGGCCACGCAGCGCATTCACGCCGCCACCCGGCCGGCCCACGTTGCCCAGGAGCATCTGGATCATCGCCATAGTGCGGATGTTCTGCGAACCATGGGAATGCTGCGTCCAGCCAAGGGCGTACAGAATGGTCATGACCTTGTCGGGACGCGAGGTCTCGGCAATGTACTCGCAGACCTTCAAGAACTGGTCTTTCGGCGTACCACAGATCGAAGAGACTTTTTCGGGTGTGTAGCGGCTGAAGTGGGACTTCATCAGCTGATACACACAACGGGGATCCTTCATGGTCATATCGACTTTGGCAAAGCCATCGTCACCCATCTGATAGGTCCACGTCTTTTTATCGTAGGAACGCTTCTCTTCGTCGTAGCCGGCAAATAGACCGTCTTTAAAGTTGTAGTCGCCGTTAATCAAGAACGGAGCATTGGTGTAGTGCTTGACATACTCCTCGTGAATCTTGTTCTTGGCGAGCAGGTAATTGATCACACCAGCCAAGAAGGCGATGTCTGTTCCAACCCGAATCGGCGCGTAGTAATCCGCAACCGCCGCAGAGCGGGTAAAGCGCGGATCGACGACCACAAACTTCGCCTTGCGGTGCTCCATCGCCTCGGTCACCCACTTAAAGCCACAGGGGTGGGCCTCGGCGGCGTTGCCGCCCATCACAAGAATCAGATCAGCATGCTGAATATCTGGCCAGCCATTTGTCATGGCGCCACGCCCAAACGTCGGACCCAGACTGGATACCGTGGGGGCGTGTCAGATACGAGCTTGTGTATCGAGCGCAACCATGCCCAGGCCGCGCGCCATTTTTACCAACGCGTAACCGGACTCGTTTGAGGATGCGCTTGATACAAGCAGTGATGTCGTGTTCCAGCGATTAACAGGAGTGCCCTTGTCGTTCTTCTCGACAAAATTAGCATCGCGATCCGCCTTCATATGGCGCGCGACACGATTCAGGGCGTCTTCCCAAGAAATCTTTTTCCACTCTTTTGAACCAGCCTCCCGTACCTCTGGATGCAGAAGGCGGTTGGGAGAATGCACCATGTCCAAAAGACCCGCGCCTTTGGGGCACAGCGATCCCTTGTTCACCGGGTGATCAGGATCTCCCTCGATATGGATTAGTTTGGTTTTCTTCGTGGCTTCATCTGTACGTGAGTACATCAGCACGCCACAGCTCACAGAGCAATATGGGCAAGTGCCACGGGTTTCAGTGGTGCGGGCTAATTTAAAAGCCCGGACTTCAGCATGCACAGTCGCGGGCGCAAACCCGAGACCAACTGCCGATGAAGTCGCGACACCTGCCGAACAGACTTTAAAGAACTGTCGGCGAGACATCGGTGCGTTCATTTGTGTCCCTCCAGAACGAACGTTAGACAAGTACCAATTGAGCTACAGCAAAGTCCAGACGGATTTTTGCTGCCTGAAGTGTGATCTTCTCCCCTACAGATTCAAGCTGCGCTGCAATATGCGTGCAATCAGATATTCTGTTTGTCGAGAGTTTGTTATGGACATAAAAAGTCCTCGTTTAACTCCCGATCAGCGCTTTGTTTGACTTCAACCCGCCATTTGCGCAGGCTTTCGGCTTCTCCGAAATAAGGCAGAGCGCACAGGCGTCCGAGGACATGGCTGACCAATTCCTTCCCCAGACCATTGAAATGGCGCTGAGCGTCATTTCCAGCCAGATCTCCCAGTCAGCAGCGGCCGAGCGCGTGCCCCTGTCTAAGTCAGGGGGCCGCGTCCTTGCCCGGGATGTGCACAGCCCCAAAAATGTCCCCGAGCACCCGCTCTCGGCCATGGATGGCTACGCGTTTTCCCTAGGCAGCCTGAACAAAACGCCAGGCGAAAAACCTTACACATTGAAGGTTACTGGCAGATCTCTGGCGGGGCATCCGCTGCAGGATGATCCTGACCCAACCGGCTGCATCCGAATCTTTACCGGCGCACAGGTACCCGGCTGCTGTGATGTCGTAATTCCGCAGGAACGTGTGACCCTGGATGAGGCGACAGCCACGATCACATTTGGCCTGGAGGGTCTCGTCCCGTTATTGAATATTCGACGTGCGGGCGAGGATATCGCCACAGGCGCAGTCGCACTCCGTGCGGGCACCCGAATCAGCGCCCAGGCACTTGCGTTGTTGGCATCCATTGGCGTCGCCGAAGTCGATGTCATGCAGCCCATTCGTGTTGCAGTGATTTCAACGGGCGACGAGGTAACAGATCCCGGATCCCCGCTCGTTGCAGGAAAAATTTACGATGCCAATCGGCCGATGTTGTTGGAACTCATCCGTGAATATGGTGCCCTCGCCATCGACCTCGGCATCGTGCCGGATGACCCCGTAAGTCTGCGCGACAGCATTCAGCATGCAGCAGCTCTTGCGGACGCCATCATCACATCGGGTGGCGTCAGCGTTGGGGAGGCAGACCATACGCGCGCAACGATGCAATCACTGGGAGAAATTGCATTCTGGAAGCTGGCAATCAAGCCTGGACGCCCCCTTGCAGCGGGGTGGGTCTGGGATTCCAACCATGTCAAGCGAATCCCATTTTTTGGGCTGCCCGGCAATCCTGTCGCTGCCTTTGTGACATTTCAAGGCATTGTCGGCCCCTGCCTACAGCAGCTCGCCGGTGCAACACCTGTCAGTAAACCAATTGTTCGCGCGCGCCTCACCCGGGCGACAAAAAAAATTCCTGGTCGTACCGAATTTCTTCGATGCACCCTGAGCCGTGATGACTCTGGAGAATGGCTTGCAGAGATCGCTGCCTCACAGGGGGCTGCAAGTCTGAAGTCCCTGGTCGACGCCGACGGACTCGCTGTACTCCCTCACGCGTCCGGCCCGCTTTCCGCAGGCGATGTGGTCGATGTAATGATGCTTCGATAAGCAGGGCATCTCTCGATCCACGACGTTTGATCGACAGGTTTTTGTCGTTACGCCCTGGGTGTGGCGGGCGTTTTGCAGAGACTCGCGACCCGAAAGGTCCCCATTAGTCCAGAGTGCTGGTGCTCAGCCACGTGGCAATGAATCATCCAATCTCCAGGACTCTCGGCGACGAAGGCAATCTCCTGGGTCTTAAATGGCCATACAAGCGTGGAGTCTTTAAATGGTCCCCATTGCCCACTCGGCAGGCGTTCGCGAAACACTATCCCGTGAAAGTGCATCGGATGAAACCACGCCGTCCGGTTATCAATAAGACATCGAACGGTGCATCCCTGCTCAAAGGTAAATAAAGGATCAGGCTGGGCACCATGACTGTCCATATGGGATCCGTGATCGTTGCCCTTTCCGTTCATCAACCAGATCGCCTCGCGGGTCGCCTTATTCGACAGCGCCCCACCCTCCAGCACCATCTTGACGGACTCGGCACCCGCCAACACAGGCTCGAACAACCCGTTCGGAGACAGCCCCTCGAATGGCTTTCGTAGCCCCTGGGCAGAACGACTGCCGTAACGAATCAAACCCACCTTATTTCGCATTGCTGGAAAGAATTCGTCCTCGATTTCGAACTGCGCATTTGGAGCGCCCGTGCAATCCAGCATCAAATCCATACGATTTCCCGGCGAGAAATAGAAAGATTCACCCAGCCGATAGGGCGTGCAGGGATGGCCGTCGTGGGCCACAACGAGCGGCTGATGGCCATGGATCTTGATTCGGAAAATTCGTGCACTGGCCGCATTGAGCAGACGAAGCCTGATTCTTTGACCTGCACGAACATCCAACACGGCCGGGCCGCGTTGGCCATTCACCAAAACAATATTGCCGAGCCGCCCAGCATGGGCTGCATCATGCAGGCTTTTGAAATTGGGAGAAATCGCTGCATCCTTGGTCAGAAGCACATCCGAAATAACCCAGGTCACATCCTCATCGACATCGGGCGGCTCGCGTTCTTCTACCTGAATCACGCCATAAAGCCCCCGGCCAATCTGCTCATAGGTCGCCACATGGGGGTGATACCAGAAGGTGCCCGCATCTGGCAGAGGAAACTCATATACGAAATCCTGTCCAGGCTTCACCGCGGGCTGTGTGATTCCTGGAACGCCGTCCATCGCATTGGGAAGCCGGATGCCATGCCAATGGATAGTCGAGACACTGGGCAGACGGTTACGAAAGCGCACCCGAAGAACATCGCCCTGATTGGCACGTAGCACGGGACCAGGAATCATATTGTTGAAACCCCAGACCTCCGTCGAGGGGTAGTCATCGCCCAGCAGGCTGAGCCGAGAAGGCTGAGCGATGAGCATCTGATCCCGGGTTCGGCTGCCCCGGGCAGACCACGCGACTGGCGTGGCGATGGACGCCGCCAGGGTTGCGCAGCCCAAGCCGGCCTGAAGAACTTGTCGTCGGTTCATAATGGGTGTGAAGCGTAGAGTCTTAAGGAGCGCCCTGAAAAATGCAAGCCCATCAACCCTACATTTTGTCGCTATTGCTTTTGGCAACAGCGCCCGCGGCATGGGCCCACAGCTGCCCACTTGAGATATTTAAGATTGATCAGGCCTTATCCCAACAGAAGCACCTGGATCCCATCACGAGTAAAAAAATCCGAGAATTACGCGCAGAGGGCGAACGGCTGCACAAGCAGGATAAACACGGCGAGGCCATGTTGGTCCTGGGCTCCGCAAAAAAACTTCTGAAGATCGATTAAGGCAGCCTGACACTATGCGATTCCGGCATCACCTGTTTATTTGTACAAACGAGCGGCAGTCAGGGTCATGCTGCGCACAGCGAGGAGCGTTCGACCTGCTGCGCACGTTAAAAAATGAGCTCCGCAGGCGTGGACTAGACATCGAGGGCGGCATCATGGCCAACAAGTCGGGCTGCTTCGGACGATGTGAACAGGGTCCGAACCTGGTGGTGTATCCCAGGGGCAGCTGGCATCAGATCTGCACCCCAGAGCAGGCAGTGGCATTAATCGATGAACTCAGTGCCGAACACCCATCCTGAGCCCACCACAGGACTGATTCTTTGCGGTGGACAGGGCCATCGCATGGGCGGTCAAGACAAGGGGCTGCTCGATTTTCACGGGCGCCGGCTCATCGAGATCGCCATCGATAGACTGCGTCCGCAGGTCGATGCAATGCTCGTAAACGCAAACCGAAATCTTCCTGTCTATCAGGCACTTGGCTTTCCGGTCGTCACTGACCCGCACTACGGCGAGGATCACCTGACGTTTCAGGGGCCGCTGGCTGGAATTCTCGCCGGACTAAACGCCATGGAGCACCGCTGGCTCGTCACAGTACCCTGCGACTGCCCTCTTTTTCCCCGTGATCTGGTATCCCAACTGCGCCTGGCATCCGCCACATTCACCCGCGCTGCCTACATCCAATCCCACCCGACCTTTGCGCTTATTCCGGTCTCTGCGAAAGACCACCTGAATCACTTCCTGCAACATGGCCGTCGAAAGCTCGGCCAATGGCTTGAGGAGATTGGGGCCTATCCGATACCCCCTGGTGATGAGTCGTCTTTTCGAAACCTCAATACGCCGCAAGACATGGTGGACTAAGTCCACCGGGCTAGACGGCAAGCCCTTGACTGCTCAGGTAGTCGTCGTAGGTTCCCTTGAAGTCCGCAACAGTCCCATCGCCTCTGACCTCCAGGATACGGTTCGCTACCGCGTTGACAAATTCGCGGTCATGCGAGACCACAAACAATGTGCCCTGAAATTTCTCGAGCGCGAGTTGGAGAGATTCAATCGACTCCATATCCAGGTGATTGGTGGGCTCATCGAGCATCAGCACGTTGTGCCGCCCGAGCATCAGCCGGCCAAACGTCATCCGATGCTTTTCTCCACCCGATAACACTTTGACCATCTTTCCGACATCGTCTCCCGAAAAAAGGAGCCGGCCAAGTATCGACCGCACTGCCTGATCATCGTCTCCCTCTTGGGTGTATCTCCCAATCCAATCGGTCAGCGAAACATCTTTTTCAAAGTCGGGATAGACGTCCTGCTGCATGTATCCGATATTGGCATTCTCCGCCCATTTATTCTCGCCGCTATCAGGTGCCATGCCGCTGACATCGGACCCCGCAATGCATTTCAGCAGCGTAGATTTTCCCGCTCCATTGGCGCCCACAATCGCAATCTTCTCGCCGGCCTCCACCATGATCGAGAAACGGTTCAGCACCGGCTGATCTCGACCCTCGAAGGTTTTGGAGATACTTTGTACGTGGACAGCCTGCCGGTAGAGCTGCTTGGATTGTTCAAACCGGATATAAGGGTTCTGGCGTGAGGATGGCCTGACCTCCACCGCATCCCCTTGAATTTTTTCGATTAGTTTTCGGCGCGAGGTGGCCTGCTTGGCTTTCGATTTGTTTGCTGCAAATCGCCGCACGAATTCCTGGAGTTCAGATACGCGCTCCTTACTCTTGGCATTTGCCGCCATGAGCCGTGCCCTGGCCTCCGAGGCTGCCAGCATGAAATCATCATAGTTACCCGGATAAATCCTGAGTTCACCGTAATCCAGATCAGCCATATGGGTGCAGACAGAATTAAGAAAGTGGCGATCGTGTGAAATGATGATCATGGTGCTGTTGCGCTCATTGAGCACGTCTTCGAGCCACTGGATGGAATGGATATCCAGGTTGTTGGTTGGCTCATCCAGCAGCAGCACATCCGGATCGGAAAAGAGTGCCTGGGCAAGCAGCACGCGGAGCTTCCAACCTGGTGCGACTTCCCGCATCGGGCCCTGGTGCTGGTCAAGCGGAATTCCAACGCCGAGGAGCAGCTCTCCCGCTCTTGCCTCCGCGGTGTAGCCCCCATACTCGGCGAACTTTGCCTCTAACTCAGCGGCTCTCATGTAATCATCTTCGGACGCCTCTGGGTTTGCATAAATCGCATCACGATCGGTCTGTGCCGCCCACATTTCATCGTGGCCCATCATCACTACGTCCAACACCCGTACATCTTCAAATGCAAACTGATCTTGTCGAAGTTTACCGAGCCGAACATGCGGATCACGCACCACAACTCCATTACTCGGCTCTAGATCACCGCCCAGAATCTTCATTAGGGTGGACTTACCACAGCCATTTGCCCCAATTAACCCATAGCGATTTCCGTTATCAAACTTCGCGTTGACGTTTTCAAATAACGGCTTTGCGCCGAACTGCATTGTGATATTTGCAACAGATAACATCGATTAGACTCTCAAGCGCTGGTAACCCATTGACGGGCGTTTCTAAACATCATCATCCATGGCGAGTCATCGCTGGAATCAGAGAAGGCCTGAGGAACCCAGGACATCTGTACCTGACGAAAGACCCGCTCGGGGTGCGGCATCATCAGTGTGATCCGCCCATCCGAATTCGTAAAACCGGTCAGACCTCCCCGAGATCCATTCGGATTGTAGGGATAGTGTTCCGTGGCGCTACCCGACAGATCGACATAACGTAGAACCGCACCTTCAGGTGTGCGGGAGGCACCGCGCGCCGGACTGCCATCGATAGCGTCGGATGAAACACGGCCAGAAAAATCGACACGGCCTTCACCATGCGACACGACCACCGGAAGAATCGATCCCTCCATTCCGCGCAGCATGATCGAGGGGGACGCCATGATCTCGACCAGAGAGAAACGTGCCTCAAACTGCTCTGAGCGATTTCGGATAAACCGAGGCCAGTGGGCCGCGCCTGGAATGATCTCGGCGAGCCCACTCAGCATCTGACAGCCGTTGCATATGCCCAATGCAAACCGTGTCGGATCCGCGAAAAAACGCTCGAATTGGTCACGCAGCTCATGATGAAAGAGGATGGAGCGCGCCCAGCCTTGGCCAGCCCCCAATACGTCTCCAAACGAGAATCCCCCACAGGCTGCAAGACCCGTAAATTCGGCCAATCGAATTCTTCCGCTCATGAGATCGCTCATATGCACATCCCAGGCTTCGAAACCCGCACGGTCAAAGGCGGCTGCCATCTCAACGTGGCCATTGACCCCCTGCTCACGCAAGATTGCGACCTTCGGGCGCCCCGCTAAGACGTTCGATGCCAGCGCAGCACGACGGCCAACGAACTCGGGACCCAGCTGGATCCGAGGGGCTACGGTCTGCTCAGGCAGGTCCGACTCCTGTTGAACACAATCCGGATGGTCTCGCCGGGCAGCAATCTCTGCACTAACAGAGGACCAGAACTTCTGTAATGCCGATCTCGGTCGCTGGAAGATGCACTTGGCGTCACGGTAGATCTCGATTGAATCCCGGGGGTTGGTGCCGCCGATTTCAAATGCAACCTTCGACAGGCCATGCCGACGAAGACACTCGAGCACCTCGGAGCGATCGGATCGCGCCACCTGGATCACGGCACCTAACTCTTCACTAAACAGCGCCTTTAACGTGAGCTCATCCCGCTGAACAGCGACCTGATCGGGGCGAATCTTGAAATCTCCCCAGTCCGCCGCAAACGGATCAATGGTCAGCAGATCGATATTAATGGTCAGGCCACAGCGACCCGCAAAGGCCATTTCGCACAGGGTGGCCAAGAGCCCACCATCAGACCGATCGTGGTAGGCGAGCACACGATTGGTCTGATGAAGCTCCGACATCGATGCGACAAATGCCCTCAACTGGTCGGCACCGATGACATCCGGCGTTTCCTCTCCGAAGGTATTCAGGCACTGCGCCAGAATCGACCCCGCGAGACGATTCTTCCCGGAGCCTAGATCGATCAAAATCAAAACGGTCGGCTCACCATCACGCTGAAGCTGTGGTGTCCATGACCGCCGAACATCGGCCACAGGCGCCACCGCGGTAAGGTTTAACGACACCGGGGAGACCACGGACTGCTGGCCCGATTCATCCTGCCAAACCGTGCGCATTGAGAGCGAGTCTTTTCCAACAGGAATCGAGAGGCTAAGTTCGGGGCAGATCTCCTTGGCAAGCGCATGCACGGCATCAAAAAGCGCAGCGTCCTGGCCGGGTTCACCACAGGCGGCCATCCAATTGGCCGACAATTTAACGGTTTCCAATGGGCCGATATCTGCGGCCACAAGATTGGTCAAAGCCTCGCCCAGTGCCATCCGCGATGCTGCGGCGGAATCCACAATCGCTAGCGGCGGACGCTCGCCAAGGGCCATCGCCTGTCCGCCAAAACCTTCAAAGTCCCACAGCGTAACGGCAACATCAGATACAGGTGTCTGCCATGGGCCGACCATCTGATCACGCGCGGTGAGTCCACCAACGGTCCGATCTCCAATGGTGATTAAAAATTGTTTACTGGCGACAGTCGGATGCGATAAGACCTGAGTCACAAGATCTTCAAGGATATGGCCGGTGAGATCGATCGACACCGGCTTCACGACCTGACGCCCGACCTGCCGATGCATCTTCGGGGGTTTTCCCAAAAGCACGGAAAGTGGAATATCCACTGGCGCCCGGCGGCCATCTGGAGCCGAAACCAACAGCCTGTCATCGGATGTTGCTACGCCGACCACAGCAAATGGGCAGCGCTCGCGCTCACAGATCGCCTGAAACCGCCCAAGAGACTCCGGGGCGATCGATAACACATAACGCTCCTGCGACTCGTTACACCACATCTCTGCCGCAGACAGCCCGGTCTCATCAAGGGGGATGTCGTCTAGCCGAAAGTCGCCGCCCCTTCCAGCACCATGGACAAGTTCCGGAAATGCGTTGGACAAGCCGCCCGCGCCGACATCGTGGATTGACAGCAACGGGTTGTCATCTCCAAGCGCAACGCAGGCATCGATAACCTCTTGCGCCCGACGCTGCATCTCGGGGTTTCCTCGCTGGACGGAGTCAAAATCAAGCGACTCCTGATTGGCTCCCGTCTGTATGGAAGAGGCAGCGCCACCGCCCATACCGATCCGCATGCCTGGCCCGCCCAATTGAATCAGCAACGATCCCTCGGTAAGCGGCCTTTTCTCGGTCTGCGGCGCGTCGATCACACCGACACCGCCCGCCAACATAATGGGCTTATGATAGCCCCAATGCCGGCCGTCAACCTGCATCTCAAAACTTCTGAAATATCCAAGAATGTTGGGCCGTCCGAATTCGTTGTTAAACGCAGCACCCCCGAGTGGACCATCTGTCATGATCTCAACAGGGGATGCAATCCGGGCTGGCGCATGGGACTCAGCATGGAAATCGAGCCGCGAAACTGTAAATCCAGTCAGACCCGCACGCGGCTCCGCACCGCGGCCCGTGGCGCCTTCGTCGCGAATCTCTCCACCGGCACCTGTCGCGGCGCCTGGAAACGGAGAGATCGCCGTGGGGTGATTGTGTGTCTCTGCCTTGAGTACCGTATGCACCGTCTGTGGCTGGCGCTGATATGCGGCCGCACCTGCCACGGGACGAAATCGAGTCGCCTCTACACGATGCAGAATCGCTGCGTTATCCGCATAGGCGACCACGGTATGCTGCGGCGTGACGGCATGGGTATGCCGAATCATCTTGAAAAGCGACTCGGTCTGAGGCTCTCCGTCGATCGTGAAATCCGCATTGAAAATCTTATGCCGACAATGTTCGGAGTTTGCCTGGGCAAACATTAATAGCTCAACATCGGTAGGGTCTCGGCCCAGCTCACAATAGGCCGCAACCAGGTATTCGATCTCATCCTCCGACAGGGCAAGGCCAAGTTCTTGATTTGCATCGCTTAATGCCGACCTGGCTGACTCTACTGTCGAACCGAGCGTCACCAGCCCCAGTGGCGGCGACTCACGCGCCTCCATGACATCTTCGGGTGGCAGGCCCACAAACCAGGATTCGGTCATGCGATCGTGCAATACGCCCGCGATTCGTTCAATCAGCCCTGAATCTGAAGTCTTGATTCCGATATCGACCACCATCCCGCGTTCAACCCGGTCGACCTGGCGCAGGCCACAGGAATGCAAAATATCGGTCGCCTTTGACGACCAGGGCGAACGGGTTCCCTTGCGGGGAACAATCGAGATTCGGAGCACACCACTTGAGGCCGGCCGCATCGGGCCAGTCGCATTGAGCATGAGACCAAGCCGACGATCGTCGCACTCCTGGGCGCAACGGACCAGATAAATCCAGTGCGACTCGATTGTCTTTGCCTTCGGAGCAAACGCCTGGATCTTCGATATCAGCCGAGAGAGTCGAAACTCGGAGAGCGCGGCATCGCCACCGAGAAACTGCAGAGAGGACATACTGAGATTATACGGTGGCGCCTGCGGTGAGCCGCAGGACCTGCTGACAACGCGCGGCAAGGTCCGCCGCATGGGTTACCAGCACAATCGTGGTGCCATGTCGCACCTGAAGCTCAAATAACAGGTTAGAAATCTTCTCACCATTGGCCGCATCCAGACTTCCCGTCGGCTCATCCGCAAAAATCAATTTCGGCTCCGTCACAAAGGCCCGCGCCAGCGCGACCCGCTGCTGCTCTCCTCCGGAAAGCGTCTTGGGGAAATGCTCCATGCGTGCAGACATGCCCACCTGATCCAGCAGATCCTGCGCCTTTTGACGGGCCTGGGGGAACCCTCCCAATTCCAGAGGCAACATGACATTCTCCAGCGCGTTTAAGTGCCCCAACAGCTGAAACGACTGAAAAACAAATCCCAAGACACCATTGCGACGGCGGGCCCGATCATCTTCCGATAGATGATCAATCCGCTCATCGAACCAGAACACAGCACCCGACGTCGGGGTCTCAAGCCCCGCTAGGACACCCAGAAGGGTCGACTTCCCACTTCCCGAAGCACCCAGAATCGCCAACGACCCGCCAATATCGACGGATAAGGACACATCCCGCAAAATATCGATGGAACCGGTGCTGTCGACAACGGTCTTTGAAATATGCTTCGCACGAATTGCATTCAACTGCCCGACTCCTTGAAACGAAAGACTTATGCTCCGATTTTTCTTAATTCCCCGACGCCGCATCGTCGGCTTGATCTTCAGCCTGCCGGGGCTACTCGGCCTTATGCCAGCAGTTGCGCAGCAGCCCTCTGGTGCACAACCCCTCATTCTGATCTATGGGGATAGCCTGTCCGCCGAGTATGGCCTAAAGCGCGGGGCTGGCTGGGTCGCGTTACTTCAAGAGCGACTGAGCCGGGAGGGATATCCGCATCGCATTATGAACGTAAGCATCTCTGGAGAGACCACAGCAGGCGGGCTGTCGCGTTTCGAGGCCACCCTGAAGAAACATAGCCCTCGCCTGGTGGTGCTACAGTTAGGCGCCAATGACGGCCTGCGGGGACTATCCGTGGCTCAGACCAGGAAAAATCTGGCCGAGATGATCGACCGGAGCCGGGCCCTCGGTGCCACGGTTTTACTCATTGGTATCCGAATTCCGCCGAACTACGGCCCGCAGTACACGCGGCAATTTGAGGCCATCTTTGGGCAACTCTCCACCGACAAACAAGTCCCGCTGGTGCCTTTTCTTTTAGAGGGAATCGCCGACAACCCCCTGCTGTTTCAGGCAGACACGATTCATCCCAACGAGAAAGCACAGCCTACAATCTTAAAAAATGTCTGGAATGCACTTTCCACTTATGGACTCCTACAGCCTCAGGACGCTACAAAGGCAAATGCCGCAGACGCTCCCGGCCGTTCCGGATCCTGACGCGCGCCGAATGGCAACGTGGTGGCGGTGGCTCGCCTGTGCCCTGACGGCGATTGCCCCTTCTGTTGTCGCCCTGGAATTCTCTGATATCGCGCGCGAAGGCGAGCTTCGCTTTCTGGCTACCCACCCCGAGCCTGGTGGCTACCGCTACGAATCACGGGTGCGGATTCTGGCAGAGAGCTTTACTACGGGAATAGTCGAACTCAGTACCTGCCACCATCAGCTCGATCCCATTCGAAAAATTGTGATCGCATTTAATCCAAAGAGGCTGCAGGATCTATCGATTACATCTGCCAGTGGAATTGGCGGACTGGCGGTGAAAGACCATCATGTTGAGATGACAGAGGTCAGCCGAGGGGCTTCGATATGCATCGAATTAAGATCCAAGGCTTTAGACCGAATCAGTCAGAACACATTCCGACTTCAGGCGGGACCGCTGATGCGCCGCTACCTCGATGGTTACCTGCCCATGCAGGCGTCGCTGACCTTCGAATGGCCTGAACAGCTGGCAACGCTTGAGCAGACCCACCCAAGGCCGCAGCCAGGGGTGGTCTTCAACGCCGGCAGCGACCGGGCAACCCTGGATATGATTTTTGCAGGACGGCTGCTGGCGAACATCGACCTGCGGTTACGCTAGGGCTACTTAAACTTGTAGTAAGTGTCGTTCAGATACCGCCCGACGTGCTGGATTTCCTCTTCGAACCAGCCAGAGTTGGTGCGGGTGTTACAAAACTCGATCATCCCCCGAAGCTTAGCGACTGTATCTGCCTTACGAAACATATCGGAATACAGCTGCGTACCATCTTTGTCTGGGAACATGCTGTTATGGCACGACACACAGCGTGGATCATGCAACTTCTTGCCCATGGCAGCCTGACCTTTCGGAAACGGGTTTGCCTGCGCCTGGAAAGACGACAGCGCAAGGGCTGCAATTGCACCGAGCGCAAAGATTCGGATCGACCTCATGCGGACACTCCTTCTACATGCCATAAACGAAGAATGGACCATCTACGACGCCATACCGGGATTATTCTGAACACCGATCAGCCGGGGCAGGTTTAACGCCCGCGGGGTAATCCGTTTTTTTGATTTCAACCAGGTTTCGACCACGTCCCAGATCGGCTCGCCCTTGGCGCCCTCGGCGACGGGTGCCCACCCCGCAACCTTATAGGTCTTTTTTGGATCAATTGGCTGGCCCTTCAGGCGCATATCGCTGATGCGGTTTCCTTGCTTGCCACCCGGCTCGCAGGCATAGGTCAGCCCGCCCACGCGGACCATATCGCCGCCCTGCTGATAGTAAGGATCAGGGTTAAACAAGTTATCGCAGACGTCTTCCAGGACCGTCTTGATGAACTCCCCTGTCATGTCCGTTACTGTGGTGTATGGATAAGTGATTGCAGTCTGATCCATCACATGCTCGCGCGTGATGGTCTGGCCAGAGAGCACGCTGGTACCCCAACGAAAGCCTGGAGAAAATGCAATCTCAGCGCCCTTTACTTCCATCAAAGCATCACAGATCAGCTGATCAAACGTGCCGTTAAAGTTACCACGACGGTAGAGCAGCCCCTCGGTCACTGCCAGCGGCTCCTGAAGCTTCGCCTGATAGGGCGCCCGAATCTTGTTGATGAATGCCTGCATCTCTTTATCTGCAGGCAACATATTGGCAAATACTGGTAGCAAGGAGTACTTATACGACGCGATCTTGCCGTCCCGAACGTCAAAATCCATCACGCCAAGAAACTTCGAGTTTGATCCCGCATTGGTCACCAATGTTTTTCCACCGGGATTACTCACCACTACCGGCTGCGGGACACCATCATGGGTATGACCACCGAAGATTGCATCAATCCCGCGCACCCGTGATGCCATTTTCAGATCAACGTCCATGCCGTTGTGCGAAATGACCACCACCACCTTTGCCCCTTTGGAGCGGACCTCATCGACCATCTTCTGCATATTGTCGTCTTGAATGCCAAACGTCCAGTCCGGCACCATATAACGCGGGTTGGCAATCGGGGTGTAGGGAAATGCCTGGCCAATTACGGCAACAGGGATACCGTTTTGTTCGCGAATCACATAAGGCTTGAAGACCTGATCCCCGAAATCAGTGGTCTTAACATTCTGGGCAAGGAACTCAATCTTGCCTGCAAAATCTTTTTGAACGATCTCTTCGACACGTTTAGCGCCCAACGTAAACTCCCAATGGGGGCTCATCATGTTGACGCCTAAGAGCTTGCAGGCATCGACCATGTCTTGGCCATTGGTCCAGAGCGATGTCGCCGATCCCTGCCACGTATCACCGCCATCGAGCAGGAAGGCATTTGGTCGATCCGCCCGCATTTTCTTTACCAAGGTCGCAAGGTGGGCAAAACCGCCGACTTTTCCATACGCTTTGGCAGCTTTTTCAAAGTCGAGATAGGTATACGCATGGGAAAGCGCTGTGTTCGCAGGTACTTTATGGAATTTTAAAAACTCCTCTCCAACAAAGTGCGGCGGACGGCCATTCATGATGCCGAGTCCGATATTCACGCTCGGCTCTCGGAAATAAATCGGAATGAGTTGGGCATGACAATCCGTGAAATGCAGAAAACTCACATTGCCCGCTTTCGGCAGGTCATAGAGCTTTTCTCCTTTGACTGCAGCCCGAGCTGCACTTGCCCAAGAACCGAACATCCCACAGGCGGAACCTGCTGCCATTACATTGAGAAACTCTCTGCGATTGAGCTGCATATTTAGACTTGACCTTGCGTATAGGGGAGGAAATGGCCCGGCATCGGTCTGCCGGGCCCAGCCATGTGGCTACTTATTTACAGGCGAGCTTGGATCCAACAAAAGTGCCATAAGATCTTTCATCTGGGCCTCGGTCAGGATGCCTTGCTGCCCAAAACGGGGCATATTGGTACAGGCATTAAATGCCTTGGCGTTATAGATCTTGCCCCAGGTGTATTTCACCACCGCATCAGAATTTCCACGCAACTTTCCGTAGTTATAAAGACTCGGTCCGAGGGTTCCGTGGGAGATTTCTTCTTTGCTGATCTGATGACAGTTGTAACAGTTTCCGCCATTGGGCGACCCGGCCTTATCACTGTATGTGCTGCCCGCCCCGCTCTGGGCCACACGTTCACCGGTCTTCCAATCCCCAAGAAACTTACCGTCCGCCGGGTATTTAATCGTGGCTGCCTCGGCGGCCTCTAGCTTTCTCACCACATCGCCCGATAGCGGTGTGCCTGCATGCTCAGCCTGAGAACATGCCAGATTAATTGCGTCCTGATTGATGCGCTCTTTCTTGGCAATACCCCTTTCCGAAAACGAGCGACTGACCGCATCACGGGCCATCTTTTCAATCTCTGCAGCACTATAGGTCGTCGCACATCCAGCCACCAAGAAGCATACGGCGCCTAGTGAAACTAAGAGTGATTTATTCATTCTGTCGGCTCCGCTCGTTAACGTTTAATCGTTGGCGCGAGGGATTTCACGCCTTTACCGGTCACGCCCATGTAAGTCGACAGGGCGACCGTAACATCCGATCCAAATTCGACATACGGAAAACGTTGCTGACGGAAACAGTCCTCGAGACGCTTTTGCATCGGCCAGAGCTGGGAATTCGAGACGCGGTAGGCAGGCCAAGAGGTAAACGCCTTTCCGGCTGGATCATTCTTGGTCAGGTTGGGCAGCCCCTGTAGTCGAATGCGCTTTCCGTCTTCCGCATGACATGTTGCACAGGCAAAGTCATAAGGACCGGCGCGATAGAAAAATATGCTCTTGCCCATCTCGTACATCCGACGCTCTTCGGGATGCCCTTGCGGGAGATTCACGGGCATGCCGCGAGACTCTGACGCGATCCAAGCCACCAAAGAAATGACGTCTTTGTGGTCATCGCGGTCATAGACGGACGCCTTTGCCTTGATTCCCTGATGCTGCTCCATGCATGTTACAAGCCGGGTCTCCAGGTCTTGGACTTTTTTCACATCGTCGAAATACCGCGGCAGCGATACATAAGCACCCTTTACAACACCTGGGCCCTGCCCAAGATCGCACTGCTCCAAAGAGGCGTTCTTCGGTCCACGCTTTTTCTTCCACAAGTCCTCGCCCTTTGCCTCCCATAGCTCAGCAGGGTTTCCGTCAGCGACCAGTTCCCGATAACGGTCAATCGCCTTCTCGGCGTCTGACTGGGCCATGGCCGATCCGGCCCAGGCAGTCCCCAGCGCCAAGGCGCAAAGCCCAATCTGCAAATGCCTACGCAGCATGTCTGTCTCCTTTGCATTTCTTTAGTGCACAACAAAAGACCCGCCGATGTGGGCGGGCCTGACGCGGTTAATTAACCTACAGCGGCTTCGTCGGTCCGCTTGTCGCCTTTGTTATCCACCCAGGTCACGGTGATCTTATCTCCCGCCTTGCCCTTTGCCTTGAACTGCAGGAAAGGGTTTTTCGACACTGCGGGACCCCACTGGGCGCTCATCACGGTCTTGCCGTTTACCTGGCAGGTGACCTCCTGGATAAACCAGGCAGGAACGAGTTTTCCAGCGGCATCCTTACGAACACCAGACTCCATCTCGTGGGCCATCAGCACACGGGCATCAACTACTCCATCAACGGCCTTGGCACGAATGCGCATTGGATCAGCCATTTCAAACTCCTTATCTGTTCAAAGTTATCTATCTATCCAACCCTGAGATCAGCCGCCGCAGCCGCCGAGGGTGACCTTAATCTCTTTCTTTGCCATAAAGAACTTGCCATCCGCCTTAACGATTGCGATAACGTCGGAGCTCTGGCCCATCTTCACGCGCATCGAGATATCCGGAACCGCATCAGAAGTGAAATCATAAAATCCGGCCATCATGGCTGGATTTTTTTCCACCAAGAGCGCAATCATCTCGGTCTTCGGCAGCTTGGAGGCAATACCTACCGGTACCACCGCACCGTTTTCTGCGATATCCGGCGATGTAATCGCGATATCCCCACTATTGGCGGCATTTGCAATGCCCATGACCTTCAGGGTATCGGGCACATTCTTGGTATCAAACCACTCTTTTTTCCAGGCGGCCATTGCAGGATTTGCTGCAAAAAAACCGATCGATGCCAGAGCCGAATACAGCGCGACACCGCCACTGGCTTTTACAACCGTACGACGTGAAACGTTCATCTTGACTTCTCCTCTCTGTTCACAAACCAATGCCGAGCGGTCACTTGGCACCATCAAGAACCCACTGCACGACCGCAGCAAGCTCATTGTCCTTTAAGTCGGGATGCGGTGGCATGGGAACAGCACCCCAGTTTCCGGCCCCACCCGCCTTTACCTTCTGGGCAAGCATAGCGGGGGCCTTCGCGTCCCCTTTATATTTCTTCGCGATATCCGCCCAAGAGGGGCCCACCATCTTCGCAGCAGGCGCGTGACAGGCCGTGCAATTCGACTTTTTAGAGATCTCCGGGCCGCTCGCACTCGATACACCACTCTTGACCGCGGGTGCTGCACCAGCAGCAGCCGCGACCGCTATCGGCCTGCCCGCCGAATCGCCAGCGGGTGCTGCCGCACCAGGCCGCGATGTGTCAATCGCCCGCGCCGGGCCTATCGGACGGTGTTGCTCTCTTAAATTGCCGTGGGCATCCCGGGCAGACTCTGGAAGGACGGAAGTGATCTTGAGCTCGGTTGCGCAATCCTTCATGCATAAAGTACCGATGACATCCGGCTTGCCCTTGATATCCCATAGGCCATGCTTCTCCGTCATGCCATTGCGATTGGGCATGCGTTTTTGTACATCGGCGATATTTTTATCAGAGAGCACAAAATTATCCGGCACGATCTCGCCCAGACTCAGGATATATGCGGTTACTGCATAGACTTCCTCCACCGACAAGGTCTTGGGATTATTCCAAGGCATCGCACGATTAATGTAGTCCCACAGCGTAGAAACAGTCGCCACTTTCATCAACGTTGTGCGTTGAGGAAAATCCAGCCGCGAGAGATTGGCCACCCGCCCTGTTTCAATATCCTTTTTGCTTGTGCCCCCGGCTATCGGCGTAAAGACCTCGGTACTCTCGCCAAAAATACCGTGACACGACGCGCACTTTGCCTCCCAGACATCCTGGCCTTTGGCCACCGATCCTGAGCCCGGTGGAAGCCCTTTGAAATCGGGCCGGACATCAATATCCCAGGCCTTAATCTCTGCGGGCGTTGCGGTGCGGCCAACGCCTGTGAACTTGCTGGAAGCCGGCTGGGCGAAAGCGGCCACCGCAGCACCTAACGCAATGACGGCCAGGCTGTAGCGCACACAATTAATAAACCTGGACATTGCTGACCTCCCCGCTCTCTGCAACCTTCCATGACTGAATGGCATTCTGGTGATAAATCGAGCGAGTCCCTCGAACTGCCCGAAGCTGATTGATTTTCGGCTGCACGTAGCCGGTATCGTCCTGCGCGCGAGACTGCAGGATTGCAGGGCCTCCATTCCAGACCCAATCAATGTTAAAGCGCGTAAATGCCTTGGAGAGCACGGGCGTCTCCAGCCGCGCCGTCCGCCAATTACGGCCGCCATCCACGGATACATCCACCCGCTTGATCTTGCCGCGGCCCGACCACGCCAGACCGCTAATGTTGTAGAAGCCCTTATCGAGCAGCGTCTGGCCACCAGAGGGTGTCGTGATCACCGACTTCGCCTCTTGGATACCCGTGTACTGTCGATGCAGGCCATCCGGCATTAGATCCACATAGTGAATCGCCTCGTCCTTGGTCGCCCACTTCTGATCACCGACCTCGATTCGACGCAGCCACTTCACCCAGGACACGCCTTGAATTCCCGGCACCACCAGTCTCAGCGGATAGCCGTTTTCTGGCCGCAGCATTTCGCCATTCATGCCATAGGCCACAATCACATCATCCAATGCACGATCGAGAGGAATTGTGCGGGTCATGGAGGAACCATCGGCACCCTCCCCAAGAATGTATTTGGCCTGCTTACGATCAATGCCACAGTCGTCGAGTAGCACAGAGAGCGGAACCCCCGTAAATTCACTGCATGAGACCATTCCGTGGGAATACTGTACGGTTGGCACCGCGACATTGCCCCATTCCATCGCTGTGTTAGCGCCACACTCAATGAAGTGGATTCGGGATACGGAAGGCAGCCGCATCAGGTCGTCCATCGTGTAGACCTTTGGATTCTTAACCAGACCCATCACCATCAGGCGATGTTTGCTTGGGTCAATGTCCCACCAGCCTTGATGGTGTCGCTCAAAGTGCAGGCCACTTGGCGTGATGATGCCGAAGGTTCCCTGTAGCGGTGTGAAGGCCACCGATGCTGCAGATACTCGGGTCAAGCCCGGGCTCTCGCGCCGCTGAAGGCCTTTTTCATACTGTGATGGAGCGCCATAAGGGTTGGCAGCAACCGGCATCCCAAGACCCGTCGAGTGCGCGGGAAGCTGCAGGATGTTCGGATCGCCCGCACCCACTGCGGCCTGTGCGCGGGCGGATGCCTGCAGACCCAGCCCGGCGAAAGTCGCAGCCGCCGTGGAGACCGAGGCCGCCAGAAATTTGCGACGCATGGTCTCAGGTGATTTCTCATCGCCCTGACCCAGAAAATTCTCAGGTGCCTTCAGCAAGCGCCCGAACTTCTTTACTTCGGTTGACATCCAACCCTCCCTTTCTTGTTCTATGTGACCGTCCAGTACAACCCGATCATCTGTTAACCCTTCTCTGTTAACCCGATCGCCAACCGGACACACACAAGGCGACATAGCTCCACAATCGTAGGGTCTGAAACAGCATAAAAAACTGAGGTCCCCGCCCGACGGCGAGACAGTACCCCCGAACGATTTAAAAGCGCCAAATGTCGCGACACGTTTGGCTGAGGCAGTCCGGTCCGCTCAACCACCTGCTGAACGGACAGCTCCTCGTAGCAGACCACTCGAAGGATCCTCAAACGCGAGGGCTCGGACAGCAGGGAAAAATAAGCGGAAGCCCGTTCCAGCAGCCGCGACAATTGAGCCGCATCCAAGGCGGGGCCAGGGCCTGGATCAAACAGGCTGGCTTGATCTGATGACGTTACAGACATTGCTTTACCTTATGCGTATACGCGCATATAGTCAACCCCGTGCGCGCCGAGCAAGCCGCAGCGACGAAAAAATGAACGTCCAGTTAGTAATCTTTAGGCATAACGCTCGAGAATTCGGGTGGAGCGCTCGACTTCGCGAAGCCGTTCCTCACCAGGTACCGTCGCAGCCTCCATCACCGAACAGGTCATCATCTTATAAAACGCCTTATCCATTGCCCTCCGCACGGCTGACATCTGCTGCGCAACTTCCTCGCATGAACGTCCGGACTCAATCATCGAAAGCAAGGCGGTCACCTGCCCTTCGATTCTTCGCAGCCGATTGGTCACATCGCGCTGATACTCCAAACGATATGCGTGGGGCGAGCGCTGAGTGCTCGGAGTCGCCTCCTTGGATATTTTTTTGCGTTGCGACATGAAACTACCTCCCGATCCAGTTACCGCAGTGTGCCTGTTCTACCGGCCCCTGTCAGTAACAACCACGATCCCGACTTGACTTTCGTCAACCGCTGAAACACCCTACCCCCCAGGGTATTTAGCCCCAATCGCTGACAAAACAACAGGGAGACACAATATGAGGCTTTTTCCGCATGGACTTGCAACCATCGTGCTGGCGAGTACAGTTTTACTGACCGGATGCGGCACGATCAGCACGCTTGGAAAACTGGAAAACGGTGCTGGAGCCGAAGCAATGCGACTATGGGACAAGTGGATAGAGGGCGAAGGCGACATCGCTGTAGCCACTACTTGGGAACGAAAAGTAAAGCCGGGGCTGAAGGCCGAAGATGTCGAGCAGATTTTAAAGATTGTCGCAACTGAGCGAAACATGCGCGATGTCGGCACTTTGCCACTCTCCAAGGAGCTTGAAGCGAGATCCGGCAAGAAGGAAAAAATCCTGACGATCTATTCGTTTTGTAGCCCACAGATCGCGCGTCGGATGGCGGACTTCAGCCCTGCCATGTCGGCCTATATGCCCTGCCGCGTCACTCTTCTTGAAAAAGATGATGGACTTTGGCTCTATACCCTTAACATGGACATGATGGTCAAGATGGGTCGAAAGCTGCCCTCACCTCTTAAAGAGGAAGCCTGGAGCGTGCGTGAAACCATGTATGAAATGATGGAACGCGCCTCTAAGGGCGAGTTTTAAAATAACTACAACAACAGGAGACGAAAATGAACATCAAACAGGTTCCTCAGAAGGCCCTCGTGGCCGTTGCCCTCGCCAGCTGCTTCTCTGCTGCGCAGGCAACGAATGGCTATTTCGCCCATGGCTATGGGATCAAGGCCAAGGGAATGGGAGGCGCATCCGTCGCCATGGCACAGGATGCCTTTGCTGGCGCGAATAATCCCGCCGCTGCTGCATTTGCTGGAAACCGCTGGGACATCGGTGCGGAATTATTTAGCCCGAAACGCAGCATGACCCGCTCTGGCAGTAACCTCGGACTTGACGGTAAAGTAGAAAGCGATCGGGATTACTTTCTTGTTCCCGAGTTTGGGTATAACAGGACTATCTCAAAAGACCTGAGCGTCAACCTAACCGTATACGGCAATGGCGGAATGAACACCTCTTACCCAGGGGGGCAGTTCACATGTCAGAACCTTAGCACCGGGGCGCTGTACTCCGGCAATACCCTCTGCGGCCAGGGTAAGCTTGGCGTCGATATGTCGCAGCTAATCATTGCGCCAACAATCGCCTATAAAGTTTCTCCGAACCATTCACTTGGCATTTCCCCGCTTCTCGTTTACCAGCAGTTCAAGGCATATGGGATTCAGCCATTCGCCATGATGAGCGGATCACCCGCAAACGTGACCAATAACGGAAAAGACGACAGCACCGGTTTTGGAGTCCGCGTCGGATACCAAGGGAAACTCAATGATCAAGTTTCTTTGGGGGCTGCATACTCTCCGAAAATCGATATGAAGTCATTCGATAAATACAAAGGTCTGTTCTCAGGTAACGGTGACTTCGATATCCCAGGCAACTATACGGTAGGCCTTGCATTTCAAGCGAATCCGTTTACCGTCATTGCGTTGGATTACCAAAGAATTATGTACAGCGATGTACCTTCCGTTCACAATCCGAGTACAAATATGGCGCCCTTAGGTGCTTCCAATGGCCCAGGCTTCGGTTGGAAAGATATCGGCGTCTGGAAAATTGGCGTACAGTGGGAGGCGACGCCTACATGGACCGTCCGTGCCGGCTACAACCGAGGCGAAAATCCAATTCAATCACGTGATGTAACGTTCAACATTCTGGCTCCGGGTGTCATGCGTGAACACTTCACTTTGGGTGGAACCATGGCCATCGACAAGATGCAGGAAGTTAGCTTTTTCTACATGCATGCTCGCGAACAATCTGTCTCAGGAATCTCCGCGTTGGGGCCGATATTCCAAAGCTTCGGAGCGCCAGCGACCTCTTGGGGTGGCACCGAGAGGATTCGCATGTACCAAAACTCAATCGGCGTGCAATACAGCAAGAAGTTTCGTTAAAGCGCCGCCAACAGACAGCCCGATCGCCATCGAGCTGTCGTCATTGCATCCTAGACGGTCGCAAGCGCCCGTCTGAGGCGGGCATCGGCCTCCCCTGCGAGATCGACCAACGCCTCATCGCCGAGAATCTTCATCAGGGCGGTGGGCGCCGCCAGTTCTACCGAGATCGTGCCAGGCCGAACCTCCCGCAGTACTGCATTACAGGGCAGTAGACTCGTGACGTCTGGATTTGCACAGTACGCCTCGTGTGCAAGTGTGGGGTTACAGGCTCCCAGAATCACCGTGGGGATGATCTCCTTGCCAATTTTTTCTTTGATTTTGCTGTGCATATCAATCCGCGTGAGAATGCCAAAGCCCTCTGCGGACAGCGCCTTCGACACCCGATCGATCGTCGTATCGAGATCACCTACGATTTCACGTTTAAAGTTGATCTGCATGGGGGCTCCTTAGGGTTCTTTGTGCAATAGTAAGCCCATGGCAATAACAAAATCCACCCAATTGATTCCTGCCGCAAGGCTTACCCCCACTCTGCGTGCCGCCAGAGGGCAGTCTGTCGCGGTAGCCGCATTCCTGACATCCCCCCGCTGCCCCTGGTGCGTCGCATTACAACAGGAACAGATCGAACCACGTCAACGCACCGACCATCCGATCAAGTTATGGATCATTGAACTCAATCTAGATGACACAACAGAATTTACCCTTCCGGACAACCGCCGTCGATCCGCAAGGCAGTGGGGTGAGTCACTGGGGCTGAACCTCACCCCCACGATTGCCATGCTCGACCAGACAGCAAAGCCGCTGCTGCCACCCCTGAAGGGCTACTCATCGAGAGACTTTTATGCGGCTTACCTAGAGGATCAGATCACCGCGGCGGCGAAATACTGGCAGAATCTCCGCTAGTCATGAGCACGCCCGATCCCATACCCTCTCTCGCCGTGAAGGACCATCCCCAACGTCTCGCCCTCCACAACGAGGTGCACGCCAGGCCACCTATTCCGCTCTGGTCCAATGAGCGAATTGTGAGTCAGGCGTTAACGCTGGACTCCTTGAGCCGACTTGAGCACATATCCTGGATCGAACAAGCCTCCGCCGCCTTTCCTCCACTGCAAAAAAGTATTCAGCAACAGTCGATCCGGGTATTGCGTCTTTCAGATGAGCCCTCTCGGATTCTTCTGAAATGGGAAATGCACGGCGAATTTCTGGTCATCACCCTATTTGCCCAGCAAAAAGATGCTGCCCATATCGAGAGCCGATCAGATCTGCTGGTACGAGTGAACACCCTGCTGACCCGAAATGGGCTGACATCACTGCAGGACCTTGGCGGACAACGGCTTGTCGCAATTGATCTTGTTCTCGAAGAAGCCACGTCAGATCTCGATGCATTTGAGATCGCTAAGCGGTTTAACGACAACACGCTGTTGGGCAGTGTGATCACTTCAAACCAGAATGCCCAGCTCTGGACTGACCTACAGATGGACAACGAAGGGTTCGTCTGCATGTTGATTCGCGGCAGGAAGATGGGCAGCCGACAGGCGGGGCGGGCTGTACAGCGGCTTATCGATATTGAGAACTACCGAATGATGGCGCTGCTCGCCTTTCCCAGTGCAAAGTCAATGGCCGAGCCACTCAGAAACGCTGAGATGGAACTTGCAAAAGTGTCCGAGAAAATTGCAGCCGCCCAGAAACAAGAAACCATCGATATCACCGTGGATGCTCAGCTCCTGGGGGATGTGTCCGCGTTGGCCGCGCGCGTCGAGGGCTGGATCTCTGCAAATGGCCTTCGGTTCACCGCCGCTGAGGCTTACCATGAACTGGTCAAGGGCGCCCTGAATGAATTGCATGAGTCGGTCATACTGGGAGTCCAGACCCTGGGGACTTTCATGGAGCGTCGGTTTGAGCCCGCCATGAGGACCTGCCGCTGGACAGTTCGGCGCTTGCATGACCTATCCGACCGCATCTCGCGGACAAGTCATATTCTGAAGACCCGAATTGAGTTCGTAAATGAGAGTCAGCAGCAGGCGCTCTTGGAGAGTATGGATCGCCGGGCCAAGTTACAGCTGCGCCTTCAGCAGACCGTAGAGGGCCTTTCAGTGATTGTGATGACGTATTACGCAACTGGGTTGCTGCAATATGTTGCAAAAGGTCTTCATAGCCGCGGGGTCAGCCTAGACCCTGACCTCGTGGGCCTTATTTCGGTGCCCACCATTGCCGTCGGACTGCTCTGGTTTTTATCGCGGCGCCAACGTAAACAACGCCTGCTGTAGCGCTACATTCATAGACCCTAGACCAATTCAGATAACTCATCGATCACGCGTATTGCCTCCGGGAACCGCTCCTGACCGAAGAACCGACTGCGCACGACCACTGTATCAATACCCGCAGCGCAGGCGGCGACGAGGCCGTTTCTCGAATCTTCAATGGCCAGACATTCACGAGGGGTGAGTCCCAGCCGATCCAGGGCGAGCTGATACGCCTGAGGATCAGGCTTCTTTTTCTCAACATCCTCGCCGCAGATCACGACAGCAGGCTCAGGGAGTGCCCCACGGGGCAGGACTGCGTCCGCCCACAACGCCTGCCAGTTTGCGCTGCTGGTCGTGGTGACCACTGCCCATCGCCCACCACCCGCGCATATCTTTTGCACAAGCGCTGTGAATCCCTGCCGTGGAGAGATCAGTCCTGACTGCAGCCGCTGTGCATAAATTGAATTCTTACGCTGGTGGATACTACGAAAGTACTCCAACGTCGCGGACTCATCAAGATTGCTCCAGCCAATCTGCCGCGCATGCGCGATCATGCGCTCAAGTCCACCAGTGATCTTCAGTAGCCCTGCATAGTCCGCCGTTGACCACTGCCAGCCAAGCGAGGCCTCATCGAACGCCTGATTAAAAGCAGGGAGATGGCCGTCCCCTTCTGTCTCGGCGATGGTTCCATCAACATCGAATAAGACTGCAGCGCGATTAAGCAGCACGGGCCTGCAATGCTTCTACAGC
>VERI01000043.1 GCA_018882785.1 Burkholderiaceae bacterium | reverse complement strand
GAAACGGAGGCGGCTGCCCAGCAGGGTGTCTTTGGCGTTCCGACCGTCATCGTGAATCACCGGGTGTTCTGGGGATGCGACAGTATTGAGTGGATTCTGGACTATCTGGATGACCCTGGAATGTTCGCGCAGCCCGAGTTTCAGCAATTGCGGGCGATTGAGAATCCACTGCAGGGGTCGCTTCGCTAACTTGCTGGGGTCAAAATAAATCAAGTTTTGGTGGCGTCAGGGATTCGAACCCTACCCAGACCAACCTGCAGTCGGCGCCAAATCTAACGAAGCAGTTCGACGCCGCTCGTTCAGAAAAAAGGCCGCTGATTCAAAAGCAGGATCTCCAAGGCCGGCAGTCAATCTAAATTCCCTAAGTCGGACCAGAATCCACACCAAGTTTCAATCCGACGATTTCTTTGCGCATCAACTTGGGAGAGTTACTTATGAACTATCTAACCTCGATTTGCCGTACAGCCGTTCTGGGATGCATTGCAGCTACTTCGCTGCAATCGATAGCAGCAACTGAACCGCGCGGCTACTACGCAACCATTTATGCACAGGCCAGCCGACTCGGTTCGACAAGCTTCGATGAGAATGGCAACGGCGGGCTTGGAGCTGGGCTGACAGCAAAATTTGACATGGGATTTGGCTTTGGCGGTGACATCGGGTTTCGATACGGCAATGGCTGGGCCGCCGAAGTTGAATGGAACTATCGCCGACACGACCTCAAGTCATTACGCGGACCAGCTACCGCCGTGAATGATGGCGACTTTGCATCGAACATATTCTTCGTGAATGGTTTACGGCGCTTCCCGAGTACATCTGGGGGGTGGACACCTTATGTCGGCGCAGGCATTGGCTGGGTTCAAGAAATCGATTTTGACCTCAACTCGCCCCGCAGAGATCGAGCATGGTCCAAACAAGGAAAGATGGGGTTGCAATTGATTGCGGGCGCTGAGATTCCCATGACTAAGGACTGGAGACTGACTGCAGATATTCGAATGCTACGACTCGGTAGCGTTGAACTACCAGCTGAAGAGGGTGTAACCGGGCGGCTTTCTAAACCGGACTACAACCCCGTATCTGTTCAGCTGGGCTTGCGGCGAATGTTCTGATCACTAGCAGGTAATGGTGAGGCTATCGCTACGGAAGTAGAGTTATAACTCGCAGTGGTTCCAAAACGTTCCAGCATGTCAGCCTTGCGGCGGCGACTCACTGGTACCTCAAGTCCATTGCTCAATTCACACACGGTGCCATCACCCTTCCCTCGAACTCGGATGATGTGCCGAGCATTCACCCACCAGGAGCGGTGGGTCCGAATCCCGTCCGGGCCCTCAGACTTCTCTACTTGCTGAAGGGCTCCAAGCACTAGAGCGCTGCCGCGGGTTGTCCACACTCGAAGATATTGGAGCTCGGAACCAACTGCTATCAGCTCACCGCCCAACTCACTTGGTAGGGCGACACGCCACGCTGGCTCTAACAGAGCACCATTTTGTTCGGGTGACGATGTAATAAGCGGGTCAGATTCAGCGCTCTTTGCTCGCAGCGTATTCAGTAATGGCGGGACCAAACGCTGTAGACGTGGCCAAGATATTAATGCCCATGCGGCAGTAACCGGGCCGACTATGTCAATAAACTCGTCCAATATTGCGGGTATACCAAAGGTAAGACTGACCTCTACAGCTCCATCAGCATCGACTCTGACAGGAAAACCAAGAACCTGCTCCATTAGGCCCTCGCCGATCAGCCAGTAAATCGGTGAAAGAAAAATGGAACCAGCGATGCCACTTGCAATTACAACTACCCACAAAGGAAGTTGCTGAACTCTATCAACACGAGTAATCAGAAAAAGTGCACACTGCAAAGCGGCTAATCCAACACCGATTTGCAAAGCCCAGAAAAGTGCCATCCACACGAAGGGCGCCGTAAAACCGACATCGGGTTCTAACGCGAGTACCAGCGCCAAGAGCGCTACTCCAGCACCCCCGAGGTAGCTGACAATTGATCTGATTCCGGTAGCTGAGGACGATGCCTGAAGGGTCATGAGACGAAGTCTAAGTGATCAGAATTTTAAGGACAGATCCACAAGTCGTTCAATCACCCACTGTGGGTCGCTGTCACTTGGAAATACGGGGTAATGGACAGCAAGAATGTGCCCAGCCCGTGCAATTAGGGTAACCCGCTTTAAAAGAGTCATACCTGCCGCTTGAAAGGCGGGCAGCTTAAGTGCCTTCTGAAATTCATAATTGTCGTCACTTAAAACCGGGAACGGCAGATGCAACCGCTGGGCCATTTCTCTCTGATACTCGGTGCTCTGTACACTCAATCCCATCACTGCAGCACCCAGAGTACGAATCTCCTGGTAGTGATCCCGAAAAGAGCAGCTCTGCGGCGTGCAACCCCTTGCCCCTGGAATCTGATCCCAACCGTCTGGTAGTGGAACATTTGGCTGGCCGGTCATCGGATAGCAATACAGCACGAGCACACCGGGAATTTGCCCCACGTTTACCTGCAAGCCCGTAGTTGCTTGTAGCGTTACCTGCGGTAATTTCATACCCAAAAGATGATCAGCAGCGCCATCATCTAAAGGCACTGGAAGTTCCTTAGGTAATTCGGTGAGATTCGACATGTATGCCCCCATTAAATCAGGCCACTCGATCTGGTGGCGACATTAGAACTCTGCCTCAATCCAGCAGTATGACGCACACGGCAGCAGTTCGAAGCCCCACCGCTTGAACCCGCATAAAACCGTGATTTGGGCTAAACCTGTTGACCTGAGTAAGGCTAGGTACACCTCTCAAAAACACGGCAAAGAAGACGTACCGAGGCAAAATGCTTGATTTTATTGAGTTTTAACTAACTCGCTCAGTTTTCGACCCCCCTATTTTTGGTGGGGTTGGGGATTCGAACCACTTCCCTCGGCATGGATCTGCTTTCGAACCAGAGCGAGGGTTGCAGACTCACTCGTTGTTGCGCGCCAGCAGTTGTAACAAGCCATGCACATCGCCGAGGACCCAGAGGTCAGCGACCAACCCGTCCTGGAAAGAAAAGAGCGCAGCACCCAACCATTCGACCTGTTTCCCTGTGGGTTTGAAGCCCATGAAATCGGCACGGTGGGTTCCTGAAAACCGCATCCGGGCAAAACACTGGCGACCCTCCGCGACCAAATCAAGAATGTCGCATTGGTATGCACCGAGGGCCTGATGGACAAAATCAACGTACTCCGCAAACTCGGCATGTCCAGTCTTGGTTGGGCCGAGAGAACCTCTGAAAGTGAAGTCAGGGCGAAGCAGATAAGGGATGACGGACTTGTCGTGCTTGTTCCACACATCGGCATAGAACTTTTGCACAACCGTCTTCATCACAGAGTGGTCCATAGCGAGTGTCGGGGAATTCTTGGGGGAATCATTTTGCCTTAGGCCACGCCAAACTCGAGAAGTCCGTTTCCAGCCGATGGTAATCGGCAGCACTCACGATAGATAGTAGAACTTGAATGTTCGAATCCCCACCGCCCGAACACTGCATGAATCATGGATTCCAGCAAAAGCTCCTGACTTTTTCGCGGCTGTACGGCAACAGGGGTTAAGGCGAAATCTCGTAACCAGTTGTTCTAATTGGATTTTTTCGAACTCGCTCAGTCAGGTGGTTCTGAGCAGAACAGCGTCTCAATCGCGCTGAAGCCCCAGTTTAACGGGACTTTCTTCAACCTCTGGTCAGGAGCTGACTGAGGAAAAGTCAATCAGATCAACAACTTGGCGGCCGCGTTTGAAAGATTGAAGATTTGAAGAAACTTTGTATGGCGGCCCAGAAGAGATTGTTTAACCAACTCGCTCAGTTTTCTGGCCCCCTGTTTTTGGTGGGGTTGGGGATTCGAACACCTCAGCTTGACCACGGTTGACCGTCGGGGCTGCATGCCGAGAAGCGGTCTGCCTATTCAGGCCGAGTGCCGCAACTTCGACCAGGGGTGGATTGAGCCGGTCCCCGCGAGGCGTTATTTGTCCGCGACCGGGTTTGACTGTTCGCGCATCACTACGAGATACACCTCGCCTCACAGAACGCCTGTAAATCGACGAGAATTTTTTGTAAATCCGCGCGAAGCCTATCGTAACCGTGGTGCCGCTCCAAAGATTGTTCGTCCATGTACAGACGGCGGTTGATCTCAAGCTGAATCGAGTGTCGCCTCAAACCGGGATCGGAATAGGCCCTGATCAGCTCGACACCTTTATAGGGGCGGTTGATCCAGCAGCTGTAGCCGTGTTTCAGAAAAGAATCCTGCAGGTGTGCTGTGATTTCAGGGTCTGCGCTTGTGCCATCCCGATCGCCCAGGACGATATCGGGGTGAACTAGCCCGGGGTGATCGGTGCTGTATCGGTCGGAAACGCTGGGCATCGAATGGCAGTTGATGTGCACGAAAAATCCATGCTGCTCATAAGCCTGACCCAGGGTTTCCTTCACCAAGGCGTGGTACGGGTTCCAGTAATGACGAATACGGTGCTCGATCTCTGCCACAGACAGCTTTCTTGCATAAATGTTTTGGCCATCATCGAGCATTCTCCAGATCAGGCCCTTGCCGAGTCTGGCCTTATTGGACAGGGTGTACGGTCGTGGCCAAGGAGTCGCCAGAAGCTCAGGGTCAATCTCTTCGAGAGAGCGATTGGCGTCGATGTAGCTGCGTGGGAACTGCGCCGCAACCATACTGGCCCCGATCGACGAGCAGAAGTCAAACAAGCCATCGACGTGCGTGTCTTCAGCGCGCCTCAAATCCGTAAACTTGACGCAATACTCGAAGTCGTCGGGATAGTCGACCCCGGAATGCGGTGAATCGAATACCAGAGGTGAGACCCTCCCCTGGCGAATCAGCGTGAAGGGATGGGTCATGTTCAGTCAAATTTCAGTTGGCCTTCCTGAACCACCTTGCGTGCATTCTCGAGGCTGTTGCTCATGGCTTTGCGGAAGGCATCCGGACTATTGCCAATGGGGGTTGCACCGGTGTCCTGCAGACGCTTGATAACCTCGGGGTGCCTGAGCACTTTGCCGATAGCTTCTGACAAACGCTGAACAACGGCGGTCGGCAACTGACTGGGCCCCACCAGCCCAAACCAGGCCGGGTCATTGACGAGTGGCAATCCAGCCTCCGCAAAAGTGGGAATCTGCGGCAATGAGGGCACCCGTTTTTCGGAGGCAACCGCCAGCGCGCGCAATTTGCCCGACTGAATATGTGGCAGCGACGACGGCAGATTGTCGAAAAAGACTTGCACCTGGCCGCCGAGTACGTCATTCAAAGCTGGCCCTGCGCCACGATAAGGGATGTGGATCATGGAAACCTTGCCGTTGAATTTGAATGTCTCTCCCATCATGTGACCCAAACTGCCACTGCCCGGGGTAGCGAAATTCACTTTGCCAGGGTTTTGACGCAGGTAATCCAGAAATTCCTTGATGTTTTGAGCTGGCACGCTAGGGTGTACAGACACCACATTCGGCACAGACGCCAGCTGGGTAATCAGGGTGAAATCCTTGAGTGGGTCGTATTTGAGGCTAGCGCCTCGGGTCACAGGAGTGATGACATGGGTCGACACCGTGGCTATACCCAGGGTGTAGCCGTCAGTTGGGGAATCGACAATGTGTTTGGCGCCAATAGCACCACCGGCACCGCCTTTGTTGTCCACCACAACCGGCTGTCCCAGTTCCTTGCCAAGCTGCTCAGCCACAATGCGGCCCACAATATCAGTCGATCCTCCGGGCGGAAAGGGGATCACCAAGGTAACGGGTTTGACCGGATAGTTTTGTCCGAATGCCGAAAGTGAGGCCAATCCCGCAAGGGCCAGACCCATTAACCGAACCATGAATTTCATACCGACTCCTTATATAGGTAGAACATGGACCGTATTAACGCCGACTGGCTCTCGCTTGAAAATCGATTTATGCTCAAGACGTCATGACGTTCGCTCATGAACTTTTTTAGGAGTCTGTGGTGCGCCGCCTCTGTCCCTCGGTTCAGGAATTGAAAGCCTTCGAGGCAACTGCCCGTCACATGAGCGTGACCCGCGCCGCCACGGAGCTGTGCGTGACCCAGGGTGCTGTCAGTCGACAGATACTGAACCTTGAGAACTGGCTGGGCATTGCACTGTTTGAGCGTGTCAAGCAGCGCTTGGTTCTGACCCAAGCGGGTCAGACTTACCTGGCGCAGATTCGGCCCAGTTTGCTGGCGCTCGAAACTGCCACCATCGAGTTGCGAGCCTCTGCAAGCGCATCAGGGGTGTTGAACCT
>VERI01000042.1 GCA_018882785.1 Burkholderiaceae bacterium | reverse complement strand
GCTGCATCGGCATCTGATGCCGGAATCGGGTTTTGGACGTTGTCAGCCACGCGGGTTGTAGTGCAAAGTTAAAGTAATTCGTTAAATTTTCCGGGGTTATGACACTATTTACCGACTTCGTCAAGAAAAAAGCATCCCCCGCCTATCCGATATGAAGCAAGGAACACGCCATTGACCCAGCCCGCCGCGCCAGGCCTGACGGCCCATCCGGACGCTGAGTCCAGCCAGAGCGTCCAGCTCGAGGAGGCCTTTCGGCTATTTTTGCAGGCCTCCCAGGAGCTCGAGACCCAGCAGTCGCTTCTGCAAGGCCAGGTCAATCGGCTGTCGGAAGATCTTGCCGCCGCCAACCAGCGGCTGGCCGCCCTGCTCGAGGCCCTGCCCGCGGGCGTGCTGGTCATCGAAGAGGGCCGGGTGCGGGATCTAAATCCTGCCGCAAAGAGCCTGCTTCCCGATCTGCATGAGGGATCGGCCTGGAAGATTCCAAGCTCCTGGTCCCCAACCCCTGTGCAGGGGGAGTACCAGACGACCACGGACTCCAGTAGCCGCACCGTGCAGGTGAAAGAAGTTGGATTCGGCGATCGCAAGATTTTGCAGATTCAAGACATCACTGAGAGCCTAACCCAGCATGCCGAGACCCAGCGCCAGTCGAAGCTGGCCTCGATGGGGCAGATGGCTGCAAGCATTGCCCATCAGCTCAGAACACCACTGGCCACTGCAACGCTTTATGCAGGACACCTGACCGATCCACTGCTGCCCGCAGAGCGGCAGCGTGACATGGCCGAGAAATTACGCCGCCAATTAAGCTCTTTAGAAAAGCTCACCACACGCATGCTGCAGTTTGTGCGCCAGCGGCCACAGAAGACGGAGAGCGTGTTGATATCGGACCTGCTCGATGAGGCCGAGCAGGCGATTCGGCCCGTGTGCGAGCGCTATGGCGTGCCGCTTGAAGTCAGTCTGAAGGGTGAACCAAGCCTGGTGTCAGTTGAGCGTGATGCCATTGTGTCTGCGCTTGTGGCGGTACTGGAAAATGCGCTGCAGGTCTCGCCACAAGGCTCGGTCATTCGTATGCAGGCCACCGTTGAGCCCGCACGTGTGCGCATCAGCATCGATGACCAGGGACCCGGCATTGAAGAGTCCATGCTGCATTCGATGTTTGAGCCGTTTACCACCAGCCGCGTGAACGGCACCGGACTTGGGCTATCCATTGCACGCAACGCAATTGAGGCCCACCGCGGCGAGATCAATGCCAGTAATCGGCCCGATGGCGGTGCGCGCTTTATGTTGAGCCTGCCCTGCATGCCATCCCTTTAAATCACACCCGAATTTATCGATCAACGCCACACCTATCTCACAGAAAAGAAACGCACCATGCCCCACCCTCCAGTCATGATTGTTGAAGATGATGCAGATCTACGCGAAGCCATTTGCGTGACACTGGATTTGCATCAGATCGGCTATCAGGCCTTTGAGGACGCCGAAAGCGCACTGATGGCCTTTGGCGCACAAGAGTTCTCGCTGGTGGTATCGGACTTTCGTCTGCCAGGCATGGATGGGCTCACGCTATTGCGCTCCATTCGCAAAAAAGTGCCTCAACTGCCGGTGGTGATCATGACGGCCTTTGCAGAGGCAAAGCTGGCAGTGGAGGCGCTACAGACAGGTGCCCGAGACTTTCTAATTAAGCCATTTCAGCCTGAACATCTGGTGGGTGTGATTGCCCGTTATCAGCCCGCTATCGACACTGTGAGTAACGGTGGCGGACAGCCGATTGTGGCAAGAAGCCCAGCAACACTTTCTGTTTTATCGCGCTGTCAGCGTGTGGCGACCACGAACGCTACGGTGCTGCTTACCGGGGAAAGTGGTGTCGGTAAAGATGTCTTTGCGCGTCAGATTCACGCCCGCTCGCCGCGATCGGTCAAGCCCTATATCGCGATTAACTGCGCGGCTATTCCCGAGACGCTACTGGAATCAACACTCTTTGGATTTGAGCGTGGCGCATTTACCGGCGCAGTCAAACCACAAGAGGGCAAGTTCGAATCCGCCAATGGCGGCACGCTTTTTTTAGATGAAATCGGTGAACTGCCCATCGAGCTTCAGGCCAAACTCTTGCGGGTGATTCAAGACCGTGTGGTTGAGCGGATTGGCTCAAGCAAATCACAGGAGGTCGATGTCCGGATCATCGCAGCCACCAATCGCGATTTATTGGATCGGGTCTCGGGCGGTAAATTCCGAGAGGACCTCTACTACCGGCTCGCCGTATTTCCAATCGCAATACCGCCTCTGCGCGAGCGGATGGAAGATGTCATCCCCATGGCTGAACTTTTCCTTGAGCGTTATGGCAGCACCATGGGCCGGCCGGGACTTAAGCTTTCAGAGGACGCCAAGACGGCAATCAATGCCCACCGCTGGCCGGGCAATGTCCGGGAACTTGAAAACGCAGTCCAGCGGGCGTTACTGCTCTGCGATGGCGATGAGGTCATGCCCGATCACTTGGAACTTAAGGCCGTCTCCGGGGGGGTAACCGTGGGGGGTGGACTGGCCGTAAATGGAATGAGGGGGACGGCAGCTGACCTGCCCGCCTGGGGTATGGAATCGACCCAGGCTGGCGTGGATTTTGCTTCCTCTGTAGGTGATCAGCCTCCGGATCTGGAGACTGTGGAGCGCGAGCATATCCTTCGGGTGCTCAAAACCACAGGCGGAAACCGGAAAAAGGCGATTGATATCCTTGGAATCTCTGAGCGGGCGTTGCGCTACAAGCTCAAGGATTACAAGGAAAAAGGGTTTTACTCAGGCAAGGATTAACCTAAGATCTCGGAATGAGCGTAGAAGGCATCAATCAGGTACTAGCCCGCATGCAGGCGATGCAGGAGATGGCCCAGGGCGGCAAGCCCGTTGGGAACGATCCCCGCATGCCGCTTGGGGTGCCGGCCGGCCAGCCCGGTCAGGGCAGTGGCGTGGATTTTGGCGCCGTGCTCAAACAGGCCGTGCAGGAAGTCAGCGATGCCCAGAACACCGCCCAAGCCAAAGCCCAGGCCTTCCAGCTCGGGGCCAAAGACATGTCACTTGAAGAGGTCATGGTCTCCCTGCAGAAGGCAAACGTTGCCTTTCAGGGAATGATTGCCGTACGCAATAAGCTCGTTGAGGCTTATCGCGACGTTACGAACCTGCAGGTTTAAGCTTTTTCGCGCGCGGCGCGAATTTCTTCAGCGGTTTTTCCATCCACCTGATACGCCCAGGCCAATACCTCGGCCACTGCCGCATACAACTGCGGCGGAATAAGCTGATTCAAATCGAGCTGCACTAAAAGCTCAACCAACTCAGGCTCAATCGCTATCGGCACCTGGTACTCCTTAGCCCGCTCGATGATGGTCTCGGCCGTATAGCCCGAGCCCTTGGCCACAATCCGGGGCGCCGCCGCATTTTGTTCATAGCGCAGTGCGACCGCGCGTTTGTTTAAAAGCTCGGTCATGCCAAGAGCTCCCCGGCGGAATTCTGTAGCCGGATCTTCACGGACTCGAGTTGCGCAGATACCAGGTGATCTTTTAACTCCTGAAAGTTCTGCGAAAGCACCGCCTGGCCCTGCTGCTCCGGGCTCACCACCACACTCACAGAATCCGCGATCTGCATGCCACGAATTCTGACCATCCCCACGGTTGGAAGCTCGGCTTCAATTGAGATCTGAGTGCCCTTTACGAGAGGGCCGCCCGGATTTTTGGGGTCTTCGCCGTATGTATCTTCGCGATAGATTTTTGCCTGCACGCCAGGGGTAAACTGCCCCTCCCAGACCATCTGTCCATGCATGAGCAGGTTTAAGCCATCCTGTACGTCTTGTGATCCGCGCGTGGGCACAGACTGAAGACTGACTGCAGGCGGCTTAGTGGTTTTCTCTTTGCCGTGAGTGAGCCCAAGGGCACTCGCAAAATTCGCAATCGCGAGCATGGGCGACTGATCCAATCCCTGTTTTAACACTGACAACGCCTCTTTCGGGTTGGATGCGAGACCACCACTTCCACCGGTCTGGCCACCGGCTTGCGACTGCTGCTGTTGTTGCTGCACAAGCTCTCTGGGCAAGGGCCAGCGAAGCATCTGCGAACCAGAATCGGCCTTGCCCAACTGGCTCATCAGACTCGCAATATGGGCCGCAGCCTCTGTGTCGGGAGCGATCTCCGGCGAGGTATAAATCGTGCCGGTCTGGTCTGTCGATGGTCTAACGCCACTGGTGGTGCGTGGACCCTGAGAGACCGGGACCGGGGTCTTCAGGATCACACTGGGATCGATGCGAGATGCCGCATCGTTCATCACCACCGGCGCAATCCGCGCGACCGGCTCAGGCTTTAGCTCCTGAGGGCCGGGGGCGGCGGGTTTTGGAATGTTTGGCGGTATCTGCATGGGGCAAGGTCCTTACCCCACTTTATACGGCCAAGTTATACGGCTGGGATAGCCCCCGCAGCGGAGATATGCACGGTCTGAGAGGTTTTCTCTGTCCCTTGCGAGTCAGCTCGCATGAGATGGATCTCCACCCAAGCGGCTTCCAGATTGCGAAAGACCTCGATCACGCCCGTTAAAGTCTCCGGGCTGCGCTTTAAGCGTGCCTTCAGAATCTCCCGAATCGCCCAGTCATATAAAGAAGCCAGGTTTTTGGAGATCTCGCCACCCTTATCGTGGTCAAGCGCTGCAAGCAGCCCCTTTTGGATCAAGTCCAAGGACTTGCTGATGTGCTCTGCATCTTCCTTGTCCTCTTCCATGGCCTTTTGGGCCAGGCGCAGATTATCAATCAAGCGCTTATAGACCAGCACGATCAATTCGAGCGGGCTTGCCTCTGACACCGCGGTCTGGGCAGCCAGATTACGGTAGGCGTTTAAATTACGGGCGTTCATAGTAGGTCCCCTGTTAAAAATTCAATTAACCGCTTTTCTGGCTATTCACCAGACTCTCAATTGCAGACGTCAAAGCATTACTCGTGGTTTGTAGACGGAACAACAACGCATCTAAGGCGGCGTACTGGCGGTAGTAGCGCTGCTCAATTCGCGCAAGTTTGTCTTCCCAGTCACTGACTCGATCTTCAAGACGGGTCTGCTGGGTCTCGACATCGGTCAAATGCGACGTGATCAGGCCGGTGGTGCGAAGCGATGCGGTTAGAAAGCTAGTAAGGCTTAGTGAACTACTCGAGTAGCCAAGAGTCACCCCTTGCGCAAATTTGTCCTGTAGTCCGTTTGCAATAGCTGTATTGAGATCGCCCTTGTCAAGAAAAAGTGTTCCATCGCGCTGCACTTCAACACCGATTGAACTAAAGGAGATATTGCTTCCATCAGCCAATCGAATTCCGTTGGCATAAAGGCCGCGAATGCGGTCCATGAAGGTACGCAGAGTGGAATCCCCATTCAAGACACCCCGCGCTTCAGGGTCTTTTGACGACATGGATTCGGTTTTGTAGAACGTCAAAAGCTCGTTGTACGCATTCACAAAGTCCTCAACGGCCGCCCCCGAAAGGTCTTCAGCGCCTTTGGTGACGTTGATCGTAGTTGCGGACGCCGCAGCGAAATCCGCATCATCTAAATCTGAAATGGCTCCACCCGCAGGCACGATTGGACTGTTGAGGCTAAAAGTCACGCCATTAACCACATCATCGATTTGGTTGGATGCACGCTGCACTTCGAGACCATTGATCGAGAAGAAGGCGTCCCGGGCAGATTGCAGAGTAGCGGCAGTCAGCGTACCGTAGGTGGCGGCGCCCGAGGACCCGGCAGTGGTGGTAGCTAATGTTCCGGCAGCAGTTGTTCGAACCAAGGTTGCTGCGCCTACATCGGCACTGGATTTATAGGTCAGTATTAGCTTGCCAGCATCTGCACCAGCTCCGGCTGAAATTACAACGTTACTTGTGCTGTAATCACTATCAGCCTGTAGGGCAGTTACAAGACCGCTTAGTGTTGGCGAAGCACCAAGGGCGGTCGTCGTCAGCACGGTGCCGTCAGCCAGTGTCAGTTTGAAGACATCGCCCTCTGCAAGAGAAATCGCAGCAGTTTTTTGTACCTCCTGAGCTGAGGCTGCACCATCGACAGAGCCAAGCGTTCCCGCCGGACTGGCGTCCTCAGAAAGACTAGAATCTGCCTTATTGCCTGATGTTTTAAACGTTAAAACTAAATCTGAGCCGCTTTTTGACAATAAGACATCGCTTGAAGCGTAGGCGCCGTTAGCGATCAATTTCGAGATTAAGTCATCAATATTGGTTGGATTGGCGGCGGTCAATGTGGGCCCGCCGGGAAGCGCAAGTGAGTAGGTCTTGGCGCTATTTATTGTTAACCCAGAAAACGTTTGGA
>VERI01000074.1 GCA_018882785.1 Burkholderiaceae bacterium | reverse complement strand
GATCCACCGCGAATTAGAATCCGCTTTTGCCAACTGGCTGATTTCCGGCGTCAGCGGGACCAGCCTTTCGGGCATTCCGATACGCCATGCCGTCCCGTCGGATGCCTTGGCCCTGCCGTGCGTGATTATCGAAACAGCCGACTCGGAACTCCTCGAGGGCGGCGTGAGATCGGCCAGCCGATGCAACATGGATTTTATGGTTATTTCGGCGGCAAATGCCGGCGGAGGATGGCAAACGGCCCACAAGAATCGCGTGGCGGCCTTGTCTCGGCGCTTGGACGACACCAACACCAACGCCGCGCTGGCCGCAATCAATGGAGCACAAATCAGCTTCACGCTTTACGGATGGCATTTGTCCGAACTGGCGAGCGAAACTTCGTCCAATTTTCAGACCGATACCATCAGGATTAGTCTTGTGGCCGGCGACCGAATTGGAACAACGCCCACCGGACCGATTTCAGCAACGCCGCAGACTTACAGCCTGCGTCACGAAATTGAGCAAATTGTCTCGGCCCACCTTTCGACCGAATTGCCCGGAGCCGTGACCGACGATTACGAGGTTTACCCATACTATTCGGAGACCACCGCGCCGCCTCGGCGCATTGTGGCCGCTTGCCTATCGGCTTCGCGGCCTTTTCCTCAGCTCGCCCGATGGTCAGCGCAGGCCACAATCCACGTCATCACGCCTGGCGAATATGCAAGCACCCATGACGAGGCCGTCGAGCAAGTGCAATCGGCATTGCGTTCCATCATTGCCCAAGACTTCACATCTGCCAATGTGGCCGTGGCTGGGATGCTTGAGATCGGCCACAGCGTTGATCGCTCGGACAATCGCATCACGGACGTATTAAGCGTCACCCTCTATTGCCAGCAGAATTGACACGGCCCGCGAGGGCATGGCGATCACCTACGGCGTAACTGGCGGGTTCTCCGTCCAGACTTCCAAGACTTTCGAGAAGCTGCTTGTTGCGGACAAGAACGGCGTCACCACGACGATCATTTCCAAGTATGTGCGCACGGAGACGACCACGGAAACCATCGGCACCACTTTTGCGGGATATGCCATCGGGTCGGACGATGTGCTCAACGCCACCATCACGGCCCAGGTGGACGAGCAGTTGATCGAAAGCGGCAGCGCCAACACCGCGCCTCCGTCGGTGCGTTTCTACAATCCAAGGGCCGAGGCTTCGGCCACGATCCTCGGCGCATTCACGGCCACCACGTTTACGCTCGCTGGCATTACTTTCACAACGCTTTCGGCTGAAAAGTCGGAGACGTCTGGAGATGTGGTCAAAACGTCAATCCGCGGGACGGCCATCAATACCTCTTCTTTGGATACCACCAGCTTGACTACCGGAGACCACTCAAGTTCTTCAACTATCCGCGTCGAACTTCGGATCAGCAACACCGACTACGTCCGCAAAACGGTCACAACCGTAGCATTCAGCGGAACGTAATCCGCGCAAGCGCCCAATGGACGCGCTCGCGGCAGAA
>VERI01000073.1 GCA_018882785.1 Burkholderiaceae bacterium | reverse complement strand
AATTGAGCAGCCCACCTTGTCGCAGCAGCTCGGGATCCTGCGGGTCGATGGCCTGGTGAAGACGCGACGAGATGGCAAGTATGTCTATTACGCCATCGGTGATCCGCGGGTAGGGGCGATGTTATCGGCACTGCATGGCATGTTTTGCTGTCATCAAAAAAATCGAAAGGGGAGATCACATGCAGCTTCAGCTTGATCCGAAACCGTTCTGGCATCCGCTTTGGGCCGGTCTTGCGCTGGGCCTAGTGCTGTTACTGACATTTCTAATTACTGGGCATGGTCTTGGTGCAACCGGATTTACAACGCGCCTCACGGCCTGGCTGGCATCCGGTGTTCCGGCCTTCGTCGGCGAGGATAGTTATCTTGGTCCGCTTGCAGAGGATGGGATTTTCTCTGCCTGGATCACTTGGCAAGTGATCGGCGTGGCCGTTGGTGCAGTTCTCTCCGCCAAGATTGCCCGCCGCATTCGTGTCCAGATCGACGGCGAGAAGACTCTGGGAGCGCCTCGTCGACTGCTGTCCGCATTTGCTGGCGGGATGTTGGCGGGATTAGGCGCGCGGATTGCTGCAGGCTGTACAAGCGGCATGGGCCTCTCAGGGGCCGCCACACTTAGTCTTGCGGGGTTCACATTCCTAGTGACCTTTTTTGCAGCTGGCTTGATCATGAGTCGAATTTTTCGGGGGGTTCAGTAATGTCACTTATAGAGATCATTTCGGGCCTGGCGCTCGGATTCGCGTTTGGTTTCATCCTTGAGAACGCAGGATTCGGTAGCCCCTGTAAATTAACGGCCCAGTTTCGGTTAAGTGACTGGTCCGTATTTAAGGTCATGTTCACTGCAATCGTGTTCACATCAGTTGGACTTATGGTGTCGGGGTGGCTCGGTCTCGTCTCACTCGAGGGCCTGTTCGTTCCCCCCGCATTACTTGGCGCTGCTGCGATTGGGGGCATATTGGTGGGCTCTGGCTTTGCGGTGGGGGGCTATTGCCCGGGTACATCGGTGGTGGGCCTGATGTCGGGCCGGCTAGATGCCAGCGTGTTCTTATTGGGACTTATTGTGGGAACACTGGTATTTGCTGGTGCATATGATCAGCTTGAGGCGTTGACGACAATGGGTGAGGTTGCAGCGGGTGACACGTTGCCCGATGCGCTCGGTGTGTCCAGCCTATGGGTCAATGTATTCATGGTGGTTGCTGCGGTCGCGGTCTTTATCGGTGGTACTGCCCTGGAGCGGCGACTCGGCGGGCCCGTCTCGGCAGCCCAGGCAGTCGCCGGGGCAACGAAAGTCAACCCGTGAACGCAACGTCAGTGACTGGATTTTTTTAAATGAGGAAAGTGATGAAACAACAATCTAATAAACTTGCTGCGATCGCGTTGGCGATTTCTACTGGAATCGCCGCCCCTGTTGCGGTGACTGCCCAGGAGGCCAAAGGCGCCTCGCCATGCGCGCCAAAAAGCCAGAGTCGAAAAGGCAATCCTTGCGGCCCAAGCAACCCTTGTGGCCC
>VERI01000041.1 GCA_018882785.1 Burkholderiaceae bacterium | reverse complement strand
GCAAGGGGGCGACCCTGCGCCGATCTCAAAAAGCCATCTCAGTTCAGATTGCACTCTGCAACTCGGGTGCATGAAGGCGGAATCGCTAGTAATCGCGGATCAGCATGCCGCGGTGAATACGTTCCCGGGCCTTGTACACACCGCCCGTCACACCATGGGAGTTGGTTCTACCTTAAGACGGTGCGCTAACCGCAAGGAGGCAGCCGGCCACGGTAGGGTCAGCGACTGGGGTGAAGTCGTAACAAGGTAGCCGTAGGGGAACCTGCGGCTGGATCACCTCCTTTCTAAGGACGTCTGTTCGGGTGCATTTTGCAGTCGAGAGACGGCCACAAGGAAGCTCCCGAGGCTGCAATGCCGCGGGGGCGCCCGGTACCGTTAAGGTCCCGGCGGTCGATGGCAACATCGACCGGAAACGTGCCGCCGCCGGCGTATCCCTTCCGTAATCTGCAAGAGACCCGGGCTCGTAGCTCAGCTGGTTAGAGCGCGCGCTTGATAAGCGTGAGGTCGGAAGTTCAAATCTTCCCGGGCCCACCACTGACGTGCCTGGCACTGACGTGTCTGGTGCTGGCTTGAGCGGGCGGGGGCTTGAGCGAGCGGGGGCGTAGCTCAGTGGGAGAGCACCTGCTTTGCAAGCAGGGGGTCGTCGGTTCAATCCCGTCCGCCTCCACCAGGCTCGGAAGGGCCCGGCTCGGAAGGGCCCGGCTCGGAAGGGCCCGGCTCGAGAAGGGGCAAGGCGCGGCGAGTTGGCGCATGGCTCAGAAAGCAGATTACGGTTTGTCCGAGATCCGGGGGCGCGTCGTGTGCGCGCCTTCCGGTGGCGAGGCCCGAGGGCATCGCCGGCTGTATGATATCGTGAAGAGGGTACGTCGATCGTCTGCGCATGAGGCGCGGAGATGCTGGGCCGTTTGGTCTGTCGTTTTCGTGATCCGGAGTGTGTGACGGTCGTCGTGTCTTGAGAGAGAATTCGAGGCGACGCGGGCCTGGTCCGAACAGGCTCGGCGTTGCATGTGGAATACGGCGATTTTCTGCGCGAGCGGGAGATCGTCGACGCGAGATAGGAGCATCAAGCATCAAAGGGCATTTGGTGGATGCCTTGGCACCAAGAGGCGATGAAGGACGTGGCACGCTGCGAAAAGCCGCGGGGAGATGCGAGCGATCGTTGATCCGCGGATGTCCGAATGGGGAAACCCCACCGCAAGGTGATCCTGCACTGAATACATAGGTGCGGGAGGCTAACCCGGGGAACTGAAACATCTCAGTACCTGGAGGAAAAGACATCAACAGAGATTCCGCTAGTAGTGGCGAGCGAACGCGGAACAGGCCAGTGGCCGATTGCTTAGAACCGGAACGTCCTGGAAGGGATGGCCATAGTGGGTGAGAGCCCCGTACGGGTAGAAAAGCAGTCGGTCCTCGAGTAGGGCGGGACACGTGTAATCCTGTCTGAACGTGGGGGGACCACCCTCCAAGCCTAAATACTCCTTGGTGACCGATAGTGCACAAGTACCGTGAGGGAAAGGTGAAAAGCACCCCGATGAGGGGAGTGAAAGAGACCTGAAACCGAATGCCTACAAGCAGTGGGAGCGGGACGGTCGGCTTCGGCCGACTGGATCCGTGACTGCGTACCTTTTGTATAATGGGTCAGCGAGTTCGTCTTGGCAGCAAGCTTAAGCCGTTAGGCGTAGGCGCAGCGAAAGCGAGTCTGAATAGGGCGCTTGAGTTGCCAGGATGAGACCCGAAGCCGGTCGATCTAGCCATGGGCAGGTTGAAGGTGCGGTAACACGCACTGGAGGACCGAACCCACTCCTGTTGAAAAAGTAGGGGATGACCTGTGGCTAGGGGTGAAAGGCCAATCAAGGCCGGCAATAGCTGGTTCTCCGCGAAATCTATTGAGGTAGAGCGTCATGTGAACGCCGCCGGGGGTAGAGCACTGGATGGGCTAGGGGGGCGCGAGCCTTACCAAACCTAACCAAACTCCGAATACCGGCGAGCGATGCATGGCAGGCAGCCCCTGGGTGCTAAGATCCAGGGACGAGAGGGGAAGATCCCAGACCGCCAGCTAAGGTCCCCAAGTCGTGGCTAAGTGGGAAAGGATGTGAGACGACCCAGACAACCAGGAGGTTGGCTTAGAAGCAGCCATCCTTTAAAGAAAGCGTAATAGCTCACTGGTCAAGTTGTCTTGCGCCGAAAATGTAACGGGGCTCAAGCCACGCACCGAAGCTGCGGGTGTCGGATCGTTTCGGCGATCCGGCGCGGTAGCGGAGCGTTCCGTAGGCCTGTGAAGGTGATCTGTAAGGGTCGCTGGAGGCATCGGAAGTGAGAATGCTGACATGAGTAGCGACAAACAGGGCGAGAAACCCTGTCGCCGTAAGTCCAAGGGTTCCTGCGCAAGGTTAATCCGCGCAGGGTAAGCCGGCCCCTAAGGCGAGGGCGAAAGCCGTAGTCGATGGGAACCAGGTTAATAGTCCTGGGCCTCTCGGGAGTTGACGGAGGCGTAAGGTCGTTTGCGGTTATTGGATTCCGCGGGCGGCTGAAGCCTTCCAGGAAATAGCCCCGAGGTACAGACCGTACCCGAAACCGACACAGGTGGACTGGTAGAAGATACCAAGGCGCTTGAGAGAACGGTGTTGAAGGAACTAGGCAAATTGCCCGCGTAACTTCGGAAGAAGCGGGACCCTTTCTTGGGCAACCAGGGAAGGGTGGCACAGAAATGGGGGTGGCGACTGTTTACTAAAAACACAGGACTCTGCGAAGGCGCGAGCCGACGTATAGGGTCTGACGCCTGCCCGGTGCCGGAAGGTTAAGAGGAGAGCTGCGAGGCTTGAATCGAAGCCCCGGTAAACGGCGGCCGTAACTATAACGGTCCTAAGGTAGCGAAATTCCTTGTCGGGTAAGTTCCGACCTGCACGAATGGCGTAACGACTTCCCCACTGTCTCCAACACCGACTCAGCGAAATTGAATTCTCCGTGAAGATGCGGAGTACCCGCGGTCAGACGGAAAGACCCTATGAACCTTTACTACAGCTTTGCAGTGGCATTAGGGGATGGATGTGTAGCATAGGCGGGAGCCTTTGAAGTTCGGGCGTCAGCTCGGATGGAGGCACCAGTGAAATACCGCTCTTTTGTTCTCTGATGTCTAACCTGGTCCCGTGAACCCGGGACGGGGACCCTGCATGGTGGGTAGTTTGACTGGGGCGGTCGCCTCCCAAAGTGTAACGGAGGCGCGCGATGGTAGGCTCAGGCTGGTCGGAAATCAGCCCTGGCGTGCAATGGCATAAGCCTGCCTGACTGCGAGACCGACAGGTCGAGCAGAAACGAAAGTTGGCCATAGTGATCCGGTGGTCCCGTGTGGAAGGGCCATCGCTCAACGGATAAAAGGTACTCTAGGGATAACAGGCTGATGACGCCCAAGAGTCCATATCGACGGCGTCGTTTGGCACCTCGATGTCGGCTCATCACATCCTGGGGCTGGAGCAGGTCCCAAGGGTTCGGCTGTTCGCCGATTAAAGTGGTACGTGAGCTGGGTTTAGAACGTCGTGAGACAGTTCGGTCCCTATCTGCCGTGGGTGTTTGGAGACTTGCGAGGATCTGTCCCTAGTACGAGAGGACCGGGATGGACGCACCTCTGGTGTACCGGTTGTCGCGCCAGCGGCATCGCCGGGTAGCTATGTGCGGACGGGATAACCGCTGAATGCATCTAAGCGGGAAACCCCCCTCCAAACGAGGTCTCCCTGAAGAGCCGTGGTAGACCACCACGTCGATAGGTCGGATGTGAAAGCGCGGCAACGCGTTCAGCTTACCGATCCTAATAGCTCGATCGGCTTGATACTCGCACTCCCGTCGCATGCAACGCCAAGCCCGGAAAGCCGGGCGGACCGCGAACCCATCAAGACACCCAACAAAACATCCCCACCCAAGGTTCATTCGAACGACTTGGTGGCTATAGCGAGGGGCAAAGCACCCGATCCCATTCCGAACTCGGCCGTGAAAACCCTCAGCGCCCATGGTACTGCGTCCTAAGACGCGGGAGAGTCGGTCGCCGCCAAGTCTTTCGAGTGAACCAAAACGTACCCTCCCACGAACCCCAAAAACCTCAAACCCCTCGGACGCGGGGTGGAGCAGCCCGGTAGCTCGTCAGGCTCATAACCTGAAGGTCACAGGTTCAAATCCTGTCCCCGCATCCAACGATCCCAATACATCACCAGAACAAACGTTCACAGCACGGCGACGCCCAACCTTCGTCGCCGCAACCCCATCCTCATCCGAAGATCGCAAAAACGCCGCAAGGTCACCTCGCAGCCTCACGGCAACCTCACCGCGACGCTCGCCTGGATGAATCTGAATGGCATCAATCAGCCCACGAAGCGCCTCAGTCGCCGCAAGGCAGGTCGATGGATCGCTCAGGGAAACCTCGAGGGCTTCGACCCGGCGGCGGTAGAGTTCAGGCAGGTTTGGATGGAGGACAGGCACCGTCTCTGGCTGATCCTCAGCTGCGATTTGGCCCGACAGCTCCTCCAGACGATGCTCCGTCAAACGCAACTCGGCCACCATCGCGGGCGTCCCGTGGCCCTCCTTGATCAGCTCCAACATATTGCGGATTTGCCGCTCAACCTTGACTTTTTGTTGGATGAGCAACGCCTGCCGGTTGCTGCGCTGGCTGTTGGCCGCATTCACCTCCGCCACGAAGGTCGCGACAAACTGGTCCACGAGGTCTGGGGCAAGCAGCCGTTCCTTAATTCCAGCCAGGACCCGACCCAGCAGCCGATCCCGTAAAATTGTTCTCGGATTATCGCATGTCCCTCGCTCAACATGGTTCGCACAGCCCAACCTACCGTTCGCGCCCATAACGCTCATTGGGCCATCACAGCGCCCGCAGCGAACCAAGCCTGCCAGCGGCCATTTTGGACGCCTCAATGCACCAAGGCGCCTGCCGAGGTTTTGCTGTTCGCCAGAACTCGGCTCCTCTTTTTGGAGGACGCTTTGGCGGCTTGCCGATAATCGCGCCTGTGCCCGCTCCCAGGTCGTCCGATCGATCACGGCCAACTCAGGCACATCCTTGACGATCCACTCCTCTTTGGGGTTGGGCCGCGCCAGGCGCTTGCCAGAGGTCGGATCCTTGACCCAACGCTGGCGGTCCCACACGCGTTCGCCGATATAAAGCCGGTTCCGCAATAGGCCAGTTTCTCGCTTGGCGCTGCCCAACAACAAGGAAGCGCTCCATTTGCCGCCGCGCGGGCCGGGGATACCTTCGGCGTTCAGTTTTTTGGCGATGGATCTCGGCGATTGGCCAGCGTTATAGGCCTCAAACACACGGCGGATGACCTTCGCCTGATCCTCGTCGATGTCCAGTTCACCGCTGATTAGAGTGCCGTCTGGGCGCAGCCCCCTGCGTACGCGATATCCGAAGCTCAACCCGCCCGCGCTGCCACCTGCATGAATCCTGCCCGCCTGGCCGCGACGAGTCTTGTCGGCGAGATCCTTGAGGTAGAGCGCCCCCATCGTGCCCTTTAACCCGATATGAAGCTCACTGACCTCGCCCTCTGCCAGCGTCATGATCTTGGTAGCGGCGAATTGCGCCTGCTTGAAAAAGCCCGCGATGTGTTCCTGGTCGCGCGAAAAGCGATCGAGGGACTCGGCGAGCACAATGTTTGCCCCACCTCGGCGGATCAGGTCCAGTAATTGCTGATAGCCAGGGCGCAGGGTACTCGCACCCGAAAGGGCATAGTCAGTAAATACACTGACCACTTGCCAACCCTCACGCTCTGCGCGTGCCCGGCAGATGCGCACCTGGTCATCAATGGAGTGCTCAGACTGGTTGTCAGAGCTGTAGCGGGCATAGATCACGCAACGGTTGGTCATCGCAAACCTCGATTGAAAATCTCTGGAAATCAGCGTTTTAGAATGACATTCGCCCCGGAGCGCCTAAGCTAACATGCCCCGCGCTTGCGGTCCGCAGGGCTAAGCCTAACAGCTCAAACAGGCATTATCGCCTACGTATCCCCTTGGCACGGTCCTCTAGCTCCGATTGCGCCGAGATTTTACCAAGCGCGGTCACCAGAAGCCGCAACTTAATCAGTGCGCGCTGCGCCGCCTCATCCCTTAGGCTTTCGGCCAATTGGTTGAGTTCCTCGGTTGACCGCGGGAGCTCGTGGGAGACCGGAAAATTAGTAGAAAAAAATCTGCTCATGTTTGAATTCTCTTTTTTGACAGTTGACCCCACCCACCAGCAAGCTGATACCCGCATGCGGGATAGAAGTTTCTCTCAAAGCCTAAGTATTCGGTACATTTTTCATGAAATCAATCGAAAACTCTATTCGGGCGAAAATTTATTTCTAAATTTCAAAAAGATAAATATTGACAAAAAATGAGAAATCAGAACTCATTGAAAAGTATAGATCTTTTTGACGGCCGCTCAAAACGATTTTTGGAGCCCAGGAGAAGGATGGGTTGTCCTAAGCCTCGGGCCGAAGGTCTGAAGCTAGAGAAAATGATGGCCCGATGCCCAATGGGGTGGCTCATGG
>VERI01000040.1:5000-6520 GCA_018882785.1 Burkholderiaceae bacterium | reverse complement strand
TTCAAGGCCTGCGACATTACTTCGCAAGCCCTTGATATCGTTGATCAATCAGTGTTGGTTGCGGGGGCAGGATTTGAACCTGCGGCCTTCAGGTTATGAGCCTGACGAGCTACCGGGCTGCTCCACCCCGCGGCAGGTGGTGTCTGATTGGTGGATTTTTGGTCGTTTAGAGGTTTTTGTGTTTCTTTCTAGGTTTGGCGGTGACCTACTCTCCCACGTCTTGAGACGGAGTACCATTGGCGCGACGGCACTTAACGGCCGGGTTCGGGATGGGACCGGGTGTTTTGCTCGTGCTATGACCACCAAACCGAGGAAGAAACACGCGCCGCGGGTGCAGCATTGTGGTTCTGCTTAGCGGCGCTTTCATCAGTATTTGTATTGTTCCAAGTTTGTGTTTTGCTTTTGATGAGGAACAGCCTTGCTGTTTCTGGATCAAATCAAGCCTATCGGGCAATTAGTACCGGTCAGCTGAATGCATTGCTGCACTTACACCTCCGGCCTATCGACGTGGTGGTCTTCCACGGCCCTCAAGGGAGACCTTGTTTTGAAGGGGGCTTCCCGCTTAGATGCCTTCAGCGGTTATCCTGTCCGTTCATAGCTACCCAGCACTGCCGTTGGCACGACAACTGGTCCACCAGTGGAACGTTCACCCCGGTCCTCTCGTACTAGGGGCAACTCTTCTCAAGTCTCCTACACCCACGGCAGATAGGGACCGAACTGTCTCACGACGTTCTAAACCCAGCTCACGTACCTCTTTAAATGGCGAACAGCCATACCCTTGGGACCTGCTCCAGCCCCAGGATGAGATGAGCCGACATCGAGGTGCCAAACGATGCCGTCGATATGGACTCTTGGGCATCATCAGCCTGTTATCCCCAGAGTACCTTTTATCCGTTGAGCGATGGCCCTCCCACTTGGGACCACCGGATCACTATGGCCGACTTTCGTCTCTGTTCGACTTGTCAGTCTTACAGTCAGGCTGGCTTCTGCCATTGCACTCAACGAGCGATTTCCGACCGCTCTGAGCCAACCTTCGCGCGCCTCCGTTACTGTTTGGGAGGCGACCGCCCCAGTCAAACTCCCCACCATGCATGGTCCCGGACCCGGATGACGGGCCGCGGTTAGACATCAAGAGTGCGAAGGGTGGTATCTCAAGGGAGGCTCCACAGAGACTGGCGTCCCTGCTTCGATGCCTACCACCTATCCTGCACATCACAATCCTGATGCCAGTGCAAAGCTGGAGTAAAGGTTCATGGGGTCTTTCCGTCTAACCGCGGGTAGTGTGCATCTTGACACACAGTTCAATTTCGCTGAGTCCACGTTAGAGACAGCGGGGAGATCGTTACGCCATTCGTGCAGGTCGGAACTTACCCGACAAGGAATTTCGCTACCTTAGGACCGTTATAGTTACGGCCGCCGTTTACTGGGGCTTCAATTCGGAGCTTGCACCCCTCCTTTTAACCTTCCAGCACCGGGCAGGCGTCAGACCCTATACGTCGCCTTACGGCTTCGCAGAGCCC
>VERI01000021.1 GCA_018882785.1 Burkholderiaceae bacterium | reverse complement strand
CATCACCTGTTATGATCTTAAGGCTTCCCCCGCGGTCCGACAGCTGACAAATCATCAATGGCGTATCCGACTTAGTTGGATCGAGAAAACACAGACCCCCGAAAAAACATAGCGCCTGTTCGTAAAATGGGGTAAAGTTCTTACGATCTGAGTCACACCTGCGAGACGCGACCGCCAATACACGGAACCCCCGCTCCGCAAGACTGCGGTGAAGTTCTCTTGCCCTCTGGCGTGAGGCCGCATCAAGAGGCTGCGCATCAGCTCCAAAGCAGATACAGCGCTCCAATACTGCATCAAACGCACCCTTGGTAACGAGTATGTCTCCCTGGTTTGGGTCATGTACACAGACAGAGACGCATCTCCTGGCGAAGTCCAAGGGAATCTCTCCAAGCCTGGATGCGGCGGAGACACACAATCCACGCCGATCTGCCACTTCGAGCACCGCCTGATCTATCGGATTCTTTAATCCAGAATAAAATCGGGCGTTAAGGGTGGCCAGACGCAGAGTGGCCGTAGATGGCATTCCGTCAATGTCCAGGGCGTCCGTTAGACGGACCTGACCCTCTGTAAGCGTGCCCGTCTTGTCGGTACATAAGACGGTCATGCCGCCAAGGCTCTCAATTGCATTAAGTTTGCGAACGATCACCCCATGATGCGCAAGATGCCTGGCGCCCCGGGCGAGCATGACACTAATAATCGCGGGAAGTAGCTCTGGCGTAAGGCCAACCGCAATTGCGAGTGCAAACATCAGCGCGTCATCTGCTGTCTGACCCCGCATGAGATTAATCGTTAAGACCAGCAGTACTACTGCGAACATTGTCTTCATGAGGAGACGGCCAAATCTCGCTACTCCCCGCTCGAACTCATTTGGTGCCGCCTGCTGTGATAGCTTCTCAGTTATCTGGCCGAATATCGTTTTTATGCCCGTCAGCACGACGAGGGCTTCCGCAGCGCCGCTTTCCACACTGGATCCCGCAAATACGCAGTTTCTCCTCTCGCCGAAAGGCGTAACAATTTCAACAGGATCGGCAGATTTCAATGCCGGAAAGGACTCGCCTGTGATCGCTGCCTGATTCACATAAAGATCGTGGCTCGACAGGAGAATGCAGTCAGCAGGAATCCGCATCCCAGGCTCGAGAATTACAATATCACCCGGCACAATGCTATCGGCTGGCACGCGCCGATTTACTCCACTCCGACGTACTACCGTATCTATCCGTACTGATCTGGAGAGCCGGTGGAAGGTCCTATGCGCAACATACTCCTGTGAAAAGGCGAGAATAGTGCTGGTGAATACGATCCCGAGCACAACACTTGCCTCGACCCAGTCCCGAATAAAAACCGATATCAGCGAGGCTGCCACTAATATCAGCACGAGCGGGCTTTTAAACTGCTTCAGAATAAGCCGCAGGATTGCGTATCGGTCTGGCTGTATTGACCAGGACTTCAGGCCAAACCGACGACGTGCTGCCTCTCTGCGTGAAAGACCCCCGAGCCCCGAATCCAGGCGACGAAGTAGCGCAGCGGCATCCTGCGCCCAATAAGCTTCAAGACTCGCATGCTCACTACGGAAGACTGGTGAAGAGGCCATCGTTGCGACGCCGTAAATACGCGAGTCTGCAAGTCTTTCCCTTGATCCTTACATGCGCTACGTGGCATTGCATCAGATTTCCACTGTAAGTTTGTTCCGATGCCACAGCCTAACGCCATAGAACATCGTATCCCGATCGAAAACAGCCAGTTCCTTGTAGGAAACCTCCAGATTCCAGAAAGAGCCCTGGGGATCGTGATCTTCGCCCACGGAAGTGGCAGCGGACGGCATAGCCCGAGAAATCTGCAGGTAGCAGAGGCGTTAAACCGCCACGGCCTGGGAACACTGCTGCTAGATCTTCTGACGGAACGCGAAGACCAGGACTACTCAGCACGGTTCGATATATCGCTGCTCTCATATAGACTGCTACAGGCAACGCGCTGGGTAACGTCTAATTCTGGAACGTCCACCTATCCAGTGGCATATTTCGGCGCGAGCACTGGTGCGGCCGCCGCACTTAAGGCAGCGGCCGCCCTCGGCAGCCAAGTTCATGCCCTGGTATGCAGAGGGGGGCGGCCAGATCTCGCGCCGCGACGGGATATACACCTGGTACGCCGCCCCACTTTATTCATTGTCGGGGCACTCGACCATGAGGTACTCAGACTTAACCAACAGGTGGCCAAGTCGATGGGTGACTGGGCAAAGGTAGTCGTCATTCCCGGTGCGTCTCATTTATTCGAAGAGCCCGGACGGCTCGATCAGGTGGCACAGCTTTCAGCGCACTGGTTCTTGAACTCACTGTCTAAACCCTGGCAGTCTGGACATCCCCCCCAGATAGTCGGAGTATCTCTAGTGCCTGATCGTCAGATATCGGAAGAAAATTCTGATAAAACTGTCCTACAGAATGAAAACTGTCTGATATCAAAGGGCAGATAAAGTCATCAGCCTTCGATCTAACCCCGGGTACGCTCTCTTTCGCGGCGACGGGGACAGCGGCAATCAGTCGTTGGGGATGCCCTTGTCGGGCATACTTTAACGCGGCGATCATCGTCAGCCCCGTAGCCAGTCCATCATCAACGATAATTATCGGGCGATTCTCTCGGTCCAGTCGGGATCGAACTTGGGCGTACGCGATCCGGCGCCTATGCAGCATCTCCAATTGAGCGGTCTTCTCCGTTTCCAAGCTCTTTGCGCTCAGGCTGACAAGGTCGATATAGGGTGACATCGTGCACTGGCCGAGCTCATCGATAGCGCCGATTGCCGTCTCTGGTGAGCTGGGTGCGCGGAGTTTATGGACAAGCACAGTATCTAACTGACCTCCAAGTTCTGCCGCGACAATCGCGCCCACTGGGATTCCCCCACGTGGAATCGCTAACACGAGGGGATCCGTTCCCCTATAGGCGGAGAGTGCCCCTGCGAGAACACGGCCGGCGTCCGTTCTGTCGATATATATTCTCCCTTGCCCATGCTGAGTCCGCATTGGAGTCAAGTCCGCAGCTGATGTAAGTCGATATGAAAATCGGTCTCAAGCTGTTCGGCTGAATAAATCCGCATGCCGGATCCTTGGACGATCTCAGCCATGACGTCTAAGGCTTATACGGGGAGTCTGGGCAGCTCGGCCTAAGCCCACGCCCGAATGCACCCGCAGCCGTGTAGCTCTCTGTACGCCGCTTAACTGCCGAATTCGTTCAGCAATTCTTCCGTTGACACTGTGACGTGGATAAGTGCCTGCTGCATCGGGAAGCCCCGCCGGACTGCCTGTGAGCAGGCTGATCGCCTCGTCAACCGACCGCACCGCATAGACATGAAAGTGACCACAACGTGCCGCCTCGACTACCTCACGCTTGAGCATAAGATGATCCAGATTGCCTACCGGAATTACAACTGCATGTCGCCCATCGAATCCCCGCGCGCAGCAGATGTCATAGAAACCCTCCACTTTTTCGTTAACCTTTCCAATTGGCTGAACCTCACCCATCTGATTCACTGAGCCGGTGACCGCAAAATGCTGGTCTATAGGTACGCCCGCGAGATCCGACATGAGCGCACAAAGCTCAGCTAGCGATGCGCTATCCCCGTCTACCCTGCCATATGATTGCTCCATGACAATGCTGGCGTTCAGGGCGAACGGCTGACTTTTAGCGAAACGTGTGGAGAGGAATCCCGCCAGGATAAGCACTCCTTTGGAGTGAAGCGCCCCGGAGAGTTCTGCCTCCCGTTCAATATTGATTAGATCACCTGTGCCAAAGCGGCTCTTCGCGGTTATTCGAACCGGCTGAGAAAATGTAAAGTTTCCCAACTCAACGACGGATAGCCCATTAATCTGGCCTATAGTCGACATTGTTGTATCAATTAATACGGTGCCCCGAAGAATTTCCTCATGAATCCGCTGTTGATATCGACTGAGCCGATGAACCCTGGCATCTATTGCCCTCTGGACATGCGACTCTGATATTTTCGTAGCCTTATCGAGACGTGCGATATGGTCCGCCTCCTGTAGCAGGTCCAAGATACTTCGAGCGTGCATCGTGAGTCGATAGGCATCCCCAGCAAGTCGGGCGGCATGATCGATCACTCTGGCAACGCCAAGGTCATCAAGATGCATCAGTTCATATCGTCGAACCATAGAGGCAAGCATCTGGGCATACAAGAGATTCGCCTCATTATTCCGCATGACACGATCGTCAAAATCCGCCGTCACCTTGAAGAGCTCCAGAAAATCAGGATCGAGCTCGGCAAGCAGATAATAGAAAAAGCGATCGCCGAGAAGAATCACTTTCAAATTAAGCGGTATCGGTTCGGGTTCGAGAGATACCGTACTAATCAGACCCACCACCTGGGGAAGCGACTCTATCCTGATCTCGCGTGATCGTAAGGCCCGCTTAAGCGCCTCCCAGGAGAAAGGATTGCTTAGCACCCGCCGAATATCGAGCAGAAGATATCCACCATTGGCACGATGAAGAGCACCCGCCTTAATCAATGTGAAGTTAGTAACCAGTGTCCCCATCTCCGACATATGCTCAATTCGCCCAATAAGATTCGGATAGCTGGGATTCTCCTCGGCCACAATCGGGGCACCGTGATGCAGACCATCCCCAACCAAAACATTGACCTTGTAACGGTCCATAAACTCTAAATGTCGACCATCAGACCCATGCTCGTCATGCGACCCATTCGTCACAGACGTCCGGAATACCTCAGAATGCCCCGTAATATCACGGGCTACTGAGTCAAGATAGGCGACGACCGCCGGATGATCTATAAATTGCTGGCGTATTTTTTCCAACATCTGCCAGACGATTGTTTTAAGCGTTTCCTGATCAAGCGTTTTCAAGCTTTCCGCCCTCTCCCGCCACCAGTGAGGAATTGCATCAAGTATTTTCTCCAACTCTGACTGGAGCTCTGCAGTGTGGCCCAACAGCCGTGTACGCTCCTGCTCGGGGAGACGCTCAAATTCCTGAGGCTCAATGATCTCCTCACCTTTCTGCGGCACAAAGGCGAATCCCCTCGGCGTCCTTAAAAAGGCAATTCCTAGCGAGTTTGCGTGATGCGACAGTTTCTTAAAGGCGTCCTCTTGGCGCTCGACGAAATCTTTCATGATGGTGTCCCGGCGACTACGGTACTCCTCACCTGCAAATAGCGCAGGAACAGCACTTTTTAGATATTCCACGGCCTGGGCCATCTGCTCGCTTAGCTCCCGTCCAAGGCCGGCGGGCAGCCCTATTGCTATTGGGCGATGGGCATTGAGAAAGTTATGTACATAACACCAGTCACAGGGTGGGGCGGCATCTTGTGCGCGCGACTCGACCAACTGACGGACAAGGGTCTGCTTTCCGCTTCCGACAGGACCTGCAACGTAGATGTTGTAGCCATCATGACAAATATTGATTCCAAACTGTATTGCCTCGCTGGCGCGTGACTGTCCAATCAGCTCAGAGATATCGTTAAGCTCTGAAGTACAACGAAAGGGAAGTTCAGCGGCGTTGGTCTGTCTTGCAAGCAGGTCGGGGGGTAGCGGGATCATAACCGTGGAGGATTATGGGGCGAGATTGATCCACTCGCCCACACAATACGGGGGAAACCAGTCCGCCTCATCTTCTGAATATCAGGTCTCTGGCCCTAATGTCTGTTTCCCCATTGTCCGTGTAAAAACAGGTATCTTTTCCGTGTCCAATCATTCGCTCTCACCTCTTCAAAGGCGTTCGCAGATGAACACGATAAAGTTAGTCCTTGCAGGGCTCTCCGGAGCACTTATTCTGGTGATCCACACAGGGGCGTCGGCCCAGGTCCGCACACAAGACCTCGGCAAGCGCGAGTTCGAAAGAAGCTGCGCGAGCTGTCATGGGCTCGATGGCAAGGGGTCTGGAACAGTTACCCCATGGCTGAAGAAAAGTCCGCCCGATCTGAGTGCACTATCGAAAAATAACGGCGGAATTTTTCCGGCTGATCGTGTCTACAAAAGCATCGCGGGGGAAGATATTGCCGCACATGGATCTCGGGAGATGCCCGTATGGGGGCAGGTCTACCGTATGAGTGCGGCCGAATACTATATGGAGCAGCCTTATAACGACGAGGCAATTGTGCGTGCCCGCATACTGTCTCTACTAGAGTATCTCAATCGGATGCAGCAAACCCGTTAGCATTTCGGCTCTGTTCAAAGCGTTCACGAGAACGAAGATATCCCTTTCTGATGCGAATAATCAGAATAAGTACAAAAATTGTTCCAAGCGTGTCGCCGAGCACATTCAGGGCGACCCCTCGCACCAGGGTGTCTAAGCTCTCGACACCGAGGCTAATGTAAGCAACATGGGCAACGACCGCACTCAAAAAACTTACGAAAAAAGCGAGGAACGGAACGTGCTGCCATGTCAGACGATCCCAGGGGCTCTTGATACCCGTTAAGGCACCATAGAGGGTCAGTCCAAGCCATAACGAGAGCGCTCTGGCAACTGCCACCAGAAATGCTCCATAAAATCCGGTTACTTCGGGAATAATTTCACTCGACAGAATTGCCAAGGCGGCCACGAAGTACCCGATCAATCCTGGCAGACCAAATAACATCAGTAACGCAAGCCGAATTCCCGCCGGGGGATAAAACCAGTAGCGATACGACGCATCGCTTGCCCAGAAAAATAGCAGTTCATTATTGATTAAGACCGCACCGGAATAAAAGCAGGCGACCATAAAAATCAACAGCAGCCTTGGCCTCCAGCCTGACTGTAACATCCAAAAATTCACTGGCTCGCTCCCTTCCAGGTAGAACTCCATTCTCGCGCCGCCGACGGCAACGGAGAAGACTGGAAAAGAGAGGGATTTCCCGAGACTTTTGGGTATTACTTACCGGAACTCGAATTCCGGGCCTCCTGGGCCTGGAGAGATCGTGCCCAGGTCTCGACCCCCTTGGAGAGCTTAGACAGTATCCGCTCGGCATGCGCGGTCACCGCCACAATCCTTCGACGGGAGTCATGGGCATCGATGGTCACTGTAATCAGCCCGCGCTGCTCCAGAAGCGACAATGTCTTATGAACGGTCGCAGGAGAGGCGATCTGGGACTTCATCACAATCTCCTGGACGTGCAGCGGAGAATCCTTTCGGTTGCGGACCGAAATCCATTCCAGAATTCTCTGACTAATGATGTCGAGCTTACTGTACTCGGACTCAGATTCTAGGCTGTCGAGAAGCGCCCTGAGAGCAATCCATGTTTTCATAGAATATCTTCATATCAAATGGAAATAAGGAGCGTCTCTGAGAACTATCGAAGAGAACCACCACGAAGCGTGGAAAACGGCGAATTATACTAATTTTTGGCGCCCAATGGCAGCAAGAAAACCGCGTGTGGGTCAGTCTGCGGCTGTCGAGTCTGCCTGCGCCTGGCCGAGAATCTCGTCGGGAGCGCTCATCACCACCCGCAGTACCATCGGCCTTACGGACAACTGCTGCGGCCCAGAAATAATGCGGATCAGATCGCGGCGCATTCGCGGATCCCAGAATCGGCGAATATGAGAGACAAAATCCCGATCCGCCTGGTCCTGATTGGGCAGGCTCTCATAAAAACTCGCAATCTGATTCGCCTGTTTGATGATGTACTCAGCACGCATGGAGGTCTACTCGATTAGATCCTGCTCCCGGGCATAGACCACATAGTCCTGACCCCGAAGAAAACCCAGAAGGGTGATCCCACAGGTCCTGGCCAGTTCGACCGCCATGCTCGTGGGTGCCGAAATCGCAGCGACATAGCCAATGCCGAGTGTTGCCGCCTTCTGAATGATCTCAATACTCGCTCGACTGGTGACGACCAGCGCGCCATCGGAAAAACTTAAATCCGCCTTGGATACAGCACCTATCAGCTTATCCAACGCATTATGACGGCCGACGTCCTCCCGGACGTGCACGATATCCCCCGATGCCGAGAGCCACGCCGCCGCATGGGTCGATCCTGTCTGGGCCTGCAGCGGCTGAACAGCTGGCAGACGACGTACTGCAGCAAGAATATGCTGACGCGAAAAACTACGCTTTTCCTTAATCGGCTCCGGGCGAATCCCAAGCGCATCGAGCGCCTCGATACCGCAAAGACCACAGCCGGTACGACCCATCAAACTGCGACGACGCTGCTTAAGCCGATCGAAACATCGGGATGTCACGGTTATTTCGAGAATAATCCCCGTCTCTGCTGGCCTTACCTCAATATCAAAGATCTCCTCTGGCCGATCAATCAATCCTTCAGAGAGTGAAAATCCGAACGCAAAATCAATTAAGTCAGATGGCGTAGCAAGCATTACCGCATGGGAAATTCCATTAAACTCAAATGCGATGGGGCACTCTACTGCGAGATGGTCTGCTGTAGAAACCTTTGCACCTGACCGGTAACGCAGCACATCGAAGGCACTAGCGGAATAACCGTGGCTCTGCATAATCGTTAGGGGGCTGCCCGGCGGGCCACCTGGACCGCCGTCACCTTGTACTCTGGGCAATTTGTTGCCCAGTCCGAGTTATCTGTCGTTACTACATTGGCGCCAGACTCGGGAAAATGAAAGGTGGTATACACCACTCCGGGCTGAACAAGGGGCGTCACCGATGCCCGCAACCGCGTCTCTCCAACCCGTGAGATAAGGCTGACCCAATCACCACTCAACACCCCACGCTGCTCTGCATCATGCGGATGGATCTCAAGGATATCCTCTCGGTGCCACACGCTGTTATCGGTGCGCCGAGTTTGGGCACCGACGTTATATTGGGTTAAGACACGCCCCGTAGTCAGAATAAGTGGAAACCTTTTGGTAATGCGCTCCTCCGTAGGAACGTATTTGGTAATAAAAAATCTTCCCTTGCCACGCACAGGATGGTCGATGTGCATAATGGGCGTGCCGTCCGGCGCTCCATCGTTGCATGGCCACTGAATACTACCCAGCTCGTCGAGTTTTTCGTACGTAATTCCTGAAAAACTCGGTGTGAGCGTGGCAATCTCATCCATGATCTCTGATGGATGCTGATACACCATCGGGTACCCCAGCGCATTGGCAAGTGCCTGAGTGATCTGCCAGTCAGCCAAGCCAGCCTTCGGTGGAATCACCTGTCGCACGCGGGAGATACGCCGCTCCGCATTGGTGAATGTTCCGTCTTTTTCAAGAAAGGAGCTGCCAGGCAGAAAAACATGGGCGTATTTCGCGGTCTCGTTTAAAAAAAGATCTTGAACGACCACACATTCCATCTTCGAAAACGCATCAATCACATGATGGGTATTGGGATCAGACTGAACCAGGTCCTCTCCCTGGATGTAGATTCCTCGAAAACTCCCCTCAAGCGCGGCCTCGAACATGTTCGGAATTCGGAGACCGGGTTCCGGATCAAGCGAGACCTTCCAGACCTGCTCAAACTGCTGACGAACAGCGTTATCAGAAACATGCCGATATCCAGGAAATTCATGCGGAAAAGATCCCATATCACACGATCCCTGAACGTTATTCTGACCCCTTAAGGGATTTACGCCCACGCCAGCGCGCCCCAGGTTTCCTGTCGCCATCGCTAAGTTTGCGATGCCCATCACCATGGTTGAACCCTGGGCATGCTCGGTAACCCCCAGGCCGTAATAAATTGCAGCATTTCCCCCTGTGGCATACAGGCGTGCCGCCTGTCGAATTTCCTTTGGATCGACGCCACAGACCGACCCAAGAATTTCCGGAGAGTTCTCACGCTGACTCACGAAAGCTATCCACTCGTCAAAAGATGCTCGATCACAATGACGTTGTACATAATTAGCATTTATTAGGCCCTCTGTCGCAATCACGTGCGCCATCGCAGAAATTAGCGCCACGTTAGTTCCTGGAAGCAACTGGAGATGGTGGGTGGCCGAGAAGTGGGGGCCACGAACGATCTCTGTCACCCGCGGATCCACCACAATCAGTCTGGCTCCTGCCCGAATACGACGCTTCATCTGAGAGGCAAATACAGGGTGGGCAGCCGCCGGATTGGCACCAATGATCATGATGACATCTGCGGCCATCACAGAGTCGAAATCTTGGGTTCCTGCCGACTCTCCGAGCGTCTGCTTTAAACCAAACCCTGTTGGAGAATGGCAGACCCGGGCACACGTATCGACATTATTATTGCCAAAACCGGCGCGCACCAGCTTCTGTACTAAATAGGTCTCTTCATTCGTGCAGCGTGATGAGGTAATGCCACCAATTGATCCCCGGCCATACAGTCGTTGGATACGGCGGAACTCATCTGCCACATGTTTCAACGCCACATCCCAGGTAACTTCCTGCCAAGGGTCGGAGATTCGATGACGGATCATGGGCGTTGTGACCCGATCCGGATGTGTGGTATAGCCCCAGGCGAATCTGCCTTTTACGCAAGAATGTCCATGGTTAGCCTTGCCGTCTTTATGTGGCGTCATACGAATGACATCGTTGCCCCGGGTCTCGGCAACAAATGAACATCCGACACCGCAATAGGCGCAGGTCGTGACCGTTTGTCGATTGGGCTGACCTTTCTTGATCACCGTCTTTTCGATCAAGGTAGCAGTAGGACAGGCCTGCACACAGGCGCCACAGGAGACACATTCCGAATTCATAAATGACTCAGATTGACCCGCTGATACCCTGGAGCCAAATCCACGGCCACTGATCGTGAGCGCGAAGGTTCCCTGTGTCTCCTCGCAGGCGCGAACGCATCGGCTACAGACGATGCACTTTGATGGATCGTATGTGAAGTATGGATTAGACGTATCGGACTTTAGTTGAGTATGTCCCTCGCCATTGGGACGATATCGGACCTCGCGCAGCCCGACTGCACCTGCCATATCCTGAAGCTCACAGTTTCCGTTTGCTGCACAGGTCAGACAATCCAATGGATGATCAGATATATAAAGCTCCATCACACCTCGACGGAGCATGGCAAGTCTCTCTGATTCGGTACGGACAACTAATCCATCCTCGCATAGTGTCGTACATGAGGCAGGCGTACCGCTGCGGCCCTCGATCTCAATTAGACAAAGCCGGCAAGAACCAAATGCCTGCAGACTGTCGGTTGCACACAACTTCGGAATCTTTCGATCAAGAAGCGCTGCCGCGCGCATCACAGAGGTCCCCTTTGGAACGCTCACTACCTGTCCATCAATCGTCAATGTCACCCGATCTAACAAGGTAGAGGCTGGTGTTCCTAAATCCGCCATGTCTCGTGGTCCCATGTGCCCCCCTCTCTACGGCTGATGAAGAAAATCTTTTGGGAACTTATCCAGGGCAGATAACACTGGTGCCGGGGTCATCGCACCCATCGCGCACAGCGATCCAGATGCCATTACCTGGCATAAATCCCTGAGTAAGTCCGTCCGCGGGGCGGTTGCTCCCTGCTCGATAAGCTCCTCGATTAACTCCTTACCGCGCACTGCCCCTACGCGACAGGGGGTACATTTACCGCAGGACTCTAAGGCACAAAACTCCATCGCGTAAAGCGCCTGTTGGGCCATGTCAACGGTGTCATCAAATACGACAATCCCGCCGTGGCCAAGAGTCCCACCCAGGCGGATGAGGGACTCGTAGTCCAGTACCGTGTCAAGCTCATCCACACCCAAATAAGCTCCGAGTGGCCCGCCCACCTGAACCGCCTTCAGGGGACGGCCCGAACGGGTACCCCCACCAAAATCTTCGATCAGCGTCCTAAGCGTGAGACCAAAAGCGGTCTCGAACAAACCGCCGTAGCGAATGTTTCCACTGAGCTGCAATGGCAATGTGCCTCTGGAACGGCCAACACCAAACTCGCGGTAAAAAGCTGCTCCCCGCTCAAATATGATCGGAACCGAGGCAAGCGTAACGACATTATTGATGACAGTCGGCTGACCAAACAGGCCGGAAATCGCAGGCAATGGCGGCTTTGCCCGAACCACACCGCGCTTACCCTCTAGACTTTCAAGCAAGGCTGTTTCCTCGCCACAGACGTAGGATCCCGCCCCAATACGCAGCTCAAGCTCAAAGGTAAATTCAGAGCCCAAGACATTTCTTCCCCACAGTCTATGATCCTTTGCGAGGGCTAATGCGCGTGTAAACACATCGACTGTATTGGGATATTCAGAACGCAGATAGATGTATCCCTTATTCGCGCCCACCGCTAATCCAGCGATTACCATCCCTTCGATCAGGCAGAATGGATCCCCTTCCATCAGCATCCGATCTGAAAAAGTGCCTGAATCGCCCTCGTCAGCGTTACATACGACGTATTTTTGATCTGACGGTGCGAGCCGGGCTGTATTCCATTTAATTCCAGTCGGAAATGCCGCACCACCTCGGCCACGCAGACCGGAATCGGTAAGCTCTTGGACAATCGCTTCCGGGGTCATCGTGAGCGCGCGACGCAGGCCACTAATGCCGCCATGAGCGCAGTAATCCAGAAAAGACAACGCCTCCGTTTTACCAACCCGCGCAAAGGTCAATCGCTGCTGGTGCTTGAAAAAAAACAGATCTTCGACCGGCCCAAGGCACAGCGGATGGACTCCTCCACCATGAAAATCTGCATCAAAAAGGGAACTAACATCGGACGGCGTCACCGGCCCATAGGCAATGCGGCCCTGCTGGGTCTGAACTTCAAGCATCGGCTCACACCAGACCATCCCCCGCGAGCCATTACGACGCAGATGAAGGTTCAGCCCGCGACGCTTCGCCTCTGACAATATCTCCGCCGCAACCGCCTCGGCACCACAGGCACGGGCTGCCGAATCAAGCGGCAGGTAAACATTAATCACGGGATATCTCCGCGGAGAGCAACTCGGACAGACCATCCTCTGAAACCCGACCGTGAAGAGCACCATCAATCATCATCGCGGGACCACAGGCACACAGCCCAAGGCAATAGACAGGCTCAATGGTGCACTGCGCGTCTGCACTGCGCCCATTTGTTTGGCACTGCAGTAAGGATTCAAGACGCTTAATCAATGATCGTGCCCCCACCGACTGGCAGGCCTCGGCCATACAAACGCGGATACGGCGCCCTTGAACTGGAGACTGATGAAAATCGTGGTAATACGTGATCACCCCGTGAACCTCAGCACGCGACAAATTAAAGTGGGTTGCGATCAGGGCCACAGCATCCGAGGGTATATGCTGCAAAGACGACTGAATTTCATGCAAAAGAGGCAGCATATACTCTTGCTGGGAAGGAAAGCGACTGATAATTTCTTCTACAGAAGTTGTCATTGTCGGAATCAGGAATTATTCATGTATTCTAAAAAAAGCATGTCCATGTAGGGGATTATTTACCAAAGCCATTCAGGATTCATACATCTCATTCTGTTTCTCTATTAGGTGTAAAGAAAATCAAAAATTCCACGCATTAGTTAGAAAGCCCAATGACCACAGCAGACTCATCGACTAACGCGATCGCCTGCTCATGCAACTCTAAGTAGCTACCAGGCTCAGAGAACCCGACAACATGGAGTCCTGGCGTAAGGTCCAGAATCAGCTGACCACCCGCTTTTAGGCCAACACGCCTGGATATCGTCCCCCGAAGACCATTTCGTGGGTCACTGAGCGGAAACACTGGCATGAACTTGACCGCAGCTGCTTTAAAAAGCGCCCATACAGAGTCACCTTTCTTCAGTCCAAGTAGCTGAAGGCTTTCAGTCGTAATTCGAGAGTAAAGCGATTGCCCATCGGTAAGCTCAAGACGAAGTCTTACAGCACCGCCTAGCTTCTTGATCTCATGAACAATTACTGGACACTGGTTACGCATGCTGGTTCGCAGCCCAATACCGCCGAGGCTGTGAAGGGCATCCCCTGTGTGCTGGCGCCCCCCCCTCAGCTTAAGCAATGCCTCCTCACGCACCTGGCTTAAGAGTTCTGCTGCGATTAGCACCTGCCGACCTTCCGCTGTCAGTTTCGCCCCGCCCCCACCGGAGCCGCCCACTACCTTTTCGATCAAGGGTACTCCCGCGAGGTTACTTAAAGCATCCACTGCCTGCCAGGCCGCCTTATAGCTCACCCCGGTCATACGAGCAGCCTCCGATATGGAGCCGGCGCGCTGAATCGCCCGAAGCACCTCTACCCGCTTGTCGGTGAGGGTGCTGCCCAAGACGTCTTCGAATTGGATCCGTGCTGGTTTTCTTTGTCTCGTCTGGGATCTCATCGTAGCGCTATTCTAATTTAGAATAGCGAGTTTCTGGCCCAATATCTGATCCTGCCCATGACCGTAGACGCACCCCTGTGGCTTCGATGGATGCTTGCGTGCGCTCTTTGCATTGCAGCATTTAGCGCCCGCGCTGCCGAGGTGACCGTCGCAGTCGCATCGAATTTTTCAGCACCGATGAAGGTGATTGCACATGGGTTCGAGAGAGATACGGGCCACCGGATCGCGCTCGCCTTCGGCGCTACGGGACAGTTCTATGCCCAGATTAGAAGCGGAGCGCCCTTCGGCGTGCTACTCGCAGCAGACCACGAGACCCCGAGTAAACTAGCCCTCGAGGGACTCGGCTCTAAAGAATCCCAATTCACCTACGCGCAGGGCAGATTGGTACTCTGGAGCAAGACACCGGGTTTGATCCAGCCCAACGCAGAGATCCTTAGATCTGGCCGATTCAATAAGATCGCAATCGCCAACCCAAAACTGGCTCCATACGGAGCCGCCGCAATCGAAGTAATCGACAAACTCCAATTAAACGCCCAAGTTCTGGAAAAGATTGTCCAAGGCGCAAACATCACGCAGACCTTTCAATTTGTCGCATCAGGGAATGCAGACATCGGTTTTGTCGCACTCTCGCAGGTTGTTGAAAACGGTCGAGTCAAAGAGGGATCCGGCTGGGTAGTGCCTGCAACCATGCATCGGCCGATTCGACAAGACGCTTTGCTGCTCAACCCAGGAATAAAGAATCCGGCAGCCCAAGAGCTACTGAGTTATTTACGATCCGAGAGAGCAAAAAGCGTGATGCGCTCATTTGGATATGAACATCAGGACTAACACATGAGCAGCGAAATCGACGCCGAAACCCTGCAGGCGATCAGCATTACGCTTCAGTTGGCCACGCTCACCACTCTCACACTACTGGTAATTGCGACACCACTGGCATGGTGGCTTTCTCAGACATCATCCCGATGGCGAACGCCGATAAGCGCTCTGGTCACCCTGCCCTTGGTACTACCGCCCACCGTATTGGGTTTTTATATTCTTGTTCTTCTGGGCCCACAGGGCTGGATCGGGATGCTCACGCAGGCGCTCGGTCTTGGCCTATTTTCTTTTTCATTCACCGGACTGCTGATTGGATCAATTATCTGTTCACTGCCATTTGCCGTGCAGCCAATCCAATATGCGTTTGAGTCGATTGGAAAACGCCCGCTCGAAGTCGCCGCAACGCTACGCGCAAGACCTATGGATAGTTTTTTCTCGATTGCCTTACCACTTGCGCGCCCTGGGCTACTCACTGCTGGAATCTTAAGCTTTGCACATACGGTCGGTGAATTTGGGGTGATTTTGATGATCGGCGGAAATATTCCGGGCCAAACCCGTGTCGTATCGACCCAGATTTTTGGTCTTGTCGAAGCGATGGAATACCGTCAGGCGCATTGGCTAGCTGCAGGCATGGTGGTTTTCTCCTTTGTGGCGCTCGTGTTCCTGTCCAGACTTAAACGACGATCTGATCGGATCGCTTCATGAATCACGACTTGGGTCTACAGATCTCTCTCCGCTTAGCAAGGGATGATTTCATATTAGAAGCAGAACTCGAACTTCCGAAACAGGGTATTACAGTACTATTCGGGCCATCTGGCTCTGGAAAGACAACCCTATTGCGCTGCGTGGCAGGACTGGAGAGGGCCAAAGGGCGGATCGCTGTGGGCAAAGAGATCTGGCAAGACACCGCGCGCAGGAAATGGGTTCCCACCTGGCAGCGTGATCTTGGCTACGTGTTCCAAGAGGCAAGCCTCTTTGAGCATATGGACGTGCAGGCCAACTTACATTACGGCCTCTCTCGAGCCCAAAAAAGTGGGGGTGATCAAGCCTTAAATGCTGCGATATCCCTCCTGGGCATTGAACACCTGCTACAGCGCACTATCCCCACCCTATCCGGCGGTGAACGCCAGCGCGTTGCAATCGCCCGCGCCTTGGCCACACAACCTCAAGTACTGCTACTTGATGAGCCTCTGGCGTCTTTGGATATCGCCAGACGACAAGAAATCCTGCCTTGGCTGGAGCGACTGCATCATGAAGCGAAAATCCCGATGCTGTATGTGACACACAACATGGAAGAACTCACTCGACTGGCGGACCATGTCGTACTGCTTGATCAGGGAAGCGTTAAAACGCAGGGCGATCTTACGCAGACACTCTCGAATCCAAGATTTGCCATGTCTGTTGCGGACGACGCCGGCACGGTACTCTGTGGCATTGTCACCAAACGCGATATGAAATATCACCTCGCATCTGTCGGCATAGGCGGCTCAGAAATCTGGATTCGCGACAGTGGAATTCCCGTTGGTAGCGAAGTCCGGGTGCATATTCATGCAAACGACGTCAGCATTACCCGCGGCCAGCCAAAAGACACATCCATTCAGAATCTGATGCCAGGTACGATTGAACAGATCGTGGACGATACCCACGCCGCAAACTGCCTTGTAACGATTCGTCACCGAGACCAGCTGATCCTCGCCCGTATTACTCGAAAAGCCCTCGACACACTTGGCCTGCGGACAGGATCGCCGGTCTGGCTACAGATAAAGTCAGCCGCCCTAACCGGCCGCTAATTACTGGGCGATCGCCTCAATCGCAATATCGATACGCACCTCATCTCCAACGGCCGGAGCGTATTTGCCAGCATTGAACTCCGACCGCTTGATTGTGGTGAATGCGTTCGCACCAAGGGCCGGTTTTTTCCGCATCGGGTGATTGGTCGCTAGAAACGATGTCACCGACAGGTTGACCGGACGGGTTACCCCTTTAATGGTCAGAAGGCCTTCAATACTCTTTGGCTTATCCCCCTCAAATACAACTTTCGTCGACTTGAATGTCGCAGTGGGGTGTTTAGCGGTATCTAAAAAATCTTCAGCCTGTATGTGGCTATTGAAATCCGCAAATCCAGTATTCACTGATTTCATATCAATGGTGATATCAACGCTTCCAGTCTTTGCAGCCGGATCAAAGACCACTTTTCCCGTTGTCTTAGAGAAACTGCTTAGCTGGGTCGAGAGCCCAAAATGAGAGTATGAGAAACGCGGATAGGTATGACTCTCATCCACAATATACGTTAGCGGTGCCGCAGTTGCGCTACTGATGAGTGCGGCAAGTAGACTTGCAGCAAAAAACGGTTTGTTTAAAGCTTTCATAAGGACTCCTGGTTAATAAAAGTTATTTAAGGTTGAGTTGAAATTTAACAGTGATGTCATTTGCGACGATATCGAATTTCGCCCACATACCCTCCCCGATTCCGTAGTCTGCGCGCTTGATTACAAAGCTGCCGGTCAACACTCCCTGCGGTGATAGCTTGACAGGTGCGGTCAGATCCCGTGTCTGACCTTTTAGAGTGAGCTGACCCACCGCATCATAGGAATTCGCTCCAGTAGGCTTAAGGGCCTTGAGTTCAAAACGCGCCTTGGGATGAGCTGCTACATGGAACCATGATTTTCCGGTGACCTCTTCATCTGCTTCGCTTGAGCCCGCATCGATCTGGGCAAGTTCAATCTCGATTCGACCCTTCGCCTGGGCCAACTTATCGGTATTCAGATTGAGCTGTGCCTGAAATTTCTTAAATCGCCCTTCCATCGGCACACCCATCTGCCTGTAGCTAAACGTGATGCTGCTCTTCTCAGCAATCACAGACTGAAAAGTGGCGGCCTGGAGGGGGCCTATCGATAATAGGCCAAGAAAAAGCGTAAGGGAAAGGCGAATCATGAGGAGTCTTTTTGTTAAGTAAATCAACGCATCCGACGCAGCGTGTCATCTTTCAGCACGAAATGGTGCCACATCGCCGCAAGGATATGCCCGGTCAGAGTAAGCATCAGAATGATATTCAGCGCTTTGTGTACCTGCTGTAGAAGATCCCCCAACGCACGACTCTTTCCAATTAGGTCTGGAATCGGCACCAGACCAAACCAAACGGTTTGAAAGCCTTTTGCCGAGCTCATCAGCCAGCCGCTAAGCGGGATGAGGATCATGAGCACATAAAGCAATGTATGGCCGACATGGGCTGCATACCTCAGCCTGGGTGACAGGGATTCCGACAGGTCCGGCGGCCGGTGTGATCGCCGCCAGGCCAGACGAAACCATACCAATATGAAAACAGTAACACCGAACCACTTGTGCCAGGAATATAGTTCAAGCTTCTGTGGAGATAGCGGCAGGTCCTGCATATAGAGACCTAAAACGAGTAGGCCACCGATCAGGATCGCCATGATCCAGTGAAATGCCTTAGCAGTTCGAGTGTATGAGACCATAAATTCCGTCAATGAAAAATGTAGCCGTCCATGGCAATGACCTGATCGCTCACGCCACGATAAAAGACCTCTGGCTGTGCAGACGGGCCCGCAGCACCCAGTGCCGTAAACAGCGGAAGCAGATGTTCATCTCGAGGATGCGCCTGCAACCCCGCTGGCTGTGTACTACGGTAATTCAATAGCGACTTGGTATTTCTGTCCATCATTTGCGCATGCACCCAATCCGAAAACTGGTATACGTAGTCCGGTGTTGGTTGTGACGATTGCCTGAGCATCTGCCAGTCCCGAAGGTTATGCGTAATGTTTCCTGAGGCCATAATCAGATGGCCTTGCGCTGCCAGAGGCGCAAGCGCCTGGCCGACGGCATAGGCATACTGCGGCCCACCCTCATGCTGCAGTGAGATCGGCACCACCGGTACATCGGCATCGGGAAACATCTGGCGCAATGGCACCCAGGCACCATGGTCCAGGCCACGTAGGGCGTCGGTCTGCACTTTAAAACCCGCGATCGACAACGCCGCCACAACCTGCCGCGCCACCTCCGGGCAGCCCGTCGCGGGATATTGGATTTCAAACAACCGGGGATCAAATCCACCGAAGTCATGAATGGTCTCAAGGCGGGCCGATGTGCCGACCGTGGGCAGATCAGTCTCCCAATGCGGGCTAATGACCACCACACTGCGGGGGCTTCCGATCCGGCCGGCCACGGCACTCATTGCCGCCCCGGCGGCTCCGGGCTGCAGAGCAAACATTGGGGAGCCGTGCGGCACAAATAAAACGGGATGCAGCGTGTTCATGGGATGAGACTCTAGATGCAGATTAACGTTAAAAAAAGAGGCTAATTTAGGCTTATTTGTTGCATAATTAGCAACAATGGATAAGTTCAATGCAATGCAAACCTTCGTGCGTGTCGCAGAAGCCGGCAGTTTCATCGCGGTTGCCAACCAACTCCAGATCGCCCGGTCGATGGTCACCCGCCAGGTAGCGGCACTAGAAAAACACCTCGGGATCAAGCTCATCACCCGCAGCACACGACGCCTGACGTTAACCTCCGCAGGCTCGGCCTATCTGGAAAAGTGCCGAGTGATTCTCAATATGGTGGACGCCGCTGAGGCGGACTTCGCCGAAGAAAAGGCCACCCCCCGCGGGCGGATTCGAATGGGGCTTCCGCTGACATTTGGGCTGCAGTCGGTGCTCCCTGCCCTCTTGGATTTTGCGACAGAGGCACCCTACGTTGAGCTCGTTATGGATCTCTCAGATCAACGGGCCAATCTGATCGAAGAGGGGCTCGATCTCTCCATTCGCATTACCGCAGACCTACAACCCGGTGACATCGTGCGCAAGCTTGGCCAGTGCCAACTGTATACATTAGCCTCCGCAACGTATTTGAAACAATTCGGCGAGCCGCGACATCCCGATGAACTTCGGCATCATGAATGTCTCATTTACTCCAGCGACAGTGCAGTGAATACCTGGTCCTATCGTGAAGACGGCGTCACCCGGAACGTATCTGTGCGTGGTCGTATTGTGGCCAATAATGGGGTGGCGCTCATGGAAGCCGCATCGCGTGGAATGGGCATCACGCGCCAGCCTGATTTCATCGCAGACGCCTTTCTGGCAAGAAAAGCTGTGCGTAAAATTCTAGAACCCTTCGACGACGAACCTCTCGGAATTTACGCTGTACTGCCGAGCAATCGGTATATCCCTCATCGAGTCAGCGCTTTGATGGACTACCTCAGAAAGCATCTATTTCACTCTGCTTGACTCCGGTAATGCCTGAGGGATGATCGACGTTTCCTGTATCTCGCTTCAATAAACCTTAGTTAAGTGTGTCTTGAGGCAGGATATCGCCGGTGAACTCGTTTTTTGCGTATGCTCGCGCCTTGAAGAGATTGGCGAACTTATTTCTCTACTAGAGGACCACGAAAAATCATGACCGTTCTGATGTTCTTCCTTGGACTGGCCGCACTTGTGCTCGGTGCCGAATCTTTAGTAAGGGGTGCAGGAAGGCTGGCCACGACACTCGGCGTATCTCCTTTGGTGGTAGGCCTCACCGTGGTGGCCTTTGGCACAAGCGCACCGGAGGTAGCCGTCTCCGTCAATGCAGCCCTCTCGGGTAGCACCGATATCGCTGTGGGTAATGTTGTGGGCAGCAATATTTTCAATATTCTTTTTATTCTCGGTATTTCTGCTCTGATCACGCCACTGGTAGTTCATGCGCAGATCATTCGTCAGGAAATTCCGATTCTCATCGGTTCCTGCCTGATACTCTTCGTACTTTCAGCAGATGACCGCATTACAGCGGCAGAATCCACGCTTCTCCTACTGACCCTAATCGCGTATACCGTATTCCTGATTGTTCAGTCACGCAAGGAATCACAGGCGATCCAGGACGAGTATGCGGCCGAGAATGACAAGAAAACCAGTTGGGATTCCCGAGTCTATGTTCAGGTCGGTCTAATCGCGATCGGGCTCGCTCTGCTTGTCCAGGGTTCAGAATGGCTCGTAGACGCGGCAGTTATCTTTGCCCGTCACATGGGGGTAAGCGATATTGTCATCGGCCTCACAATCGTTGCCGCGGGAACCTCAATGCCCGAGGTAGCTACATCAGTGATGGCGGCCTTCAAGGGCGAGCGGGATATTGCCGTGGGCAACGTGGTCGGCAGCAACACCTTCAATATACTGGGCGGACTTGGGATCACAGGGCTGATCGCTCCTGCGGGTATCGTCGTGCCACCATCGGTGATGAATTTTGATCTCTGGGTCATGTCGGCCGTCTGTTTTGCCTGTATTCCCGTGTTTATCACGGGAAGGGAGATCGCACGCTGGGAGGGTGCCGTTTTTTTAGGCTATTACATTGCTTATGTAGCGTATCTCGTCCTTGCGTCCAAGGCCCACGATGCGATTGGCGCGTATTCATCGGTAATGATGAGTTTCGTAATTCCGATAACCCTTATCACGCTTATCGCGGTGATGATTCGACGGCAGGGTTAGGTCAATACAACCGCCTCAGCTGAGGCCAATCATGGCACGCAGCGCGGGATGGGCAAACCGCCTGCGCATGGTGATGGCATAGAAGTTCTCTTGTAATTGACTAAGCGTGCAGCGTTCGATTAGCACGCCTGATTTCAGTTCATCACTGACCACCACAGGCGGGACTAGGGTAAGCGCCCCGGTCTCCCGCGCAAGTAGTCGTAGCATAGCCATATCATCAACCTCAGCAAGAATCTGTGGGCGAACGCCCGCCTCTTCAAGCATCATATTGAAGGCTGGCCGCACAGCGCTATCTTCACTGGGCAATATCAGGGGCTGGCCCTCTAGATCATCAGGAAACCTTAGCCGCCGGCTCCTTCGGGCCGCAACCCCATGCGGACGCGAGACCAGGCTCATGGATTGCTGAGCGATACGACGGCTGATCCAGCCCGAGGCGGTATCCCGAGGTGCCGCTTCGTTGGAAAGCACGACATCCAGGGAATGGCTTGAAAGCTGGGAGAGCAACTCCCGCATTTGAGCAGAGACAAGACGAATCTGCAGGCCCTGATCCTTCAACAATGGCAGCAACCAACCGATCTGAAAGTTACGAGAAAGTGTTGCGACAGCGCCTACACGCAGCACTGGGCGCGACACCATGGGCCCGCCTCTAAGCGTACTGATCAGTTCCTGGCCAGATTTAAAAATGGTATCGGCATGGACCAGGGTAATGCGGCCTGCCTCGGTGAGCACTAGCCGCCGGTTTTTACGCTCAAAGAGTGCATGGCCAAGACGGTCTTCTAGCTGACGCAGCTGAATCGAAAGCGCGGATGGCGAGACGTGCAGAATCTCGGCTGCGCGGGTGAGTTGACGCTGATGGGCGACCACCCAGAAGTAGCGCAGGTGATGAAAGTTAAGTTCGGCCATAAAAAATAGTTTAATTAAATTAAACAATTTGTAATTTTAAATCAATTAGACGTAAAGATTGGCTTCTCTTAGAGTCTCGACATAGCAAAAAAGGGGTTATTCATGCCGGGATTTGATCTTTTACTGACCAATCTACTGCAGCCCATCGTGCTTGCGTTTTTATTGGGAACGCTTGCTGGCGCAGTAAAAAGCGAACTCGAGCTTCCAGAGGCTGTTGTCAAGCTGCTTGCGATCTATCTGCTGTTCTCTCTCGGACTTACCGGCGGTCGTGAGCTGGTCAAGGCCGAGCTGGATGCCATCTGGGGCCTACTAGGAATTACAGTACTGATGACTCTTGCAATTCCCACGCTAGCCTATGTGATCACACGACGTCTGGGAAGAATGGATATCAGTAATGCGGCTGCAATTGCCGCCCACTACGGTTCGGTATCAACAGCAACTTTCTTTGCGTCTATGAGTTTTGCCACCGCTATGAACTCACCCGCAGAGGGCTATATGGCCGCCATGGTGGCCTTTATGGAGTTTGGTGTGATTTATTCTCTGGTGCTTGCCCGCGTCGCCATGGGCCGTGCCGATGGCAGACAGATTCGGGCTGCTGAGCTTTTCTTAAGCGTGATCCGTGGGCGTGGGATCCTGCTGCTGGTCGGCGGCATGGCCATCGGCGTGATTGCCACAGAGAAACAGTGGCAGCAGATCTCACCCTTCTACGAGGGACTCTTCCGAGGGATGCTAATGCTGTTTTTGCTCGAGATGGGAATCACCGCATCCCGGCAGATCAAGGCGTTTCGTCAGGTGGGCACCTTCATGGCGGGATTTGGCGTGATCATGCCCATGATTCATGGCGTAATCGGTGTAACGCTGGCTAATTTTGCTGGCCTATCGGTTGGAGGCGCTTTCGTCTTCGGGGCCATCTGTGCGAGCGCATCATTCATTGACGCTCCGGCGGCCTGCCGGGCTTCTCTGCCACAAGCTAATCCAGGAATCTATCTAACGTCGTCACTTGGTGTCACCCTGCCCTTTAACCTCCTGGTGGGCCTTCCGGTTTATTACCAATACGCGAAATGGCTTACTCAGTAAACGAGATAGCTATCTTGGACATTATTGTCACCACCGCTCGACGGACGGACGTAAATCGAGCTCGAAGGTCCAAGCGTCCCTCGTCTGCTGATGCAGCCACCAGTAGGCATCCGCTATGTGGTCAGGCTGAAGAATTCCATCCTCCCCAACCTCGACTACCTTTTGTGGAAAAGTTGCGCGAGTAGCGACGGTATCAATTAACCCATCAATAACAATGTGTCCTACGTGCAGCCCCTTTGGCCCCAGCTCACGGGCCATCGACTGAGCGAGCGCTCGTAGCGCAGCCTTGCCGCCTGCGAAGGCTGAGAAGCCCGCTCCGCCGCGAAGACTTGCTGTTGCGCCAGTAAATAACAATGTGCCACGCTCCCGAGCAAGCATCACCCGCGCAGCCTCCCTCCCCACGAGAAACCCAGCCATGGCGCACATTTCCCAGACTTTGAAGTACTTCTGAGCTGTAGTCTCCAGGATGGGAAAGCGTACATTGCCGCCCACGTTAAATATCACTATCTCGATCGGACCGACCTCTGCTTCGATTCGATTAAAAAAGGTTGCGACCTGGTCTTCGCGCCTGGCATCCAACCCAAACGCAAGCGCACGCCCGCCGGCAGCAGAGATCTGGTTAACGAGTGGGGTGAGAGCTGCTTCAGTACGCCGCGCAACACATACGGTGTAGCCCTCCCGGGCAAACCGTCTAGCAACCGCTGAGCCGGTAGCATCTCCAGCACCAATCACACAACAGACTCCTGGATTAGCCATCATGATCTCCTTTGTTTCGTTCTAGGCGCGTGCTGTCGGACGAGCTGACACTTCGGCAAACCATCGAGACAAGTGCTTCATCTCTGCAGGAATACGCAAGTCTGTCGCCTTACCGAGAACAAAAGCACACTGCGCAACGATGTCAGCCATTGAGTAGTGCGCTCCAGCAATATAGCTACGCTCTGCCAGCTCGCGGTCAAGCCAGGCCATCGCATGAAGCGCATACCCACGGTACCAGATGGCCACCTCCGGAACCTGCTCAATACGACTGCGATAAAAATCGCTACTATGCCGAAAGACTTGGGCAATCGGACGTGACAGTTCGCTCTCCATGCGCAGCGTCCACATCTCAATACTTGCGGCCTCCCGGGGGGTGCGGCCCATGAGGGGCGGATTCGGATTTAATGCTTCCAGATAACGACAAATCGCCAGAGACTCGGCAATAGCACTACCATCATCAAGTTCCAGCACAGGCAGCTTACCTAACGGGTTGAGCCGAAAAAATTCGGGTGTCGCGTTAGCACCGCCTGCGGCGTCCACTTGGCGTTGATCAATCGAGATACCCTTTTCAGCCAGGAAAATGCGTACGCGACGCGGATGCATGCCCGCGCTCAGATCGTGAAGAATCATCTCAATTTCTCCTTTAAAGTGATCTAATCGTTTAGTGCTTTAATCACTCGCTTTGCCACTAACTCTGCTAGCTCAGAAATAGATATCAAGGCACCAGGAACTCGGCCGCATCGCAAAGTCGCAACCCCATGGACCGCACTCCACGCAAAAAGCGCAGCGTGCTCGTCTGGCTGTGTGTTGACTACCCCATGCTGATAGAGCCCCATTAGTGCCGCTGGAAGGAACTCGTAGCTATTTGGACCAGCTTCGGGATGCGCAGTATTTCGGTAGACCTCAGCCTGCGCCCCAAATATCAGGCGCCATACGGCGGGCTCATCATCTGCGAATTGAAGATAGGCCTGCGCTAGGCGAAATAGCCTCTGACGAGCCTCTTTGGCGCTTGAAGGCGGGACTGAGATATCGAAGGCATCCTCAAAGCGCTCTCTGAGGCGAGCAAACCCAATTCTTGCAACCTCGAATAAAAGGTCATCCCGACTCCCAAAGTGACGGTAAGCTGCAGCTGGGGATACGCCAAGTCCAGCGGCGAGTTGTCGAAGCGACAACCCCTCAATGTCAGGGGCACAGAGCGCCGCATTAATCAGCCCCTGGCGTAGGTTTCCATGGTGAAACGCCCGCAAAGGAAAAACGCGTGCGGCGGAGGACATTGAATTAGGAGATTTTTCTCATGACTGGACAAAAGTTATCACTGTTTACTTTATCCGACAAGCTTGGCAGAATTTGCATCATGAGCCGTCGCATATTTCTTAGTCACGCCCTTGGCCTCACTGCGTCTGCGGCGGGACTGGCACTCGCGGGCGCCGCAGGCCGATCGTTAGCATCGCCGGCCCAAGCCCACCGGATTCTGGAACTCGAGCTATTTGATGCCGAGCGGCGCAGGCCCGTACCCGCAAGGCTTTATCTGCCGCGACGCGCCAGCCCATTAAAGCCCGTTCCGCTGGCTGTCTTCTCCCACGGCTTGGGGGGCTCACGTATGGGATACAGCTACCTCGGAAGCCATTGGGCTGACGAAGGGATTGCCAGCCTGCACCCCCAGCACGTGGGCAGCGACAATGCTCTTTGGCGGGGTAACCCGCTTGAGATGGTGCAACGTCTGCAGTCAGCCGCGCGCGAGTCCGAAGCGCGGGCCAGAGCGCTGGATATACGGTTTGTCTTGGATCAGATCCTCAAGTCAGATCAGTCGCAACTGATCGATTCATCGAAAATCGCAGTAGCGGGACACTCTTATGGTGCAAACACTGCAATGCTCATCTCGGGTGCCCTAGTCGCAACGGCGGGTGGAGATCTGGTCGATTTAAGAGACAAACGCATCCGTGCAGCGATCTTGATCTCAGCGCCGCCTTTTGTAGGCCAGGGACCTATTGAACAAGTGCTTGATGCTGTCCGGATCCCTACGCTGCATGTCACCAGCCTTGGAGATACCATCAACCTACCGGGCTACCGAAGTTCTGTGGAGGATCGCATCGCGATCTTTGATGCGATGAATAGGTCAACAAAGACGTTGGCGGTATTCAATACCGGAGGACACAGCATCTTCACCGATCGGATCACAAGCAGTGGGCCCGATACGAGCGCCCGGATTAAATCTGCTACACGTGAACTCTGTACGATCTTCCTTCAGCGATCGCTACTCCAACAATACCCCATGACGACTGAGGATACGAGCCAATGGCGTTTACGGCACGAGGGTCTATTGGATCGATTGGTGATGCCCCAAACGGTAAGCGCGGTCCGTCATTTAGACAACGAGTGAGCCAATAGCCGCTAGACGCCTCAGCTTCATAGGGCTAGGATTTCATTTCTTATAATTTGCTCAATCGGCGGAGTAGCCATGACCACAGGAATTTACGCAGGACTTTGTAGCTTAATGTTTCTCTACCTTGCCTTGCCCATCGTGAACCAGCGGAAGCGTAAGAAAATCGGGCTTGGCGATAGCGGCGATGCTGAGCTTCAGCGTGCAATTCGTGTTCACGCTAATTTCATTGAATATGTTCCACTAATACTTTTATTGATGCTGATCGCCGAGGTTCAGGGGACCACATCCTTGGTCATTCATGCCTTCGGTCTCATCCTGGTTCTCTCCCGTTTACTTCATGCCAATGGACTCGGTCGCTCGGGGGGATACTCGTTCGGTAGGTTCTACGGCACCTTGGGAACCTGGCTCGTCATACTTGGGCTCTCGGGCTTGCTGCTCTGGACAGGCTTAACTACCGGCTAGAGGGCCCTTAGCGGCCCAGCAGGCGTCGCTTCGCTAAGCTGCTGAGCTCAACATAAATCAAGTTCTGGTGGGATCGGGAATTCGAACTTGCGATCCTAGCTCCTTTACAGACGCCTGTTTAGTCATTGGATATACCCCGCGTGGCACGGATACTGAGCCGGAAATAAAATGCAGTATGAAATTAAATTTCGAGAACGCCATGCCACATAAGACTGAAGCCTTCTTTTACTACGACATCATTTCCCCCTTCACTTATCTCTTTTTTAAGCGAAGGGCTCCGCTTGCTGATCGGTTGCAGCTGATACCAAGGTCAATATTTTTTCCAGGCTTACTTCGGCTTCAAGACAACCGGGGGCCCGCCGAAGTTGCAGAAAAGCGTGTTCATACCTATGACTTCTGCATCTGGAGCGCGAAAAAGTACAAGATTCCAATGAAATTTCCTGCCCGCCACCCCTTTCCCTCGGTGGCCGCACAGCGGCTTTTTCTTCAGGAGCGGGCCGACTGGGCAATGTTGGATAAGGCTTTTGATTTTGTCTGGGCACAGGGAAGGGACCCGGATGCGGAGTGGCCGGATTTCTGCGCGGCCATGGGCTTACCGAGAGAGACCGCCCGACCAGACAGCACTGAGATCAAGCACAGACTCACGCAGGAAACGGAGGCGGCTGCCCAGCAGGGTGTCTTTGGCGTTCCGACCGTCATCGTGAATCACCGGGTGTTCTGGGGATGCGACAGTATTGAGTGGATTCTGGACTATCTGGATGACCCTGGAATGTTCG
>VERI01000006.1 GCA_018882785.1 Burkholderiaceae bacterium | reverse complement strand
CGGAGCGGCTTCCCTATGCCGCACTTGTTGCGCAGATGGGCACGACTCGCGTACGTCAGGCCATGGAGTCTTGGCTGTCATCGCGTGTTGAATGGCAGGCCTTTAGCGCAGACAGTATCGGCAGGGCGGCCAGAGACACCGATCCGAACCGGCTCTTGAGCGATGCAGAGCAGGCCAATGCACAGGCGATTGCCGAGTTTTATCGGGCCCATCAGGAGCAGGCCGGATTTCTTGCCCAGGCCTATCGCGACATCGAGGATCGTCAGGCGCTTGCTGAAGAATTTTCGCGCTGGGATCCACTGGCCATCGAATCGCTTCGGACGATGCTCTTTACCGAGAAAAAAGCGGCCGACATTCTTGCGGCTGACTCACCCGAGCGCTTTCACTTTAAGGGCGGCAATGATCGGTTTGTGCGCAAAGGTAAAGACCTTGGCGTGTGGGGAGCGCGTGGCCCACAGATCAAGGAGCAGGTCATGCAGCTTGGCCGAGACTTGATGGGCCTGCTCGATGCCTGTGATGAGCGGCGTGTCCAGGCCAGAACCCAGGCGCTATGGGCATGTGCACAGTGCCTTGGGCAATGTCTGGAAGAAATCATGTCCCGCGGACATGAGACAGATTTCGCAGGCCTTGAGACCAAGGCATGGGGGCTTCTCGGTGGAGCGCTTGCAGCGGATTTTCATGCCCGGCTCGATGCCCGCTTTGAACATATTTTGGTCGATGAGTTTCAAGATACCAATCCCGTTCAGTGGGCCATGCTGCGTGGCTGGCTTGATCAATACACCCAGGATGATCAAAGCATTCGGCAAAAGGCACCACGCGTGTTTATTGTCGGGGACCCAAAGCAGTCCATCTACCGCTTTCGTCGGGCAGACCCCGAGGTCTTTCATGCGGCTGCCCGATGGCTAGAGCAGCACTATGACGCTGAATTACTGACCACCAACACTACCTATCGCTGCGGACAGCCGGTGGTCGATTTTCTTAATGTCGCCATGACTGCATTGGCGCCGGAGCGTTTCACTGCGCACGACACCCGTGCGGCATCTGGTAATGGTTTTGTTGCTCGGCTGCCGCTTGCGCCGGACTGGGAGAGCGAGGGCCGCGGTATCGCTGATGCATTGGCCTGTCTGCGGCGCGAATCTCTTGAATTGCAGTGGTCCGATATGCGGATTCTGGTGCGAACGCGGACCCATATGGCCTACTATGAGTCGGCATTGGCACGGGCCGGCATTCCTTTCGTGAGTGACCGTTCTGGCGGGCTGCTATCCGAGCCCGAGATTCTTGATCTGATTGCACTGCTGCGATTTCTTGCCTTTCCTTGGTCGGATCTGGACTGCGCGCAGGCGCTGAAGAGCCCTCTGTTTGGTGTATCCGATGCCGAGCTTGCCGAGATTGCAATGCATGCGCCGTCAGGTGCACCGAGATCGCTCTTTGAGCGGCTGACAGATCTTGCAGGCGCACCCAGAGGTGAATCGTTTGCAGCGATTGCGCAGATCCTAACGCGCTGGATCGAGTGGTCGACCCAGCTGCCCGTTCACGATCTTTTGGATCGGGTCTTACATGATCAGGATTATTTTGATCGGATTGCCTCGCGTTACGGGGGATACCGTAGCCTGCAGCGTCTGGCCAACATCGAGGCATTTGTTGGCCTGGCCTTAGAGCTCGATACAGGCCGGCTGCCGAGTCTGCCGCGTTTTCTACGTGAACTGACCCGATGGTCCCAGGTGCGCGATGCCGACGCGCCGGGCCCCGGAGTGCTGCCGAATCAACAGGCAGTGCTGCTGTCGACCCTGCATGGAGCCAAAGGACTTGAGGCCAAAGTGGTGGTGCTTGCCGGACTTATGGATCAGGAACGCACAGACACGGGCATTCGGTGGCTGTCTGAATGGACGGAAAGCCGCGATGCAATTGCTCGGATAGCGACATGGTCATCGGGAGACCCGATGAGTGAGACGGTCCGAGCGGCGCTGCTGGACGAACAGCGTCGTGCCGATGAGGAAGACTTCAATCTCTTATATGTGGGATGTACGCGTGCCAAGCAGTTCTTACTGCTGAGCGCTGCTGGAAAAGAGAGAGTCGGAGAGGGCCGCCTCAAGTGGTTTGAAAAGGTTCGCGATTTCTGCGACGAGCGGCGTTTTGATCCGGCCGGGCCGTTGTTGCGGTCGGATACCAGCGACTCGATTAATGCCGTGTCGGCCTCCTCGGTCTCCTGGCGCGGGCTGCGGTTTGCAAAGCGCACGGGTGACCAGTCGGAGCCGCGTACCGTCGACACCATTCCCATGCGCCAGGGTAAGGCCCTGCATCGCCTGCTTGAATTGGGCCCGGCACTGCATGAGCGTTTGATGGCGCCTTTAATTGCGGAGTTTGGTCTGCCCGCCTCGGCGCGAGACGAGGTGATCGCGTCTGCCCGAAGAATTGCTGCTACTGCGCATGCCCGACTTATTTTCGACCCCGCCTTGACCGCCTACGCCGAGGCAGAGTGGCCGATGCAGAACGTGGCGGCAGGCGCTCTGCTGATGCGGCCGGATCGTGTCATTCGTGTGCGTCAGTCCCCAGAGGAGTGGTGGATTGTTGACTTTAAGTGGCGGGTTCTGGAGTCCGAGCAGGCGGACTATGTGCGGCAGCTGACCGGCTATCAGGAGCAGTTCGCGCGTATCCGACCCCAGGCCAAGATCTGCGCCAAGATTTTGACGGCCTCCGCCCAGCTCTGGGACTTACAGCAGGGCCGCTTGGTACACTTGGCCTAAGGCGGGCCGCCCCGCATTGGGAGTCGGCATACCTGGTCAGGTCGGGAACGAAGCAGCCAAAGCTGAATTTCTCAAGTGCCGGGGGTCCGGCTCGCCCCCCATATCATTTTGGCGACCTACATGACCGACGCATTGTTTTCCTCTGATGAACTGCCGCCGGCACAAGGTGCCGGGGGTGCGCAGACAGCGCCGGTGGTGTTGGCCCGGAAGTGGCGTCCTAAGAAATTTGCCCAAGTGGTTGGCCAAGACCATGTCGTCAAGGCGCTCTCGCACGCGCTCAACGCGCAGCGGCTGCACCATGCCTATTTACTGACCGGCACCCGTGGCACTGGAAAGACGACGCTTGCGCGGATTATCGCCAAGGCCTTGAACTGCGAGCAGGGTGTGACTGCGGATCCATGTGGTGTGTGCAGTGCCTGTACCCAGATTGATGGCGGACGCTTTGTGGATTACATCGAGATCGATGCAGCCTCCAATAGAAGCGTCTCTGAGATTCAGCAGCTTTTGGAGCAGGCACAGTTTGCGCCCACCGCAGGCCGCTTTAAGGTCTATGTGATTGACGAGGTGCATATGCTCTCGACACATGCCTTTAATGCCATGCTGAAAACGTTAGAAGAGCCCCCGCCAGATGTGGAGTTTCTCCTGGCAACGACTGATCCGCAGAAGATTCCGGTGACAGTCCTGTCACGTTGTCTTCAGTTCAGCCTGAAAAATGTACCCCCCGATATTCTTGAACGGCACCTGCATTGGGTGCTCGAGCAGGAAGGAATTCGGGCCGAGCCCCAGGCGCTTGGCTGGCTTGCCAATGCAGCCAATGGCAGCGTGCGCGATGGCCTGTCGTTGACCGATCAGGCAATTGCCTATGGCGGGGGCGAGATCACCAATACTGCCGTGCGTGCGATGCTCGGACTGGTTCAGCAGGAGCTTCTTGCACGGCTTATGCAAGACATCTGCCGTCATGAGCCGGTTGCTGCGTTTGCCACGCTGGAGGAGCTCCTTGCCGCGGGAGCATCTGCAGACGCCTTGCTTGCGGATATGGCCCGCTGCTTTCATCAGGCGGCAGCGCTTGCCGCGTTAAACATTGAGCCTCGTGATGATCCGAGTGCAACTGTGGCCACACTGGCCCAAGGAATGTCAGCCGAGATGCTGCAGTTGAACTACCAGATTGTCGTGCTCGGGAAGCGTGACCTGCATCTGGCGCCCGATGAGCGGACCGGACTGGAGATGACCTTATTGCGCCTGTTTGCATTTCAGCCCACCGCAGGTGGCGTTGCGACGGTGACAGCGAGGGCTGCGTCAGCACCCGTCCGCGCGCCGGCAGCATCTACTGCGGTTACCCGCACATCGGGTGCTTCCGCGTCGACTGCATCGGTGGCCACCTCTGCAAGGACGACTTCAACAGCACCGAGTACCGCCCCGAGAGAGCGGGCGTTGCCCGCGGCATCCCTTACTCCCGAGCAGTGGCCAACGGTCTCGCGCGCTCTGGCGGTATCGGGAATTGCGCGTCAGTTTGTGCAGCAGGCGCGGCTACTTGGATTTGAGGATGCAGGCCGCATGGTCAACTGTCGATTCTGCGTTCCAATTCCAGCGTTAACCGATACATCTGTGGTTGCGAAAGCGCAGGAGGCGCTTGCCGCCCACTTTGGTAAGCCATGCAAAATCGAAGTCGAGCTCGGTGAGGCTGAGGTGCTCACGGCTGCGGCCGAAGATGCCGACGCGGCCGCCCGCGCCCAGGCCAATGCGGAGGCCCAGATTCATGCAGACCCGGTTGTGCAGTCGATCCTGCATGATTTCGGCGGCAAGATCGTGCCGGGTTCAATTCGTGCCACCAGGAAAGGAAATCCAGGATGATGAAAGGTCAGATTGCAGGGCTGATGCGCCAGGCGCAGCAGATGCAGGAAAAAATGAAGCAGGTGCAGGATAGTCTGGCCAACGACATCGTCGAGGGCCAGGCGGGTGCAGGGCTGGTCAAGATCACCATGACCTGTAAAAACCAGGTGAAATCTCTCCACATTGATCCCAGTCTGATGTCAGCCGATGCGGATGATCGCGAGACATTGCAGGACCTGCTCGTCGAGGCGATCAATGACGCAGTCAACAAAGCCGAGACCATCTCGCAGCAGCGTTTGTCGGCAGTAACGGCCGGCCTTCCCTTGCCGCCGGGATTAAAACTTTTCTAAAGCCAGCGCGTGAGATCTCTGCCGTCGGCACCGCATGCCCTTGAGAGTCTTGCCGAGGCATTGCGTCGTCTGCCCGGGGTGGGGCCAAAGACCGCCCAGCGAATGGCATTGCATCTTCTTCAGCATGATCGATCGGGTGCTGAGCTGCTCGGGCAGTCGCTGCTGCATGCGATTCAGGCCATCCAACATTGTCGGCAATGCAATACCTTTACCGAGCAGGAGCTGTGTGAGATCTGTGCCAATGCCGGACGGGACCGCAGTCAGCTGTGTGTGGTGGAATCCCCGTCGGATCTACTTGCGGTGGAGCAGAGTCATGCATGGCGCGGACTTTACTTTGTGCTGATGGGAAGGATCTCGCCCCTTGAGGGTGTCGGGCCCCGAGAGATTCATCTGGATCGACTGATTGCGCGAATTGCCAGTGATGAGGTCAAAGAGGTGGTGATTGCGACCAATTTCACGCCCGAGGGTGAGGCCACTGCCCATGCGATTGAGAGCCTGCTGAAATCTAAAGGGCTCTATGAAGAGAAAAAAATTTCGCGGCTTGCGCGTGGTGTACCTGTGGGCGGTGAACTTGAATACATCGACCTGGGCACGATTGCCCAGGCGGTGAGAGAGCGGAGAAAACTATGAGCGTTGCGTTGTGGTGTCTGATGATTACTGGCCTGCTGCCGATTGTGTGTGCGGGTATTTCCAAATGGGGTGCCTCGGACTATGACAATCGGGCGCCGCGGGAGTGGCTGGCACGGCAGGAGGGCTATCGCCGGCGCGCCAACGCAGCCCAGGCCAATAGCTGGGAGGCATTCATCTGGTTTGGGATTGCCATGGCGATTGCGCTGGTGACCAAGGCTGACCCTGACAAGCTCGATGGACTTGCACTCTTTTTTCTCGCCAGTCGGGTGCTCTATATCGGGTTCTATGTTGCGGACAAGTCTGGCCTGCGAAGCCTGGCCTGGCTTGCGGGGCTGATCACAACGCTGACGGTATTTGCCTCCGGCACGACCTAGTGCAATTTCGGAAACCTCCGGTTCGGCCGTATAATTCATAAAATTCCGGGGGTAAATTTCTTGTTTCGCCAGTCTACAAACGTGGCGGAGGCATTGCTTGCGCTTGCCGACGGCACGGTGTTCCAGGGGCACTCCATCGGTGCTGTGGGCCTGTCGGTCGGTGAGGTTGTTTTCAATACCGCGATCACGGGCTATCAGGAAATTCTCACAGACCCCAGTTACAGCCGTCAGATCGTGACGCTGACCTATCCGCATATCGGTAATGTCGGAACCAACCGCGAAGACGACGAGTCGGGTCAGGTCCATGTGGCCGGTCTGGTGATCCGCGATCTTCCGATGCGGGTTTCAAACTTCCGCTCCGAGCAGAGCCTGTCGGACTGCCTGTCTCAGGCCGGTGTGGTCGGTATTGCAGGAATCGATACCCGCAGACTGACCCGGCTGCTCAGAGAAAAGGGTGCGCAAAATGGCGCGCTGCTGGCGGGCGAGCCAGGCGCCCCGCTCGATCCGGCCAAGGCGATTGCCGCAGCGCGCGGATTTCCTGGCCTGGTGGGCATGGATCTCGCAAAGGTTGTCTCCACCACCAAGCCGTATGTCTGGAACCAAGGCAGCTGGTCTCTTGGCGTGGGCCATCGGCCAATTCAGGATCCGCGTTTTCATGTGGTGGCACTCGATTTTGGCGTGAAGCGCAATATCCTGCGCATGCTTGCCGATCGGGGATGTAAGGTCACCGTGATGCCTGCGCAGACCCCGTTTGCAGAGATCGAATCATTACGGCCCGATGGCCTCTTTCTGTCGAATGGTCCTGGGGATCCCGAGCCGTGTGATTACGCGATCGCCACCGCCCAGAGCGCGATGAAGAAAAAGCTGCCTGTATTCGGCATCTGCCTGGGCCATCAGATCATGGCACTTGCCTCGGGTGCAAAAACCTTGAAGATGAAGTTCGGTCACCACGGTGCGAATCATCCTGTGCAAGACCTGGAGACCAAGCGGGTGTTTATTACCTCCCAGAATCACGGGTTCGCTGTAGATCCGCAGGCGCTGCCAGCCACGCTGCGCATTACCCACGTCTCACTTTTCGATCAATCGATTCAGGGGCTGGCACGCACTGATGTGCCCGCGTTTTGTTTCCAGGGTCATCCAGAGGCAAGCCCCGGCCCGCGCGATATCGGACCGCTCTTTGATCGTTTTATCACCCTGATGCAGCAGCATCGTGGGGGTGCACATGCCTAAGCGTTCAGATATCCGCAGTGTGCTGATCATCGGCGCCGGACCGATTGTGATTGGTCAGGCCTGTGAGTTTGACTACTCGGGAGCCCAGGCCTGTAAGGCGCTCAAAGAAGAGGGCTACAAGGTCATTCTGGTCAACAGTAACCCTGCGACCATCATGACCGATCCGGAAACTGCGGATGTTACGTATATCGAGCCCATTACCTGGCAGACCGTGGCCAAGATCATTGAAAAAGAGCGGCCCGATGCGGTGCTGCCCACAATGGGTGGCCAGACCGCACTGAACTGCGCCTTGGATCTGCATCGCGAGGGTGTGCTCGACCGATTCAAGGTTGAATTAATCGGCGCCAAGAAAGACGCGATTGAAAAGGCCGAGGATCGTCTGAAGTTTAAAGATGCGATGACCAAGATTGGCCTGGACTCTGCAAAGTCCGGCATCGCCCACACCCTGGAAGAGGCCTGGGCAGTGCAAAAGCAGATCGGCCAGATCACCGGCGGCAGTGGTTTTCCTTTGGTGATTCGCCCAAGCTTCACGTTAGGCGGAACGGGTGGTGGTATCGCCTATAACGCCGAAGAGTTCGAGACCATCTGTAAGCGCGGCATCGAGGCCTCGCCGACCCATGAGCTGCTGATCGAAGAGTCCCTGATCGGCTGGAAAGAGTATGAGATGGAAGTCGTCCGCGATCGGATGGACAACTGCATCATTATTTGCTCGATCGAAAACCTGGATCCGATGGGCATTCACACGGGTGATTCGATCACAGTAGCGCCCGCTCAGACGTTGACCGATAAGGAATACCAGGTCATGCGTGATGCATCGATCGCTATTTTGCGAGAAATCGGTGTGGACACGGGCGGCTCGAATGTGCAGTTTGCGATCAACCCGGCCAATGGACGGCTGATCGTGATTGAGATGAATCCTCGGGTATCGCGCTCGTCTGCACTTGCATCGAAGGCAACGGGGTTTCCGATTGCCAAGGTCGCAGCCAAGCTCGCGGTGGGCTATACCTTGGATGAACTGCGTAACGACATTACGGGTGGCGCGACCCCTGCCTCGTTCGAACCCACGATCGACTATGTGGTCACCAAGGTGCCGCGCTTTGCATTCGAAAAATTTCCCATGGCCGATTCCCATCTCACCACACAGATGAAATCGGTGGGCGAAGTCATGGCCATGGGCCGTACCTTCCAGGAGTCTTTCCAAAAGGCGTTGCGTGGACTCGAGGTCGGTGTCGATGGCATGAACCAAAAGACCACGGACCGTGAGCGCATTGAGGAAGAGCTCGGTGAGCCCGGACCGGAGCGGATCTGGTATGTCGGTGACGCGTTTGCCCAAGGCTTTAGCATCGACGAGGTCCATCAGCTCACCCGTATCGATCCATGGTTTCTGGTGCAGATCAAAGAGATCGTGGATATTGAGCTTGAGCTCGACAAGATGACGATTGCAGACCTGGATGCGGCCTCGCTGCGGGTGCTCAAGCGCAAGGGTTTTTCGGATCGCCGGCTGGCCTATCTATTGGACACCACCGAAGGCGAAGTCCGCAAACTGCGACATGCACTAAATGTGCGCCCGGTCTATAAGCGGGTAGATACGTGTGCTGCGGAATTCGCGACGGCGACCTCTTATTTTTACTCGACCTACGAAGAGGAGTGCGAGGCGGCACCCACAGATCGACAAAAAGTCATTGTGCTGGGGGGCGGCCCCAATCGGATCGGACAGGGCATTGAATTCGATTACTGCTGTGTGCACGCCGCCATGGCCCTGCGCGATGACGGATTTGAGACCATCATGGTCAACTGTAATCCCGAGACCGTCTCCACCGACTACGACACGTCTGATCGGCTTTATTTTGAGCCGCTCACCCTCGAGGATGTGCTGGAGATTGTCGATAAAGAAAAACCGGTCGGCGTCATTGTTCAGTATGGCGGCCAGACACCACTGAAACTCGCGAAAGCGCTCGAGGCCGCAGGCGTTCCGATTGTGGGCACGTCACCGGAATCGATTGATATCGCTGAAGATCGCGAGCGGTTCCAGAAACTGCTCATGAAGCTCGAGCTGCGTCAGCCCCCGAATCGCACCGCCCGCAACGAGGAAGAGGCGATCCGTTTGGCCCAGGAAATCGGCTATCCCCTGGTGGTACGGCCCAGTTATGTGCTCGGGGGCAGGGCGATGGAGATCGTGCATGAGCAGCGTGATCTCGAGCGCTACATGCGCGAGGCCGTGAAGGTCTCCAACGACTCGCCGGTTCTGCTGGACCGTTTTCTCAATGATGCGATCGAGGTCGATGTCGACTGCCTATCCGATGGCAAACGGGTATTCATCGGCGGCGTGATGGAGCACATTGAGCAGGCGGGTGTGCATTCAGGCGATTCGGCATGTAGTCTGCCGCCATTCTCGTTATCGGCTGACCTGATCGACGAGCTCAAGCGCCAGACCGCACTGATGTCGCGGGCATTAAATGTGGTGGGCCTGATGAACGTGCAGTTCGCCATTCAAAACGGCACAGTGTTTGTGCTGGAGGTCAATCCACGTGCATCCCGAACCGTGCCCTATGTATCAAAGGCAACCGGCATCCCGTTGGCCAAGGTTGCCGCGCGGGCCATGCTCGGCCGGTCGCTGGATGACCAGGCCATTGGGGCTGAGGTAGTACCGCCATATTTCTCTGTAAAAGAAGCGGTCTTTCCGTTTGTGAAGTTTCCTGGTGTGGACACGATTCTTGGCCCTGAGATGAAGTCGACCGGCGAGGTCATGGGTGTTGGCGAAACCTTTGCCGAAGCCTTTGTGAAGTCTCAGCTGGGCGCAGGGGTGCGGCTTCCCACCTCCGGCGCAGCCTTTGTGAGCGTGAAAAATAGCGATAAGCCGGCCATGGTCGAGATTGCGAGAATGCTGTCCGATCTGGGATTCAAGCTTTTCGCGACACGTGGCACTGCGGCGGCGATATCGGCGGCCGGCATCGAGGTGGCCATGGTCAACAAGGTCACCGAGGGTCGCCCGCATGTGGTGGACATGATCAAAAATGGTGATGTACAGTTTGTGGTGAATACGGTGGAAGAGAAACGCACGGCGATCGCGGATTCCCGTTCGATTCGCACCACCGCCTTGGCCTCCCGGGTCACGACCTACACCACAATTGCCGGTGCGAAGGCCGCCGTGGAGGGAATCCGGCATCTTCTGGATGCCTCCCTAACCGTGATTGATGTGCAGAGCATGCACCGGCAGATCGCCGCAAAGTAAAAAGGTTTTTTGAAATGAGCACCACACCCTTGACCATTCGGGGCGCCGAACTGCTGAAAGAGGAATTGAATCGTCTCAAGCATGTCGAGCGCCCGTCCGTGATTAACGCGATTGCAGAGGCCCGTGCGCAGGGCGATCTGTCCGAAAACGCAGAATATGACGCGGCTAAAGAGCGTCAGGGCTTTATCGAGGGCCGCATCGCCGAGCTTGAGTCCAAGCTTGCACAGGCCCAGATCATCGACCCATCGCAGATCGAGCAGGATGGCCGCGTTGTATTTGGTACCACCGTTGACCTGGTCGATATTGAGTCCGATAAGCGTGTGACCTATCAGATCGTGGGCGACGATGAGGCTGATCTGAAAGAAAACAAGATATCGATATCAAGCCCGATCGCCCGCGCATTGATTGGCAAGTCGGTCGGAGATGTGGCGGTGGTGCATGCCCCCGGCGGTGCCCGCCAGGTTGAGATTCTGGACGTTCGTTACGAATAAGAAAAACAAATTTAACCCCCAGTGGATGCACATGCACCTCACCGATCCGTATGTTCGGGAGGCGCAGGCCAAGGGCTATCGTTCGCGGGCGGCCTTTAAGCTGCTGGGTATCCAAGAACGTGACCGGCTGATTCGGCCGGGCATGACGATCGTGGATCTTGGCAGTGCACCGGGCAGCTGGTCTCAGGTCTGTCGCGAGCTGCTCTCTGTGAAGGGGCCAGCCGATAGTGGGCGCCGCGTGCATGGTCGAATCATTGCGCTGGACATGCTGCCCATGGAGCCCATCGCCGATGTGGAGTTCATCGAAGGGGATTTCCGTGAGGAGTCCGTCGCCAACGAGCTCGCGAGTCGGCTGCATGGCGAGAAGGTGGATCTGGTGGTCTCCGATATGGCCCCGAATCTCTCTGGGGTGGGGGCCGCCGATGCGGCCCGGGTCATGCATGTCTGTGAACTTGCCCTTGAGTTTTCGATGTCCCATCTGAAGCCAGAAGGGGCGTTATTGGTCAAAACCTTTCAGGGCAGTGGCTACAGCCAGCTGGTCACCGAGTTCAAAAGGCACTTTGTCACGGTAGCCCCCCGAAAGCCCCCCGCCTCGCGGGCACAGTCCAGCGAGACTTTTTTGCTCGGCAGGCGCCTGAAAACCAGTAAAGACCTTGAAAAACCCTGAAAAGTCACCACTTTCTGGGTGTGTCCACGAGAAACTGCCATTGAGGAAACTTAATGCGGGGCATAGAATCCAAGGAACTTACTAGGATTTTTTCCCGGGCCCGATAAATTTTGTCTATCAGAGGAGTAATGCCTTGAACAACATGATTCCCAAAGCCGCCATCTGGATGGTGATCGCTTTGGTCTTGTTCACGGTTTTCCGGCAGTTCGATACCCGTCAGAGCCGCGGTCCGGAGATGCCTTATTCGCAGTTCATGGAAGAGGCTCGCCAGGGCCGGATTAAGTCCGCCATGGTGGAAGGTCGCACCGTTCGGGCAATGACCAGCGATGAGCGTCAGCTCATCATCAACGCGCCGCAAGACCTGTGGATGGTCTCGGATCTGATGAAGTACGGCGTGCGGGTCTCGGCCAAGGCTGAGGAAGAGCCATCGGTACTGATGAGTATTTTTGTGTCCTGGTTCCCCATGCTGTTGCTGATCGCTGTCTGGGTATTTTTTATGCGCCAGATGCAGGGGGGCGGCAAGGGCGGTGCGTTCTCGTTTGGTAAGTCCCGCGCCCGCATGTTGGATGAGAACACCAATGCGGTGACGTTTGCCGACGTCGCTGGCTGCGACGAGGCCAAAGAAGAAGTGCAGGAGCTGGTGGAGTTCCTGCGCGACCCCTCCAAATTCCAAAAGCTCGGCGGCCGAATCCCGCGGGGCGTGCTGATGGTCGGCCAGCCCGGTACCGGTAAGACCCTGCTCGCGAAGGCGATCGCAGGCGAGGCGAAGGTGCCATTTTTCTCAATCTCCGGGTCGGACTTTGTCGAGATGTTTGTGGGTGTGGGTGCGGCCCGTGTGCGCGATATGTTTGAGCAGGCGAAAAAACATGCACCTTGCATTATCTTCATCGATGAGATCGATGCGGTGGGCCGTCAGCGTGGTGCTGGCCTTGGTGGCGGAAACGACGAGCGTGAGCAGACCTTAAATCAAATGCTTGTCGAAATGGATGGGTTTGAAACCGGCCAGGGCATCATCGTGATTGCAGCCACCAACCGTCCGGATGTGCTTGATCCCGCACTGCTGCGCCCGGGCCGATTTGATCGACAGGTCGTGGTCAGCCTGCCGGATGTCCGTGGCCGTGAACAGATTCTGAATGTCCATATGCGCAAGGTGCCGATTGCACCGGATGTCCGCGCCGATATCTTGGCCCGCGGAACGCCAGGCTTTTCGGGCGCTGATCTGGCCAATCTGGTCAACGAGGCCGCGCTGTTTGCCGCCCGTCGCAATGGCCGGGTGGTTGAGATGGCCGATTTCGAGAAGGCCAAAGACAAGATCATGATGGGCGCAGAACGCAAGTCCATCGTGATGCCCGAGGAAGAGCGCAAGAACACCGCCTATCACGAATCGGGCCATGCCCTGGTGGCGCGGATGCTTCCGAAAACCGATCCTGTGCACAAAGTCACTATTATTCCCCGGGGCCGCGCGCTCGGGGTGACCATGCAGCTGCCCGAAGGCGATCGTTACAGCATGGACAAAGAGCGCATGCTCAATACCATTTCAGTATTGTTCGGTGGCCGAATCGCTGAAGAGGTCTTCATGAATCAGATGACGACCGGCGCCTCGAACGACTTCGAGCGTGCGACCGCCTTGGCCCGCGACATGGTGACCCGTTACGGCATGAGTGATGAGCTGGGACCGATGGTCTATGCCGAAAACGAAGGCGAAGTATTCCTGGGCCGTTCGATCACCAAAACGACCCATGTCTCAGAGTCCACCATGCAGCAGGTCGATAAAGAGATCCGCCGCATTATTGATGAGCAGTATGCGGTAGCCCGAAAGCTCATCGAGGACAACAAAGAGAAGATGCACTCCATGGCCACTGCGCTCTTGGAGTGGGAAACCATTGATGCGGATCAGATCAATGACATCATCGAGGGCAAACCGCCCCGTCCGCCCAAGCAGACGGGCTCGGGCGCTTCCAACTCTGGCGGCCCCGGTCCGACCGGCGTTGCACCGACTGCTCCTGCGGCGGCCTAGGCCTTGAGCGCTTCACCCAGACCGGCGGCATCCCCGCCGGTTTTCATTTGTGGCCGCTATGAGCTGGCGTTGGATCGTCCATTGCTCATGGGCATTGTGAATGTCACGCCTGACTCGTTTTCTGATGGCGGCCAGTTCTTTGAGCGGGGTGGCCAGCCCAATACCCAGCAGGCGATTGTCCATGCCCAACGGCTTGTTGACGAGGGCGCCGACATTTTGGATATCGGCGGCGAGTCGACGCGCCCGGGGGCTGACGTCGTATCTATTCAGCAGGAGCTGGATCGGATCATGCCGGTGGTCGAGCAGGCCCTGACGTTCGGTGTGCCAGTATCGGTGGATACCCGCCGGCCGGAGGTAATGCGGACTGTGATCCATGCGGGCGTCGATCTGATCAATGACGTAAACGGTTTTCGAGATCCTCAGGCAATCGATGCAGTGGCAGACGCAACATGTGGTCTGTGCATCATGCATATGAAGGGAGAGCCTGCCACCATGCAGGCCAATCCGGTCTACGACGATGTCGTGCGCGAGGTGCATGATTTTCTAATTGGTCAGCGCGATGCCATGCAGGCACGCGGCATTGATTCCCGACGGATTGTGGTGGACCCGGGCTTTGGGTTTGGAAAAAATCTTCAACACAATCTCGCGCTGATGCGGTCTATCGAGCGCTTGTCTGACATGCAGCCTGTTCTTGTGGGCGTATCTCGAAAAAGTATGATCGGCGGAATTACCGGGCAGAAAATCCCCGCAGAGCGGATATTCGGCAGTGTGGCGGCTGCCATCTGGGCTGGCGCACATGGAGCGGCGATCCTGCGGGTGCACGATGTTCGCGAGACTGCTGAGTCGCTCAAGGTGTGGGCCGCATTAGAATCCTGAAATGAGCAGAAAATACTTTGGTACCGATGGCATTCGCGGCACCGTAGGCGCCGCCCCCATCACGCCTGACTTTGTGCTGAAGCTTGGGTTTGCGGCAGGCCGCGTCTTGTCCTCCTCGGCCCAGGCCGATGGGGGGCGTTCGAATCATCCGACGGTGCTGATTGGTAAAGACACTCGAATATCGGGATACATGCTGGAGTCGGCTTTAGAGTCGGGATTCAGCGCTGCAGGCGTCAATGTGCTGCTGGTGGGCCCGATGCCGACCCCTGCGGTGGCCTACCTGACCCGTGCCATGCGCCTGTCGGCCGGAATCGTCATCAGCGCTTCGCACAATCCATTTGACGATAACGGCATTAAGTTTTTTGATGGCCGTGGCGAAAAACTCTCCGATGCTATCGAGCTGGAAATAGAACGGGCAATGGATGAGCCGATGCAGTGCGTTACCTCCGCAGCGCTGGGCAAGGCTCGCCGACTCGACGATGCCAGCGGCCGATATATTGAGTTCTGTAAAAACACCTTTCCCCCGAGCCTGTCCCTTCGGGGGCTGAGACTGGTAGTGGACTGCGCCCATGGGGCTGCCTATCATGTAGCCCCGCCGGTATTTCATGAACTCGGCGCTGAGATTGTCGTGATGGGCCATGAGCCCGATGGATTCAATATCAATGCCGGCGTGGGCGCGACCCACCCCAAGGGGCTTGCCCAGCGTGTCATTGAAGAAAAAGCCGATTACGGGATTGCTCTGGATGGCGACGGTGACCGGCTCATCATGGTCGATCATGCGGGGACCGTATTCGATGGTGATCAGTTGCTATTTGCGATAGTGAAGGATCGCGTGCGCCATGTGAATATTGATATGGTCCCTGGCGTTGTCGGCACCCTCATGACCAATCTTGGGTTCGAGCATGCAATGCACCGCATGCATATCGATTTCCGTCGCTCTAAGGTGGGGGATCGCTATGTCATGGAAATGCTCAAAGAGACGGGCTGGTCGCTTGGGGGCGAATCGTCTGGACATATTTTGTGTCTGGACCAGCACACGACCGGCGATGGCATTGTCAGCGCGCTGCAGGTCCTGGCGGCGATCGTTCGATTCAATCAGCCGCTTGCCCAGTTGGTGGGCGAGTTTGAGCGTTATCCCCAGACCCTGATCAATGTTCCGATGCCGACCGCTGTGGATTGGCAAAAGTCCCCGGCGGTCTCTCAGGCCTGCGCCCAGGCGCAACAGCGTCTGACCGAACAGGGCAGGCTACTGATCCGTGCCTCGGGAACCGAGCCGGTTGTAAGGGTCATGGTCGAGGCCAGAGATGCCACCTTGGCCGAGAGCACCGCTCAGTCTGTTGCCCAGGCCCTACGCGGGCTCTAGGCCCGGGCTCCCCCTTAGGTCTGAGCCTGGGCAGGCCCATGTCATCTGGCTGCAACATTGCCTGGGTAGACTCCGTCGCATAGCTGTTTGAAGATCACTTGCCCCACACAACTTTTACCTCATAGGAAATCCCCATGATGTTCTCGTTCAAAAAACTGCTGATGATTGCTGCCCTTGCGTTCGGTGTCTCGTCGACCGCGACCGCCGCCGACATTACTGGCGCTGGCGCAACTTTTCCGTATCCGATTTATGCAAAGTGGGCCGAGGCCTACAAAAAAGTCTCTAACGTTGGTTTGAACTATCAGTCCATTGGTTCCTCCGGCGGTATCCGACAGATCCGCGCCAAGACGGTGACATTTGGTGGTACGGACGCTCCGCTATCTGGGGCCGAGCTGGAGAAAGACGGCATGGTTCAGTTTCCGACCGTACTCGGTGGCGTGGTGCCAGTCATCAATCTGGACGGTTTCAAGCCGGGTGAGTTACGTCTCACGGGCCCTGTGCTTGCCGAGATCTTCATGGGTACGATCAGCAAGTGGAACGACGCGAAGATTGCCGCACTTAATCCCGGCAAGACATTGCCGAATCAGGCCGTTACGGTTGTGCATCGTGCAGACGGATCAGGCACGACATTCATTTTCACTGACTACCTTAATGAAGTGAGTAAACCGTGGGCAGAAAAAGTCGGTAAAGGGGCATCGGTGAAGTGGCCAGCAGCGAGCTCGGTGGGCGGAAAAGGCAACGAAGGCGTTGCAGCCAACGTTGCCCGGGTTAAGGGCGCAATCGGCTATGTAGAGTTTGCCTATGCCAAGAAGAACAAGATTCCTCATACCAAGTTGGAGAACCGCAACGGGTTATATGTGGATCCGGATGATTCAACGTTTGCTGCAGCCGCCGCGAACGCAGACTGGTTCGGTACACCTGGAATGGGCATTTCCCTGGTGAATCAGCGGGGCGCTACGGCCTGGCCAATTACGGGCGCAACCTTTGTGTTGATGTATAAAGCGCCCGCGGACAAGGCCGCCTCGAATGATGCCCTGAAGTTTTTTGACTGGGCATTTAAAAACGGCAAGAAAATGGCTGAAGAGCTAGACTACGTGCCGTTACCCGACAGCCTGACAAAAGCAATCACCGAGAAGGTCTGGACCCAGATCGCTCGGTAAGCATTCAGAAAAATATGGCAACCTCAGATAGCGGACTACTCGACCAACAACGGCTGGAAGTAGTCCGTCGTCAGAGGTTGCAGGATTTTTTATTTCATAAGGTTACCCTCAGTTTCTCTCTGATTGTTCTGGTAGCTTTAGTCGGAATCCTGCTCTCCTTGCTGGTGAGCGCCTGGCCGACATTTAAGAAATTCGGTATTGAATTTCTCTGGCGGGTGGAATGGGATATTGTGAACGATGAGTTCGGGGCCGCCATCGCTATCTTTGGTACTCTGGTGAGTTCTGGCATTGCCCTGCTGATCGCGGTACCCCTCAGTTTTGGTATTGCGTTATTTCTAACCGAAACTTGTCCTGTATGGCTACGCCGGCCGCTGGGAACCGCGGTAGAGCTACTTGCGGCAGTGCCGTCGATCATCTACGGCATGTTTGGCCTATTTATTTTTGCGCCACTATTTGCGGAATATGGACAGCCCGCGCTTCAGTCCACCCTTGGGCAGATGCCATTGATTGGGCCGCTATTTGGCGGTGCGACCAATGGCATTGGGATTTTTGCTGCTGGGCTCGTTTTAGCATTCATGATTCTGCCGTTTATTGCAGCCGTGATGCGGGATGTGTTCGAAATTGTTCCCCCGATTCTTCGTGAGTCGGCCTATGGTGTTGGCTGCACCACCTGGGAGGTAGTCCGTTATGTGGTTCTGCCCTATACCCAGCAGGGTGTGATTGGCGGTGTCATGCTCGGCCTCGGAAGGGCCCTGGGCGAGACCATGGCTGTTACCTTTGTGATTGGCAACTCTCAGCGGATCAGCAGTTCATTATTTGCTCCTGGATCATCAATTGCCTCGACACTGGCCAATGAGTTTGGCGAGGCTGCGGATTTTCATCTATCGACCCTCTATGCCTTGGGATTCCTGCTTTTTGTAATTACCTTCTTTGTGCTAGCGCTGGCCAAAATTCTGATTATTCGAACCGAGCGCGCCAAGGGTGCGAAAACTTAATCCTGGGCCGAGCGTGACATCATGAATGAAAAACTCTACCGCCGACGGGTCAGGGCCAATGTGATTGGGCTAACGTTATCGATGACGGCGATGGCCCTGGGGCTGTTCGTCCTGCTGTGGATCTTGTTCATTCTGTTCAAAAATGGCGTCGCTGCATTGGATTGGAATTTATTTACGCAGTCGACTCCAGCCCCGGGTTCGGAGGGCGGTGGTCTGGCCAACGCGATCGTTGGCAGCCTCTTAATCGTAGGGATCTCCACACTATTTAGCACCCCAATCGGAATTCTGGCGGGAATTTATCTTGCCGAATTTGGCGACCGCAGCAGGATTGCCCAGGTAACCCGCTTTGTCACCGACATCATGCTGAGTGCCCCCTCGATCGTGCTGGGGCTTTTTGTCTACGCCATTATCGTGGCGCAGACCAAGCAGTTCTCCGGGTGGGCCGGGACGGTTGCCTTATCTCTCATCGCCATCCCGGTGGTTCTAAGGACAACCGAAAACATGCTGCGACTGGTTCCGGGCAGTCTACGGGAGGCGGCATTTGCTCTTGGTGCTCCGCAGTGGAAGGTCACCACCATGGTGACCCTGCGTGCCGCCCAGAGCGGGGTGGTGACGGGCGTCTTGCTGGCAGTAGCCCGCATCAGTGGCGAGACTGCGCCGCTGTTATTCACTGCTTTGAACAATCAGTTTTTCTCTGTCGATATGGAAAAGCCCATGGCCAACCTGCCGGTGGTGATTTTCCAGTTTGCGATGAGTCCTTATGACAATTGGGTCCGCCTTGCATGGGGCGGTGCGCTGCTCATCACCCTGGCGGTCTTGACGCTCAACATCATTGCCAGGGTGTATTTCAGAGACAAGGGTGGTCAGCGCTAGCGTCTTCTGGCGGGCTGATTCTTACGGAGTATTTCATTCATGACTGATGATCACGCAAGCGAATTAACAACTGCACTTCAGATTCGTAATCTGAATTTCTTTTACGGGAAATTCCAGGGGCTGAAGAATGTAAACCTCGACATTGCGGAACGTCGGGTCACCGCCTTTATTGGCCCCTCGGGCTGCGGAAAATCCACGCTGCTGAGAACCTTGAATCGGATGTATAGCCTCTACCCTGGGCAGCGGGCAGAGGGGGAGATTAATTTCTACGGCCAGAATATTCTTGACCCGAAGCAGGATCTCAATCTTTTGCGCGCTCGTATTGGAATGGTCTTTCAGAAGCCAACACCATTTCCGATGACGATTTACGAGAACATTGCCTTCGGCGTCCGTCTATATGAGTCGTTATCAAAGGGTGAAATGGACGCCCGCGTTGAGTGGGCCCTTACCAAGACGGCCCTCTGGGGTGAAGTCAAAGACAAACTCCAGCAGAGCGGCCTTGCGCTTTCTGGGGGCCAGCAGCAGCGGCTCTGCATTGCCCGTTCGGTGGCCGTGCGGCCCTCGGTGATCCTCTTGGATGAGCCTACCTCAGCCCTTGATCCCATCTCCACCGCAAAAGTGGAGGAGCTTGTCCACGAGCTCAAGGCCGACTACACGGTGGCGATCGTGACCCACAACATGCAGCAGGCAGCCCGGGTCTCAGACTTCACCGCCTACATGTATCTTGGCGAGATGGTCGAGTTCGGCAAGACAGACGAGATCTTCATCAAGCCGAAGAAACAAGAGACTGAGGACTACATCACCGGCCGTTTTGGCTGACCTTCTACCCGCTGATATAATCGGCCGCTCCTCGGGGTGTAGCGCAGTCTGGTAGCGCATCTGCTTTGGGAGCAGAGGGTCGGGAGTTCGAATCTCTCCACCCCGACCAGGGTGTCTCATGTGTTCATCCTGGGGCAAGCCTCGACCACCTGCCGGTAGCTCAGTTGGATAGAGCAACAGCCTTCTAAGCTGTAGGTCGGGGGTTCGATTCCCTCCCGGCAGGCCAGTCCTGGTGGCAGGTGTCGAATACGTGCAGTTCAGTGGTGACCGTAGCTCAGTTGGTAGAGTCCCGGATTGTGATTCCGGTCGTCGTGGGTTCGAGTCCCATCGGTCACCCCATCACCACTCGGGTACGCTCTGTAAACGAATGCCGAGGTCCTGCCCCGGCCACACTTACGGATTTGCTGAAGTCCGTTCGTACCATCCCTTTGAATGATTGACTACGCGAACCACCAGTAGCATTAGAGGGACTTCGACTAATACTCCGACAACTGTGGCAAGCGCGGCGCCAGACTCAAATCCAAATAAACCGATTGCTGTGGCGACCGCTAGTTCGAAAAAATTGGATGCTCCAATCAGGGCCGAAGGGCAGGCTACCTCGTGTTTTTCCCCAAGCCTGCGATTTAGCCAATAGGCAAGGCCCGCATTTAGAACTACTTGAATGAAGATGGGCACCGCCAGCAGGCCGATGATTACGGGCTGATGGAGAATTGCCTGGCCTTGAAATCCGAATAGCAGAACAAGCGTGACTAAAAGTGCAGTAATTGACCAGGGTCCCATTCGGTCGAGCGTACGGGCTAACACCGCCTCTCCCCGGGCGATCAGGGCATGACGCCAGATCTGGGCGATAACTACTGGAATCACGATGTAGAGTACAACGGAGGTGACCAGAGTGGCCCATGGAATGCTGATTGACGAGAGCCCCAGCAAGATCGCCACGATCGGCCCAAATGCAAAGATCATGATCACATCGTTGAGTGCGACCTGAGATAGCGTAAATAAAGGATCGCCATTCGTAAGCCGACTCCATACAAATACCATCGCTGTGCATGGTGCCGCTGCCAGCAGAATGAGACCTGCGATATAACTCTCGATCTGTTCTGCTGGAAGCAGGGGCGCGAAAAGCTGTTCAATGAAGATCCAGCCAAGAAGAGCCATTGAAAATGGCTTCATAAACCAGTTAACGAATAACGTAACGCCGACCCCGCGCACATGCTGCCGCAATTCGCTGAGCGCCCTAAAATCAACTCGAATTAGCATCGGTATGATCATTACCCAGATCAATACTCCGACAGGTAGATTGATCTGCGCGAACTCCATTGCCCCGGCGGTCCTGAACAAATCTGGAAAAACCTGTCCAAGGCTAATTCCAGCAAGGATGCACAGTGCAACCCAGACGCTGAGGTATCGTTCGAATCGACTCATACGCCGGCAAGTTTTCTGACTTGCGACTGGATACTGATCTGATCCAGGTTGTCAAGTGGAAGGGCCGCGAGCGCATCGATTCTTCTCTGCAGCCCCTGCATCACTTCGCGAAAAGCTCGACGTTTTACGTCGTCAGAACCCTCCGCCCGGGACGGATCGGGAAACCCCCAGTGGGCTGTCACAGGCGCACCTGGCCATATTGGACAGACCTCTCCGGCCGCGTTATCGCAGACTGTAATGATGAAATCCATCTGCGGAGCTGACGATACAGCATATTCATCCCAGCTCTTGCTGCGACATTTCGATTCTGGGTATCCGAGTGTAAGCGCAATTTCTTTTGCAAAAGGATTGACGGCATGTGATGGAGAGGATCCCGCTGAGTACCCCTCAAATCGACCGCTGGTGTGCGTACTGGCCAAGGCTTCGGCGATGATGGAGCGAGATGAGTTATGTGTGCAAATAAACAGGATGTTGTACTTTTTCATTTTGATACCTTTACCTTCCTGGAGGCCGTTGCGGGAAGGCATGGCTTTCCGGCGCAGCAGTTCTCAAGAAGGAAGTCACTAAGTTGTTGAATCAGCTCCGGATTCGGTCTGTAAAAGAGATGCCGACTTTGTCGCTCCACAAAAATAAGACCGGCCCGGTGGAGTTCTTTGAGATGAAAGCTCAGTGTGGCGTTTGCGATGCCTAACTTCTCAATGATCTCCGCAGGTGTAAGGCCATTCGGACCCCGTTGGACAATTAGGCGAAAAATATTCAGTCGGGACTCCTGTCCCAGCGCGATAAAGGCAGTGATGGCGTGCGTGTTATTCATCAACATATCATACTATTTTTCTAATATTATCGAAATATAGTGGAAGCAAAGTATGCTGTCAAATCCGGAGACCATTTGCCTTGATCGGCATCATAGTTTCGAATCAGAGGAGTATCAATACCCAGACAACAACCGTATTCAAAATTGCGCCGAGAACCGCAGCACTACCCATATCCTTTACGGTTTTGGATAGGGTGTGGTGTTCGGTTGAGATACGGTCTATTGTTTTTTCGATAGCTGTATTTAGAAGCTCAACGATGAGTACCAGAAATAAGCAGCTGATCAGAACGGCCTGCTCAGTCCCGGAGTCGCCGAGATAAAGCGCCGCTGCAATCAGCCAAGGCAGCAAAAAAGCCTCGACTTTAATTGCCTCCTCAGATTTCCAGGCTGCGCCGAACCCCTCTAACGAGTAGAGGAAGGCTGAAATCAGGCGTCGACGCGCTAGTTGCAGGAGATTTCTCAGCATGGAGGCGGGAACGGGCGCTTAACGGGATTTTAAGATGTCGTCCGGAGTATAACGAAGCCCAAGGCTTAGCCATCGACTGGAGACGGGCCCATACGACTGCCCCCCGAAAGTCATATCGATCTGCAGAAGATTTTTCTGGATCGCGTATCTCGCCCCAGCCTGAATAAAGGGCCGGCTGGTGTGATCACCGAACGCTTCCGCAATCCATTGAAGTCGGTCGGTTTGATTCAGTTCGAGTCCCAGCCCCCATGTACCTCTTGCGTCTCCGGCAGATTGATTTCTGAGTGCTCCGAGATTGATGTGAAGGACTTGTTTGGAGTCCTGACTTGCCGCCGAAAAGGGAATGTAAATATAGTGATTTCCGAGTAAATTCGGGCCTGGGTTTACTGCGGGGTGGGCGATCTTGCCTGCAGCGATTCCCCAGCCAAAGCCACCCGCTTCCAGTGTTCGAAATAAGGTCTTGCCCTGGATGATGTAATCGTTTGTCTCAAATCCGCGGTAAAACGCCCGGCCCGCACCGATGGTCAGTTCAAATCCTCCGGTTGGATTACAGGCGGGCAGAGCCCAGAGCTCGTTAGTTGACCGATAGAACCGAGACCAGGATTCTATTTGGCAACTCCCCGCTTGCGTCAGGCGGGCATCATCAGTCACGAAAGGCCGGGCCGCCATTGCTGGATCGGAACCGATACAAATCAGGCCGAAGATCAGGCTCATAGCACTTATTCGTGCGGCCTGTTTTTTGTTTGATGTCATGAGCGAATTTTACGGTTATTTTCCAAGATACCCGAAGCTTAAAAAATTCTTCACAAAACTGTAATGGGGTTGTAACCACTTCATGTGACAGTGGGCGCTCATGAAGCCTCAGGAGCCTATTGGCGTTGACCCAGCCCCGTATCGCTACAGGGCAATTTTCATCTCGGATATACATCTTGGAACAGCCGGCTGTAAAGCGGAGTTCCTGCTTGATTTCCTGCGTGCTAACGAGTCGAAGTATCTCTATCTTGTTGGAGACATTATCGATGGATGGCAGCTTAAGAAGGGATGGTTCTGGAAGCAGAGCCACAATGATGTGATTCAGAAGATCTTGCGTAAGGCCCGTAAAGGAACGCAAGTGACCTATATTGCAGGTAATCACGATGAAGCGCTTCGGCAGTTTCTTGGATTGGCCTTTGGCGATATTCAGATTGCCGACGAGGCCGTCCATGAGATGGCGGATGGCCGCCGGCTGTGGGTGATGCACGGGGATATGTTTGATGGCGTCATCCAACACGCACGCTGGCTGGCTCATTTCGGGGATGGTCTCTATACGCTAATACTCAGACTGAATCACCACTTTAATCAGGTGAGGCACCGACTCGGTCTGTCGTATTGGTCTTTGTCGCAGTTTCTAAAGCATAAAGTGAAGAACGCAGTTGCTTTCATCAATTCGTTTGAGGAGATTGTGACCGCGGAAGCAAGTCGACGCGGCTATGACGGTGTGGTGTGTGGCCATATTCACAAGCCCCAGATCCGGGATATCAACGGGGTTTTGTATTGCAACGACGGTGATTGGGTTGAGAGTCTCTCCGCGCTTGTCGAGACGCACTCTGGAGAACTCAAGATCGTTTATTGGCCCTATCGCCAGTCTCAACAGATGGAGATCGAAGAGCATGCCCTCTCAATTTAAGCCCCATCGCATTGCAATCGTTACAGACGCCTGGCATCCACAAGTAAATGGTGTCGTGAGAACCTTATTGAATACGGCCAGCCAACTTCGCCGAATGGGGGTTCAGGTAGAGATAGTGTCACCCGCTCTTTTCAAGACGATTCCATGTCCCAGCTATCCGGAGATTCGCCTCGCAATCACGACCGCTCGAAGAGTGGAGCGCTGTATTGCTGAAATCAAGCCGGATGCATTGCATATCGCAACAGAGGGCCCCTTAGGATGGGCTGCCCGCAGGGCAGCCATTCGTCAGGGCTGGGGGTTTACCACCGCCTATCACACGCGATTTCCGGAGTATGTGAACGCCCGGATCGGAATCCCCGTCAGCTGGCTCTATCGATTATTTCAGGCCTTTCACAGGCCATCCTCTGCTGTGTTGGTGCCTACCGAGACCCTGATGAAGGAGCTCGACGCCCGAGGCTTTGGAAATCTAACCTATTGGACGCGGGGTGTAAGCCATGACATTTTCTTTCCGAGATGTCCCCAACAGTCGCCAAATCCGGTGAGTCCGATCTTTATCTACGTGGGTCGGCTTGCTGTAGAAAAGAATATCGAAGCGTTTCTTGAGCTTGATCTCCCCGGAGTCAAATGGGTTGCAGGCGAGGGGCCGTTGGGCGACGAATTAAGACGTCGGTACCCAGACGTGCGCTGGACGGGTGTGCTCTCACAGCCGGACCTTGCGGAACTCTATAGTCGCGCCGATGTATTCGTGTTCCCGAGTAAGACTGATACCTTTGGACTTGTCATGGTTGAGGCAATGGCATGTGGGCTCCCAGTTGCTGCATATCCCGTTGTCGGGCCGATCGACGTTATTGGTGATGGCGGGGCGGGTGCGTTGGATCCGGATCTGCGTCAGGCATGTCTTTCTGCCTTGAAGATCCCGCGTGTCAAGGCGATATCTCACGCACAGACATTTACTTGGGAGTTGGCGACACAGCAGTTTTACGACTCATTAGTCCCTTTAAGGTCACCACTCGAGGCCCAAGAGCGTCAATCAGAGAGCTTAACTCCACTAACGAGGTAATCAACCAATGACCGAAATGTTGATTCAACGGTATCTGACAAAGGCGGAAGCGCATTTTTTTGTACCTGCCTGGGTGGGGACTTCGCCGACTGATCTTTCCTTTGCGATTGAAACGGAATCGTATCGGGTCTCGCTTGCATCCTCTGTGGATGAGGTTCGAGATGCTCAGCAGCTTCGATTTCAGGTTTTTTCCGAGGAATATGGAGCCGTTTTTCACGGGCCGGAAAAGGGTCTCGACCAGGATGAATTTGATGACTATTGTGATCACATCATCGTGCGAGATCGGAGCTCGATGCGGGTTGTGGGGACCTACCGCATTCTGTTGCCGGAGCAGGCGAGGAAGATAGGTGGGTACTACAGTCAGCGTGAGTTCTCACTGATCCGGCTGCAACGGTTTGCTCCAGATCTTGTCGAGCTAGGCCGCTCCTGTGTACACCCGGATCACCGGACCGGTGCGGTCATTATGCTGTTATGGAAGGCAATCGCCCAGTATATGCGGCGACATCACTGTCGTTATCTGGTTGGGTGCGCAAGTGTCAGCATGCGGGATGGTGGTGCTCAGGCAGTAAGTTTGTGGCAACATGTTCAGCGTAAGGCAGAGATTGATCCCGCCTTACAGGCATATCCTCGAACTAGATTGCCATTGGAGTCCATTTCGCCGCTGGAACATTTCAATGAGCCTCCATTACTAAAAGCGTATCTGAGCATGGGTGCGGTGATTTGCTCTGAGCCCAGCTGGGATCCGGACTTCAATACCGCAGATTTTCTCATGTTGCTTGATCTCGCCAAGCTCCATCCCCGCTATGCAAGGCATTTTGGGCTCTGCGAGTTAATTTCATCAAATTAGTGATGTGGACATGTCAGCATGATTTGAGTTCCTTGGCCCGATGATGCAGTCGTTATCTGAAGCTTGCCACCCAGACGCATCATGATCTCATGGGCAATCGCAAGCCCCAGCCCGCTGCCCGGGCTCTGCGGCTGCTGTGCATTGTTGGGGGATTGGTCGCCACGGTAGAAGCGCCGAATCACCATGGCTCGTTCGGATTCAGGAATTCCTGGGCCATTGTCTTCCACAACAATTTGAATACTGGCGTCTGATAGTTGTTCTGCAGACAATTTGATCGTCGAGCCACTTGGGCAGTAACGCAGCGCATTATCGATCAGGTTATCCAGAATCTGGACGACCAGATCTCGGCTGCTGCTCAGCCAGATATCCTGTCCGGGAAGGGCGTCCGCATGCCTTGAATCAATCAAAATCTGCATGCCATTTTTTAAGATCTGCGGCTCCCAGAGATTTTTGATCTCGGTCAGTAGGGCAGATACGTTGAATGTATCTTTGTCCCCCCTTAGCAGCCGTTCCTCAGATTCGGCCAGCGTAAGCAACTGCTGGGCAACTCGGATTGCGCGATTGGCGGCGATCTGTACCTGGGCGAGCATGGGCTGAATATCGGCCTGGTCCTTGGCGAGCTGGGCATTCTCCAGGTGCAGCCGCAGTGCGGTAAGAGGTGTACGCAGCTGATGGGCTGCATCGGCGACAAACTGCCGTTGAAGGGCGAGTGCCTGATGAAGTCTTGACAGCAGGGCATTGAGTGCTGATGTCAGGGGACGAATCTCCTCGGGAATCTGCGAGTCATCTAACGGCTCCTGAGTGTGCTGTGTTCTTTGCTCAAGATCTCGGGCGGCCTGAGAGATTGGGGTGATCGCCCGGCGCATGGTCACCCAGACCACGAGCACGGCCAGTCCAATGAGCACCAGCTGGGCAATCAGCACAGTCAGGGCAATCTCGCGGGTCATTACATCCCTGGAGATTGTGGTTTCAGCGACGACAACACGGATCTGGTCGTCCAAACCCGCCGGCGTGACAGTCGTCATGGCCACACGAATTTTTCGTTGCCGATAGGTACTGTCCCTCATCGTGGTGGCTGTCGCCTGTGATGAGATTGCAGGCAGCGTTAATTCCAGATCAGTCTGGCCAGCGATATGGCCGGATTTTCGGCTTTCAATTCGGAAATAGGCTGCGTCGTCAATGTCCCACTCAAATATCTTCTGTGCCGCCTCTGGAAAATCAAAGACAAGCCGACGGTCTTTGATCAGGATTCGGCTCGAGATGCCATTGAGCGTATCGACCAGAACCCGATCAAACGCCTGGTTCACGTAATACTTTGCGCCAAAATAAGACAGCGCACCTGAGATCAGCATGGCGCCGAGCAGGATCGGCAGCAGCCTTAGAAGCAGCAGGGATCTCAGACTAGGGGCAGAGCGCACGTTAGGAAGATGGCGTGGGTGAGTGTGAAGAGGGCAACGCGGCAGGCTTTAAAAGGTAGCCAAAACCTCTGGCGGTCTCAATCTCGACGCTGGCCAACTCTAATTTTTTACGGATCCGGTGAACAATGACTTCAATGGTTGAGTCATTCAGATCCGCAGCTTTCAAATCCTGATCGGCAAGCCGCTGAAGAATCTGAGATTTGCTCATGACCCGTTGGGGCTGTTCGGCCAAGACTGTCAGCACATGGTATTCCCGTGGGGATAGATCGATATCCAGATCATTAATGAATACCCGTTTTGCGTCGTGTCGAATGATGAGATTGCCGTATTGGGTGGTCGGATGAGATTGACTGGGCCGCCGTCGCAAAATGGCGTCAATGCGCGCCAGGAGCTCGGCGAACTCAAACGGCTTGGTGAGATAGTCATCCGCACCGAGCCGCAGTCCCTTGACTTTGTCCTCTGTCTTGCCGCGTGCGGTCAGCATGAGCACTGGCAGTGTCTTGGTGAGCAACGCGTGTCGATCTAGCCAGCTAAAACCATCCTCTCCCGGAAGTCCCACGTCCAGAATGGCCAGATCGGGGGTCACCAACTCAAGCTGGCGGTCGGCGCTTACCGTGTCGGAGGCGGCAATCACGGAGAACCCCTCTGCGGATAGCCGATAGCCCATTGCCTGTGCAATCTGGGGATCGTCTTCAATGACTAGTATGGTTTCGCCAGGCATGGTTGCACGCCAAAAGGCGGTCGAGGTGGTGGGATTTGACTCATGCTGAAAGGAGTTTGAAAGTTTAACGGCTTAGGGTTGCCGAATGGAGATTAAGCGCCTCGGTGCGACTGCACGGCGATTGTCGTTATGGCTGGGGCTCTGCACAGCGGTGGGGGCGGGGTCCGTTCAGGCTGAGCCCGGCTGCGGTTCGCCCGTATCCGGCCCAATTCAGTGGGCGGGCGCGGTTGAGCGTCTGGTGCGCTGCAATCCTGAGATCAGGCTTGCAACAGCTGCCCTTGATGCAGCCCGTGCCGACCGGGTGATCGCCGGCCAGATCCCGAATCCCCAGGCTTCCTTTGGTGCGGCCAGCATTAATCCGCAGCGGGGTGTCAGGGGGCCGAACCAGGACTATCAGATTGATTGGCTGGCGCGGATCGATCAGTTGATTGAGCGGGGCGGCAAACGTGGTCTGCGTATCTCACGCGCCGAGAGCGGCTTACTGGCGAGCCGTTGGCAGGCCGCTGATACGCGCCGCCTGGCGTTATTGGCACTCTCCCATGCCTGGAGTGAGCTTTGGGCTGCCCGCCAGCGCGAATCGTTACTGGAGTCGGTACTGGTCGACTTTCGAAGGATCGAGGAGGTGTCAAGAATTCGACTCGAGGCGGGTGACATTGCCCAGGCAGATTACAGCCGGGTGGTAATTGATCTACAGCGTATCGAAAACGACCAGGCACAGGCACGCGCCGACCGAATCCGAGTACAGCAGTTACTGTCTTTTGTCTTGGCGATTCCGAGTCCGCCAACAGATCTCGCTATCGAGGGTCCCTGGCCGGCATTGCAGGGCGATTTCCCCTCGCCCGATGTCCTGGCGATCCGACCGGAAATTGCGGCTGCCCAGGCCCAGGTCGAGCAGGCCAAGTCCGCACGTGAACTCGCCCGCCAGCTGGGCACACGCGATGTATCTGTTGGTGTTCAGGCCGATCGATACCCTGCGCCTGCTGGCGATGGAAATACCTATGGCCTTTCGATATCGATCCCGCTCTATGCCTGGCATCGGCATGAGGGTGAGCTTGCAAGGGCAGAGGCCGAGTTTGCAGCGGCCTTGCTGCAGCGAGAACGTTTAGAGCAGCAGGCCAACACTCAGCAGACAACACTTTTAGAAGAGCGAAGCATTGCACTCAACCGTTGGCGGCGCCTGCGTGACCATGCCGTGCCCTTGGGCGAACGATTATCGTCCAGCATTCGTCTGGCTTATGAGCAGCGGGCCATTAGCCTGCTCGATATGTTGGATTCGTTGCGCGTTTATCGTTTACTTCAGATCGATACGCTTGAGGCGCGTCTTCAGTATGAAAAATCAGATGCCCTGGCCAGGGCCCTGCTGCGAATTTCCCCCCAGGCCGATGACCCGGTATTCCGGTTTGTTGGCATTCCTGAAACTCAGCCGTGACCTTGCCTGGCGAGAACCCGATCGTGGACCCACATTCAAACCCATTTACACCCTTATCTCAGGTACTGAAGCTACGCTGGCGCCTGATGCTCTCGTGGTCGATTTTTGCAGTAATTCTGGTCGGCGGAATCTTCTGGCTCAAACAGGAAGATAAGCGGGTCCGGCCGGGTATTCCGCCGACCGTCAATGAGAGCGCTATTACTTTTCATCAGCGACCAGATGGCATTCGGACAGAATCGGTTGATGCGGCAGCCCTCATTGAGACTGGGTTTCCTGGCCGCCTTGCCTGGGCGGAGGACCGCACCAGTCGTGTTCGATCCCCCTTTAATGGCCGTGTCATTCGTTCTCTGGTGAAAGTCGGCGATCGGGTACAGATGGGCCAGCCTTTAGCAGAAATTCAGTCCAGCGAATACGCCCGGGCCGAGGCGGATTATCAGCTTGCAGAGTCGAGTCTTCAGCGGGCCAGGTTGTTGTTTAAGGCCGGCATCTTGTCCCAGCGTGAATTACAAATTTCCGAGAATGAGCATAAACGCGCGAAGGCGGAATTTATGCGGTCGCAGCCTGCCAGCGATGATCCAACGGACAGCGCAGGGGGGCTTTTTCTTCTGCGCTCGCCGATTGCTGGTGTGGTGGCGGAGATGTCCATTAATCCCGGGCAGGAGATTCGTGCGGATCAGGAGTCATCGACCGCCTTGTTTCTGGTGACAGATCCGTCGCAGCTGTGGGTATGGATCGATCTGGGAGAACTGGATCTTCGACAGATCATGCCCGTACGGGTGCCTTTTCCTATCAGCGTGAGCTCACTGGTATTTCCTGATCAGCCGTTTTCGGGATCAGTAGTGCAGTTCGCTGAGTCATTAGATCCGGTGACACGAACGTTTCGCCTAAGAGGAATCGTTCCGAACCAGAACCGACAGTTAAAAGGGGAGATGTTTGTCACGGTTAGTCTTCCTGTCGGACTGGAATCCGGAGCCGCCGATCGGCTATTTTCAATTCCCTCCACTGCTGTGTTTCTGGTGGGCGAGAAACGCTATGTGTTCATTCAGAATTCTGAGACTAAATACACGCGGCAGGAAATTCGAGTCATCCGCGAGATTGCGGGCCGCACGATTGTCATGGGGCTGGAGATCAATCAGCGCGTCGTAACGGATGGCAATCTGTATATGCAGCAGATCTTGCTGCGTTCCGCGAGTGCGCGCCCTGAATCCGGCACGCCCCAGGGAAGCAAGCCTTGATTCGACGCATCGTATTTGTCGCGCTTCATCAGCCGCTGCTGGTCTTGCTTGGGCTTTTGGTCCTCGTGGTATCGGGGCTGATTGCATTTAAGAATCTGCCGATTGAGGCCTTTCCGGATGTCTCGGATACCCAGGTGACCGTGATCGGGCTGTATCCGGGACGTGCGGCCGAGGAAGTGGAGCGTCAGGTGACCCTGCCCATCGAGGTCGCGCTCTCCGGGCTACCTGATTCGGTTCGACTGTTTTCCCATACCCAGTTTGGCCTGTCCTACACCGTTATGACCTTCAACGATCGGCCTTCCGATCAGCTGGCCCGGCAGCGTGTAAATGAACGGCTACAAAACGTCAGCCTGCCCCGAGGAGCTGAGATCAGAATCCAGCCTCCCCAGACTGCAATTGGAGAGATTTTTCGTTTTCGTTTGGTGGGCGAAGGCTACTCCACGCAGCATCTGCGGACGCTCCAGGATTGGGTGGTGGAGCGGCATCTACGCCGAGTGCCGGGCGTGGCGGATGTGGTCACCATGGGCGGTACCGTCAAGCAGTACGAGGTCAATCCTGATCTTGCAAAGATGCGGGACTACAAGATCACTCTGCCGCAGCTGTTCGAGGCCCTGTCTCGGGCGAGTGCAAACGTCGGTGGTGGTGCGGTCAGCCACGGTAACCAGCAATACCTGATTCGATCTCTAGGCGAACTTCGGTCCTCGGCAGACATTGCCAATATCGTCGTCCTTGCCAATAGGGGAACACCGGTATTGGTCAGAGATATCGCGTCCGTTCGGCAAGGGGGGGCACCTGCTCAAGGTGTGGTGGGTCAGACGGGCCCTGACGGCAATCTCGATGACATGGTCAATGGAATTGTCGTGATGCGAAAGGGCGAGAACCCATCGATGGTGCTTGCGGGAATTAAGGAAAAAATTGAATTTATTAATCGTATGCAGCTGCCCAAGGGGGTGGAGATCCAGCCGTACTACGACCGTTCGTGGCTGATTGATAAGACCCTGACCACGGTGTTTACCAATCTGACTGAAGGTGCAGTCCTGGTGGTTGTGGTGTTGCTGCTCTTTCTAACCAATCTTCGTGCAGCTTTGATTGTTGCCTCGATCATCCCCCTGGCACTGCTATCCACTTTTCTTGGGCTCACCTTTGTGGGAATTCCTGCCAACCTGCTCTCGCTCGGTGCAATGGATTTCGGCATCATCATCGATGGGGCTGTCATTGTGGTGGAGAACATTTTTCGGCGGCTCGGCGAGCTTGGAAAAAGGCGAATTGAGATCTCCCGGCTAAGACGCTTTGCGGTCTTGAAGGCGGCCACAGAGGTGGGCCGGCCCACCTTGTTTTCCATGCTGATTATCATCGTCGCCCATATTCCTATTTTCACGCTCCAGCGACACGAGGGCCGGATTTTCTCCCCCATGGCCTGGACAGTGAGTTCTGCGCTGGTGGGCTCACTGATTCTTTCGCTCACACTCGTGCCGTTGGCGTGTTTCTGGTTTTTGCGCAAGGTTCCAGAGCATGACAACCGCGTTGTTGAGTGGTTTAAAAAGCATTACGCCCGGGCACTTGACTGGAGCCTGAGTCAGAGCAAGAAGGTATTTGGTCTTGCAATCGGCGCGATTCTCATGGCGGCTGTGGTCGCCTCGCAGCTGGGAAGTGAGTTTCTGCCAGAGCTCAACGAGGGGTCGATCTGGGTGAATGTGTCGCTACCACCCTCGGTATCGCCCGAGGAATCAGCACGATCCGCGCGCATGATCCGCGAAACACTTAAGCAGGTGCCCGAGGTAGCCACCGTGATCTCGAAGGTGGGGCGGCCGGATGATGGCACTGATCCAAAGATTTTCAGTTCGGCAGAGTTTTATGTCGAGATGAGGCCCGCACAGCAGTGGCGTTCGGGGCTAAATAAAGACGGTTTGATTCGAGAAATGGAATCTGCGCTCGCGCACATTCCTGGTATTGAGCCGACATTTTCCCAGCCGATTCGAGATAACGTACTCGAGAGCATCTCCCAGATTGATGGCCAGATCGTGATTAAGCTGCAGGGCGATGACACACTGAAGTTAAAGGAGTTGGCCCGTCAGGTGCGTGAGCAGGTTGCAAACGTCGAGGGCGTGAGAAGGAGTTTTATCGATCGCGATGGCAATTTGCCGCAGTTTCGCCTTGAAATTGACCGGCTCGCTGCCGCCCGTTATGGCATCAACATCACCGATGTCCAGGATGTGGTCGAGGCATCACTGGCGGGTAAGGCGGCCACCGAACTCTGGGAGGGAGAGCGAAAATTTAGTGTGGTTGTTCGGCTTAAGCCAGAGGCCCGTGATCTGCCGAGTCTGGATCGGGTACTGGTCCCCTCCAGTAGTGGCGGTCAGATTTCTCTAGCGGAATTTTCGCGCTTTCATATGACCGAGGGCGCGATGAACATTAGCCGGGAAAACGGCCAGCGTGTAGCAGCAATCGGGGTATTCATCCGTGATCGTGATATGGGCAGTGTCGTGGCGGACATGCAGGATCGGGTGGCGGAACGGGTGGTGCTTCCTGCGGGCTATTCGATTATTTGGTCAGGGGAGTTTGAGAACCAGCAGCGTGCGATGGCGAGACTGTCGTGGGTGGTTCCTTTATCGATACTGTTGATTTTTCTGCTGCTTTTTAATGCGTTTGGCTCTGTGGCAAGTGCGGCCTTGATTATTGTGAACATCCCGTTGGCGATGATTGGCGGCATTCTTGCGCTGATGCTGACAGGCATTCCGCTATCGGTTTCGGCGGCGATCGGCTTTATCGCCCTGTTTGGCCAGGCGGTCTTAAACGGGGTGGTGATTGTTTCGGATTTTAATGGCCGACTTGCGTCTGGGGTTGCGGCACTAGAGGCCGTTCGCGAGGGTGCGCTGACCCGACTGCGCACCGTGTTGATGACATCGCTACTGGCAATGCTTGGGCTGCTGCCTATGGCGCTATCGCGCGGCATTGGCGCCGAGACACAGCGGCCGCTGGCAGTCGTGGTGATCGGTGGTCTGGTCAGTGCAACCGTTCTGACGCTAATCGTGCTGCCTGTGCTCTATGCCTGGGTTGCCCAGCGCTGGCCGAAGTGGCTGACCAGCGGGGATGTCATGCCGGCCCATTAAGTGGGCCTGACATCACGGCTTACGCGCTGGGAATGAATTCCTTATCGCCCTGGTGTTTGCGCTCAAACTTCAGGAAGTTGTAATAGCCACAGACTTTGCCATCCGGATACTCACGACAGACGCCTGGGCGGGCTTCGTAGATGGTGCAGCGTCGCTCATCACGATCAAAGAATTGGCAGATCGTGGCGTAGATATGGTCTTTTTTATGCTTCAGGATATGTTCGACTTCGCCTTTGTCTTCCCCGTCTTCGACCACATAGCGCTCAATATATTTTTTCCAGGCGGCCGCCTCTGTGATGCCGAAGTGCTTTGCCAGCCGGCGGACATCTTTTTTAGTGACAGAGATTCGGGGGTAACTACAGCAGTATCCCGGGCATTTGCTGCAGTCGTACTTCACTTTAGACATGGCACAATTCCTCTACTTTTGACCCAAGGCATTGTATGACGATCCCGGACCAACAGGCGTTGAAGATTGCGGTAGCGAAGGCGGCTGTGGCCGAGGTACGGGAGGGAACCATACTGGGGGTCGGCACGGGCTCTACGGTCGATTGTTTTATTGATGAATTGGCGCGTGCGGGGGTTCGGCTGGCGGCAGCTGTGTCCAGCTCACGCCGGACATCTACCCGCCTGGAGTCTTTGGGCGTACGGGTCATCGGGCTGGAGGCGCTCAAGGAGCCCATGGATCTGTACATCGACGGCGCGGATGAAATCGATGCCCGTCTGTGCATGATTAAGGGCGGTGGGGGTGCCCTCACGCAGGAGAAGATCGTCGCGAGCGCTGCACGGCGGTTTATTTGTATTGTCGATGCCTCTAAGCGGGTGGAGATCCTGGGCCGGTTTCCTCTGCCGTGCGAGGTCATCGCGTCCGCGATCACACCCGTCAGCTGGGCCATTCGGGCGCTTGGCGGTGAGCCAGTGCTGCGGTCAGGGGTGCTGACCGATAACGGCCATCCAATTCTGGACGTCCGGGGCCTGCAGATCGAGGATCCGGAGGCTATGGAGCGCACCTTAAATCAGATTCCAGGGATTGTGACCAATGGGATCTTTGCCCTCCGCAGGGCGGATCTGGCCTTGGTGGCCTCCCCGGCGGGCGTGGTTCGGCTGCAACATAACTGAAACAAGATTGATCTAGACTCCTCCTGTTGACACCCAAAGGACAGCCGATGCCCCAGCACACCTCCAAGGAATTCGATAAGGAGCTTGAAGCCATCCGCACCAGCGTGCTTGAGCTGGGAGGTCTGGTCGAGGGCATGATCCGCAGTGCGATCTCTGGCCTGGATGACGGCAATATCGCCCTACTGCGGGATGTGCTGCACAGAGAAAAGCAGGTCAATCGCATGGAGGTCGATATCGATGACCGTTGCAACCATGTGATTGCGCGGCGTCAGCCCACTGCTTATGACCTGCGATTTGTGCTCACATGCATGAAAATGATTCGTGACCTTGAACGGATCGGGGACGAGGCCGAGAAGATCGCTCGGATGGCGTTATTCATCCATGAAAGCAATGCCCGATTCACGCCGCGAGTGGAGCTGTCAGCCATGTTTGATCTGGTCATGAAAATGATGCACCAGTCGTTGGATGGCTTTGCACGCAATGACTCATCGTCTTTAGCGGAAGTCATCCGCGAAGATATTGCGGTGGATGATCAGTTTAGAAACACCTTAAGGCTTCTGATCAGCTACATGATCGAGGACTCCCGCACCATCTCCCGTTCCATTGACCTGTTGTTTGTGGCCAAGGCGCTGGAGCGGATTGGCGACCATTCCAAGAACATGTCAGAGCATGTGGTCTATATGGTGAAGGGCCGTGATGTCCGGCACCAGGACATTGAAGACGTCGAAAAGCAGGTCTAAGGCAGCATCGGTCGGGGCCGAGCGGCCCGCCTGGGAATCTCGTTAGCTATAGCGCGGGCGGCGCGTCACGGCATGGCGAAGGCTATGCCGATGGGTTAATTGCTTGGCGGTACGTAGCCAGACGCGACCTCGGCACCACTTCCGAAAAAGTGCTGTTCCATCTGTTGGCTCAGGTATTTGCGCGCCTTCGGGTCGGAGAGATTTAGCCGGTATTCATTCACCAGCATGGTCTGATGTCGAATCCAGTCCTGCCAGGCCTGCTTGGACACTGACTGCCAGATTTTCTTTCCAAGATCACCGGGTACCGGCGGAAAATCCAGGCCCTCGGCTTCTTTACCAAGTTTGATGCATTGCACGGTTCGCGACATGGGCCAAATTATGCCATGCAGGGCGCCGCTACCCGTCCGGCCTCACGTCATAGCACCGGCCTGAACGGGGGATTTCCCGGGGGCACAAGGCCAGCCTTTTCTGAGATCGTCGACCGCAGTCTGATTGCTTGAGGAGAAATGATGTCGATCGTGTCACGTCGTAAATTCCTGGGTGCTGTTGGCGCGGGAGCCCTGCTGTCATCGTCAGTCGCGCCCGCCTTTGCGCAGGCCGGATGGCCGAATAAGCCAGTCAAGTTAATTGTTCCCTTCCCGGCCGGGGGTGGTACGGACGCGTTTGCCCGACCATTGGGCAAGGTGTTGACGTCTCAACTCGGTCAGACAATCGTGATTGACAATCGCGGTGGCGGTGGCGGCACGATCGGTGCTGAGGCGGCAGCAAAGTCTGCTGCAGACGGCTACACATTTCTTGTCGGTGCAGTCCATCACACCATTGCCGTTTCTCTGTACCCCAAGCTCGGCTACGATCTTCAAAAAGATCTTGTTCCTGTGACCATGGTCGCTGCGGTTCCCAATGTCATTGTTGTGAATCCCTCCAGAGTTCCAGTCAAGAACTACGCTGAGTTTTTAAGCTTCGTGAAGGCCCGTCCTGGCAAGCTGAATTTCGGCTCTGCGGGCAGCGGCACAACCCATCACCTCATTGGTGAGATGTTTAAAGGCGCAACGGGGACATTTATCACCCATATCCCGTACCGTGGCGCGGGCCCTGCCATGGCAGATCTTTTGGCGGGCCAGATTGACATGGTGTTTGATGGTCTGGGCTCATCGGTGCCGCAGATTAAGTCGGGCAAACTCACGCCGATCGCCGTCACAACCGAGAAACGCTCTTTTGCGCTGCCCGATGTGCCCTCGTTGGCGGAACTAGGCCTGAAGGGTTTTGATGGCAAGACCTGGTATGCCCTCTGGGCACCTGCGGGCACGCCGAGAGAGATCGTGGTTCGGATGCAGCAAGAAGTTGCGAAAGCACTGCAGACAAAAGAACTGCAGGATGCCTGGAAGGCGCTGGGCGCAGAAGCCGGCGGGCAGTCTCCGGAAGACTTTGGTCGACTCGTTAACGCCGAGGTGACCAAATGGGCCAAGGTTGTAAAAGACTCTGGCGCAAAAATCGACTAAGGATCAATAGGTTGGGGCAGGGCCCATCGCGGCCCTTGCCGCAACGACTTATGTCTGGTCAGAAGATGCCCGTGCGCCCCGCGCACCAAGCATCATGATGACCAAGGCGGCCACACCGAAGAGCATGACCCCAAGTGATATGTGCAGGGCGCCTTTGCTTTGCGCATAGGTCACGCTCGAATAGGCGAGATATCCGCAGCTTGTCGTAAATACGATTGGGGTCAGGGGATACAGCGGAATACGAAACGGCCGATGGGCGCCACGGTCTCTGACTCGAAGTACAAAGACTGCAATGCCCACAAGGCATAAAAAACTCCAAAACACGGGGGCGGTGAATTCCACCATCGACTCAAACCCACTGGTTTGGAGCGCACCAAACGCGACCAAGGCCAGACTGATCGCGCCCTGGGAGACATAGGCGGCCGTGGGCGACCCGCGATGGGCCTGCCAACTGCCAAGAAACCTGAGCGTCGGCCAGTCCTTACCGAGCGCATAGTTGGCCCGTGCGCCAACGATCAGAGTGGCATTGATGCTGGTGAGTGTTGCGACGGCGACAAAGACACCAATCGCTTTTTCACCCAAGGGACCGAAGGCTGCCTTGAGCAGGTCTGCACCCGGTGCTTTACTGTCCGCCAGCCCCTTGATACCCAGGCCTGAAAGCAGGGCCAGATTCACCAAAAGGTAGATCACGGTGATGAGCAGCAGGCTCGCGATGATCACCGGAACAATTGTTTTCACTCCGCCTTTGACCTCTGAGGAGATGTAGGCCGCTTCGTTCCAGCCGCCAAATGTTAGCAGCACAAAGACCAAGGCCAGCCCCATTAATCCAATCGGTGGTGTTGCCGAGAAGGCATCCGGCTGGGGACCGACCGGGCCGGTGAAGAAAAAGCCGGCAATGATAATTACCACAAGCCCGGTGACTTCGAGTCCGGTCAGAACAGATTGCAGATGTGAAGAGATATGCAATCCAATAATATTGATCAATGTGAGCGTAACGATGATTCCTGCCGCCCAGATCACTGAAGATCCATCGCCTAAAGGAATGACTTTGCTCATGTAGTCGCCAAACACAAAAGCCAATAGTGCGATTGACCCAGTGTTGATCACCATGGCCTTTGCCCAGGCATACAGAAACGAAATATTTTTGCCGTAGGCAAGGCTTAGAAAATGATAATCCCCACCGGCATGGGGATAGGCAGTGGACAGCTCTGCATAGCAGAGCGCACCGGCAAGAGAGATGATGGCTCCCGCACACCAGATGAGAACAAGCCAGCCGATATCACCGGTGACCGATGCCACCATCGACGGTGTCTTGAAGATCCCGGCACCGATAACGATGCCGACGATGATCGCAACGGCCCCCAGGGGCCGCAGCATTCGCTGCGGCGTTGCTGCTGAATTCACTTGCGTGGGCAACGCCTAGCGGCGTGTGCCCTTTACCTGGGAATACGAGTAGCCGCTCTGATGTTCCGCCTCTAGGGCGTTGCCCTTAATCACGGCCTTTACGGTATGCAGTGTGCCGCCAGCGGAGAGGTAACGGAAAGAGAGTCGGCTGCCATCGAGCTGCGCCCCCAGAATCGGCTGACTTGTCTGGCCGATGGTGAGAATGCCGCCCACGCGCTGGTAGCGCTGTGAAAGCTTTAAGGTGGCCTTGGGATTTCCCTCAAGGCCCTCGATGGCCCAATCGCCGGCAACATCGGCTGGCACAACCCAGTAGTAGCCGGTGGCTCGGCTTGTTTCAATTTTCTGATCAGGTTCCCAATCGCCCATATCAAAGGCATGAGAAACCACACGCGTGCCTGGCCTCATTTTCAGAATAATCGGACGCAGGCGAAGGTTGAGATCAGGGAGAAGATACATCGTGACCACGGTGGCCTCGGTGAAATTTTCTTTAAAGATGTCGCCGTTGATGATCTTTACCTTATCGGCAACTCCGGCGCGCTGGGCATTACGACGGGCCAACGCGGCCATCTCGGGGTTGAACTCGATGCCGACTGAGCGCGCCCCAAACTGTCGGGCTGCCGTCACGGGAATGCGTCCATCACCTGAGCCCAGGTCGTACACAACGTCGGTCGCGGTGACTTTGGCTGTCTCCAGCATCTTCCCGACCAGTTCATCGTTTGTGGGCACCCAAATCACATCTTTGCCCTCTTGGCCAACATTCGGACGGTATTTATCATCGCCGAGCTGGCTATCAGCAAGGGCAACGCCCGTGGTGGCGCCCAGCAAGAGCGCGAACAGGCAGGACAATAGGCGGCTGGGTTTACTCATGAATTTTTGCCTTTTTTTGTTAAAAATGGAGGGGATTTTTCAGGCCAAAGTGTAGGTGTCTTTTTAACATGAGGCATCCTCCGTATTTGCCCTAATGAGGCGCAGCGCACTATGCCCATATCGACCCAGATCTCAGCTTTTGCCCCTCTGGCAAGCTTTCCGCAGGCGCCGCCGGGCCCGGCCGATCTGGGCGGCTGGCCCCATCGGGCCGAAGTTCCTTTTCCGGTGGAGTCCGTATTTCGGGTTCGGCCTGACTTAGTGAAATTAGGACCAGCCCCGTTATGGATCGAGGATCATCTCTGGCCACAATGGATTGCGCAGAAACATCGGCTGATGGGCCAGGCCAGGCTGCCCATTGCGATTGCGGGGCTTGGTGCATCGATGCTCGAGCAGTTGGCCGGGCATGTGCAGGATGCAGTAGCGGCTGATCATGGGCCGATTGACCATCACGGCGGTTTTCGCTGGCTTGGTGGATTTAGGGCGCGGAATTCCGAGGAGTTTTTTTCCGCCCTCACGCTGAGTGTGCAAGAAGATTTTGTTCTGATGCGGCCAGGGGCAAACGGCGATCTGCATGCGGTACTGATGTCGGTAGCCTTTCCCAGCGGCTGGTCTCCCGAGGAAAAGCTCGGCCAGTCGATGATCCAGATTCATCAGCCAGTCGCTGAAAACGATGCGCTTCAACGGGCAACCCCTGCGATGTCGGAGGCCATGCTCGAAAAAGGGCCCTTTGTGCGTTATGTCTGGACGCTTGCGGGAAATGATGCGCTGTCTCGGCAGCCAGGGGCCGATACGCTTGCCGATGTGTCACGCGTTGATCAGCTCTGGTTTCGCTGTGAACGTCAGGTGACGGTCCCGCTTGCGGGGTTCGCCTGCTTATTTCTGATTCGAGTCTTCGTGGCCCGCCTGACAGATGTGCTTGCAGCGCCGGGACGACGGGATTTGCTGATTCAGGCCCTTCAATCGATGTCTGAATCGGTCATCGACTACAAGGGGATTGCCCGCGCCCGTCGACTGATACTGGAGCAGTCATCCACGGTGTTAAAAGTCTCTTAGATCAGAGCAGGGCGAATCGCCATATGCATCACTGAACAGATGGCCGATGAGTTTCTTTGCCACGCCCTCGGCGGGCGCCAGGCTGCCTGTTTCTTTGAGCTGATCAAACTTTGGGCGCATCGGAAATTGTTCTAACGATGCGGCACGGATCTGGGACTGCATCCCAGTGTCAATGATGCCGGGGGCAATGCTCTCCACGCGGCAACGGCCTTGGAGCTCCAGATTGAGACAGCGTGCGTGGTGATCCAAGGCCGCCTTGCTGGCGCAATAGACACCCCAGCCGGCATAGGGGCTGCGGCCTGCGCCGCTGGAGATATGCGCGATACGCCGATCTGCACACGCTGCTGTGGTCGCAATAAACTGATTTGCCAGGCCGAGCGCTGCAGCGATATTGACCGTCACGGACTCAAGGATGCGCTCCTGAGCCAGTGTTCCTGCAGGCCCGATCGGTGTCAGCAATCCCGCGTTGTTAATGAGTAGGGCCTGGTCTGCTGATCTGAAAAAGTCTTCCAGAATTGATGTACTCAGAAACGCACTTAAGGCCTGCGGCTGGCCGAGATCAACAGAGAGTTCGCGAAACTGTTGCCCATAAGGTTTGCCGAGCCGGCGATGCGGGTTTCGGGAAAGGCCCAAGACATGGTGGCCAAGATCAAGCAGTTGCTCGGCAATCGCGCTGCCAAGCCCCCGGCTATGTCCCGTGATAAGAATGTGCGCCATCTGTTGTGAAGCGAATCCGGAAGTCTTGTGGGCTCAGGGGACGATGGTCAAAAACAGATACGCCAGAAAAATCATCAGGTGCACCGCCCCTTGAAGCACAGCGGTTTTGCCACCTGCGATCGTCGTAATGCTGGCCAATAAGGTGAGCACCAAGAGAATAATGTCGACGGGACCAATTCCCAGGGTGAGTGGCCGATCAAAAACGATCGAGAGCACGGCTACGGTCGGAATGGTGAGCCCGATACTGGCCAGGGCCGACCCCAGCGCAAGGTTCAGGCTCGTCTGCAGCCGGTTTGCAAGCGCTGCGCGAATGGCTGCAATGCTCTCTGGTGCCAGTACCAGGGCCGCAATCATCACGCCTACCAATGCCTTCGGGGCACCCAGGCCAGTCACGAGCTGCTCGATTGCTGGAGTGAGCGCCTTGGCAAGCACGACCACTACAATCAAAGACCCGAGAAGTAGCGCTCCGCTACGTGCTGCCCGCTGATGAGAGGGCGGTGGCACATGGACAGCCTTATTGGTCAGATCTGTAGACTCGACGGGCAGGAAGTAGTCACGGTGTCGAACAGTCTGAATAAATACAAACGTTCCGTATAACGCCAATGAGCAGATTCCGGCGAATATCAGTTGGCTATTGATATAGGTGGGCCCGGCCGAGCTGGTGGTGAATCCCGGCAGCACAAGTGTCAGGGTTGCAAGGGCAATGAGCACCGTGAGTGCCGAGTTCGAGCCTTCGATTCGAAAGGCCAGTTCGTGATGTCGGATGCCTCCGGCAAGAATCGAAATCCCCACGACCCCGTTGGCCACGATCATGATGGCAGCGAATACCGCATCCCGGGCAATCGTCTCGCTGCCCACATTGCCGGAGAGCATCACGGCGGCAATCAGCGCCACCTCGATCACCGTTACACAGACTGCAAGAATGAGGGTGCCGTAGGGTTCACCGACTTTGAGGGCCACGACCTCTGCATGGTGCACGGCCATGGCCACTGCGGCGACCAGCAGCACGGCGAGGGCAATGAGCACGAGGGGGCTGTCCATGAGAGAACATTACTACGCAATGGACCCTATGGCCGAGTCTGTGCTCGGATATCCCTACCTGGCCAGTGGCTCTGACTCTTCTGATTCCTCTGGTTCAGGCCTGGGACCTTGACCTGAAAAGTCCTGCCGGAGAACAATAGCTGGCATGTGCCGCGCCGCATTGCTGATGTTCACGGCCCTGATGGGCCTTCAGGTGATTGCGCTGCCGCTTCGGGCTCAGCCGGCGGCAGTCGATCCCCTCATGGCGCTACGCGATTCTGTTGTGGCAGTGCAGAGCCGTGCGGTCGAGGATGCCCGCTCGAATGCCACGCTGGGCAGAAACCGCTTCGGGTCTGGGGTGGTCATCGATACGGATGGCCACATTCTCACGATCGGCTACCTCGTAATTGAGTCCGAGCAGGTCGATGTGACCCTGCCAACAGGGGCCACTTACCCGGCCAAGGTGGTGGGATTCGATCATGCCACTGGGTTCGCGTTACTAAAACCAATACTGCCGATTAAGTTAAAACCGATCAGCGTCGGATCATCGTCTGCCCTCGCAGATCAAGAGCTGATGATTGTCTTGCCCTTCGAGGGCCTTGGCCCTGGAGCTGCAACCCAATTGGTGTCCCGAAGGCCTTTTGCGGGAAGCTGGGAGTACTTATTGGAGTCGCCGATCTATACCTTCCCGCCAAGCGCGGCCTGGGCTGGTGCAGCACTTCTCAATGAAAAGGGTGAGCTTGTCGGGATCGGCTCTTTATTTGTACGCGATGCGGTGGCCCCCGGAGTGTATTCACCCGGAAATCTCTTTGTGCCGATTGATCTTTTAAAGCCGATACAGGCTGATCTAATCGCTCAGGGACGTCGCACAACTCGGGTCAACCCCTGGCTTGGCGTGACCACCGATGACAGCAGCGGCTACGTTGCCGTGCTTCGGGTCAGCCAGGATGGTCCGGCGTATCGTGCAGGAATGCGCACGGGCGATTTCATCACTGCTGTAGCGGGCAGCGAGGTGCGCACTTTGCTTGACCTGTATCGCAAGGCCTGGTCTCTTGGCGGCGCAGGAACCCAGATCCCCGTAGAGGTGGAGCGAGAGGGAAGACGATTTCCGATGTTGATCGAATCTATCGATCGAACAGAATTTTTCAAAAAGCCTGCGGGTCTGTAGTCTAGTGGGCATGAAGCCCCCCGCTGCACCCCATGCGTCGATGCGCCCGCCACCCGTGGTGGGCATATTGGGGTATGGCGGACTCATTCCGTTTATTGCGTTTGCGACGTTTCGATGGCTGAATCTTCTGGGCCGTGCGGATCAGTGGCTGTTGTTGCTGGTTGCCTATGGTGCGGTGATTCTGAGTTTTGTTGGCGCCTTGCATTGGGGGGTTGCCATGATGGCCCCGGGCGTAGATCGTGCGCGCAGGACCCAATGCTATATCTGGAGCGTCATTCCTGCGCTGATCGGCATTGCTGCGATCGGCCTGAATTCGTCGCTCTCACTCACCTTGTTGGTCTCGGGGTTTGCGCTGGCCTACTGGCAGGATGCGGCGCTTGCAAATCGAATCTCTCTGCCCGCCTGGTATCCCCGGCTACGGGCGCACCTATCGATTGTCGCCTGCGTCTGCCTGCTGTCAGGGCTGATTCCTGCGGCATAAGATTTACTCACGTCAGTCCTGGATTGCCCCTCGATGTTGCTGCAATTTGAGCAGGTCAGCCGAACGTTTCCCGGACAGCGCGCCGCGCTAGAACACGTGTCTTTTTCGCTGCATGCAAATGAATTCCTCACCATCGTGGGCCCCTCCGGATGTGGCAAGAGCACACTTTTAAAACTTGCATCAGGACTTGATCAGCCGACATCGGGGCGCATCACCCGAGATGGCGCGCTGGGGGTATCCGGGTCGGTTGCGTTTGTATTTCAGGATGCCACCTTAATGCCCTGGGCGAGTGTTTTTGACAATATCTGGCTGCCACTGCGGCTGGCGGGAGTGTCGCGCGCGCAGTCTGCTGCGCGTATTCACTCGCTGCTGGATGTGGTTGGACTGGCCGATGTGGCAACGCTGCGGCCTGCACAGTTATCAGGCGGCATGCGTATGCGGGTCTCGATTGCAAGGGCCATGGTGACCCGTCCGCGACTACTCCTCATGGACGAGCCCTTTGGGTCACTGGACGACTTCACGCGCAAGAGACTTGGCCAGGATCTTCTGCGCTGGTGGAGACAAGAGAAGATGTCCGTCATGTTGGTGACCCATCAGCTCTCGGAGGCCGTTTTGTTGGGGCAGCGTGTCATTGCAATGGGTGCCCGCCCCGGCAGGATTATCGACGTAATTGAAGTACCTGAGCCTGCTACCCGCGACCAGGAATTCATGTCCAGTCCTTTTTTCCTTCAGACGGTGAATCGATTGAGCGATGTCATCGAGGCCGAGAGCCGTCAGGGGAGTGTGTGATGAGTCTTCGTCAGCCGTCTGCGCTCGGCGCGGTGATGTCAGTCGGCGCATTCTTCATTGTCTGGGAGAGTCTGGTGTGGTTGTTCGAACTGCCGGCCTACACGCTTCCGGCGCCGAGTCTTGTGCTGCAGACGCTCGCGCAGCATAGTGAATCGTTGCTCATGAGCTGGTGGACCACCCTAAAAATTACCCTGGGAGCGCTGACCCTGGCAGCCCTGGGGGGTGTTGTGATTGCCGCTGCGTTTTCACTGTCTGTTCTCTTCGAGCGGGCGTTATTTCCGATTGCCGTGATGCTTCAGGTGACACCGATTGTTGCCATCGCACCCTTAATCCTGATTTATCTCGACAGTACAACGGCCGCACTGCTGCTATGCGCCTGGATTGTGGCGTTTTTTCCAATTTTGTCGAACACCATGACTGGCCTGCGGACCATTGATCCGCATCTTTCCGATCTGTTCCGGCTTTATCAGGCGTCCGGATGGCAACGGCTGCAGCTGTTGCGGCTACCCAGCGCGCTGCCGTATTTTTTTGCCGGACTGAAGATCTCGGCGGGATTGAGTCTGATTGGTGCGGTAACGGCCGAGATGGTGGCGGGTGCTGCCGGCCGCGAGACGGGCCTTGCATCACGGATTCTGGAGGCGAGCTTTCGCACTGAGACGCCTAAGATGTTCGCTGCACTCGTACTTTTAGTGCTCACCGGTGTGATGCTGAACCTTATTTTTGTGCAACTCTCGCGGTGGGCATTTCGGCGATGGCCGGTGGTGAGTGAACAGGAGATCTAAACCCGTGAAGCGTCTAACCTTTGCCTCTTGGCTAATTGCGTGGCCCATCATTATGGGCTCGGCGTTAGTGGCGCAGGCGGCAGACAAGGTTGTCTTTGCAACCAACTGGCGGGCTCAGGCGGCGCACGGTGGGTTTTATCAGGCGCTTGCGGATGGCACCTATCGACGCTATGGCCTGGAGGTCACGATTCGTCAGGGTGGTCCGCAAGTGAACAATCGCCCCCTACTGCCCGCAGGCCGAATCGATTTTCTAATGACCGGCAATCTGTTGCACAGTTTTGACAATGTCAAAAACAAGATTCCTGTTGTCGTTGTGGCGGCAATCTTTCAAAAAGATCCGCAGGCCTTGATCGCCCATCCTGGCCAGGGCTATGAGTCTTTTGCACGCATGAAAGACGCGCCGGTTGCCCTCATTGCAAAAGATGGGCAGTTCACGTGGTGGCAGTGGCTAAAGGCCGTTCATGGATTTCAGGATGAACGGCTTCGTCCCTATCACTTTAATCTGGCGCCGTTTTTAAGTAATCCCAAGGCGATTCAGCAGGGGTATTCGGTTGCAGAGCCGATTTATGTTCAGTCTCAGGGTGGCTTTGCACCCGTGGTGCATCTGCTGGCCGATCATGGGTTCTCCACATACAGCACGCTGATTGAGACCCGTACTGAGCTGGTCAAGAGCAATCCTGACCTGGTGCAGCGGTTTGTGAATGCCTCTATTCTGGGATGGCAACGCTTTCTCAATGGCGATCGGACTGCCGCCAATGCGCTGATCATGAAGGACAACCCCGATATCTCCATTCAGGAGATCGAAGCCTCGGTGCTGCTGATCAAGCGTCAGGGCCTGGTGGAATCCGGGGAGGCCAAGACCAAGGGGATTGGGGCCATGAACCAAGGCCGGATTGAGGATTTCTATCAACAGATGGTTCGGGCGGGCCTGTATCGGCCAGGCGAGGTCGACCTGTCCCGGGTAGCGGTGTTTCAGTTCGTCAACCAGGGGGTGGGCCTGGCCCGATAAATAGGGTGTCCCGATAGCCCCGTTGCTCAGCGAGAGTTGATGTTGTTTGACAATATCAAACTAATTTGACTAAACTGAATTTCAAAACAGGGGGAGGAGACCACCGTGACGACCAAAGCATTCGCATCCCAGGCCGATTTAGAAGAGAAAAAAGTCAGTTTTGAGCAGCTCTCGGAGCATGCCTGGGCGTATACCGCCGAAGGGGATCCGAACACGGGCATCATCATCGGTGATGACTCGGTGATGATCATCGATGCGACTGCCACGCCCGTGATGGCCAAGGGGGTCATCGATCGGGTTCGCAGCCTTACCGATAAGCCGATTAAATACGTTTTGTTAACCCACTATCACGCGGTGCGTGTGCTGGGCGCATCTGGCTATCGCGATGCAGGACTTGAGCAGATTATTGCCAGCCGTGACACCTACGATCTGATTGTGGAGCGCGGCCAGCAGGACATGGACTCCGAAATCGGCCGTTTTCCAAGGCTATTTCAGGCGGTGGAATCCGTGCCGGGGCTCACCTGGCCAACGATGACCTTTACCGGTGAGATGTCGCTTTGGATGGGTAAGCTGGAAGTGCAGATCAAGCAACTTGGTGCAGGCCATACCAAGGGGGACACCATCGCCTGGCTGCCCGGTGAAAAGGTGCTGTTCTCGGGAGATCTCGTCGAGTATGACGCCGCCTGTTATGCCGGTGATGCGCATCTTGCCGAGTGGCCAGCAACGCTAGAGCGCCTTGCGAAGCTGAATGCCGCAAAGCTTGTGCCCGGCCGTGGCCCGGCGTTAAAGACTCCGGAAGAGGTTCGGGCGGGAATTTCTTATACCCGTGATTTTGTGTCGACGTTGTACGAATCTGCACAGGAGGCCGTGAAGGCCGGCAAGGATCTGAAAGCGACCATGGCCCATGTTCGCGCCAAGATGGACCCAAAATTTGCAAGCGTGTTTATTTATGAGCACTGCCTGCCGTTTGATGTGACCCGTGCCTTTGATGAGGCCAGCGGCATCAAACACCCCCGTATCTGGACCGCACAGCGGGATCAGGAAATGTGGCAGGCATTGCAACAGTAAAGGGGCCGCGCGATGTTGTCGACCTATCGCTATCCGAAGTTCGAATACCGTTGTCCTGCTGAGATCGGCCAGCGATCCTCACGCCGTGTTGTTGTGGTGGGCGCGGGCCCAGTGGGTCTGGCCACGGCGGTTGACCTGGCACAGCAGGGATGTGATGTGCTCCTGCTCGATGATGACAACACGGTGTCGGTTGGCTCGCGCGGCCTGTGCTATGCCAAGCGCGCCCTTGAGATTCTGGATCGGCTCGGCGCTGGCCAGATGGTGGTCGATAAGGGGGTGTCATGGAATGTTGGCCGCACCTTTAATCGCAATGACGAGGTCTACTCATTTAATCTCTCGCCCGAGCCCGATCATGAGCGGCCTGGCATGATCAATCTGCAGCAGTACTACCTTGAAGAGTTCCTGTTGAAACGGGCCAATGCGCTGCCGAATCTCGAAATCCGGTGGCAGAACAAGGTTGTTGCAGTCGATGCCCGCGAGGCCGACTCCACGATTACCGTGGAGACTGCCGATGGCAATTACATGCTGGATGTCGAGTGGCTGATCGTGGGTGATGGCGCCCGCTCCGGGATTCGCCGCCTGCTGGGCTTAGATATCGAAGGCCGGGTATTTCAGGATCGTTTTCTGATCGCTGATGTCGTGATGAAGGCGGACTTTCCTGCAGAGCGTTGGTTCTGGTTTGATCCGCCGTTTCATCCGAATCAGTCTGTTCTTCTGCACCGCGAGGCAGATAATGTCTGGAGAATTGATTTTCAGCTCGGCTGGGATGCCGATCCCGAAGAGGAGAAAAAACCAGAAAAGGTGATTCCTCGGATCAAGGCGATGCTTGGCGAGCAGCATGAGTTCGATCTTGAGTGGGTCAGTGTCTACACCTTTCAGTGCCGCAGAATGAAAAGTTTTCGGCACCACCGGATATTTTTTGTGGGCGATGCCGCCCATCAGGTCTCTCCCTTTGGTGCCCGTGGCGCGAATTCCGGTCTGCAGGACTCCGATAATCTGGCCTGGAAGTTAAAGCTGGTCATGGATGGTCATGCGCCCGAGCGGCTACTGGAGTCGTATAACGAAGAGCGGGCGTACGCGGCGGATGAAAACATTATGAACTCCACCCGGTCTACCGACTTCATTACGCCAAAATCCGCCGTGAGCAAGTTATTTCGGAATTCGGTTTTGGATCTCGCGCGGCAGTATCGATTTGCCCGCGCGCTGGTGAATTCAGGCAGGCTCTCGGTGCCATCGTTTCTCTATACGTCTAGCCTCAATACCCCGGACCAGGAGCCTTTTTCCGGCAAGATGATTCCGGGAGCGCCAATGGACGATGCTCCCGTGAGCGATCAGGGCCAGCAGGGCTGGCTGCTGCGTCATGTGGCCAATCAATTCATTGTGCTTTTGTATGTCGACCGTGAACCGCCTGCAGATGCCGTGATTGCCGATATCAAGGCATGTCGTATCCGGGGAATTGGGCTCACCCCGATTGTGATTGCTGCCAACGCGACCGTGGCTGCTGCCTGCGCAGACAGTGTAAAAGTGCTGATTGATCTTAAGTCCCGGTTTAAAGAGCGGTATGACGCAGAGCAGGGCACTGCCTATCTGGTTCGTCCGGATCAGCACATTGCGGCCCGCTGGCGTAAGCCCACCATGGATGCTCTTCGGGCCGCGCTGGCTCGGGCCACCTGTAACTAATTGAAAGGGATATCGCCATGCCGTTAATTACAGAGCCCAATTTCAAAGATCTTGAGAAGCCTGTGTTTCGCGAATTCAGCCCCGGCGACGACTTCTACGAGGCATTGATACAGACCCATGAGGGGCTCACCGACGCCCAGAGCCACGAACTAAACGCCAAGTTGGTGCTGTTTTTATCCAATCACATTGGCGATCTGCGTATTCTTCGCGAAGCCTTTCGACTGGCCCGTGAATCTGTGATGCCGTCCTAAACACGAAGGGAGCTACTGATGAAGCTATCAAAAATCCACCATGTCGCCTATCGCTGCAAAGATGCGAAGCAGACCGTAGAGTGGTATCAGAAGTACCTGAATATGAACTTTGTATTGGCGATTGCAGAAAATGAAGTGCCATCGACCAAGGCGCCTGATCCGTATATGCATGTTTTTCTAGATGCGGGTGGTGGAAATATTTTGGCGTTCTTTGAACTTCCCAATAGCCCCGACATGTCCCGTGATCTGAATACCCCAAACTGGGTCCAGCATTTGGCTTTAGAGGTCGACAGTCTGGATGCATTACTGGTGGCAAAAGCCCGTCTGGAGCAGGATGGCATAGAGGTAATTGGGCCAACCAATCACACCATCTTTAAATCTATCTATTTTTTTGATCCCAATGGCCATCGATTAGAGCTCGCGGTCAACACCGGCACTCCAAAAATGATGCAGGATCTGGATCGCGTGAAGTGGGATATGCTCAATGAGTGGAGCAAAACCAAACGGGCGCCCGATCATGCACGCTGGATGCATGACGGCTCTGTCCAATAACTGGGGCCACTGACTGTGAGCAAAAAGTCCCAAGGCAGCTGGGTAGAAAGCGCCAATCATCCCGAGACCGATTTCCCAATCGAAAATCTTCCCTACGGAATGTTTTCCCGCAAGACGGGCGATACATCCGCTCGGATTGGAATTGCGATTGGCAATCAGGTGTTGGACTGCACGCTGGCGGCAGAGATTCTAGGCGCCGATGCGGTCCCGGGCTTTCTGAGGCAAGGAGATTTGAATGGCTTTATGGCGCAGGGAGCGTCTGTGCGAAAGGCCTTTCGTGCGAAGGTCACGCGCTGGCTCAGTCCGGGTGCCGCCGAGGCCTCAGCGTTGCGTGCAGCCTTGGTGCCGCAGTCTGATGTCCAGATGCAACTACCTTGTGCGATTGGTGACTACACCGATTTTTATGCGTCGATTCATCATGCCACGGCGGTTGGCAAGCTGTTTCGGCCGGATGCACCACTTCTGCCTAACTACAAGTGGGTGCCGATTGGCTACCACGGCCGTGGATCATCGATTGGTGTCAGCGGCCAGCAGATCGTGCGGCCCACCGGCCAGATCAAGGCCGCTGCAGACGGTGCGCCGCCGGAGTTTGGCGCCTGCAGGCGGCTCGATATTGAGCTCGAGGTTGGCGCATTCATCGGCGCAGGAAATGCCCTGGGTGATCCGATTCCGATTGCGCACGCAGAAGACCATCTGTTTGGCCTGTGTGTACTCAATGATTGGTCTGCCAGGGATATCCAGGCCTGGGAGTACCAGCCCTTAGGACCGTTTCTTGCCAAGAATTTCGCATCAACAATTTCACCGTGGATCGTCACCATGGAGGCCCTTGAGCCTTTTCGAGTTCCTGCCGAGCGGTCCGCCGATGATCCCCAGCCTTTGCCATATATCAGCAGTCCCCAGGACCGTAGCCGTGGTGGCATCGATATGGTGCTTGAGTTTTCGTTACAGACCGAAAAAATGCGTCATGACGGTCAGCCGCCCCAGCGCCTTGCGAAGAGCAATCTGCGCTACGCCTATTGGACATTTGCCCAGATGGTGACCCACCACAGCAGTAATGGCTGCAACCTTCAGGCGGGCGATTTGTTCGGCAGCGGCACCATGTCGGGTCCCGCGCCATCCGAGGCAGGCTCGCTATTGGAGCTCACATCCGGCGGCAAAGTACCGATCACCCTTGCCAATGGAGAGTCGCGTACATTTTTGCAAGACGGCGATGTGGTGGTGTTAAAAGCGTACTGTGAATCGTCAGATGCGGTACGTATCGGACTGGGTGAGTGCGTCGGCCAGATTCTTGCGGCGCGACACTGAATTGATCCCCATGAGTGAATTCGAGAATCAACGCTCGATACAGTCGATTGAGATTGGGGGTCGGCTGCTCAATGCACTGGCGTTACATTCCGGGCCGATGGGTCTTAAAGAGCTCGCCCAGGCCGCCGATATGACTCCCTCCAAGGCCCATCCGTATCTGGTGAGTTTCGGCCGGCTGGGACTCATCGAACGGGAGCGAGAGTCAGGTCAGTATCGTCTTGGGCCAGCCGCCTTGCAGCTTGGCCTGAGCTGCCTGCGACAGCTGGATCCGTTGAAAATTGCCGGGCCCTTGATGGAGGAGTTGGCCGAAAGAATTCATCAGTCCGTGGTGATTGCGGTGTGGGGAAATCTTGGGCCGACCGTCGTTCGAATGATTGAGTCTCATCAGCCGATTCACGTCAACATGCGGGTCGGTACCGTGATGTCGGTTAATCGAACGGCGACCGGCAAGATTTTTGCGGCATTCATGCCAGAGGAAAAACTCGAGACTTTAAAAGGTATCGCCCTGGGTGATCGTGTTGCCCAAGGCCAGAAAGTTGTCGACGTTGCCCTGCCGGCAGGGGAACTGGCCCGTATTCGGCGCCATGCCATGGCTCAGGCAATCGGCCAGCCAATTCCGGGTATTCATGCGTTAAGCGCAGCAGTGTTTGATCAGTTTGGTGCGCTGGCCTTGGCCATCACCGCGCTCGGCCCTGCTGAGACTTTTGATGCCGATCTCGATGGACCGATTGCCCGGGACCTAAAGCATGCGGCCGACCAGATTTCACATCGGCTGGGCCACGCCTTGGGCCGCTCAGCAGCGTGAGCGATTACACAGGGGAATGTCGTTAGCGTCCATCATGGTCTGAGCGCGGCCAGAGTGGCGCTTTTTCTTGCCGTGCTGCTCGGACTGCAGCCGGTATTGACCGATCTCTTCATCCCGGCGATGCCTGCCATTCGTCAGGAGTTTTCTGCGCCGAGCATCATGATCCAGGCCACGATGTTTGGAGCGATGATTGCCTTTGGCCTGGGGCAGTTGATCTGGGGTGCGCTTTCTGATCGGGTGGGCAGAAAGCCTGTGTTGCTCTGGGGGCTCCTTCTATATGTGGCGACCGGATTGGCGGGGGCGTTGGCGGTGAGCATGGAGGCGCTATTGCTATCGCGAATGGTGCAGGGTGCTGCGCTTGGGGCCTCGGTGGTATGCGGGCGCGCCATGGTGCGGGATCTGTATGAGACCGGTGAAGGTGCGCAGGTGCTTGCGCGGGGCCTGTCGGGACTCGGGGTTATTGCCATTATCAGTCCGCTGCTTGGTGGCGTGCTCATGGATATCTGGGGATGGCGCGCCAATATTGTTGCGATTGCCTGTGCGGGTCTGATTGGTTTGGTGATGGTCTGGCGATATGTACCGGAGACGATCGCAAGTAAAAGTGTCCAGGCCACGCAGTGGCAGGGACTCAAAGCCAACTACATCGATATTCTGACCCATCGTGGTTTTCTGTCCTGGTCCTTGGTGGCGTTAAGCACGTATGGTGGTTTGTTTGTGGTGCTCTCCGGTGGACCATTTATTTTTCTGCGTTTTCTCGAGGCGTCTGCCACGGAGTTTGGAGCGGCGATTGCGATGGGCTCATCAAGCTATTTGGTGGGTACCTTGGTCTGCCGACGAATGATTCCGAAGCGGGGGCTTCTGGGTACCATGCAGGCGGCCTGTACGATCTCGCTGGTGACAGCAGTCCTGGCAATCGTCGTGGGATGGTTGGAGATTCGCGCGGTCGCACCGGTGTTGCTGATGCAGATGTTGTTTGGATTTGCACACGGATTTCATCAGCCCTGCAGCAATGCGGCTGCCCCAGGCCTTTTCCCCGAGAAGGCTGGCACTGCATCATCGTGGGTAGGTCTACTGATGGCCCTGGCCGGCGTGATGACGGGCTTATATCTTTCCGTCAGTCTTGATGGGGGTATCCGGCCCTATGCCTGGGGCGTCGCGTTTTGGTGTCTATTGCTCGTGCTTGCCGGCCGGTGGATCGTGCCCCGATTCATCGCATCAGCCCGACGGGTGAAATAGCTCTTACGCGGTCTACTACACCTTGGGTGTCAATCCGTCAGATCTGTCTTAGATCAAGAAATCATTGATTTGAGAGGGGCGCCTTGAGACCTCGGCGCGGAAGCGGCTTGGCGCATATCCAGTGAGCTTTTTAAAGAAGCGGCAAAAATAAGCGGGATCAGTAAATCCCAGTTCATAAGAGAGCTGGGATATCGAGGTGCCGGTATAGACCAGCTTTCGTCTTGCCTCGAGCAGAAGGCGCGACTGAATCAGTCCAAATGCGGTCTGCTGAAATCTGTGCTGACAGAGTCGATTCAGTCTGCTTTCTGTGAGATTGAGTTGGCGTGCATAGTCTTGCACTGGCCAGTGCTCGGTGAAGTGTGCCTCGAGTAAAGTACGAAATTGATCTGTAAGATCCGCGGCATGATCATGAGATTCCTGCTCGGATCGCAGCCGCTCACGCACCAGGAGCAGCAGTAGTGCACGAATTAGCCAGACAAAGAGCCGTGTGCTTGCGACGCCTGGCGCACGGAACTCGACATCGATCTGTTCCAAAAGACTGCGGAATCGTTGGATGGACTGATTGGTGCGATTCAGGCCAATCACGTCGGCTTCGGTGCGCAGTACGGAAAACATTCGACTGGCCTCTTCAGACTGGCCTGCAAGTCCGTCCGCATCCAGCGTCAGAACATAGCCCTCGGTCTGTGGCAGAAACTTAAAGGCATGTATCACCCGAGGCGGAATTACCACCGCCAGCGGCGACTCATAGTCCTGCTCGCTGCCGTCTAACTGAATCCGTGCGGTGCCCGAAAAAACAAACAGGAACTGGAGCAGGCCCTCATGGGTGTGAGATTCAATCTGCCAGTTTCGCGCAGCGCTGCGCGCCGAGATTTCTTCGATATGAATAAATTCGGGGGAGACCGAGGTCTGGGCCTCGCCGTAGAGCGAGAAGGTCGGCGCCAGAACCGGGCTGGGAGCATTCGAGATGCGATTTTTTTGCAATTCTGTCCCTGGTTTTCCTCGATTTTTGGCCTAATTTGTAAAAAAAGTACAAGTTTTTGACTAAATTGTCCATTCGCTCGGCCTCCCATTGGGCCTAGCCTCTAGCCATCACCAGCAGCCCCGGTCAATGCCGGGTCGGGCGGGTCGAAACATCACGATCAAAACAGGAGACACGGTCATGTTTAGCTTTGATCCCTATTCGCCAGCGGTGGATGCAGATCCGTTTCCGTTTTATAAGACGCTTCGAGATGAGCATCCCGCCTTCTGGAGTCGAGAGGCCAATATGTGGGTCCTGTCTCGGTATACAGACATCGTCACAGCGCTTAACGACTGGCAGACATTCTCCTCAGCAAAGGGCAACCTCATGACCGAGCTGCCCAATCGGGCAGGCAACACGCTGGGCACTACAGATCCCCCCCGACACGATCGGCTGCGCGGCCTGATTCAGCATGCCTTTATGCGTCGCAATCTGGAGAGTCTCGCAGAACCGATCCGCGAGATTGCACGCTCGGTGGCCGCGCCGCTTGCCGATCAGGATCAATTTGATTTCATTACCGAGTTCTCATCACAGTTCACCGTGAAGGTGTTATGGTCAGTTCTCGGTCTGCCGACCGGCGACGAGGCGACTGCACGTGAAAAGGCCGTCTTGATGGTCCAGTCCGATCCCGCCACACGCACCAAGGGGCCGGAGCATCTTGCGGCCTATCAATGGATGCAGGATTACGCCGCGCAAGTGATTGCAGAGCGTCGCAAGAATCCCAAGGACGATCTAATTTCTCATTTCTCGATGGCAGAGATTGATGGCGATCGGCTTGATGAGCGCGAGGTATTGCTAACAACTACCACGCTGATTATGGCGGGTGTGGAGTCTTTGGCGGGCTTTATGTCGATGTTCGTATACAACCTGGCCGACCACCCAGAGGCCCGACGTCAGTGTGTAGCGAATCCTTCTTTATTGCCGGATGCAATCGAAGAATCCCTGAGGTACAACACGTCCGCGCAACGCTTTCGTCGCTGCCTGCAAAAAGATCTCGAACTGCATGGGCAGAAGATGAAGGCGGGCGATTTTGTCTGCCTAGCCTATGGCGCGGGTAATCGAGATGAGCGCCAGTTTCCGAATGCAGACGTGTATGACATTGGCCGTAAGCCTCGGGGCCATCTCGGATTTGGCGGTGGCGTACATGCCTGCCTTGGAACGATGATTGCACGTCTTGCCGTGAAGACCGCAATGGAAGAGTTTCACAAGATCGTGCCCGATTATCGAAGGGCCGCTGATCAACTGCCCTGGATACCGTCTTCGACGTTCCGCAGCCCGATGCGGCTCGACCTGGTAAAGATTCACTAATAGCGAATGAAGGAAATATGATGCCCAAGGTAACGTATATCGAACCCTCTGGAAACAAGGTCACCATTGATGTTCCTGTTGGCTGGAGCCTGATGCAGGCGGCAACCAGCAATGGCGTCGAGGGCATCGAGGCAGAGTGTGGTGGCTCTTGTGCCTGTGCAACCTGCCATTGTTATATTGAATCTCATGCCGATCAGGTGCCGGCGGCAGAGCAGGGTGAGCGTGACATGCTCGAAAACGCGGTTGCGGAGATTCGTGCCAATAGCCGTCTGTCGTGTCAGATCAAAATGTCCGAGGATCTGGCGGGTCTCGTGGTGAGACTTCCCGAGACTCAGATCTAGGTCAGCGTTGCGTTGAGTCGCGAAGCGCCTATGAATCTTCCCATTGTCATCATCGGTGCTGGCCAGGCTGGCCTGCAGGCTGCTGAGGCAATCCGTGCCGAAGGCTGGCAGGGTGATGTCATCCTGCTGGGAGACGAGACCCACGCGCCTTATCACCGGCCGCCGCTTTCAAAGACTTATCTGTCGGGGGAGTCTTCTGCTGAGCAGCTCACGATGCGCGGACCCGATGCCCTGGCCCGAAAGCAAATTACCCTGCGTACTGGTATTCGTGTCGAGCGGATAGACCGCGAAGAGAAAACACTACATTTCAGTCACGGCAGCAGCCTGCCGTATCACCGTCTGGTGCTTGCCACCGGTGCCCGCGCCCGTCAGCTGGCGGGCGCTGACCTGCAGGGTGTATTCGCACTGCGTACTCTGGATGACGCCACGCGTATTGCTCAGGGCTTGGAAGCGGCGGGCAGTATCGCTGTGATTGGGGGTGGTTTTATCGGCCTTGAGTTTGCGGCAATCGCCCGAAAGAAAGGCAAATCAGTCACTGTCATTGAGGCGGCCGACCGCCTCATGGCACGGGCAGTCTCAGCCCAGATCTCCGAGATATATGCGCGGCTTCATGCCGAGCGAGGGGTATCCGTGCGGTTGGGGTCGGGAGTCGCTGGATTTGTATCGGCAAATGGTGCGGTATCTGGTGTGACTCTGAGTGATGGCAGCATTATCAGCGCAGATCTGGTCGTCGTCGGCGTTGGTGTGATTCCCAATCAGGAACTTGCCGATGCCGCGGGGCTAGTCTGCGAGTCAGGTGTAGTGGTCGATTCCAGTGGCCGTACATCAGATCCATTTATTGTTGCCTGCGGAGACTGCACCGCTATGCGGCTTGCAGATGGACGTCTGCGGCGCCTTGAGTCGGTACAAAATGCAATCGAACAGGCCAAGGCATGCGCGGCCACGATCATGGGCAAGGAACGTCCGTTTTCAGCAGCACCCTGGTTTTGGTCTGATCAGTACGATGTGAAACTTCAGATGGTTGGCACATCTGCAGACCATGATCTGTCGGTGATTCGTGGTGATGTGGCGACCTATAAGTGTTCGATCTTTTATTTTCGTGGCACAACTCTCATTGGACTGGATAGCCTGAATCGGCCGCAGGACCATATGGCCGGGCGCAGACTGCTGGATCAGCAGGTCTTCCCTACGCCTGAGCAGGCTGCAGATGAGGGCGTTGCTCTGGCCGGCCTACTTCCGAAACAGGCTACATCGTGATGCCGCTGACAGGCGTTTGCTCGATGGCCTCCCGACAGATTCTGACGGCGTTGGCCGAGCAGTGGTGCACGCTTGGTGGTCAGCCGCTGTCGCTTATCGCAGCCGGTGGGGTCGATGTAGCAAAACGAATCCGCGCAGGAGAGGAATTCGACCTGGTGTTCCTGGCAAATGAGGCACTGGTATCGCTGCAGGATGAGGGGTTCGTCTTAGCAAGATCCTTACGACCACTGATGCGATCGGGGATCGCGCTTGCCGTTCGCCAGGGAGATGCGCTGCCCGATATCTCTTCCGAGCAGGCCCTGAGATCGACCGTATTGTCAGCGCCCTCGATTGGGTACTCGACTGGTCCGAGCGGATCGGCCTTACTGGCCCTCTTTGAGCGTTGGGGCGTGGTGGATACTCTGAAGGATCGCCTGGTCCAGGCACCGGCGGGTGTTCCTGTGGGCCAGTTGGTCGCCCAGGGCCGGGTGGCGATCGGGTTCCAGCAGCGATCCGAGCTCATGGGTCTGGCGGGCATTACTCTGGTCGCCTCCTTACCGGATAGCGTTCAGATCGACACCGTTTTTTCTGGTGCTATCGCGCGCTCTTGCCGGGACGTAGAACGACAGGCCCAGGCGACCGCTGTGCTTGAGTTCATGGCATCGGCTAAAGCGGGGCCGGTGATTACACACTATGGCATGACGCCCGTCTGATTACTTACTGAGAACATCATTATGAGTCTTCAAAAACCGCTAATCATCGATGTCCATGGACACTACACCACTGCCCCGAAGGCGTTAGAAGAGTGGAGAAATAAACAGATTGCGGGGATCAAGGATCCGACCGTGATGCCCAAGGTGGCGGACCTGAAGATCAGCGACGACGAACTGCGTGAGTCGATTGAGTTAAACCAGCTTACCAAGATGAAAGAGCGTGGATCCGATCTCACAATCTTCAGCCCCCGGGCGAGTTTTATGGCCCATCACATCGGGGATGTGAATATATCCTCGACATGGGCGTCGATCTGCAACGAGCTTTGCTATCGGGTCTCTCAGCTTTTTCCGGATCATTTTATTGGCGCAGCGATGCTGCCACAGTCTCCGGGTGTGGATCCCAAGACCTGCCTGGCTGAGATCGATCGCTGTGTTCATGACTATGGAATGGTCGGAATCAATCTGAATCCTGATCCATCAGGGGGTCATTGGAATAGTCCGCCTCTGACTGACCGCCACTGGTATCCAATCTACGAAAAAATGGTGGAGCTGGATATTCCGGCAATGATTCATGTCTCCACAAGCTGTAATGCCTGCTTTCATACCACTGGTGCCCACTACATTAACGCCGATACCACCGCCGTGATGCAGCTCATCCAGGGAGATCTGTTCAGAGATTTTCCTACGCTGAAATTTGTGATTCCTCATGGGGGCGGGGCAGCGCCATATCACTGGGGCCGATATCGCGGCCTTGCCCAGGAGCTCAAGAAACCGCTCTTGGTTGAGCATCTGCTGAAAAATATCTTCTTTGATACCTGTGTCTATCACCAGCCGGGTATTGATCTGCTCACCAAGGTGATCCCTGTGGACAATATCCTGTTTGCATCCGAAATGATTGGGGCGGTCCGCGGGATCGATCCGGAGACTGGCCATTACTATGACGATACCAAGCGCTATGTTCTGGCCACACCCCATCTGAGCCAGGAGCAGCGTTATAAAGTTTTTGAGGCCAACGCACGGCGCGTCTACTCTCGGCTGGATGTGGCCTTAAATAAGAAAGGACTCTGAGATGCACGAACTGGGTGTTGTTTATCGGAATATCGCGCGTGCTGATCGGCAGGCTGCCGATGGCCTGGCGAGTCTGGGCTCTGCGACGGTGCACGAGGCCATGGGCAGGGTCGGGCTGCTTCAGCCCTATATTCGTCCAATCCAGCGTGGTGTGCAGGTCTCTGGCACTGCGGTCACGGTGCTGCTGCATCCAGGGGACAACTGGATGATGCATGTGGCCGCCGAGCAGATTCAGCCGGGAGACATTGTGGTTGCGGCCATCACGGCGGAGTGCACGGACGGCTATTTTGGCGATCTGCTGGCCACAAGTTTTCAGGCCCGTGGCGCAAGGGCGTTGGTGATTGATGCTGGTGTGCGAGATGTCAAGACATTAAATGAAATGGCGTTTCCGGTCTGGAGTAAGTGCATCTCAAGTAAAGGCTGCATTAAAGAGACGCTGGGGTCTGTGAATATTCCGGTGGTCTGTGCAGGCATGCTGGTCAACCCCGGCGATGTCATCGTGGCCGACGATGATGGCGTGGTCTGTGTTCCAAAAGCCATTGCTGGTGAGACGCTGAATGCGGCGCGTGCCCGCGAGGCCAACGAGGGGGCCAAACGGGAGAAGCTTGCCAGCGGCGTATTGGGGCTGGATATGTACAGCATGCGCGAGCCGCTTGCGAAAAAAGGCCTGAAATACATCGACTAAGGATGTCTTAATGAGCATGACGACCACCGGTGAGTTTGTGAAGACTGCGGGATGGCTGGACTGGTTTTCTGGTCCTTCTATTCCACGGTTAAAAGTCCCTGCCAACGCGGTAGATGCCCACTGCCACGTCTTTGGCCCAGGCCACCTTTTCCCCTATGCCTCCGAGCGCAAATACACCCCCTGTGACGCATCAAAAGATCAGCTCTTTGCGCTGCGGGATCGTCTTGGCTTTTCTCGTAATGTGGTGGTACAGGCGACCTGTCATGGGGCGGATAACCGTGCGATGGTCGATGCGTTGTTGCATAGCCAGGGCCGTGCCCGGGGTGTGGCAACCGTTCGTCGCAGCGTTACTGATGCTGAGCTCCAGGCCATGCATGATGCCGGCGTGCGGGGTGTGCGCTTTAATTTTGTAAAAAGACTCGTAGATTTCACCCCGAAGGATGAGCTGCTCGAGATCGCTGGCCGAATTGCAAATTGGAACTGGCATGTCGTGATCTACTTCGAGGCGGTGGATCTGCCAGAGCTCTGGGATTTCTTTACAGCCCTGCCGACCACGGTGGTGGTCGATCATATGGGCCGGCCCGATGTCCGCAAGCCTCTTGATGGCCCGGAATTTGGCCTCTTTCTCAGGTTTATGCGCGAACACCCGAACGTCTGGAGCAAGGTCAGTTGTCCCGAGCGGCTCTCGGTCTCGGGGCCTCCCGCATTACACGGCGAACAATCGGCTTACCAGGATGTAGTTCCTTTTGCGCGCACGGTTGTTGAAGAATTCTCCGATCGCGTACTCTGGGGTACGGACTGGCCACATCCCAATCTCAAGGACCACATGCCCGATGATGGTCTGCTGGTCGACTTCATTCCGCATATCGCCCCAACCCTTGAATTGCAGAGGCGACTGCTTGTTGACAACCCCATGCGGCTTTACTGGCCCGAGGAGTGTTAGACCATGGCGTTAGATAAACCCTATCTGGATATACCGGGAACCATCATTTTTGATGCAGACCAATCCCGTAAGGGCTATTGGCTAAATCAGTTCTGCATGTCCTTGATGAAGTCAGATAATCGTGCACGTTTTAAGGCCAACGAACGGGCGTATCTGGACGAATGGCCCATGACCGAAGAACAGAAGCAGGCGGTACTGGCGCGTGATCTGAACTGGTGTATGCGGCTTGGGGGAAACATTTATTTTCTTGCCAAGGTCGGCGCGACCGATGGGTTAAGTTTTCAGCAGATGGCCGGCAGCATGACTGGCATGACCGAGCAGGAGTATCGCGACATGATGATCCGCGGTGGACGCTCCGTGGACGGCAATCGGTATCTTGGCGAAGACGGAGATGCCCAGCCGCATCGGCAGCCGCAGGGCAGTGCCGCTCGATCAGAGCAAAAAGGGAGTGCCTAGATGGCTCGAATTACCGCTTCTGTGTATACCTCGCATGTGCCCGCTATTGGTGCCGCCATTGATCTGGGCAAGACTGCCGAAGATTATTGGAAACCGGTTTTTGCGGGGTATGACTTCTCTAAGCAGTGGATTCAAGACCAAAAGCCTGATGTGATTTTTCTGGTCTATAACGATCACGCTACGGCATTCTCATTGGAGCTGATTCCAACCTTTGCCTTGGGCACAGGCCCTCAGTTCACGCCTGCAGATGAGGGTTATGGCCCCAGGCCCGTACCTGTTGTCTGCGGCCATCCAGAGCTTGCATCGCACATTGCCCAGTCCGTGATCCAGGATGACTTTGATCTGACACTGGTCAATAAGATGGACGTTGATCATGGGCTGACGGTACCGCTGTCGCTGATGTTTGGGCAGCCGGATGCCTGGCCGTGCAGGGTGATTCCGTTTGCGGTGAATGTCGTGCAGTATCCCGCGCCCTCGGGCAGACGGTGTTTTATGCTTGGCCAGGCGATCCGCAAGGCCATCGAGTCGTTTGACCAGGATCTCAATGTCCAGATCTGGGGCACTGGGGGGATGAGCCATCAGCTGCAGGGCGCGCGTGCCGGGCTGATTAATGCAGTCTGGGATAACCAGTTTCTGGATCGTCTGATTGATGATCCCGCCGGCCTGTCTCAAGTGCCCCACATTGACTACGTGCGTGAGGCCGGTTCCGAGGGCATCGAGCTCGTCATGTGGCTGATCGCCCGTGGCGCTATGGCGGACGTAGCGGGCGGCAAAAAGCCAACCGTTCGTCATCGATTTTTTCATGTACCTGCCTCCAACACAGCGGTGGGCCATTTAATTCTGGAGAACGCGACAACATGAGCGAATCTATCGGCATTGCCCTGGCCGGTCCCGGGGCCTTCGGCCAGAAACACCTGGATGCATTAAAAAACATTGCTGGTGTCCGTATTGTTTCCTTAATCGGACGCAATCTTGAGCAGGCAAAGGAAGTGGCGGCCAAGTATGGCGCCAGTCATGTCACCCAGGATCTGGCGGAGTCGCTTGCCCGGCCGGATGTGGATGCCGTGATCCTCTGTACGCCAACCCAGATACATGCAGCGCAGACGATCCAATGTCTGCGGGCGGGCAAGCACGTTCAGGTAGAAATTCCGATGGCTGACTCCTGGGCGGATGCCCAGGCATTGGTGCGCGCACAGAAAGAAACAGGGCGGGTCGCGATGGTCGGTCATACCCGGCGATTTAATCCGAGCCATCAGTGGGTGCATCGGAATATTACCGCTGGGAAGTACAACATTCAGCAGATGGATGTACAGACGTATTTCTTCAGACGCACCAACATAAATGCCCTGGGACAGCCACGCAGCTGGACAGATCACCTGTTGTGGCACCATGCGGCCCACACTGTAGATTTGTTTGCATATCAGACCGGCTCGCCTATCGTGAAGGCCAATGCGCTTCAGGGGCCGATGCATCCAGAGTTAAAAATTGCCATGGATATGTCGATACAGCTGAAGGCAGCCAACGGTGCGATCTGCACGCTATCGCTGTCGTTTAATAACGATGGCCCGCTGGGCACATTCTTTAGATACATTGGCGACACGGGCACCTATATCGCCCGTTACGATGATCTATTTAATGGCAAAGAAGAAAAAATTGATGTCTCAAAGGTCGATGTGTCCATGAATGGCATTGAATTGCAGGATCGCGAATTCATTGCTGCGATTCGGGAGGGCCGCGAACCCAACGCCTCTGTGCATCGCGTGCTTGACTGTTATCGGGTGCTGGGCGAACTGGAACAGCAGCTCACTTAATCGGGGAGATCTGACGGTGAATCAACGGCGCGCCCTGGGGGATGGTTCAGTATTTTCGGTGGGTCTCGGCTGCATGAATGTGAGTCATGCCTATGGCGATCTGCCCGATGCGGAGTCAGCCGGACGGCTTTTTCTTGCGGCGATCGATCAGGGCGTAGATTTTTTTGATACCGCCGCCCTCTACGGATTCGGTGAAAATGAAAAACTTCTGGGCCGGTTTCTGAAGAGCCATCGACATCGTTTTATGCTGGCCAGCAAGTGCGGCATGACGGGGGTTAACGGAAAACGTGTGATTGATGGCCGGCCGGAGACTATTAAGGCCACCTGTGATCAGGCACTGGCACGTCTGCAGACCGATGTCATTGATCTTTATTACCTGCATCGCCTTGACTTTGCTGTGCCCATTGAAGAAAGCGTCGGTGCCCTCTCTGATCTGGTGAAGGCCGGAAAGATTCGTGGAGTGGGGCTGTCCGAGGTATCCGCAGAGACCATTCGCAAGGCCCACGCTGTGCATCCCATCATGGCAGTACAGAGCGAGTATTCCTTATGGACACGGGAGCCGGAGATTGCTGTCATCCAGGCCTGCCGTGATATTGGGGCTGCGTTTGTCGCCTTTAGTCCACTCGGACGTGGTTTTTTCGGCGGTGAGCTCACCGATCCAGAATCGCAACTTCAGCGCGGTGATATTCGGCTGCAGATGCCGAGATTCATGGCAGAGAATTATCCGCACAATCGTCGGTTGTTACCCCAGCTAGGGTCGATTGCAGATCAGGCTGGCTGCACCATGGCCCAGCTTGCCTTGGCCTGGATTCTTAACCGTTATCCCGAGATGCTGGTGATTCCCGGGACACGATCGATAGATCACTTGAGGGATAACGTAGCGGCGGCGAGTATTGTGCTTGATACGAGTGTCATGACAACGTTAGACCAATTGGTCAATCGTCAGACGGTTTCTGGTGAGCGATATAACCAGCCGACCCAAGAGGAAATCGACACCGAACAGTTTCTGGATCGCTAGTGCTGCTGCCGATGGAGCGGGCGCTGGGCCAAGGCCAGGACCGCACCCAGAAGAATAATTGCAGATGAAAGCGTGAGCCCCCCTCGTAATGATCCGCTGATATCTGCCATCCATCCGCTGGTCAGCGGTGCGATCACCTGACTCAGGCCAAAGGCAATCGTGAAGGTGGCCATGGCAGACCCCCATGCGGGCCGGGGTAATGAGTGTTTAATCAGTGCGCTTACCGATGCGGGTACGTTAAACATCCCAAGGCCAAAGAGCGCTGCCGAGCACTGCATCGTAAAAAGTTGCCATGACGGATCCACCGGCAAGACGGGTAGCCCCGCTCCGATCCCGAGCGTTAGCATGATGGCAGCCATGGGCCGGCCACCCCGCCAACGTTCAAGCGGGCCGGACCACACCAATGGGGAGAGAATGGTTGTAAGTCCAAGCATGGACCACATGATGGCGACATCACCGCTTGTTGCGCCCTGGATTCTTAGCCAGGCAATGATGAAGGTCATATAGACGATATAGCCAAGCCCAAAGCAGATATAGGACAGAAACGCCGCCAGCATCGGAGAGAGCGGCCATGCTGCACTTCCGGCAGCGTGGCTTGGCTCTTCAATCTGGTTCACACAGGTCTGTGAGATCGCGGTCATGATTGCGGCGGCAACTCCCATAGCAATCCAGATGCTTGGCCATCCTGCAGCGCCTTCGGCATCGAGCCACAGCGGAACAAAGGCCCCGCAGAGAATAAGTCCGAGCCCAGCGCCACCGAAATAAATGGTGATGCAGCGGGCGCTCCATTTGGGGTCTTGGGCGACAATATTTCCGGCCAAAGCGCCGCCACAGATAAAGGCCGCGGCTCCGCCAATACCACCCGCGATACGGCAGGCTGCGAGTGACCAAAGGTCATGGACCAACCCTGTGACGATTAGGGCGGCTGCGGTCAGTATCATCCCCTGACGAAACAACACCTTGTTTCCCCAATGGTTCACAAGCAGCCGGGTCAGAATTGCGCCCAAAAGATAGCCCAGCGCATTGGCAGTATTCAGTAAGCCTGCCTGTGAGAAATTAAATGCCAGATCCTCCCGCATCGCGGGAAGCACCAGGGCATAGGCGAACCGGGCAAATGAGTTCGAGACCGTCGGGCCGAGCGATAGTCCGGCGGCAAGCAGAATGATTCGGGATGGGTGCACACGACTCCTTTGGCCGGGTTGCATCAGCGCCTGATACCGGCGATGTCGATAACTGAAAGTTTACCGCTGATTAAGCGGGTGACGACGCAGGAAGTGGGCAAACCAGAGTGAGAGTAGTGGCAGTGCAATCGCTGAAATCCAGAACAGCGGGGTAAACCCAGCAAAATTGACCAGAACTCCAGCCGCGCTGATGCCTATTGATTGTCCGATAAACAGAGAGCATGCAAACAGTGATACCGCCGTACCGCGGGATGCAGGGGCCATCTGTGTGGCGTGGGTCTGTAGTGTGTTGTGCAACATGTAAAGGCCGAGTCCCATTGCAAAAATTCCTGTTGCGGGAATGATCCAGTGGACCTGAACCAGTATCAGCAAAAAGGCGATTCCCAGGAGCACCCCACCCGCCCAGACAAGTCCGGTTTCTTTGAGCCGGCTGAGCATCATGCGTGCCGTGCTGGCATATAACAGCCCGCCAAGGCCGAATCCGGACATCATCAGGCCCGCAAGGCTTAATGGAATATCAAGCTCCAGGTGCAGATAGGCGGGAATAAACACCATGGCACCATAAAGAAATACCCCCTCGATTCCTGTGATGCACAAAATGAACAGTGCCCAGCGATTCGAAAAGACGTTTATGAAATGGCGGTGTGCCTTGGTAGCTGGTCCCGTTTCGGGCTGGTGAATGACCCGTTGGGCTGTGCCGGAGGCCATGAGAAGCGCGAGACATGTCAGGTAAAGGGCGGCCACCACCAGAAAGCTTCCGCGCCACTGGCCAAAATCGGCATAAAAACCGCCAATAATCTGCCCGCCAATCACGCCCCCAAGCACGCCATATAGAAATTTTGCGAGGGTAGGCTGACGTTCTTGATAGGCAACCGTCTCGCCGATCCAGGCCATAGATAGAGGCACAATCCCCGCTGTAGTCGCGCCGGAGACCGCCCGCCAGAACACAATCGCATCAAATTGCTGTGAAAAACTCACGCCGCAGTTTGCGATTACGGATAAAAGCAGTGCCCATCCCAAGATGTAGAGCTTACCGAAACGATCTGCAAGCGGGCCAAATAAGAACTGGCTGATCCCATAGGAAATAGCAAATGCACCCGCGATCACCGATGCATCACCGGTGGGAATCTGAAACTCTTCGGAGATCACTGGCAGCAATGGATCGGAGATTCTCATCGAGACCATGCTGCAAAATGCTGCGAGTGTCACGACAAGAATGCCGGATGGACGGCCCGTTATGACCAAAATTAACGCTTTCTTAGAAAAATATTGCGGCGAATGCCTGGGTTTTTCCGGCAGTTTTTTTCACAATGCTGAAAAATTCCTCAGGCTTTAAGGACAGTGATGATGCGCTGTAAGCTAATGTCTAAGACGCCATCTAGTGTAAGGGGTTTTGCGGCCTCGTGGGAGGGGTTTGAAAACATCAGGGTTTGGTGTTCAAATTCACCCGTTATATAAGCTCAATAAGCTGTAAAAAAAGGGGGGAAACATGCCAGGCCTACTACCGGATGTCGATCCAGACGGACTCTTAGAGTTCTCTGTTGTGTATACAGACCGTGCTTTGAATCATATGTCAAAGCGCTTCCAGAGCGTTGTCTGTGACATCTCATCGATGCTCAAGGAAGTTTATTCGGCGCGCTCGGCGATTCTGGTGCCGGGCAGCGGCACCTTTGGTATGGAGGCGGTTGCCCGCCAGTTTGCGACCAAGAAAAAGGTGGTCATTATTCGTAATGGCTGGTTCAGTTATCGCTGGTCCCAGATTATTGAAATGGGAGCAATTACTGATCAGGTGGTGGTGCTAAAGGCCCAGCGAGTCGCCCAGGCATCGGAATCCGCTTGGGTTCCCCATCCGATCGAGGCGGTAGAGTCAGTGATTGCCCGGGAACGTCCGGCGGTGGTCTTTGCGCCGCATGTCGAGACCTCCGCAGGCATGATCCTGCCGGATGAATACCTATCTCGTCTTGCCAATGCGGTGCACGAGGTCGGCGGATTACTGGTGCTTGACTGTGTCGCGTCGGGTGCCATGTGGGTGGATATGCGTTCAACTGGCGTGGATGTACTGATCTCGGCACCGCAAAAGGGATGGAGTAGCTCACCCTGTTGCGCGATGGTGATGCTCAGTGAACGTGCCCGTATAGCGATTGATGAGACTACCAGCTCAAGTTATGCGTGCGATCTCCGTAAATGGCTTCAGGTAATCGAGACTTACGAGTCGGGATCTCATGTCTATCACACCACAATGCCAACGGATGCTTTGTGCCGACTGCGCGATGTCATGCGCGAGACCGAGGCGTGCGGATTTGAAAAAACGCGTCAACAGCAGATTGAATTGGGCAGGCAAGTCCGACAGCTGCTCGAGTCATTTGGCTACCCGAGTGTTGCAGCCTCGGGGGTGCAGGCACCCTGTGTGGTGGTGAGTTACACCCGGGATCCGGAAATTCAGTCCGGCAAGAAGTTTATTCAACTGGGACTTCAGACTGCGTCGGGAGTACCCTTGCAGTGCGACGAGCCTGCGGACTTCAGGACTTTTCGGCTCGGACTATTTGGTCTGGAGAAACTTCAGAATCCAGAGCGGACTGTCGGCCACTTAAAGACGGCACTCCAGGCGCTAGCGAAGATGCAAAGCTGAGGCTGTACGGGCGGATTCCAGCTGATGGAGAGTGATTTTTTTTACCTCGAGCTGACTGGTCTCGATGTGCGCCTTGATCAGCATTCGCGCCTGATCTGAGCGTTGCTGGAGAATGGCCCGAAGAATTTTCCCGTGCTCTTCATAGGTCGCATCGATGCGGGGATTGCGGGTAAAGTCAAGCCGCCGGATCACCCTAATTTTCTCGGTGATCTCGCGGTGGGTTCGGCTGATGACAGCATTCCCACAGGCATCCACAATCGTGCAATGAAACGCCTCATCAAGCTGACTCACCCGATGTCCATCTGTACTGCGCTGGTTCTTTGTCACGAGCCAGTCCTCGGACAGCTTTGCTAAAAGAGGGTGCCGCTTGGCCGGGCCGCCCGGACTGTGGCCCTCGCATAGACGCTGTACAGCCTCGGTTTCGATCAGGATTCGAAAGTCATACAGGGCGTCATAGTGCTGAAAGTCAAAGGGCAAGACGCGCCAGCCATTGCGAAATAGCACCTCGACAAAGCCCTCTTGTTGAAGACGGAATAAGGCAGTCCTGATCGGGGTTCGAGAGACATTTAAGAGCTCGCAGAGCTGAGCCTCGGTGAAGCGGTCTCCGGGAATGAGCAGAAAGTTGGAGATCGCTGATTTAATCTTTTGATAGGCCTCCTCGCTTAACAGGGCTCTGGAGGAATCTGAGACGGGGACTGAACTCATTTTCGGACTTCGCGCTGGAATATCTCTAGGCTCTGCTTTTTGGTGGCAATAAAGCTGGGTTCGGACAGGGTCGCTGTGGTACGGGGCCGGGCATCATCATAGTGCAGGATATCCGCAATCGCGGTCGGCCGCTTGGTCAGCAGCAGAATCTGGTCGGCCAGATAGACAGCCTCTTCGAGATCATGGGAGACCAGCATCATTGTGGTGTGGGTCTTCATGAAGACCTCCTGCAGCTTTTCCCGGATAAACAGCGTCATCTCAAAATCCAGGGCCGAGAAGGGCTCATCGAGAAACAGTACCTCAGGATTTGGCGCCAGTGCCCGCATGATCGAGGCAGTCTGCTGCTGGCCGCCCGAGAGCTCGTAAGGATATCGGTTCAGATCAAACTTGACATCGAAGGACTCCACGAGTTCTTCGAGCCGATGGTCGACCTCGGCCTTTGATTTGCCCATCAGTTTCAAGGGGTAGGCGATATTGTCAATCGTTCTCCACCAAGGAAAGAGGGCCTCGCGGTAGTTTTGAAATACATAGCCAATCGTGGTGTCTTTCAGCGACTTGCCGTCGAACAGAATCTCACCGGAATCGATCGGGATCAGGCCGGCGATCATATTGATCAGGGTGGATTTGCCACATCCGTTGGGCCCAAAAATTGAGACGATTTTCCCCTTTGGAATATCGAGATCAAAGTTTTCATACAGTGGCCAGCCCGCGAAGTACTTGGTCAGTCCTCGAATCGTGATGTGGGTGCCGTGGGGTCCCGGTCGAAACTGGGGCCGGGGAACGTCGATAAATAAGGGCGCATTAATTACTTTGGTCATCGGCCGCTCCAGTGGACAATTTTTCTCTCGATTGCCAGAAAGGCGATATTCAAGGCATAGCCGAGAATGCCTGCAGACATGATGGCGGCGTACATCATCTTGGTGTTCATCACCTGCTGGGCATTAATGATCTTATGGCCCAGGCCGCTTTCAGACCCGATAAACATTTCGGCAACCACCACAATCACCAGTGCCATGGATACCGCTGATCGAAGCCCTACAAATGACGCCTGCAGACTTTCCCAGATCAGTACATCTTTAAATATCTGCCAGCGCGAGGCGCCCATCACTTTTGCAGCAGCGATTCTCTGCTTGCGTGCGTTAATGACCCCATAGGCACAATTAAAAACAATCAGCAGCCACGCGCCAAAACAGGCGATCGCGATCTTATTGATATCGGACGTGCCGAATATCAGCAAAAATAGCGGAATCAGTGCCGAAGCGGGGGTGGAGCGAAAAAAGTCCACCACGAACTCGACACTCTGGTAGGCCCGTTCGTTGCTGCCCAAGGCGATACCAAGGGGCATGCCAAGGGCGACGGCCACCGCAAAGGCGACCAGGGTGCGATAAAGCGTGACCCAGAAGTCATGCAGCAACGCCCCGCCGAGCATGCCCGAGATCAGCGTCTGCATGGTCTCAAGGGGCGGTGGTAGCAGGATTGCCTTGATGAGCCCGAACCGGACCACGATATCCCAGATGATCAGCAGCACAAGCGGCCCGGCAGCCGGCAATAGACGGGTGAGATCCCCCGCCTTGCTGACGGATGCCGGTGGTCCGGATGCTGCGCCTGACCAGGCGCCTGCGGCGGTGTTACTGGCGGCTTCTTGGGCCATGCTTATCCCTTATAAAGAATGGAGTCGATCAGGATCCGCTTGCTGAAAATGCCTTTATCTGAAAACAGATCAAAGAATTTCTGGAATGCGGCGGTATCGGAGGCTTTAAATTCGGTCGAGAACATGTAATCCGCCATCGGAACCTCGTTGGTGAGTGCGCCTTCGATTGCGGTATAGCCCTTTAAGAAGGGCCGGGCGTCGGCAGGCCGAGTCTTCACCAGATCAACACCTTTTTTATAGGCAGCGATGTAACGCTTGGTGATGTCCGGATTTTTCTGAATGAACTCGGATGTCAGGCTTGCAGAGCCGCCGTGCCAGGGTGCCATCGGGTCTCCGAGCACGTATTTGGCAATGACACCCACTTCAAGGTTACGCGTCGTACCATTAAGCCTGCCGATGGTGCCGGTCGGCTCGAGTGTGTAGCAGGCATCGACCTGGCCGGCGGCGATGGCAGCCACATGCTGGGCAATCGGTAGCTCAATAATCTGGTTGTTCTTGGAGCCTGCGCGTTCGAGAACAGTTCTCGCAAGGGTGACGTTCTGCACACCTGGCCCACAGCCCACTTTTTTTCCGGAGAGTTCACCTACTGACTTCAATGTACTGTCTTTGGCGACGATGAATTCATCCAGCACATATTTCGCATTGGTCGGATTGGTACAGAAAATCTTCAGTAAGCCCGGCTGTGCAAGTTCTGCGATACCGAGCGCTGCGGATGCGGTGCCGTTTGAGCTTCCCTCCAGTCGGCCGGCCAGCATGGCCTCGGCCACCTGCTGCGGACTTGCAAATCGAACTGCCTCGACATCAAGTCCAGCCTCTTTAAAAAATCCCCTCTCGACTGCAGCGAAAAATGGAATTCCTGATGCGACGGGCCAGTAGCCGATGCGAATTTTTGGACCACTCTGGGCCTTAAGGATCGCTGGGCTTGCCAGGCCAACGACCGCTGCGGCAGAGGCCTTCAGCAATGTGCGGCGCTGCGCAGAGCAATGAACTGCTGAGGAAGGGACGTCTGTGCTCTTGGGGTGGGATGGTGATGCCATGGTGCGCTCCTTGGGGGGTGGGGAAAGGGGTTCTCGGATGTGGCCGTCGGGTACGTTGCTTATGCGATGGTGGGCTGCCGGGCAGAGATATACGCCCGCCAGCCACCAAACTCGGTGATATCTGTAGCGCCCTCAAGACCTGTTGGCTCACAGATGAATCCCTGCACCAGTTCTCCATCTCGGGTCTGAATCTGGGAAATGCCCAAGGGGCGGGGAATCATTGAGACAAAGCTGCCGTACTCGGCAACTGGGATACGCCAGATCTCGATCTCGATCGGGGCACCGTCGGTGCTGACACGAATCAGGCCTGGCTTGGGTGGCTGAGTCTCGGCGAGCGCGTAGAGCCGATAGCAGTCTGCGGTGGTGGTTGTTTTTACCAGCTGGGCACCGCGCTCGGTGAGCTGCCCGTTTAATGGCATGCCCGATAGATGGGCGCCGACCACGGCAACCTGAACCGCATCATTCTGTTGTTGAGGGATGGGCAAGGCAGACCAGGGGTTTGGATGGCCCTTGGGCGTGTTCGAAACTTCCGTTGAGTGATGGGCGAGGGCTGCCTGATGACGCATGCCCAGCTCTGCCAATTGCCAATCACTGCCAGCCGGCGCGATTAGCGTGAGCCCAAATGGCAGCCCGTCTGGCCGTATGGTGGAGGGAATAGACAGAGCGGCATAGTCCAGGAGATTGACGAAGTTTGTGTAGTAGCCCAATCGCCGATTGAGTTCGATGGGATCAGCCAGCATGTCCGAGATGCGATAGTGGGAGGGTGCCGTGGGCACGAGCATCACATCAATATCAGCCCAGATCGTAGAGGTGACCTGAGAGAGCGACTTCAGCTTTGTGAGTGCCTTGAAAACGTCTACACCGGAAAATTTCAGTCCCGGTTCAAGCAGCGTTTTCACAGGCTCAATCACCGATTCTGGCTGGCTTTGGAAAAACTCATCAAGCGCTTCGAGCCGCTCTGCCAGCAGGGCACTGCCGTAGAGCATATTGGCGACTTCAAGAAATGGGCGGTAGTCGATCCTCACCTCTTGGCCGCCGATGGCCTTCATCTGAGCAATCGACTGTGTAAATGCGTTTTCGGAGAGGGTGTCTCCATACCATTCGAGCTGTTGGGGGACTCCGAATCGAAAAGACTTTCCAAATGGTTTGGTCTTTAGCTGAATCTCACGGGAGTAGGGATCCTGTGCATCAAATCCCATCGCCGAAGACAGAACGCGCCATGCGGTCTGCACGTTGCGCGCAAAGATCGATACGCAATCCACACTACGAGAGGCGGGCAGCACACCGTGCGTACTGATGAGCCCTTTGGTGGGCTTAAGCCCGACGATGCCATTGAGCCCCGCTGGAACACGGCCGGATCCGGCGGTGTCGGTGCCAAGCGCGAAATCTACCTGTCCAGAGGCCACTGTAAATGCCGATCCGGAACTCGACCCACCACTAACATAGGCGGCATTCACCGCGTTCGGAACCGGACCAAAGGGCGAGCGTGTCCCATTCAGACCGCAGGCGAACTGGTCAAGATTCGTTTTACCGACCAGGTGTGCCCCTGCCCCGAGCAGCCGATCCACCACAGTTGCATGGGTGGATGGCGTAAATGCGAAGTCTGGGCAGGCGGCTGTCGTCGGCACGCCAGCGACATCAATATTGTCTTTAACGGCGAATTTAAGTCCTGAGAGGGGACCATCCGCATGCGTGGACAATGGCGATGGAAAGGTTTTGATCCAGGCGTTGGCGGCGGAGATGGAAGGCGCGTTCATCGGAATCCTTTTTGTATACAAGATGAGATGCAAGGAGCGTGCCATCGGCCGGATCCCTCGGCAGTGCCGATTTCACGGGCATGAAGGGGCTTTGGTCGGTTGAGATCGGACCCGCCTGCAACCCTTTGGTGAGGCGATGCACCGGAAGAGGTCGGCCTTGCACCGATCTGGTGACTTCCGATTGGCCTGGCAGCCTGTGAAGGCTAGAGGTACTTGCTGGAGAACTCCTTGATGCCGACGGCCTTAAACCAGTCTAGATCCCATGGGGCATCAATCAGTCCGTCGGACTTTGACCAGCGGTAGGCCTCGGCTGGATAGCGCAGTCCTGCGGCGTCACTGACGTCAACATTCACGCGCTCGTAGAAGTGCCCCTCGAACTCATCGAGCCGAGCGAGTTCTTCCGGGGTGAGTCCGATCCATACGATCCCGTTCACAGTGCTGTCGTGGGCGGGAATGATGGCTGGAAATGATTCATTCTCGACCCGGAACCGCTTCCAGTGGTGCAGTGTTGCCTCGACAGAGCGGGGGCAGCGGCCGGTGACATGCTGAAAAACAAACGAGATCATCAGAGAGCCGTAGGTAAATACGTTCCAGCGATCCTGCCCATAGTGTCCTGACACGTTGTTGTCCTCCCTGACAACATCTGAGCAAAAGATATGCCATCGGCATGGCGAGATTTTGGATGGATTTGCCTGGCACGGTCCCTGCTTAAGAAAGGCAGGAGACCATCATGGCCAGCTTGCTTCGCTCTATCACTGCTACATCAGTAAATCGTCCGGTCAGTAGTGTCGATGAGGTGCTGCACTCGGGGCCTCGGGACTCGGTGAGCCCGCGTGCCCATTACGAGAAATTCTGGTCGTGGCTGCTCGCGCAAAGCCCCGAGTCTCTGGATCGGGCAAGGACCGAGGCGGATCTGTTTTTTCGGCGGGTGGGGATCACCTTTAATGTCTATGGGGATGAGGCGGGCACTGAGCGGGTGATCCCATTTGATCTGATCCCAAGGATTCTTCCGGCCAATGAGTGGCAGGCCCTTGACCGGGGACTGCGGCAGCGGGTGATGGCGCTCAACCGTTTTATTCATGATATCTATCACCAGCAGGACATTCTGCGAGCGGGAATCATTCCGAAAGAACTGGTCCTTAGAAATTCCCAGTATCGGGCGGAAATGCAGGGTGTGAATGTGCCACGCGATATCTATGCCCATATCAGCGGCATTGATATTGTTCGGGCAGGCAAGGGCGAGTTCTATGTGCTCGAGGACAACCTTCGTGTGCCCTCAGGCGTGTCTTACATGATTGAAGATCGTAAGGCCATGATGCGGCTTTTCCCCCAGCTATTCTCTCTGCATCGTGTGGCGCCGGTCGAACACTATCCCGATATGTTGTTAAAGCATCTGCGATCCGTGGCTCCTGACAATATCGGTGAACCGACGGTGGCGGTGCTTACTCCGGGCAGCTACAACTCGGCCTATTTCGAGCATGCATTTCTCGCCCAGCAGATGGGGGTAGAGCTCGTGGAGGGCCAAGACCTGTTTGTTTCAGAAGAGCGTCTGTACATGAAAACGACCCGGGGGCCTCGACGCATCGATGTGCTTTATCGGCGTATCGACGATGATTTCCTTGATCCACAGATCTTCCGTGCGGATTCTGCTCTGGGGGTTCACGGGCTCATGAAGGCTGTGCGGGCCGGAAGGCTCACCGTGTGTAATGCCCCGGGAACTGGCGTGGCAGACGATAAGTCCATCTATCCCTATGTGCCCGAGATGATTCGTTTCTATCTCGGTGAGGAGCCGCTCCTGGCCAATGTGCCGACCTATCTTTGTCGCAAACCGGACGATCTCGCCTATGTGCTTGACCACCTAGATGAGCTGGTGGTCAAAGAGACTCAGGGTGCGGGCGGCTACGGCATGCTGGTGGGCCCCTGCGCAAGCCGCGAGGAGCTCGAGCGGTTTCGCGGCTTGGTCACCCAGCGTCCTGAAAACTATATTGCCCAGCCCACACTTGCCTTGTCGACCTGTCCAACGTTTGTCGCATCTGGGGTGGCGCCACGACATATTGACCTCAGACCGTTTGTGCTCTCCGGTGCGGAGATCTCGATTGTGCCGGGAGGGCTCACCAGGGTCGCCCTGCGAGAGGGCTCTCTGGTGGTGAACTCCTCGCAGGGTGGCGGAACGAAAGATACCTGGGTGCTGCAGGATTAAGGTAAACCGATGCTAAGCCGCACCGCCGATAGCCTTTTCTGGATGGCCCGCTATATCGAGCGTGCCGAGAACACTGCGCGTCTTCTAGATGTGCAGCGGCAGGCCGTACTGTTGCCCAGCGCATTTGTGCTTCAGCATTCAAGCTATGACCAGTTGTTACTCGAATTAGTCGCTGACCACAATAATCCATCCAGTATTCGTAACAGCCTGTCTGCGGCCCGGGAGAACTGTCGGATCGCGAGGGATTCCGTGAATACCGACGTCTGGGAAACGGTAAACACCACCTGGTTAGAGCTTCAGGCGCTCTTGTCGGCATCGGCATGGCATAAAGATCCTCGTGAATTCTTTGAGTGGGTGAAGACGCGATCGCATCTCTTCCGCGGGGTGGCCATCGGCACCATGCTGAAAGATGAAGCCTTTCATTTCATGCGTCTGGGCACGTTTATTGAACGCGCCGATAGCACCGCCCGTATTCTTGACTCGAAGTTTGACTTTACGCATACCAATGGGGGCTCCTCTGGTTCTCAGGATAAGGGTGGCCACCGAGAGGATTACTACTACTGGGCATCTATTCTCAGGGCGGTATCTGCCTTTGATATTTATCGTCGGGTCTATCGGGATGTAGTCTCACCGCGTCGGGTGGCCGAGCTCTTAATTCAACGGCCCGACATGCCACGATCCTTGCTTGCCTGCATGAACGAGGTCTGTATCAATCTGGATGCCGTTGGCAGGAGTGATCGCAGCGAGTCTCACCGCTGCGCTGGACGCCTAAGGGCAGATCTGCAGTACCTGAGAATTGATGCGGCGTTTGAGGGGGAAATCCACGGATTTTTGCAACGATTTCTAGAACAGAACTATTATCTTGGCATCTCCATTAGTAGCGAGTATCTTGTCCACCAGCAGCATGAGACTGTTGTTTAACTGTTTATGGATGATTTGAGATGACATATTGCGTTGGCATGCGCCTGAATTCCGGGATCGTGTTCTTATCAGATAGCCGTTCAAATGCGGGCGTAGACCATATCTCAACCGTTCGGAAGATGACTGTCTTTGAACGGCAGGGCGATCGTGTATTGGTTCTGATGTGTTCTGGAAATCTTGCAATTACCCAGGCGGTGAGCCATCTGTTGGCAGAGGGGTCGGGACCGGAGAATCTCTGGACGATATCGTCTCTTGCAAAAGGCGCAGAGCTTGTCGGCGAGGCAGTCCGCGAGGTCCATCGGCGTGATGGCGCTTCGCTGCAGCAGTTTGGACTGGAATTTAACTGCAGCTTTATTCTGGGCGGCCAGATCAGAGGCGAAGACTGCAGGCTTTTTAATATCTATTCAGCGGGCAACTTCATCGAAGCCCATGCCGAGAATCCATATTTTCAGATCGGAGAGTTCAAGTACGGCAAACCTATTATTGACCGGGTCGTCAAGCCTGAGACACCGCTGGATGTCGCTGCAAAGTGTGCCCTGATCTCGATGGATTCCACCCTGAAGTCAAATCTCTCCGTAGGTATGCCACTGGATCTGCTGGTCTACGAGCGTGACTCCCTGCGGGTGTCAAAGTACGCCACGATCACCGCCGACGATGAATATTTCAATACGATTCGTAACGATTGGGGCCGCGAACTGCGTAAGGTCTTCAATCAGATTCCCAATCCAAACTGGGAGGCGCTGCCGACTCAGGAGTCCTGGCCCGTCTTTGAGCGGCAGATTCGTAGTCAGGACCAGTAGGCGGCCCTAAAAGAACGACTGGTTCAGGCTAAATAAAAGCCGCGGATTCGATTTTCTATCGTTACTCGGAACAAACGTGTTGGCATTGGCCAGCATAGTTTCAACACTAAGCCCCTTGGCATTGCGAAGCCTAAATCCGACTGCCGTGGAAGCGATCGCGCTAGAAGCCTGAGCGGTTTCCGCAATTGGATTCGCGAGACGGGTGGCACGGGCAAAGTCATAAGAGCAAAAAAACTGCAGGCTCATGTCCTCGGGTAGTCCGAATGTGGCCGGTTTGGCAAAGTCCCATCGCAGTTCGGCCAGTGTTCCAAAGCCTTTTTCGCCATACAGCACACCACTGTCGTAGCCTCTGCCAATTCCGGTCCCGCCGAAAAACGTCTGGTCACCGGAGAGCAGGTTGTCCCGGGCGTACTGTGCCTGGGCGAGCCAGTTGAGCGTGAATCTGTTTGGAAGTACCTGTTGACGGGAAATTGTAAAGGTCTGTTTCTGAAACCGTTGCTTAAATCCCTGTGTCGAGGGCAGCGCGGCCTCCGATCGATCGAATGATCCAAAGGCATCCAGACCCTGAAATAGACTCAGGCTCATCTGTGTGCTGCCCGCCCAAAAACCGGATTGCTGGTACCCCAGTGCAATCTCGGCAACGCTGGAGCGGTCATGGGAAACAGGCGCCTGCTGTGCGGTCTTGTGATTGATAAATGCTTCGCTCTCATTGATCGATAAGCCCGCATCAATAAACACCGAGTGCCGGACGGTTCTCAGAAGCGGCATCCGGAAGCGGGGGCTTAGGGACCAGCTCTCGCTATAGATTTTTAAGTCTTTGATGGATCCGACGGGCCGTGCAACCGCTGCGAGGCCACCCATGGAAAAGACACCGCCCGATGCTCCAACCGGCGTTGAGTAAGAGGCGGTGACAGCATGCAGCCGATCAAAACCAAACGCAGAATTTGACAGCCCCAGGCCAAGGGAGCCGAGCCGGTTAAATGGCCTGGAATCACCGTATTCACGGCCATTCCCCAAGGACCAATTGTCTTAGAGGCGAAGTTATTAAATCCGACGCTATGCGAGATCGTTGGTGGAGGCGCAAGCGTCACCAGAAGTTCAGAAGATCCCGGCAGGGCACCGGGCCGAAGGGTGCCGGTGGCCCCCATACTCGGGATGTCATTGAGAATGAGCAGGGCCTGCTCCAGCGATATGAGGTCGATCGGTTTTTTATTCTTGACCGTTGCAATGATGCGCTCCACTAGGCTGCGATCAGGTCCCTCTGCGCCATCGACAAAGGTCTCGCTGATGTAGCCTTCGATCACCTGGATGGTAAAGATGCCGTCTTTGACCTGTTGCGGTGGAATGAGCACACGGGTGAGGAAAAATCCATCCTTGCGATAACGATCCTCTAGAAGTCGGACCCGCTCACGAAAGGTCTCCAGCGGAATTTTTTTGCCAAAAAGCGGACGAAAGAGGGCCAGCATTTCCTGCTCGGGGTAGCGCTGTGCGCCCTCGAATTTGACGCCCTTTAGCTCGAACTCAAGCTCATCTACTGCCCGTGGGGTTGCGGCTTTCTCCGGGGTTTGGATCCGAAGATCAAACTCAGGCAGCCGAGGCATTGGAACGGGAACACGCATCCGAGATGTGTCCGCATCCGGCGGAATAATTCGAGGAACCTGCGCCCAGCCGAGAGTGGATATCCCGCCAATAATGGCAGCAATTGAACACTGAAGGGCAGAGTGGCGAAGTTTCATAAGATCGTTATTTTATTTCTCTTCCATCACGATGTGGGTCGAGATTGAGCCGGACTGGAGTCGTTCTAAATGAAAACTGACCAAGGGATCAGTTGGGTACTGCGCATGAAGTGCCTGAAATGCGTCGGCCGCGGCGCGATCATTGCGCTGGAGCAGTGTGTAAGCCGCCATGTAGTCGGTGTAAAGCTTCTGATCTGAGGCGCTTTCCCCGGCTGGAAGATAGAGTGGCACCGCGGTCTCCTTGCCTTTGAGCACGATATCGCCAATCGGACGAAATCGCAGGGTTTTACAGCCCTCGACGATATTTGCGGTGCAGCAGATTCTTGTCCCGAAATATTTATTCACCCCCTCGGTTCTGGATGCGGTGTTGACAGTATCCCCCAGGGCAGTGAAGTCCATTCGGGATTGGGATCCGAAATTTCCAATTGTGGCTACGCCGCTGTGCACACCGATACGGGTGACGCCTAGGGGGATTCCGTTCTTGTTCTGTGTTTCCCGAAATGCCTCTGCGTAAGCATCTAATTCAAGGGCGCATCGTACTGCCCGTTCCTGATGGTCCTCTTGCGGCAGTGGGGCATTAAATACAGCCATAATCGCATCCCCGATAAATTTATCGACCGTACCCTCATGGCGTTGAATGATGCCGCAGGCACCGTCCAGATAAGCATTTAGCAGATCCGAGAGACGATCCGAGGCAAGCTTTTCTGACAGGGTGGTAAACCCGGCAATGTCCGTAAAGATAAAGGATGCCTCCTGGCGCTTTCCAGTAAGGCTTAAGGCCTGCGGGTTGGCCACCAGTTGTTCGACAACGACTGGGGATACATAGCGTGAAAACGCCCCCTGGATAAATTCTTTTTGCTTGCGCTCGGCTTTTCCAATAAAGGTATCCATCATCCACAGCGATAGCGCAAGTGCGAGCGACGGAGCCAACAGGGGATAAAGCGGCAGCCCATAGGCGTGCCCCAGTATTCCCCCAACCCACAACACGGTGAGTACTGCCGCACCCATCGTGAAATTAAATGCGATGCTTTTTTTCAGTAGCCCAATCGCTACGCCAATGAGTGCGAACAACAGGCAGAACACAAGCGTGCCCGTTGCGGTAGGCCGCTGCGCCTGGCGGCCCTCAAGAAGTTGACTGATGCTGTGCGCCTGCACGGTGATACCAGGCATCATGCCGCGGGCATCGTCAAGGACAATGGCCATTGGCGTGCGGTGGCGATCGGTGATCGAAAGCGTGGCCCCGATCAGCAGTAGTTTGTTTTGAAACCACTCGCTGGGCAGGGCAGCAACGGCGTGGGCGGGATAGCTTGGAAAAGGCGGCGTTTCGACATCGGGTCCCGGACGCCATGCAATCTCATATTGTTGAGCTGGCGGCAGGGGCTGGCCCATTAAGGCTACTGCCTTTCTTGGGAAGCTTGCCGGCATATCAGGGTTAGTTTCCCCTGGAAAAATCCATCTGACGGTTCCATCGAAAGGATCAGTGGCGAGATTGGCGGCTGCCCGAAATTCTTTTGGTACGAATGCGTTTAAAAAATCGAGCTGGTCTTCATTCACAAGACCGGGCGTATTGGTATAGCTGATGAACAAAGGCGTTTTCAGTTCCCGAATTGTTCTGGCGAGTAAGGCATCCTTTGCTGGCTCAGTGGGCTGATCCAATAGCACGTCAAGCCCGATCGCTTTTGCACCCTTGGCCTCTAACTGCTTAAGCAGCGTTGCCAGAAACGCACGATCGACCGGAGAGCGGTAGGGAAATCGGCTGAGGGTTTCTTCTGTAATCGCAATAATTGCAATGTCTTTTGACTGGGGCAGCGGCTGCTGAAAGGCAGCCACTCGAATATCTGCGGCCACATTTTCAAGATTCGATAAAAAGGCCAGGTTGCGTGTCGCTAGGACTGTGATGACTGCAGCGACAGCGGCAATCAAGGCAGCCGCAACCCATTGTTTAAGATCCTGAGATCTATTTCTTGTCATTGGCTGATGCGGCAGTTCTCATGCTTTCAAGAATCGCATCCGCCTGTTGGATACAGCCTTTTTCAAGCATCCATGCAACCAGCACGATTGGGTTATCGACTTCTTTCGGGATCGAGGAGAAGCTGATCGCAAACTCCTGCTGATCCAGATTGACCAGCATGGTGGTCAACCCTTGAAAACGTGACAGTGGGGGCATGCGCATCTGGGTCTCACCAGCCCCCCACTGGAAATCTGCCCGCCAGGAGCGATCTGCCGGGAAAATCACGAATGGCAGCGGCTGTGGTGAGTCTGGCCGCCACATGACCGGAGTCTCGCCTTCCTGCAGGCATCGCTGTCCAGAACGAGTGATATCCACGAGCCAAGGTGAGGGCAGTTTCACTGCCCCTGCGCCGGAGCGAACCACACCAATCGAGCTGGTCCGGGCATCTCGCGAGGCCATCAGCACCGATAGGGCCTGTTTGGGGTCGGGCGCAGGTCCACCACTGCTTAGGAGTGGACCGGTATAGGGCCCTCTGCGGGTGGTGGTCTTGCCATCCGGTCCGATCACCACCACACGCTCGCCTTCTTTAAGGGTCAGGGTCTGCGTGCCATCGACACTCTCACCGACTTTCAGGCTCGTGCCACGCACTTCCATGACGACCATCTTCGCCGCATGCACAGGGCCGAGAGTAGCCAGCACTGTCGTCCACAACACGATCGCGCAGAGTTTACGCAGAGATTGAAGTGATCGTCTGGCCATCTTCGCGCTCATTGGGTTTTGTTGGTGGCTTGGGCGGGGCTTGCCACGCTGGATGCTGTGGTTGCTGCCGCTATGTTCACGCCGCGTGGCAGCGGTAAGGCGCTATCAGCCGCGCCGTCACCGACCAGCACAAAAGCGCCCCAGAAAAAAGGATGTGCGGTTTTATCAACGGCAATCATTTTCTGTTGGGCTGCCTGTAGTGACGGACTGATTCCCTTTGTCAGATCCGGTCCAACTGCCTCAAAAAGTGATGACATCAGTTGCGCAGTTGCTGCCGAGGGAACCTGCCAGTGACTGACCAAAAGGTTGCGCGCGCCCGCGAAAAAGAATGATTCGGCAAGTCCCGAGAGGGCATCTCCGCCAAATCGGCCTCCCGTGCCAGCGGTATTACACGCAGAGAGCACCACGAGATCAGCGTTCACCCGCATGGTGGCAATTTCACTTGCCTCCAGAAGACCATCGTTGGCGCGCTCATTGGCTTTTTGTGGTGGTGTCAGTACCAGCCCGGGCTCGGTCTGGCACTTCAGCTCTCCGGGCAAAAGCCCGTGTGTCGCGAAATATAGGATCCGATAGTCAGTGAGATTTTTATTCCGAAAGTTCTCCTCGGTTGCAGACTTGCCAACCAGCAGATGATCTTTTCCGGCGATCCCGAGAGCCCGGCTTACTGAATTGAGCTCAGATTCGGTGTCGGGAAGTGGCAGCAGACCGGAGATCAGCTCGGGGGGTACTGGCCCCTCTTGTCGACAGCTGGTGGCAAGGGGCGAGGCATTTGGATTAATCAGCTTTTGGTTTTTTCCGCTCAGAATGGGATTACCAATCGCAAAGAGTTTCTTTTCCGGCTTTACGGATCTCTCGATGGTGCGAAGAGAGAAAAATGCCTGTAGCGATGGCACATGGGACACCGCGCTTTGTCCGACGAGCCATGCCGCCTCCCGATAGCGATTGATTTTTGGCGGCTGGGACACCAAAACAGAAAAGGGCAGGCTTGCCAGCGGGCCGGACGGTGCAACCACGAGATGGGTTAACCCCTTTAGCTGTGGCTCAACTTCGCCAAAGAGGGACTTATAGAGCTGAAACGAACGATCAAGATCAAAGTCGATAACAGTGGTGCCTTGAATCTCCAGGCCGCGGCGCAGCGCAGTGATGGTTTCGGCAAGACTCTTTTCGTTTTCCTTGACCTGGCCAATAAAGATACCGTCGCGGCGTATCAATGTCACGAATGACTCTTTGCGGCCAATCAGAAACGAGACTACCCCTTCTTGTGCACCCAGGCGTCTCCGCATTTCAAGCAGCGTTAGGGGTTTGGGCTTGGTCAGGTTCGCATAGTCGGGAAATTTCTGGGCAAGCTCTTGCTCATAGTAGGCAATCTCGTCTTCGGCCTGCTTACGCTGATTCGTGAGCCGATCTTCGACAATCTTGCTGCGCTGCTCGGCGGGCAGGCCCATTTCATAGGTGAGTTCGGTATTGGTGGTGTCTCTGCGCCGTTTGGACTGAGCAAGCTGATCCAGCAGGTTCTGCATCTCTTCATTGGTGCTTGATAGCCGCAATGCTGACTGGGCAATGATTTGGGAGACATTCTCCGGCCGAACAAATTGAAACGCATCAAAGGCCTCCGAAAACAAACCTTGAATCTGATTCGGATCCTTAAGCGTCTGGGCATAGGCAGTCACTGCACGTCCAAATGGAATTAGATCTTCCGTGGTGATTGCAACCGATGGCGGGACCTTCAGTGTGCCGAGCAGTTTAAAAATCTCCCGATACGTCACGATCGCCGAGGTAAGCAGCCCCTCGCGCTGATAGGCGGCGGCCAGGGCAGCCAGTACCTGGATGGTCTGGGGCCCATCGCCGTGTAACTGCCGTCGCTCTGCGAGCGATGAATTGAAGTAAGTCTCGGCGGCGGAAAGCCTGCCCTGTGCAGAACTGATTTTTCCAAGAGTCAGCAATACATCGGAGCGCCATGCCTTGGGCAGACCCTGGTTGGTGTTAAAGATACTGAGCGCCTCCGATGCTGCCACCGAGGCCAGACCCAGATCTTCCAGATTGAGCGCCATATTGGCCACTAGATTGAGCGCGAGCCCCAGTTCGCCACGCTCGAGATAATCATCTGAGTATTCCTCCCCGTAGCCGGCGATTGCACCCAGATTTAGACGTGGCGCGGAAAGCTGGCGCCGCCAGGCTTCCACCGCATTTAAGCCTGCCTTTAGGCCGCCCTCATAGTCTCCCTGGTTGGCTGCATGAAAACCGTAGTACGAGAAAAGTCGTGCGCGGTCAGAGTCGCGCGGGGAGTTCTGGACGATTGCGCTTGCGCGTGTAAAAAGGATTTCCGCCTCTTCTTTGCGTCCGCGGTTACTGAGGCTGAGCGCCAAGTCCATTAAGGTGTCAGCGATCGCTGGATCGTTCTCACCAAGCAGCCGGGTTTGGATCGTTAGCGCTTCGCGCAGCATCCGCTCTGCATCTGCATTGAGCCCCTGGGCGTTTGCAGCCCGTGCACCTTGCAGGAGCCCGGAGAATTTCTCCTGATCTGCGGGAGTCGCCAGTGGCACGGGTTTTCCAAAGACCGTCCCCAGAAACTCTACCCACTCAGGGCCTGGGCGATTCTGTGTCTTGGGATGAAGCGATGACACTAAAGCAGGCAGGGTCGCGGGAGAGCCGCTAATGAATCGAACGACTGAGTTAGCGGAGTTCATGGCAATTACCACCGGCCAGCCACCGTTATTCATTCGGCATCCGACAAATGCGATGGACTGCCCATCAAATTCTTTGGTCGAGACCTTATCGCACGTCATTTGTCTGAGTAAGACCGCGCCTTGTTGAATTGATTGCACCGCGCTAATGAAGAGCTGTGGATCAGCCTGCAGCTTTTCAGTGTTTGTGCGGATGTGATGCAGCGTGCCTGTCTGGGCGTTCCCGCATACCAGTACACGGTCTTTTGGCAGACCTTTCTGCGGCGTGACGTCCTCGACGGGGGTGGAGTAACAGGCGTCTTCAGACAGTGTGTTGAGCACCCACTGGGCATCAGACTCTTGTTGATTTGCGAGTGCCTGGGCCGAGAGCAGCCCCGGACAGACGATCAGCCCGATCGCGAATCGAGATAGAGAGCAGAAGGATAGACGCGTGTTGAGCATGGGTTACCAGCGTCCTGAGTTGCCCTGTAGGGAGACCCGCTGCTCAGCCGCCTGACGTCCGACAGGCCGCGGTGGTGTGGGTACTTGAACACTGACCACAGGCGATACCGGCACCGTGCGCGAGGTGGTTCGCTGTGGCTGATTGGCGGGTCGAGGCGGTGCTGGCGGCGCGGCTGTGGCGAGCGTTCGGTCCCCAGCATCTGCGG
>VERI01000072.1 GCA_018882785.1 Burkholderiaceae bacterium | reverse complement strand
GCGTGAATACGCCAGTGATAGAGCACCCTTGGAACATGGACCACCTGTGCATCGCTTGAGCGGTCGACAATTCGCAGCATCAGATCATAGTCCTGCGATCCTTCAAAACCAATACGACAGCCGCCAGCCTCGCGAACCAGTTCGGTGCGATAGACCGCCAGATGGGTCACCATGTTTTGCGCAAGCAGCAAGTCGCGATTTAGATCGCACTTAAAGTACGGGGTATGCCGCTCGCCCGAGTCATTGACCTTGTCCTCGTCAGAAAAAATCAAGGTCGCATCGGGCCGATGTTGAAGGGCCTCGACTACCCAGAATAACGCCACGGGCGAGAGCAGATCATCGTGGTCCAACATCGCGAGATACTGGCCCTGGGCGATCTCAATGGCGCTATTGGTTGCCGCGGAGATATGGCCGTTTTCACTTCGCCAAACAACGCGTATCCGTGTATCAAGCGCCGCATAATCTTTTAAGACCTTGCGTACATCTTCGCGGGTCGAAGCATCATCGGCAATGCAAAGCTCCCAATCAGGATAGATCTGCGCCCTTACCGACTCGATAGCCTCGCAAAGCCATTTTGGCTCTGGGTTATAGACGGGCATGATGACTGAGACCTTCGGCTGAATTCCCCAGTCACGGAGTTGTTCTTTAAGCTGGCTGAGGTACTGGGAATCTCGCGAATCAAACTCCCGACACCAGGCGCTGTAGCTAAATTCGCCGCCCTCTGCCTCTGAATTACGCAGCAGGCCATAAACGCGCAGCGCTACTCCACCAATACCCTCGTGGGCATACACATTGACCGCTTTTTTTGCCATGCTACCCAGCCCGCCACGCAGCCGGATCGCCTGACGAAGACGGAAGACATAAGAAATCATTCGATGGGCCCGCAACCGGTTAGCGCTTACCCAGCAGACCGCGCAGCCAGCGTAACGGCGCGGTCAGTCGCCAGCTATGTGAATTCTGCAGATTCCGGATTTCTTGCTCAGCTACAAAACGCAGATGCCGCTCTGCGTGATAGTTGGTCGTGTAGCCAGAAAGCGCATGAGAGAGCTCAACCTGCCGAATTAAAAGACTTCCTGCAGCAGAGAAAAACTCTCGGATGGTCTCTGCAGCTACCGGATCCGCGACCGTCTGAAAAAACTCCTCCAACGGCTGCGGTACGCGCGGCCCAAGTAAAAGCACACCCAGCCCATTGGAGTGCAGAAACTCAAAATGTCGATGCTCGGCAATGATTTCCTCCCAGAACCGGTGGACGCCAAAATCATCACGTCGCACGGCCGTGTCGTGAAAAAGCACCACGGCGTTGTCGCTGCAGCGCGACCGCCAAGTCTGAAAATCGTGTTTGACCGCCTCGTAGGTGTGCAGACCATCGATGTGTAACAGATCCACACTGCCGGACGGAATCTCTGCCGCCGCCTGATCGAACGTCTTTCGGTGCAGCGTGATCATGCCTGGATAGTGTTCCCTGGCGTGACTCTGGACATCGGCATAGACCTCTTCCCCATAGCCACCGGCATGCTCATCGCCCTGCCAGGTATCGACTGCATGTAAATGGGCGTTCATCCGATGCTCTGCGCAGGAC
>VERI01000071.1 GCA_018882785.1 Burkholderiaceae bacterium | reverse complement strand
TTCCAACGCTTAATGCCGGACCCAAATGGGATCTGGTGCTTGATTCAATTGCCCAGCAGGCTGGAATCAAGCCCCGTGTGCTGGTGATTGATTCGGGCTCTCGCGATGACACGGCCCGGCGGGCCCGCAGTGCGGGCTGCGACGTCATCGAGATTTCTGTAAATCAATTCGGGCATGGCAAGACCCGTCAGCAGGCGATTGACACATTGGATTGCGAGTTCGTCGTGCTGATGACCCAAGATGCCGTGCTGGCCTCGCCCGATAGCATCACGACGCTGCTGTAGGCGTTTTTAAACCCGAAGGTGGCTGTTGCCTACGGGCGGCAGCTTGCTGCTTCGGATGCAAATTTATCAGCTCGGATTTTGCGGGAATTTAACTACCCAGCTGGCTCGGAGGTGAGAAGTTTTTCGGATCGAAAGCGTCTGGGATTGAAGTGCGCGTTTAACTCCAACTCGTTTGCCGCGTACCGTGTTTCGATGCTTCGCGAGGTAGGCGGATTCGATCGCGAGGCGCCAGTTGGCGAAGATATTTTGGCTTGCGCGGCGCTGCTTAAAGCTGGCTATCAGAGTGCTTATGTATCAACTGCCTACGTGGTGCATTCGCATAACTACACCTTTGCCCAGGAATACGAGCGCTATCTGCAGATCGGGCAGATGCACGCCATGCGGCCGGAGTTATTGAAAACGTTTGGCCGGCCCGAAGGCGAGGGCATGCGGCTGATTCGTGCTGAACTGAAAGAGGCGCTCAGAATCGCACCCTGGATTGGCCTGGCCACCCTGATCCGGGCGGCGTTTAAATACCTTGGGTATCGCCGCGGCCGAATGTCTCGGGCCTAGGGTTCTTTATCGCCAGCGTCTTTGCCTAAATTCGCCTTACCGGCAGCCACATCGGTCATCTGATCGGGCCGCTGAATGACCAGGTTATTGCCTTCGCGAATCACTAGCCCCTTGGCCTGCAGGACCTGGAACGCTCGCGTGACGGTCTCCCGGCTGAGGTTAATCATGATGGCGAGCTCCTGATGGGTGGGGGCGTTCACGATCACGGCATTCTTAGCGGCCTGAGCGGCCTGAGCGGCTTGGGCCGCCTGGGCGGCTTGCGTAGCCTGTGCTGATTGCTGGGCAAGCTGTGTGAGCTGGGCCGCAATCCGCTGCAGCGGATTGGCCATACCGAGAATCTTTCTCTGGGCGGCACTGTCGCGCAGCCGCTTGGCCAGTCTGCTACCCACCTGCTCAGCGATGCTCGGGTCGGAGAAAAGCAGCGGCCTGACAATCTGGCGGGGGATAAAAATCACCCTGGAGCGGGCAACAGAAACGATGAACTCCGGCTGGTCCCGGCCGTCGATTACGGCAAGCTCTCCAAAGTAGTCACCCGGGTCTAGAAAGTAAAGACCCACTTCTTTTCCATCGACCGTAAAATCGACCCCCTGAAGACGACCCTCGGCTAAAAAACAGAGAAATTGGGCCGTCGCCCCTTTTTGCAGCACCACCTCCCGCTTGGCGACGGTACGCTCCTGGGCTGCGGCTGCTAGCTCCGCTAAGCTTTCAGGTCTCAGAGAGTTCAGTAGGGGAAAGCTGCGCAGTACGGCGC
>VERI01000039.1 GCA_018882785.1 Burkholderiaceae bacterium | reverse complement strand
CCATGCGTGCCTTAACGGTCACCACGATTGCCTCCACTTCAGGTGCGCTACTTTTTAACTTCACCACCAATGGCAACACCGAGCTTTTCCGGGAGCGATTTGCCGGCGTGATCAGCGATCCCGCAACCCTGGGCATGCTGCTTGCCTGCGTGTACGCGGTTGCTGCCTTCAGTCAGGTGATTGTCGGTAGACTCATTGACCGTATCGCCATGAAGCCACTGTATCTGGGCGTGGTGCTCTCTCAAATTCTGCTCTTTGTAATCGCTGCCCAGTCATCGGGCTGGGTGCTCTTTTTCTGCGCCCTTGGCTTTATGGCCTCTGTCTTTGGCGCAATTCCATTTCTCGATGCCGTGGTGGTCCGCTATGTCGATGACCGGATGCGCAGCCGTGTCGCCGGCATTCGGATTGCAATCTCATTTGGTGTCAGTGGCGTTGCGGTCTATCTGCTGGGACCGATCGTTAAAGCATCGAGCTTTGAGACACTCTTTTTTGCAATGGCGGTGATTGCCTGCTGCACAGCATTCACGGTGACATGGCTGCCCTCTGAGCGTCGGATCAAGGATGCCCTCCTTGCCCAGCAATGAGCGGGTCTCCTTACGCAATCGGCCTGGATAAGGGCCCTGCCAACTTCACCGCCCAAAGCCCAATTCAGTTCATCACTCGCGCCGCCCGCGCCTATCCACGAAAAACCGCCGTTATTCACGGCAGCCTTAAACGCAGCTGGGCAGAGACCTATGCCCGTTGCCGACAGCTTGCGGGAGCGCTGGCTGCACTTGACATCAGGCGTGGCGAAACGGTGGCAGTGATGCTGCCCAACACACCGCCGATGGTAGAGGCCCATTTCGGTATTGCCATGTCGGGCGCGGTGCTCTGCGCATTAAATACACGTCAAGATTCAGCAGCGCTTGCCTATATGCTGGAGCACAGCGAATCGAAGGTGCTGATTGTTGATCAGGAATTCTCCGCAGTGATGCAGGCTGCACTGCAGATGCTTGCGGATAAAAAGCTGGCACTGCCCATAGTGATCGATGTCGATGACCCCATCTATACCGGACCGAGACAGCCTTTAGGCAAGATCGAATACGAGGCCTTTCTTGCAGGCGCCGATCCCGAGTTCGAAGTGATCTGGCCCGAAGATGAGTGGGATCCGATTTGTCTTAACTACACCTCTGGCACAACGGGCAATCCCAAAGGCGTGGTCTATTCCCATCGCGGTGCCTATACCAATGGCATCTCCAATGTGCTGGAGTGGGGCATGCAGCGCCATCCTGTCTATCTCTGGGTGCTACCAATGTTTCACTGCAATGGCTGGTGCTTTCCATGGACAGTGGCCGCCATGGCAGGCACCAATGTCTGTTTGAGAAGAATCGATGCCCAGCCAATTTTTGATGCGATCCGCGAACATCGGGTGACCCACTACTGTGGCGCACCGATTGTGCAGAACATGCTGATCAATGCACCGGATCATCTGAAGGCTGGCATTCACCACAAGGTGCAGACCATGGTGGGCGGTGCGGCGCCGCCAGCCGCCATGATCGAAGGCATGGAGAAGATGGGCTTTGAGATTCTGCATGCCTATGGACTCACGGAGACCTATGGTCCTGTGCTGATCAGTGTGCAGCAGGATGAGTGGGCAAGTCTCTCGCTTGAAGAGCGCGCGGAACTTAATTCCCGGCAAGGGGTATGTAAGCAGCTGGAATACGCAGTGGCGGTGTTAGATTCCGAGACCATGGAACCAGTGCCTGCCGATGGCGAGACCATCGGCGAGATCATGATCCGCGGCAATGTGGTGATGCGTGGTTATTTGAAAAATCCGCAAGCCAGTGCACAGGCACTTAAAGGCGGCTGGTTTCACTCAGGTGATCTGGCCGTCGTCTACCCCGATGGCTATATGAAGATCAAAGACCGCAGCAAAGACATCATTATTTCGGGCGGCGAGAACATCTCCAGTATCGAAGTCGAAGATGCCCTGTACCGCCATCCCGCAGTGATGGCTGCGGCCGTGGTCGCTAAGCCCGATGCCAAATGGGGAGAGACCCCCTGCGCGTTTATTGAACTCAAGCCTGGCGCAACCGCCACCGAGGCCGATATCGTTGAGCACTGCCGAAAGATGCTGGCGGGATTTAAGATCCCTAAGACGGTGATTTTTCGCGAACTGCCCAAGACTGCCACGGGCAAGATCCAGAAGTTTGAACTTCGTAACTCTTTTAAAGCATAAGGCCCTGCCATGACATCTGCGATCAGCCCTGCCGCAGGACTTGCCGGCAAAACCATTCTGGTCACCGGCGCCTCAAGCGGACTGGGCCAGCACTTCTGCGCCATGCTAAAGGCCCAGGGCGCGCGCATTATCGGCCTTGCCCGGCGTGATCTCGCAGGAGCGCCTAACGTCGATCTGGCGATTCAGGCCGATGTCACCGATCCACAGTCAGTCAATGCAGCGATTGAAAAAACACTTGGCAGCCCCGGCTCTAAAGAAACGCTCTATGGGCTGATTAATAACGCCGGTATCGCCATCACCGCGGGACTTCACGAGACCAGCCCAGAAGATGAGCAGCGTGTGCTGCTTACCAATTTATCGGGCATTACCAATATGACCCGGGCCCTGGTGCCGCACCTGAAATCCTCTGGCGGCGGGGTGATTGTGAATATCGCCTCTGTGTTGGGCATACGGCCACTTAAAAAAGTAGCAATCTACTCGGCGACCAAGGCTGCGGTAATTCAGATGACCCGCTCGGGTGCGATTGAACTGACCCGCGACAATATCCGTGTCAACGCGCTCGCACCTGGCTATGTGCGCACCAATCTCAATGCAGAACTGCTCGATGGCCCAGCCGGTGATGCATTAAAGAAAAAAATTCCGCTGGGCCGGTTTGCCCAGCTGCAAGAGCTTGATGCACCGCTCGCCTGCCTGCTTGATCCTGCCAACAGCTACATGACCGGCTCGGTGCTCCTGGTCGATGGCGGCATGAGCGCCGGCCTATAGGACTTCACGATTATGGATTTTGAAATCTCTCCCGAGCACCGATCACTCATGGTCAAAGTCGATGGCTTTGTCCAGGATCGACTGATTCCGCTTGAGCAAGACCCCAAGAGTTTTGATGAGCACGAAAACGTCCGCGAGGATCTGCTGCAGACCCTGCGCGCAGAGGTCAAGGCAATGGGCCTGTTTTCGCCACAAATGCCCAAAGAACGTGGTGGCCTGGGACTGACACCTGTCGGTCAGGCCCTGCTCTATGAGCGCATGAACCGCTCGATTTTTGGGCCAGTATGCTTTAACTGTGCAGCGCCCGATGACGGCAATATGACCGTGCTCTCTAAGGTGGCAACCAAGGTCCAGCAGGACAAGTGGCTCGATCCAATTGTGGATGGCCGTGTGCGCTCGGCCTTTGTTATGACCGAACCCCATCCGGGTGGCGGCTCAGATCCCGGAATGATCCGCACCCGGGCCGAGAAAAAAGGCGACCGCTGGGTAGTGAATGGGCATAAATGGTTTATCACCGGTGCAGGTGTTGCCAGCCACTTTATTCTGATTGCCAAGACAGGCGAAGGCGCAAAAGATGGGCTCACTGCATTTGCGTTTCATCGCGATGATCCGGGCTGGGAAATCATCCGCAGGATTCCGATCATGGGCCCAGAGGAACATGGCGGCCACTGCGAACTTAGATTCGATGGCTTAGAAATTCCCGATGAGCACAGGCTCATGGGCATTGGCCAGGGACTAAAACTCACCCAGATTCGGCTGGGCTTGGCGCGACTCACCCACTGCATGCGTTGGCTGGGCCTAGCCCAACGGTGCATGGAGATTGCAGGCAGTTATGTCAATGAACGTCAGGGGTTTGGCATCAAGCTTGCAGACCGCGAGAGCGTGCAGATGCAGCTTGGCCGTGTCGCGATGGCCATTGACACCGGAAGACTGCTGACTATGCGGGCTGCATGGCGGCTCACCCAAGGCAAAAAGGCAAGGCCCGATATCTCCATGGCCAAGATTCAGGTGGCCGATACCCTGCAGCTTGCGGCAGACACGGCGATTCAGCTCTGCGGCGCACGCGGCTACAGTAAAGATACGATTCTTGAGTGGGTCTATCGCTATGCCCGCCAGGCACGATTGGTCGATGGTGCAAGCGAGGTCCATCAGATGGTGATTAGCCGCGCCTATCGCGAACAGGGAAGAGACTTTTTTGCATGGGGCCCGGGCAGTGACTGACCCGACCCAGGATATCCGTCCGATCATTGAGCAGGCTGCAGAGCGCATTGGTCTGAAGGTCAGCATTCAAGAGATACGCAGGCTCTCTGGCGGGGCAATTAATCAGAATTTTTTAGCGGAGCTTATCGATAGCACTGGCCAAACCCATCGATGGGTGCTGCGCCGTGGCCAGAGCCTGCCGATTCCGGGGAGCCTGAATCGCGCCGCTGAGTATGCGGTGGTCTCACACGCCGCAGAAATCGGTGTGACGGTGGCCAAGCCCCTTGCACTGATTGAAAACCAGAACACCTCAGTCAGTGTGTTTCAGTGGTGCCCCGGCCAGACCGATGGCCGTGCCATTCTCTCTTGGCTAAGTAAAAGCGATCAACGCGCAAATACAGAGATAACAAAGCAGCTGACACAGTCTCTGGGCATACAGCTGGCCCGACTGCACAGCGCGCAGTCTGCAGAGACTGCAGCCGCAAAGCTTTCCGCCCATCTCGAGCCACGGCCCGGTGATGGTTTTACAGCCAGCATTGATCTCTTAAAAAGAAGTTTTGCAAGAGTGAAAGAGCCCAAGAGTTATCTGATTGCTGCCTATGAGGCATGTCTGAATGAGGCAGACGCAATCCAGCAGGCACGCGGAGAAACAAAAGAGCCCGCATGCATCGCGCATAATGATTTTCGGCTTGGCAATCTGATGATTGATCCCAGCACATCTCAGCTTACGGCAGTGCTGGACTGGGAGTTCACTGCTTGGGGCGATCCCATGGCCGATATCGGCTGGGTCTCTGCGCCCTGCTGGCGTTTTGGTGGTGCCGCAGCGGTTGCTGGCTTTGGATCAGTCGATGATCTTCTCACTGGATACGCAAGTGTATGCACCGATACGCAGGCCATCGCCCAGATCAAAGCACGTGTGGCCAGTGAACTCGGGTTTTGGCAGCGCTATGCACATCTGCGTTGGGCGATCATTGCCGCACAGCAAGGTGAGCGGGCAATAAGTGGGGATGTCGAGGCCTTGGAACTGCTGCTTACTGGCGCCATGGTCGCGAGCATTCTGGAACCAACCCTGACGCACTATTGGGGATTAAGTCCATCAGCCACACTTGATGCGCCTGCACCCGCACAGGCAGCACTTGACCAGCTACTTGCCGAGGCTGCCTACCATTTAAAAAGCCATCTTGGCGCTCAGCTATCTGGGTCACAGCGCTACAGCGCGCTGATGTCTGCCAATGCGATTCGGCTTGCCCGTGGTGCACTTCGTGTAGGGCAAAACACCGCATCACCTTCTGATCCTGCTGCCCAGGCGAGACGGGATCTGGCGGCCGACCTTGCGGTCTGGAGTTTTCGCGGCTAGTGTTTGTCGCGGATTTTCTGAATCGTGGTTCTGCTGGTGATCTGCTCTGGATCGACCACCAGTTCAATAATTGCTGGCTTTTGACTATCGATCGCACGCGTTAGCGCAGGCAAGAACTCTGCAGTCTCTTTCACGGTCTCGCCATGGCCGCCATAGGCCCTGGCCAAGGCCGCAAAGTCGGGGTTCACCAGATCGGTGCCCCAGACCCGGTTGGGATACTCACGCTCTTGATGCATTCGGATCGTGCCGTACATGCCGTTATTCACAACAAAGATCAAGACATTGGCCTGATATTGGATAGCGGTTGCAAACTCCTGGCCGGTCATCAGAAAACATCCATCGCCTGCAAAGCAGATGACATTGCGATCGGGGTACTCAAGCTTTGCCGCAATCGCGGCGGGCACACCATAGCCCATTGCGCCACTGGTCGGTGCAAGCTGGGTCCGAAAGCCGCCATAGCGCCAGAAGCGATGCACCCAGCCGGTGTAGTTGCCCGCACCATTCGTGACAATGGTCTGATCACCGAGTCGAGTTTGAAGCGCGGTGATCACCGCTTCTAAATCCAGGGGTGATGCCTGCCCAGATGTGGATGCGCGCGCAGGTGCGGATGAGGGCCGAGTGTCTGCCTCAAACTGTGACCGACCCTGTCGCGCCCAGCTTTGATCACTTGAACTTCTCGATACCGCAGGCATGTCCGCCAGCATTTTTGCAAACTCTGGCATGCCACTATTGATCATCAGATCGGCCTGATACACCCGGCCGAGTTCATCAGTGCCTGCATGCACATGGATTAGCGTCTGATCAGGCTTGGGTGCACGAATCAATGCATAGCCGCTGGTTGTCATCTCACCAAGACGCGGGCCAATCGCAATCAACGGATCTGCCTGTCGAATCATGTCGGCAAGACCGGAGGCAACCCCGATTCCCGCATGTCCCACATATAGCCGATGCTGATTATTCACCAGATCCTGGCAGCGAAATGATGTGCACAACGGGATATCGTTTTTCTCTGCCCAGGCAAGAATGTCGCTGCAGGCTTTTCCCGTCCAGCCGCTGCCACCCAGCATCGCCAGGGTGCGTTTACCCCCCGAAATCAGCGCTTGAAATTTATTCAGCTGCTCAGCCGATGGAGATGCGGCAACACGCTGATAGTGGGATAGATGGATCGGTGCTGCCTGCGCGACCAGCATGTCCTCAGGAAGTGCAAGCACCACAGGCCCAGGCCTGCCCGAGGTCGCCAGATGA
>VERI01000038.1 GCA_018882785.1 Burkholderiaceae bacterium | reverse complement strand
AAAGCATCGTCGATAACATCGATCACCACGCGGCGAAGGTTATCCCATACCACGAGCCGAAGCCGACGCCACGAGGCATGCAGCGTGACAAGGCGGGCCACGTCATAACGCCCGCGGAAATCGTGCTATTCGGCGAAGGCATGGCGGGCGATCGATACGAAACCATGATGCGCGCGGCATCGATCGATCCGAACGTGGAATATCAGCGGCCCCCGTCCCTGTTCACGTTTGACGGTCACCCCCTTTTGACGATGGAAAATATCAGCGTCATAAGCGGCAAAGCCAAGTCACGCAAAACAGGGTTCGCGTCGGTGTTGGCATCGATGACGATCAGCCCGAACAGCCAGCGCACAGATTGGCAGCGGATGAAGGGCGATCGCCTGCGGGCGGAACGTCCATATCAGCGCAGCGGCGTGATGATATTCGACACCGAACAGGGCAGCCATCACGTATGGGCTACGGCGCGGCGCATCCTATACATGGCAGATCGTGACAACGGCCCATGCGATCAGCTGCGAATCTTCGCCCTGCGGGATTTCACGCCCGTGGAACGATTGGAGTTCATCGCCGAAACGATCGATCGCCACGCACACGAATGCGGATTGGTCATTATCGACGGCATCCGTGACGTCGTGATGAATATCAATTCAGAGGATGAAGCCACGCTAATGACAAGTTGGCTACTGACGATAACCAAACGATACAGCATCCACGTTTCGTGCGTGCTGCACGAGAACAAAGGATCGGACACGCTGCGCGGGCACATCGGCACGGAATTACAGAACAAAGCCGAAGCCGTATTCACGGTCACGAAGGGCACGACGAAGGCCACGCGTGACATGTCGGCCGTCGAAACCAGCGTATCACGAAACAAGGGCATGGAACGCATCGGGATGGACACGCTGCAAATTGAACAGCCCAATGGCGTGCGCTTGTGGGTTCCTGTTTTGATCGATGACGGCCGCGCCGAACGTATCGGGAAGGCCACGGAAGGCGTGGAAACAGCCGACGAATCCGTGACCGATGGCCAGCACGGTGACATCCTGCGCGCCGTATGGGCCGACGATCCGACACGGGAAATGGCGGCGCAGGATTTACGCGAAGCCATCACGGCGCATGCGGGCATCGTATTGGGCAGGGCAGTATCGCGTCAATTTGGGCGGGATGCCGTGGCCCATTGGCTGAACATCACGAAATGGATCACCGACAACGGAAAACAGACGAAGGGCCGATCGTATCGCCTGACCAGCACGGCCCCCATTAGGGCCATACGGCCCGAACCTATGACCAGCCAGCCAGCTGCGCGGCCTGCCATGCAGTTGGATTTCGTCGATGCTGATGGCGATCAGGGGGCCGACGATGTGCCGTTCTGATTCGCGCGGCGATTTAGGCCATTCGCGCGGCGCGAATCCGCGCGAATCAATTTTTGGAGTGATTCGCGCCATTCGCGCGGCGGAACATGCCGCCCGAATCAAACCATTGGCAAATAAGGACATAAGCCCTATTCGCGCCATTCGCGCCATTTGCGCGGTGATTCGCGCGGATGATTCGCGCCAACGCCCCCCCCTATATAGGGGGGCGTGGCGTAAATCGAATCAATAGATAGAACAGATCACGACATGGAAAACAGACTGACCAAAGCCAGCCCGCTGGCCATCGAAACCGAAGATCGGATCGGGCGCATTCGCATGATGTCCGACGCCATCGAAAAAGCCGCGGGCGGCATCATCATGGTGGCGATGGCGATCGGTGACGAATTGCACGCCGAAAAGGCAGCCCGCCCGCATGGGGAGTTCATCCCGTGGCTTGAAACGAACATCGATCGCATGGGCCTGACGTCCACGAGAACGGCGCGGGAATACATGAAGCTGGCCACGAACCGTGAACAGATCGAACAGATGCCCGCCCTGACGTCATTACGGGCGGCCTTCCGTGTATTGGGACGCGGTGACGATACGAAGGCATTGGCGGCCCCTGCGGGCGATGCAGACGGCCCCGAACCTACGGAGCCGATCACGAGCGCAGGAACGGCCACAACGGCCCCAAATCCACGTTCGCGGCGTGCCTTCGCGATTCAGCACATGCCCCCCGATTTGCGCATGACGGCCGATCAGCTGGCCAGGATTTTGGCATGGTACGAATCCGATCAGCTGACTAATGAATACAGGGCAGCGCACACCGTGACCACGAAGGCGAAGCCACGCAAACCCGTGGCCCGTGTGACGGCCACGATGAAACCGAAGGCCAAACGTGAATTAGAACGGCACGCCAAACGAAACCACATGACGCATGGCGAATTGATCGAACGCCTGATGGCATTCGCCGATCAATTACAGGCGCAGGCCGCGAATAGTAAGGGGGGGGATCGTCGCAAATGACACGGGCACAAATCACCAAATGGATAGAACAGATGGAGACACAAACCGAAACCAGCACGATGGATGAATGGGCATTTGGACAGGTTATCGGCGGCGCAGATGCCTCGTTTCAATACGCCGAAAACATCCGCACGGGCGAACGATCATTCGACATGGGATTCATCGAACAGGTCATCACGCACAGCCGTGACCGCATAAGGGCCACGGGTAAGCACGAGGCGATCCATGTTCAGATCGGCCCTTCCGATGATGGCAGCGATCAGGCCTTATTCGCGCAGGCCATTGCGGCGGGCGTGATAAAGCCCACAGCCCTGCGAAGCCCCGCGGCGTTTCGCCCGTCCTGCGATGCAGATTCAGAGGATGGCAGCGAATGAATCCGAACCCACATCAGGCGCGCCAATCGCGCATCGAACGGAAACAGGCAGCATTAGAGCCGATCCGCACGGCATTGGATGAAGCCGTGGCCACGGCTATGGAGTGCCTGCGCGATCCCGATTCATCGATGCGCCTGCGGGCCGCGCATGCCATCAGTCAGTTGGCAGGCAGTTACGTGAAGATTTACGAAGCCGTCGAATTAGAAGCACGTATCGTGGCGATCGAATCCACAAGCGCAGAACAGGCGAAGCGGAATTGATGCCCGCCCAAATGTGCAGCATGCTGCCAATTTCGCCACGGCCGTGATGGCCTATATCAGCCCCGCAATGCAGAGTTGCGGCGCACGCTGAATGCCTGCGCACGCTGCGCATATCCATAGAACACGGCGGATTTGTGGCCCGTCTGTGCGCGTAGTTCTGATTCAGGCACGCCATCGATGACGCCCTGCACACAAAAGCCCGCCCGCAGCGAATGACCTGACCAGCGGCCCGCAGGTAGATTCGCGGCATCGGCCCATTTGGCCAGCGTGCGGGCGATCACCTGACCAGCGATCGGGCGTTCGGTGACGATGGCGCGCCGATCACCACGAGGCGTGACGATCACCTGACGAAAGATCGGCCCCGATGTGATGCCTGCGAAATCCATCCACGCACGAAGGGCCGCGATCGCGCACAGGTTGGCGTCGGTGTTGTGCGTGATTTGCGCCTGACGATCGCCTGTCTTACCTGCCCATACCGACACGATGACGCCCTGCGGGAACCATTCGACGTGTTCCGCCCGAAGGGCCGCGATTTCACCACGGCGCATGCCCGTGGCAAAGCCCAATAACAGCATGGCCCGATCACGCAAACGGATGGCCTCGTGCTGCCCTTGTGCATCGATGGCGCGGATCATGCGCACGATAGCGGACGCATCGGCGGCGTCGGCGGGCGTGGCTTTGCGTGTTGCGTCACCATTGCGCACAGATTCAGCCGTTTGCCGTTTGATGCCTGCAATGCAGTCACGCACGGCCTTATCGCGTGCGGGCGAATCCATGCCCTGTTCGGCGTGCCAATAACAGATCGCGGCCAAATCGGCGTCGATCGTGGAGAGTTTCCGCCCGCCCTGCCATCGGCTATTTAGATACTTCACGATGACGGGCGCGGGAATGGTCACGCCGTCGATCAGCTGCAAACCTTCCGAAGCCAGCCAGCTGCGGAACACGGCCAAACGTGACGCATGGGCACGGTGCGTGTTGGCGGCCTTCGCCTTCGACATCATTTCGATGACCTGTTCGGCGTCCTGACGTGTGATGACCAGCGGCCCCATGACCGTATCGATAACACGGGCGGCGTCACGCTGCGCAATGGCCTGCGATGTGGTATCTGTGATGATGTTCTGATTCATGGCGGCCCCTGATGTTCGTTTCGTTCTGTGCCTCATATCCTGCACATATCATGCACGCAAGATAGGTAGTATTCAGGAACCACGCAATAGATTAGGTTCCTGTGGATAATGATTTGGAACCAAATGTGCGGTTTGGGACTATCTTCGCAGCGATCACATCACCAAAGGTAGATCGATGGAAACCACGGCGAAGAAAATTGATTGGAAACGATACGACGATGCACGGCCGAAGATTTCGGTTCGCATCCCGAAGGCCGACAAACAAGCATTAGACGCGGCATTGGAGAGGCGCGGCGAATCCGTGTCGGATTTGCTGATGGGCTACCTGCGCCCGATCATCACCGAAGGCACGCCCGAAGGCCAGCGCGCGCACGAGATTATCAGCGCAGCCGTGCAGGCGTCGATCGCATGGAATAAGGCGCACGCCAATGGCGGATTCGGTGACACCACGGCCGTGGCCGATGCCGACGGATCGCCCATCGTCGAAGAGTGGCACAGCCCCGAAATCATCGTGCGGCCTCGCATGACGAAGGGCGGCGCGAAGGTACTATATCACATCGTGACGCAACGGGCTGGCATGTCACGGCATGACGCGATCAGGAAGCACGTATCGTTCCTGATGGACGCATGGACGGACACCCCCGATGACCAGCGCGATAAGTTACTGCGCGAATTGTCCGATCCCGAAAAACACCGTTTCATCATCGCCTATTCGGGATTTCAGCATTGGACGGCGTTTCGTGCCGCGCATGAAATGATGTTCCATCAGGCCATGTATCAAACGCGGAACGTGTCCACGCCTGACGATGCAGACGAATGGGCGTTCGTGCATTGGGCTACGGATCACCTGACGAAGCTATGGACACGGCGGCGGCGCACGAAGGCCGACATCGTGACCATTCACGAAGGCGATCCCGAATCATGGGGAATCGATTTCGGCCATTACCCCATCACCGATGACGTGGATAACATCAGGGCATGGGCGGGCATTTGGCTGAACAGCTACAGAACAGAGCGCGATGCAGGATTGGATCACGAAGGGGCCATGAGCGTGGCCGCTGGCCAGCGAATCAGAGTTCGCCTAATGAAGATCGCCGACGAATAAAAAAAAAGCCCATGCAGGGCACGGGCACGGTGTCGAATCGACTGCGGTCTGAACAGCTGCAATATACGAAACCGACGCCATGCCTGAATCATTCACATATCAGGATGGCATCATGCACATCATCAATTACAACGGCGGCGAACAGCTGCCAAATGACGATCGGTCACCGTACCGATTCACGGTCACGCCCGTATCGCAGGGCAGCGAAGGCCAATGGACAGTTTCAATATCGTGCGGGCCGATGACGATCAGCGCGATGATCCGCACAAACTTGGAAGGAATCCCCGTCGTGCAGTTTCCAAGCGGGAATCTAATGGGGGGATTCTACGACATCACCGAACGGCATTCTGACAAAAGGCCAATGGTGAAAATCGATCCACAGTCTGTGCCTGACCTAATGCGCGCCGTGACTATGTGGTGGTATGACAACGAATCGCAAGAGTTCACGCGGGATGCGCAGCGTTTGGCAGAACGTCGGCGGGCGGCATTGGCAAAGTACGCCCCCGATCAGGTAGGGGCGCAGCCATGAGCGCACACGTTCGATTCACAACGAAGCGGACGCAATGCCCCAAATGCGGATCATCGGACGGATTCGCGGGCATCGTGTCCATCGACGGCGCAGCATGCGGGAATCCATCACAGCACGGCAAATGTCACGCCTGTGGTGAAATGATATGGCCCGATGATGCGCCAAACGTCGAACCTGTGCCATCACCACGAGCGCAGCGCAAACCATCGAACGCCGTTCGTGACGGCATCATCGCCGAAACCAGCGCGCAGACGTCAAACCTGCATCGCGTTCTGATTCACATCGGCGGCGAAGGCATGGCGGCACACCTGCGCCAATGGAACGTCGGCACAGATCACGACGGGCGAACGCTATTTCACTACGTCGATGCGCGCGGCCGACACGTCACCACGAAGGGCATCGCCTACGATGCAGCTGGCAAACGCATGCGGGATTCAGGGGCACGTTTCGGCGTGTCCCTGCCTTCGCAATACGTCCCCATGACCAGCGGCGAAGGCCATCGGCCGTGTCTGTTCGGCGAACAATGGATGCAGGACGGGCAAAGCATGATCGATTATCGCGATATGCTGAATCCGAAGCGCATCACGTTTGATGATCGCACGCCCGTGGCATTGGTCGAATCGGAGAAATCCGCCATCGTGGCGTCATTCATCATGCCGTCGATGGTATGGATAGCGGCGGGCGGATCGAACGGCATCACGGCCGACAAAGCCGAAGCCCTGCGCGGGCGCACGGTGCTGATTCTATTCGATTGTGACGATGCAGGACGCAATAGCGCAGCCGAATGCGCGAAGCGGATCACGGCGGCGGGCGGCGTGGCCATCCACGAGATCGACGGCGTGCCTGTGCAGGATGTCGTATTTACCAGCGCAGCCCCCGCGGGATTCGATATAGCGGATCACGTCATGCACATGCTGGCAACACGGGCGGCGGAACATCAAATTGGCAGCACGCTGCACATTTCGCAGGGGGTCGCATGAACACGAACAGCCCCCATAACGATGCCGCATTGGATCGCCTGCAAAGCATCGTCGATAACATCGATCACCACGCGGCGAAGGTTATCCCATACCACGAGCCGAAGCCGACGCCACGAGGCATGCAGCGTGACAAGGCGGGCCACGTCATAACGCCCGCGGAAATCGTGCT
>VERI01000070.1 GCA_018882785.1 Burkholderiaceae bacterium | reverse complement strand
CGGAGCGGCTTCCCTATGCCGCACTTGTTGCGCAGATGGGCACGACTCGCGTACGTCAGGCCATGGAGTCTTGGCTGTCATCGCGTGTTGAATGGCAGGCCTTTAGCGCAGACAGTATCGGCAGGGCAGCTAAAGACACCAACCTGAACCGGCTATTGAGCGATACAGAGCAGGCCAATGCGCAGGCGATTGCAGAGTTCTATCGGGCTCATCGGGAGCAGGCCGGGTTTCTTGCCCAGGCCTATCGCGACATCGAGGATCGTCAGGCGCTTGCTGAAGAATTCTCGCGCTGGGACCCACTGGCCATCGAATCGCTTCGGACGATGCTCTTTACCGAGAAAAAAGCGGCCGACATTCTTGCGGCTGACTCACCCGAGCGCTTCCACTTTAAAGGCGGCAATGATCGGTTTGTGCGCAAAGGTAAAGACCTTGGCGTGTGGGGAGCGCGTGGCCCGCAGATTAAGGAGCAGGTCATGCAGCTTGGCCGAGGCTTGATGGGTCTGCTCGATGCCTGTGATGAGCGGCGTGTCCAGGCTAGAACCCAGGCGCTCTGGGCATGTGCACAGTGCCTTGGGCAATGTCTGGAAGAAATCATGTCCCGCGGACATGAGACAGATTTCGCAGGCCTTGAGACCAAGGCATGGGAGCTTCTGGGCGGAGCGCTTGCAGCGGATTTTCATGCCCGGCTCGACGCCCGCTTTGAACATATTTTGGTCGATGAGTTTCAAGATACCAATCCCGTTCAGTGGGCCATGCTGCGTGGCTGGCTTGATCAATACACCCAGGATGATCAAAGCATGCGGCAAAAGGCACCACGTGTGTTTATTGTGGGAGACCCAAAGCAGTCAATCTACCGGTTCCGTCGGGCAGACCCGGAGGTCTTTCATGCGGCTGCCCGATGGCTAGAGCAGCACTATGACGCTGAATTACTGACCACCAACACCACCTATCGCTGCGGACAGCCGGTAGTCGATTTTCTTAATGTCGCTATGACTGCGTTGGCGCCGGAGCGTTTCACTGCGCATGACACCCGTGCGGCATTCGACAATGGTTTTGTTGCTCGGCTGCCGCTTGCACCGGACTGGGAGAGCGAGGGCCGCGGCATTGCCGATGCGTTGGCCTGTCTGCGGCGCGAGTCTCCTGAATTGCAGTGGTCCGATATGCGGATTCTGGTGCGAACGCGGACCCATATGGCCGACTATGAGTCGGCATTGGCACAGGCCGGTATTCCTTTTGTGAGTGACCGTTCCGGAGGGCTGCTATCCGAGCCCGAGATTCTTGATCTGATTGCACTGCTGCGATTTCTTGCCTTTCCTTGGTCAGATCTGGACTGCGCGCAGGCGCTAAAGAGCCCTCTGTTTTGTGTATCCGATGCCGAGCTTGCCGAGATTGCAATGCATGCGCCGTCAGGTGCACCGAGATCGCTATTTGAGCGGCTGACAGATCTTGCACGCACACCACAAGGTGAACGGTTTGCAGTGATTGCACAGACCTTATCGCGCTGGATAGAGTGGTCGATCCAGCTGCCCGTTCACGATCTTTTGGATCGGGTCCTGCATGATCAGGATTATTTTGATCGGATTGCCTCACGTTACGGGGGATACCGTAGCCTGCAGCGTCTGGCAAACAT
>VERI01000069.1 GCA_018882785.1 Burkholderiaceae bacterium | reverse complement strand
GTATGACTGATAACCGGACCCGCACTGTTGCAGAGGTCCGGCATGCATTTTCAAAACACGGCGGTAATCTCGGCACAGATGGATCAGTCGCCTTCATGTTTAAGCATTGTGGGCAATTTATTTTTGCTCCGGGCGCGTCCGAGAATCAGATTATGGAAGTCGCCCTTGAAGCTGGCGCGGAAGATGTCGTCACAGATGACGACGGCGCAATAGAAGTCATCTGCACGCCATCGGAGTTTCAGTCTGTCAAACATGCCCTTGAAAACGCAGGCCTAAAGCCGGATGTTGCCGAGATCACCATGCGGCCCGACACCCAATCAGAACTTTCCGGCGAGGATGGTACAAAAATGCAAAAACTACTCGATGCGCTCGAATCCCTTGATGATGTCCAAGAGGTCTATACCAACGCGGTGATTTCATGAAGGTGCTGGTTATCGGAGGCGGCGGGCGCGAGCATGCAATGGCATGGTGCCTGGCTAAGTCACCGAGAATCTCTCGAGTGTTTGTGGCCCCCGGCAATGGTGGAACTGCAACAACCACTGGAGGTGGCGCCGCAATTCAGAATCTTCCCATTGATCCCGTAAAAGAGCAGCGTCAACTTGTTGAATTCGTTCAACAACAGAACATCATGCTCACTGTAGTGGGCCCTGAGGCGCCGCTTGCTGCGGGAATCGTAGATACTTTTCGGCAACACGGTCTGGCTATCTTTGGCCCAACACAGGCGTGTGCTCAACTCGAATCATCAAAAGACTTTGCAAAGCGGTTTATGAAGGCCCACGCCATTCCAACCGCAGAATTCGAAACCTTCTCTGATGCTGAAAAAGCAAAGCATTACATCCGAGACCGTGGCGCTCCAATCGTGATCAAAGCCGATGGACTTGCAGCAGGAAAAGGTGTGGTGGTAGCCATGACGGAAGCGGAGGCTCGTCAGGCCGTTGACATGATGCTCACCGATAATAAATTTGGTGATGCTGGTGCAAGGGTGGTGATTGAAGAATTCTTAGAAGGCGAAGAAGCCAGCTTCATTGTTATGTGTGATGGCCGATCCGCCCTTCCGCTGGCGACGAGTCAGGATCACAAACGGCTTTTAGATCATGATCAGGGGCCAAACACGGGCGGAATGGGAGCCTACTCGCCCGCCCCGGTTGTTACAGCAGAACTTCACGCCAAGGTCATGCGACAAGTGATTGAACCGGTCCTGCAGGGGATGGCAGGCCAAGGAACGCCTTACACAGGATTTCTGTATGCGGGGCTGATGATCAGTCCCGCAGGCGGCCTCAAGGTGTTGGAATTTAACTGCCGTATGGGGGATCCCGAAACTCAGCCTATTTTGATGCGGCTTAAAACCGACTTCAGCCTACTGATCCAGGCCGCGATTGAGCAAAAGCTCTCGGCGACTGATGCGGAATGGGATCAACGGACAGCGCTTGGAGTGGTGATCGCAGCCCATGGCTATCCTGATCAGGTTCGATCGGCAGATCCAATCACCAACCTGCCCAAAAACACTGAAGACTGTGTCACTTTTCATGCTGGTACTACCCTACAAAATGGCGAATTGCTCACCAGTGGCGGCAGAGTGCTCTGCGTAACCGGGCTCGGAGGGACACCCATGCTGGCCCAGGCCCGAGCCTATC
>VERI01000020.1 GCA_018882785.1 Burkholderiaceae bacterium | reverse complement strand
CGCTTATGCGGTGCTCTTTAGCGCCGGAAGGGAGGAGCCGGTGTCCGTGATTGCCCAGCCCAAGGCCCAGTCGGCAGCGGCGTTGGCCGGGCTTCGGGAAGGGGACCGCATTTTGGCCGTGGGCGAGCGTGGCGTTCAGAGTTTTAACGAAGTCCGCTGGCAAATTGCCCAGTTACTTGTGGGTCACGGCGCCCAAGAGGTGCCACTGCGTATTGAGCGTGCTTCGGGGGAGACCCAGCGCATGGTGCTGCGGATCGGAGGCAGCTCTGAACGATCCGCGAGCGAGCCCGGAGATCCTGCCGCTGCGATTGCAGCGATGGGTCTCGCGCCGCAGAGTAAATCGGTCCGGGTGATTAAGGTGCAGCCAGACAGCGCTGCCCATGCTGCGGGCCTACGCGAGGGTGATCGAATCATTCGTGTCGGCCAGGAAGAGGTCCGGCAGCCGGATGCAGTCATCTCGCGCATCAAAGAGTCTCTTGGGCGGCCGGTTGAGCTGGTGGTTGCGGATGGTGCCGAACTAGAGCGTGTGGTGATTACGCCCCGCCCGGGACAGGATGGCGTCTTTCGAATCGGGGCTGTCGTCGGCGGAGAAGTGGAGACCATTCATGTCTCAGATGATCCCCTGCAGGCCCTGGCCAAGGGGGTCAATAGGACCTGGGAGATGAGTCTGCTGACGTTTAGGGCGCTGGGGAGAATGCTGCTGGGAGAGCTCTCTTGGCGTCAGATTAGTGGGCCGGTGACCATCGCCGATGCGGCTGGGCAGTCCGCCGACAACGGCCTGAAGGCATTTGTCGGATTTCTCGCCCTGATCAGCATCAGTATCGCTGTACTGAATCTTTTGCCGATCCCCATGCTCGATGGGGGACACCTTATGTATTATCTGTGGGAACTGGTCCGAGGCAGACCCTTGTCGGCAGAGGTCCAGGAGACTGGCCGTAGGATTGGCGTTGCGCTGATCATGGCATTGACAGCCGTGGCCCTCTTTAACGATCTTGCCCGTCTCGCGGGCTGGTAGACACCCCGTATGTTGGACTTCCGCTGTCATCACTTTTCTCAGAGCCGAACCATGGTGTCGCTCATTGCTATGGGCGTTCTGGCATCGAGCATCCTGTGCGCAACGCCAGTGGCAGCGCAGCTCGCTCGCCCTGAGTCAGGCCCCTCGGCGGTTGCTCTTGGGGTGGTGATCCGTGACATTCGCGTAGATGGTCTGCAGCGAATCGAGCCGGGCACAGTGTTTTCTTATCTGCCCATACAGATTGGCGATCGAATTACGGAACAGGGAACTGCCGAGGCAGTGCGGACCTTATTTGCGACCGGCTTTTTTAAGGATGTTCGAATAGAGCTCGAGGGCGATGTCCTGGTCATCAGCGTCGAGGAGCGCCCCGCAATCGGTGTGGTTGAGATAACGGGGTCTAAGGAGTTCGAGAAGGATCAGCTTCTGAAGGCCTTGCGGGACACGGGACTCGCAGAATCACGCATTTTTGATCGAGCGCTGTTGGACCGTGCCGAGCAGGAACTCAAGCGCCAGTACCTTGGACGTGGGAAATACAATGTTCGTATCGTATCCACTATCACGCCGCTTGAACGAAATCGGGTCGCTGTTCAGATCGCGATTGTTGAGGGCGAGGATGCAAGGATCCGACAGATCCGTATCGCTGGCGCCCAGGCATTTAAGGAGTCAACGCTCCTCGACGAGTTCAAGTTATCGACGCCCACCTGGATGTCCTGGTACACCAAGGCAGACCAGTATTCCAGACAGAAGCTCACGGGCGATCTGGAGGCCCTGAAGTCGTTTTATCTTAATCGTGGCTATCTGGAATTCGCTGTGGATTCCACCCAGGTATCTCTCTCCCCAGACCGCAAGGATGTATTCATCACGGTGGTCATCAACGAAGGGGAGAAATACACCATCAAGGATGTCCGGCTGGTCGGGGATTTATTGGGCCGCGAGGCAGAGTTTAATAAGCTCATCAGCATCAAAGCGGGCGAGACCTTTTCCCACCAACGGCTACAGGCCCTTGGCAAGGCGATTTCAGATCGTCTTGGAGAATTGGGCTATGCATTTGCCAGCGTCACGCCACTGCCAGAGCTTGACCGCAGCAGCCGGGAGGTGCGCTTCGCCCTGCAGGTGGATCCTGGCCGACGGGTCTATGTCCGAAATATCAACATTAGCGGCAACACCAGGACACGTGATGAAGTGATCCGGCGTGAGATGCGTCAGTTCGAGGCCTCCTGGTATGACGGAGATCGGATTCGACTCTCTAGGAATCGCATCGATCGGCTGGGCTATTTCCGCAATGTCGATATCGAGACGTCTCCGGTGGTGGCCACACCAGATCAGGTCGATGTCAATATCAAGGTCGAGGAGCGGCCGCTGGGAGCCATCTCCCTTGGGGTCGGCTTTTCAAGCACCGAGAGTTTCGTGGTTTCGGCAGCAATCTCGCAACAAAACTTCATGGGCACCGGGACCAATCTCTCGTTTGAGATCAATAGCAGTCAGCTCCGTCAGACCCTGGCGATTACCCATGTGGATCCATACTGGACCGATGATGGCATCAGCCGTTCAATCGATGTCTACACACGGAAGTTTTATCCAGCGCAGCTCGATGCAAATAACCTGTACAACATCACATCACAGGGTGTGGGAATGCGGTTCGGCATTCCTTACACCGAAGAGGACCGGATATTTTTTGGCGCCGGCGCAGAAAATAACAGCTATGGCGGTAGCGAGGCAGGATGGCCGCTGGAAATCGAGCGCGAGGTGCGGCAGCGATTCAAGAGCGAGCGGCTCGATGCATATTTCCTCTCCATCGGCTGGGCGCGTGACTCGCGTGATAGTGCTCTGGCCCCCACCCAGGGTCGACGCCAGTACGTTAACGTCGATTACGCCGTGCCTGTGGGCATCTTGGAATATGTTCGCGGTGAATACGGCCACCAGTTTTATTACCCGATTTCCAAGAATGTGACACTTGCCCTCAACGGAGAGGTCGGCTGGGGTGAAGGACTTAACGGCAAGGCGTTTCCAATTCTTAAAAATTATTATGTGGGCGGCATTGGATCCGTGCGGAGCTTTTCGCCCGGCGGTATCGGCCCTCGGTCCAGTAACGGCGGTGCCCTAGGCGGCAATCGCAAGCTTGTGCTCAACAGCGAGCTGCTCTTCCCGCTGCCGGGAATGGCGCAGGACCGCACCATCCGACTGTTTGTTTACGCGGATGCGGGCAGCGTCTGGGAGCAGGATGCACCGGTTGAACTCGGAGATCTTCGTGCCTCCACCGGATTTGGCCTCTCTTGGCTCTCACCGGTCGGCCCGATCAAGCTCAGTATCGGCCGTACGCTGCGCAAACAGCCAGGGGACCGCACGCAGGGCCTGCAGTTCCAGATTGGAACCGGCTTCTGAGGGGCGGCTTTCATGAGAAAATCCGGTTTTCCGGACTCCACTCTGATTCTTTAATGCGCCATTTTCCTTCGGCAGCGCCTGTTGCCTCCATCCGTAAAGCCCCGGCCCTGGGGCTGCTGGCCATGCTGTTTTGGCTCTTCAGTGCACCACTTGGCGCCCAGGATTTTCGGGTGGGTTTTGTGAACACGGAACGTATCCTGCGGGACTCGGCCCCTGCCAAGGCCTCTCAGCAGAAACTGGAGCAGGAGTTCTCCAAGCGGGAAAAGCAGATTCAAGATGCGGCCAACAAACTTAAAGAAATGACGGCAAAGCTCGAGCGTGATGCAGCGGTAATGCCAGAGTCCGAGCGGCTTAGGCGTCAACGCGAAACCGCAGAACTTGAACGTGACCTGCAGCGGCGGCAGCGAGAGTTTCGGGAAGATTTAAATCAACGGCGAAATGAAGAGCTCGCAGCCGTGGTCGAGCGGGCCAATCGCGTGATTCGTCAGATTGCTGAGGCGGAAAAATTTGACATCATTTTCCAAGAGGCTGTGTATGCCTCGAGCAGAATCGACATCACCGATAAGGTGATCCGCTCGCTTAACGCGCCGACTCGGTAGTCGGCCGCTGGCCTCGCATGGACGCCAGTCAACACCATTTCGTCTCTGCCCAAGAGCTTGCCGAGCGTTTCGGGGGGCGGGTGGACGGTGATCCATCGGTCCGTATTGTTCGGTTTGCCAGCCTTTCGAGAGCCCATTTTGGTGATGCGACTTTTCTGTCGCACCCGCGCTTTCAGGAGCAGCTTGCCCATACCCGCGCCTCACTCGTGATCCTGAAGGATCCAGCACTCGCGCGCCAGGCAGGACTTGGCTGCACCCTGATCCAGTCTGACGATCCGTATTTATTTTTCGCGCAGGCGGCCGGCTGGCTGGAGACGAGGACCCGAGAGGAGACCGTGAAAGAAACGGTGATTCACGGCACCGCCTGCATTGACCCCAGCGCCCGTATTGGACGGCAGGTGCGGATTGCTGCCGGGGCCATTATTGGTGCCAAGGTCGTGATTGGCGATGGCAGTGATATCGGTGCAGGCTGCGTGATTGATCAGAATTGTCGGATCGGAGCATCGGCCCGGCTGCATGCCCGTGTCACGATGGCGCACGATTGCATTGTCGGCGACCGTGTCGTCATCCATAGCGGGGCGGTACTCGGCTCCGACGGATTTGGCTACGCCCCGAGGCCTGATCGCTCCTGGCTAAAGATCCCGCAGGTCGGCGGGGTAGTCGTGGGCAATGACGTTGAGATTGGTGCGAACACCACCATCGATCGTGGCACGCTCGATCCGACGATCATCGAAGATGGCGTCAAGCTCGATAACCTCATTCAGGTTGCCCACAACGTGACCATCGGTCGGCATACCGCGATCGCAGGCTGCGTGGGCATTGCGGGCAGTGCCCGAATCGGCCCCTACTGCCAGATCGGCGGAGCTGCGGGCATTCTGGGGCATCTCCAGATCGCAGAGGGGTGCGTCATCGGACCGATGAGTCTGGTGATGTCCAGTATCACGGAACCTGGTAAGTACGTGGGTGTGTATCCTTTACAGCAACAGGCAGATTGGGAGAAAAGCGCGGCGATTGTCCGCCGGCTCCCGGAGTTACGTCGCCAATTAAAACAACAAGGTCACCAAGAGAATTAATGCTATGGACATTCGAGAAATACTGGACACGCTTCCCCATCGATATCCGTTTTTGTTAGTGGACAGAGTCAATGAGCTGGTCGTCGGCGAACGGATCGTGGCGCAAAAGAACGTGTCCATCAACGAGGAGTTCTTCAACGGCCATTTCCCGCACTTCCCGGTGATGCCTGGGGTGCTTATTGTCGAGGCCCTTGCCCAGGCTGCAGGGATACTGTCGTTTAAGACCATGGGCACAACGTCGAGTGAAGATTCGGTCTATTTTTTTGTCGGAATTGATAACTGTCGGTTCAAGCGGCCGGTCGTACCGGGCGATATCCTGACGCTGCACGTGAATATCGAGCGTCAGTCTCGCCTGTTATGGAAATACAAGGGCACCGCGATGGTCGGAGACCAGGTGGCCGCGGAGGCGGACCTGATGTGCGCACTCCGAGATCTTCCCAGCAAGGGCCAATAACAATCGCATGGCGAATATTCATCCAACCGCTCTCGTGGATCCACGGGCATCCCTGGATGCCTCGGTCACGGTTGGGCCGGGGGCAATCATTGGCCCGGAAGTTCAGATAGGTGCCGAGTCGGTCATTCACCCGTTTGCCCAAGTGGTTGGACTCACGCGTCTCGGCCGAGGTAACACCATCCACTCCCACTGTGTCATTGGCGGCCCCCCCCAGGATAAAAAATATCGAGGCGAAACGACCCGGCTTGAGATTGGCGATGGGAATACCTTCCGTGAGTGCTGCACAGTGAACACCGGAACAACCCAGGATGATGGCGTCACCAGGATTGGTAACGATAACTGGATCATGGCCTATGTACATATTGCCCATGACTGTCAGATTGGCTCGCACACCATCATGGCCAATGCCACCCAACTTGCGGGCCACGTGAGCGTTGGGGACTGGGCTATTCTCGGTGGAATAACGGGCGTTCATCAGTTTGTCCGCATTGGTGCCCATGCAATGACCGGTGCAGGAACGACCTTGCTGCAGGATCTTCCTCCCTATGTCATTGCGACGGGAAACCCTGCCGCTGCACACGGCGTCAATTCAGAGGGCCTGAAGCGTCGGGGGTTTAGCGCTGCAGATATCGTGCTGCTGCGTCGGGCTTACAAGCTCATTTATAAATCCGGCATGACCCTTTCTGAGGGTATTGCTGCGCTACAGGATCCGCAGGCACTGGATCTTCAGACCCACGAGGACCGTTCGGTACTCGCCCCATTGATTGGTTTTCTCAGCGCCTCTGGCCGCGGCATCGTTCGTTAATGGTCGGCCGATGGAGGTGCACCGTCCATCTCATCTCGCCATGAGACTGGTCACCGTTACCGGTGAGGCCTCTGGTGATCTCATTGCTGCCGGCGCCCTTCATCGACTGAAGTCCGCCGTCGGTGGCCTGGAGTTGGCGGGGATTGGCGGAGACCGACTGTCCGCGCTGGGAATGGAATGTTGGTTTCGCAGCGATGACCTCGCGGTACGTGGGTATGCCGAGGCGGTTTCAAAGATCATTCATATTCTGGCCGTTCGACACTGGCTGCTTGAGTACACACAAAAATGGCAGCCCCGGGTGTTTCTTGGTGTGGACGCACCTGATTTCAACCTGGGCGTTGAGGCGCGGCTCAGGCGAGAGGGCCTGCGGACTGTGCACCTCATTAGTCCGTCGATCTGGGCATGGCGTCCCGAGCGCATCATCAACATCAAACGCGCGGTAGACCATATGCTGTGTATCTTCCCGTTCGAGACGAAGGTGTATGCCGGTACCGGCGTGCAGGCAACCTATGTGGGCCATCCGATTGCGGACATGATCCCGATGGAGCCTGATCGCGATGCCGCCCGACAAAAACTTGGACTGAGTGGCACCCGACCGGTCATTGCACTGTTACCTGGATCGCGCGCGGGAGAGCTCAAACATAACGGACCGGCTTTTTTTCAGGCAGCCCAACAGCTGGCCCAGCGCTGTGAGGTTCTTGTGCCGGCCTCATCGGCGGCCATGGCGAAATCGATTCGTCAGCACCCTGACTTTATCCGCGCCAGTGAACACGGTCTGCGGCTCGTTGATCAACAGGGAAGTGACCCTGTCTCGCATCATGTCCTGGCCGCCTGTGATGTGGCGCTTGTCGCCAGTGGCACAGCCACACTTGAGACGGCGCTATTGAAGCGGCCTATGGTGATTGCCTATCGAGTCCCTGCGACAACGTATTTTCTAATGCGTCGACGGGCATTAATTAACGATATTGGATTGCCAAATATTCTTCTGGGTGAGCGGGTCGTGCCTGAGCTCGTTCAGTCGGAGGCGACTCCTGAGCGAATGGCCGCAGCCGTCATGGGCTGGCTGGATAATCCGCAGGGTGTTGCGCAGGTTACGGGGCGATTCCAGGAGCTTCACGATCAGCTCAGACGAGATGCCGCACAGCGGATCGCCGAGATTCTGCAGACGGAGTTATCGCATGCATCTCGGCGTTGACGAGGCGGGAAGGGGGCCGCTGGCCGGACCCGTCTGCGCGGGTGCCGTGATTCTTTCTGATCGTGAACCCATCTCTGGGCTGGCCGATTCCAAACGACTGTCGGCAGCGCGGCGGGAGATGCTTGCAGAGCAGATTCGTGACCGTAGCCTTGCCTGGGGGCTTGGCTGGGCAAGCGTGGAGGAGATCGATCGGCTCAATATCTTGCGGGCGACCTTTCTCGCTATGGCACGTGCAGTCGAGCAATGTCTGGATTTGTTGTGCAGTCAGGCGGATACGCGTTACCGTCGCCATGATCCCGCGCTGCTCGCAGCGCTTCGTGTGCAGGTCGATGGAAACCGCTCGCCCGGCGCCTTCAGCGGCCCTTGGCACTGGCCCTATGCCACTGAGACCATTGTCAAAGGTGACCAGACAGTCGCCTGTATCTCGGCTGCCTCCATACTTGCCAAGACGGCCCGAGATGCTGAGATGCATCGGCTCGACGCGCTCCATCCGGACTATGGATTTGCTCGACATGCAGGCTATGGCACGGTGGCACACCTGGAGGCGTTGCAGCGTCACGGACCGTGTCCTGCCCATCGACGCAGTTTCGGGCCCGTTGCCCAGCTGACGCTTGCCATGCGGCCGGAGAATGCATGACAAAGCCCATTTCCGCGAGGCAGCGTAACCCGGCGCCAGATCCCAAGATAATCGGTTCTCGGCAGAACCCGTGCTTCAAATTACTAAAACACTTAGTAAGTTCTTCGAAGACGCGTCGTGAGCATCAGACAGCCTGGATCGAAGGCGAAAGGCTCTGTCGCACGTTTATTGAGACTATGTCAGAAGCGCCACCGATTCTTGTGGTCCGAGATGTCGACACACTGCATGCTGTCGACAGCGATATTCGGAGCGCAAGCCGTGAGGTATGGGTGTTTACGCCGGCCCTGTATGCGGAGGTCACACAGGTCGAGACGCCGCTGGGCTGGGGATTTTTGATTCCGCAGATCAGTCCGGCACCCTCTGGGGCGGGGGATGTGGTGATTCTGGACAGACTACAGGACCCCGGAAATGTGGGAAGTATTCTGCGATCTGCTGCAGCCGCCGGAGCGCAGGCGGTGTGGTGCATCTCCGGTACGGTGGATCTTTGGTCACCGAAGGTGTTGCGCTCAGCAATGGGTGCCCATTTTGCGATTCATCTGATTCAAGACCTGATGCTTGGAGATGTTGTGGGCCGTTGTCGGGATGCTGCCCTGCCCATGCTAGTAACAACACTTAACGATCGTGCATTGTCTCTATTCGACCAGCAGCTTCCTTTAACGAACCCTGTCGCCTGGGTATTTGGCCAGGAGGGCGATGGTGTATCCGTAGAGTTTGGACACCACAGCACGTCGGTGCGGATCCCCCAGCTGTCCCGCGTTGAGTCTTTAAATGTTGCTGCTGCCGCAGCGGTTTGTCTATTTGAGTCAGGCCGTCGAAAGCGCAGTTAAGCCGCTCTGAGGGCAGTTCTCAGGTGGCAGCTGCGGCCAGATCCGAGGACCAAATGATGGTCACTAGACTGGCTATGCTGCGTCGGGTTAACGCCCCGAATTAAGGTTCGTCAGAATCGTGGCGGCGATCTCTTCGATCGATTTCGTTGTGGTGGATAGCCAGGCAATCGATTCACGTTTCATCAAGGATTCGGCTGAGGCTACCTCCATGCGACAGTTTTCCAGAGCCGCATAGCGGGACCCTGGTCGTCGTTCGTTGCGGATCTGTGAGAGCCGGTCTGGATCGATGGTTAATCCGAAGAGCTTTGATTTATGCGGAACGATGGTCGATGGCAGCGCATCGCGCTCAAAATCTTCTGGAATGAGCGGGCAATTGGCCACTTTTAGACCGTGCTGCATGGCCAGATAGAGACTGGTCGGTGTCTTACCGCTGCGGGATACGCCAATCAAAATGACATCTGCCTCTTCAAGGTTGCGAACGGACTGGCCATCATCATGGGCAAGGGAGAAGTTAATCGCCTCGATCCGATTCTTGTAGGCCTCGGTATCGGTTGCATGATGAAAACGCCCGATCGTATGGCTGGATTTCATGTCGAGCTCACGCTCCAAAGGCTCGACAAATGTCTTAAACATATCGAGGTGCAGGGCTTTGACCTGCTTGATGCGCTCAAGAATTTCGGTATTGACCAGTGTCGAGAATACGATCGGCCGTTTGCCGTCCTCCTGGGCCTGGGCCTCGATCATGCGCACGGTCTCGTGGGCCTTTTCAAGCGAGTCCACAAAGGGCACCCGTTTCAGGCGAAAGCGCAGCCGGTCGAATTGGGCGAGGATAGACGAGCCAAAGGTCTCCGCCGTGATGCCAGTGCCGTCGGATACAAAAAATACCGTTCGGCCGGCTGGAATGACGGCCTCGGGCGGGGAGGGCGGGGCTTCCGTAGGCATTGGATCGTTTCGGTAAAATCCCTAGGTTTGATACGACATCCCATTATCTTCAAGGTGGTCTGAATGAACAAACCGGCGGCCTCTGCCCCAACCGATACGCGGGATCTCACCACCCGTTGGGTCGTTCCCTTTGAGGAACTTCGTATGACCGATGTGGACACCGTCGGCGGGAAGAATGCTTCTCTCGGCGAGATGATTTCTCAGCTCTCGGCAGCCGGGGTTCAGGTGCCCGGTGGCTTTGCGACAACAGCATCGGCGTTTCGTGCTTTTCTCGACCATGGCGGGCTCCGTCAGCGTATTAATGATCGTCTCGCCGCCTTAAACGTCGACGATGTGCGGGCGCTTGCGGCGTGCGGAACGGAGATCCGTAAATGGGTCGTGGAGACGCCCCTGCCAGATGCCCTAGAGGCACAGATTCGCGATCATTACCAGCAGATGACCAAGGGCAACGCCAACATCTCTGTGGCAGTCCGGTCATCGGCAACCGCAGAGGATCTGCCCGATGCGTCGTTTGCTGGCCAGCAGGAGACATTTCTCAACGTCATGGGAATTGACGATGTGCTTGACAAAATTCGCCATGTCTTCGCGTCGCTTTATAACGATCGGGCAATTAGTTATCGCGTCCACAAGGGATTTGCGCATGCCGACGTAGCGCTGTCGGCAGGGATTCAGCGAATGGTCCGTTCCGATCTTGGCGCTGCCGGTGTGATGTTCACCATGGATACCGAATCCGGGTTCAACGATGTGGTGTTTATCACGAGCTCATATGGCCTTGGCGAGACTGTGGTCCAGGGTGCAGTTAACCCCGATGAGTTTTATGTGCATAAGCCGATGCTCAGGGCGGATAAGTTTCCTGTCATACGTCGTCAGCTGGGCAGTAAGCTCATTAAGATGATATTTGCCACTGAGGCTGAGCGAACGGCAGGCGGAAAATCAGTGGTGACAGTCGATGTGTCTGACCAGGACCGTCACCGCTACTCGTTGTCGCACGCGCAGACAATTGCCCTGGCGCGCTATGCCCTGACCATTGAGGCCCACTACCAACGTCCTATGGATATTGAATGGGGCCTGGATGGCCAAGATGGGCAGCTCTACATCCTTCAGGCGCGGCCCGAAACTGTAAAGTCCCAACAAAAGGCGGGCGATGCCCAGCAGCGCTACACCCTGAAGGCGACCGGCAAAGTGCTTGCGCAGGGCCGGGCGATAGGACAGAAGATCGGCGCGGGAACGGTCCGGGTCATTGAAGATGCCCGCGAGATGGAGCGTGTTCAGCCCGGTGATGTGCTCGTCACTGACATGACAGATCCGAACTGGGAGCCTGTCATGAAACGCGCCTCGGCAATCGTGACCAACCGTGGCGGTCGTACATGTCACGCTGCGATTATTGCGCGTGAGCTGGGCATCCCAGCCGTTGTCGGCTGTGGTGATGCCACCGACCATGTCCGCGATGGACAGTCGGTGACCGTCTCGTGCGCCGAGGGCGACACCGGCGTGATCTATGAAGGCCAGCTGGAGACCGAGGTCTCGACTGTGCATGTGGGCAAGCTGCCTGAGCTGCCGGTCAAGATCATGATGAATGTGGGTAATCCGCAGCTGGCATTTGAGTTCCAGTCAATTCCGAATGAGGGGGTGGGCCTGGCCCGACTAGAGTTCATTATTAATAACAATATTGGCGTGCATCCAAAGGCGATCCTTGATTATCCAAAGGTGGATGCGGAGCTTAAGAATGCAGTCGAGAAGGTCTCGCGTGGCCACGCATCTCCCCGGGATTTCTTCATCGACAAGCTCGCCGAGGGGGTGGCCACGATCGCGGCAGCGTTCTGGCCCAAGCCGGTCATCGTTCGGCTATCGGATTTCAAATCAAATGAATATCGAAAATTGATTGGCGGTTCTCGCTACGAGCCTGAGGAGGAGAATCCGATGCTGGGGTTTAGGGGCGCGTCCCGTTACCTGGCAAAGAATTTTGAAGACTGCTTTGAGATGGAGTGCATCGCCCTGCATCGCGTGCGCGAGGAGATGGGGCTCACCAATGTCGAACTCATGGTGCCCTTTGTGCGAACCGTAAAAGAGGCCGAGGGGGTCGAGGCGCTTCTGGCCAAGTACGGCCTGCGCCGGGGAAGTGGCGCAGACGCCTCGGGCAAGGGCGGCCTGCGGTTAATCATGATGTGTGAGCTGCCCTCTAATGCGCTGCTTGCCGACGATTTTCTGCGTCATTTTGATGGCTTCTCGATTGGCTCAAATGACCTCACCCAGCTCACCCTGGGGCTGGATCGTGACTCTGGCCTCGTCGCGGAGGCCTTTGATGAGCGGGATCCCGCAGTCCGTGCCATGCTCAAAATGGCCGTCGATGCCTGTAACCGCGCCGGAAAATACGTGGGCATTTGCGGACAGGGGCCCTCGGATCACCCCGATCTTGCGAAATGGCTCATGGATATAGGTATTCAGTCCATGTCGCTGAATCCGGATACGGTCGTCGATACCTGGAACGCCCTGGCGAAATCATCCTGATCGTGCAGCAGGCGCCACTCCGCTAGGAGGCCAGCTCGTCGGTGTTGTCGGTGACTCGGTTTTGTTCGTCGACGAAGATTACGGTGGGCGCATGGGCAGCGGTTTCGGCGGCGTCGAAGAGCCCGAAGGTGGCGATAATCAAAATATCGCCTACCTGGGCACGACGGGCTGCTGATCCATTGACCGAGATGGTTCCGGAGCCCCGAGGCGCGTTCATTGCATAGGTGATGAAGCGCTCGCCATTGCTGACATTCCAGATATGAATCTGTTCAAACTCAATAATCCCGGCTGCCTCCATCAGGTTCTGGTCGATGGCACATGAACCGATGTAATGCAGCTCCGCGTGGGTGGTATAGACCCGATGGAGTTTTGACCTCAGCAGTTGACGCAGCATGAATCTTGACTCCTATAAGCGTTAGGATTTTGATTTCGATGATTCTCTCATCAGGCGTTGTTTCTCCCGTTGCCACTCGCGGTCCTTCTCGCTGGCACGCTTATCGTGCTGTTTTTTCCCTTTGGCTAGACCAATTTCCACTTTGATACGGCCGCGCTGATAGTGCAAATTGATCGGTACCAGGGAGTAGCCCGCACGCTCGACCTTGCCGATGAGTCTGCGGATTTCCTCGGCCTTAAGCAAAAGCTTGCGTGTGCGCACCGGATCGGGCTGCACATGTGTCGATGCGGTCGGCAGCGGAGAGATATGGGCGCCCAGCAGGAAGACCTCGCCCTGCCGCAGAATGACGTAGGACTCTTTCAGGTTCGACCGCCCAGCCCGAATCGCCTTGACCTCCCATCCCTCCAGCACCATGCCTGCCTCATAGCGTTCCTCTATGAAGTAGTCGTGAAATGCCTTTTTATTCTGGATGATCGACATAAAATACGCCCATGCCTGGAGTGTCCAAAACCGTTTTGGTGCCGTTTTCGGCACAACAAATGTACGATCTCGTTGCTCATTGCGAAGCCTACCCGGCTTTTCTGCCGTGGTGTGCGGGAGGCCGAATTCTAGAGCAAAACGGCGACATGCTCTCTGCTGAGCTGTGCATTGATTTCAAGGGCATTAAGCAGGCATTTAGTACCCGCAACCGCAATGTGCCTGGCAGAAGTATCGATATGGAACTGCTCAGCGGGCCATTTAAATCATTGCAAGGCCATTGGCGCTTCACCCCGCTGGATGACCAGGGCTGTCGGGTGGATTTTCAGTTGGAATATCACTTCTCCAGTAGCCTGCTGGAAAAAGTGATTGGCCCTGTGTTTGCGCACATCACCGCCACCTTTGTGGATGCGTTCGTGGCGCGGGCCGAGGCGATCTACACGCCATGACCATCCGAATCGAGATCTGTGCGGCCTGGCCGGACCGGTGTCTGCGGCAGAGCCTTGAGCTGCCCGAGGGGGCTAGCCTGATGACGGTCCGGGAGCATGCGGGGCTCTCTGAGCCGTTGCGCGATGCCTGGGGCCTGGCGGCTGCGGTGTCGGTATACGGCGTATCCAAGCCCCTGCGGGAGCCCTTGATGGATGGCGATCGGATCGAGCTCCTTCGGCCGCTTGCCGCCGACCCCAAAGAGGCTCGGCGACAGCTGGCACGGCTGAAGGGATTAGACGCCGCCGCGCCCCGACGGCGCAGGGATGGAGGGCAGGGGCGGTCGGTATAATTCGGCTTTGGACTTTGGAGCGCCCATGCGCCTGCTACAGAAAGCCCTGACGTTTGACGACGTTCTCCTCGTTCCGGACTATTCCCAGGTCCTTCCACGCGACACTTCGCTGTCCACTCCGCTTACTCGAAACATTACCCTGAACCTGCCGGTGGTCTCGGCGGCCATGGACACGGTGACGGAAGCACGGCTGGCCATTGCCCTTGCCGAGGAGGGCGGAATCGGGATCATTCATAAAAACCTGACGCCGGAGGCCCAGGCTGAAGAGGTTGTCAAGGTCAAACGATTCGAGGCTGGCGTGGTGAAGGATCCGATCACGGTATCGCCTGATATGTCAGTGCGCGCACTGATGAATTTATCCGCGGAACGGAAGATTTCTGGACTGCCCGTGGTCAAGGCCGGCAAGGTAGTCGGCATTGTGACCAATCGTGATCGACGTTTCGAGACCAACCTCGATCAGCCCATCTCAAAAATCATGACGCCAAAAGAGCGCCTGGTCACTGTGCGCGAAGGGGCGAGCATTGAAGATGCCAAGCGTCTGATGCATAAGCACCGGATTGAGCGCGTACTGGTCGTCAATCGTGCCTTTGAGCTGCGCGGATTAATCACCGTGAAAGACATCTTCAAGGGCATTGAACACCCCCTTGCATGCCGCGACTCACAGGGAAAGCTGCGTGCAGGTGCCGCAGTAGGCGTGGGCCCAGGCACAGAGGAGCGTATCGCACGTCTGGTTGAAGCTGGTGTCGATGTAATCGTGGTGGATACCGCGCATGGCCACTCCAAAGGCGTTCTGGATCGTGTGAAGTGGGTCAAGAAGAAGTACCCAAGAATCGACGTGATCGGCGGAAATATCGCTACCGCTGAGGCCGCCAAGGCCCTTATCAAACATGGCGCAGATGGTGTGAAGGTCGGAATTGGTCCAGGCTCAATCTGTACAACCCGTGTGGTGGCGGGAGTGGGTGTTCCGCAGATTTCGGCGATCGCCAATGTGGCAAAGGCATTAAAGGGCACCGGTGTCCCGCTGATTGCCGATGGTGGCATTCGCTACTCGGGAGATGTGGCCAAGGCACTCGCCGCCGGCGCCCATGCGGTGATGATGGGGGGGATGTTTGCGGGTACGGATGAGGCCCCCGGCGAGATTATTTTGTTTCAGGGCCGTTCATACAAGAGCTATCGCGGTATGGGGTCCGTTGGCGCGATGCAGGCGGGATCTGCGGATCGCTACTTTCAGGAAGGCGATAACCCCAATCCCGATAAATTTGTGCCAGAGGGGATCGAGGGCAGGGTCCCCTATAAGGGCAGCGTCAAGGCCATTCTGTTTCAACTTGCGGGTGGGGTACGCTCCAGCATGGGCTACTGTGGCTGCGCCTCGATTGACGAATTTCATGATCGGGCACAGTTTGTCGAAATCACCAGCGCGGGCATCCGTGAGTCTCACGTACACGATGTCCAGATCACCAAAGAAGCTCCGAACTATCACGTCGACTAGCCGGGCAGTCTCAGGCCCGATCGATTACTGTTGGTCAATCTATGCACTCGCGAATCCTTATTCTCGACTTCGGCTCTCAGGTCACCCAGCTCATCGCCCGTCGTATCCGCGAGGCGGGAGTCTTCTGCGAGATTCATCCCAGTGATGTTTCGGATAACTTTATCCGTGACTACGGCCGATCTGGATCGGGAGACGACAGCCTGCGCGGCATTGTTCTATCGGGCAGCCATCTCTCGGTAACCGAGGCCGGCACTTTACGTGCCCCGGAGGCGGTATTTACACGCGGCGTTCCTGTTCTCGGAATCTGTTACGGCATGCAGACTATGGCCAGTCAGCTTGGTGGCCAGGTCGAGGCAGGCCGGGTAAGGGAGTTTGGCTATGCTCAGGTGCGCGCACGTGGACATACTGCTTTATTAAAAGATATCGAAGACCATCGAACACCAGAAGGCTTTGGCCTGTTGGATGTCTGGATGAGTCACGGCGACAAGGTCGTAGAGATGCCGCCGGGGTTTACGCTCATGGCATCCACTGACTCTTGCCCGATTGCAGGCATGGCCGATGAGTCTCGCAGGTTTTATGGTGTGCAGTTTCACCCCGAGGTGACCCATACCCGTCAGGGCGCCCAGATGCTTCACCGATTTGTGCGGCAGATCTGTGGCGCTGCCGCCGACTGGAATATGCCGGACTATGTGGCCGAGGCCGTCGAAACGATTCGTTCACAGGTCGGCAACGAGCAGGTCATTCTCGGGCTCTCCGGGGGGGTGGATTCCTCGGTGGCCGCCGCACTCATCCACAAAGCAATTGGTGATCAGCTGACCTGTGTCTTCGTAGACCATGGTCTGCTTCGTTGGCAGGAGGCGGATCAGGTGATGGATACATTTGCACGCCATATGGGCGTGCGGGTGGTTCACGTCAATGCTAAAGATCGATTCATGGCTGCGCTCAAGGGCGTCTCTGATCCCGAGCAGAAGCGCAAGATCATTGGCCGGGAATTCGTCCATATTTTTCAAGAAGAGTCTGAGAAACTTTCGAATGCCAAATGGCTTGCCCAGGGCACGATCTATCCGGACGTAATTGAGTCTGCCGGCGCAAAGACCAAGAAAGCGACCACCATCAAATCCCACCACAATGTGGGTGGTCTGCCTGAGACCCTCCATCTCAAATTACTCGAGCCGCTGCGCGAACTGTTCAAAGACGAGGTCCGCCGTCTTGGCACTGCTCTGGGGCTGCCGGCAGAGATGATTGACCGTCATCCGTTCCCGGGTCCGGGGCTTGGGGTCCGAATTCTTGGCGAGATTCATCGTGAATACGTGAATTTACTGCAACGGGCCGATGATATTTTCATCCGCGCATTGCGCGACACCCGGACCACGGAGGCCGACATCGCAGCCGGCCTCTGCACCGATCAGGATCTGGGTAAGTCCTGGTATGCGTTAACCAGCCAGGCCTTTGCCGTGTTTCTGCCAGTGAAATCAGTCGGCGTGATGGGTGACGGCCGCACGTATGAATGGGTGGTCGCCCTAAGGGCTGTCGTGACAAGTGATTTTATGACTGCCCATTGGGCGCATCTTCCCCATCAACTTCTATCGCAGGTCTCCAACCGCATCATCAATGAGGTGCGCGGGATCAATCGGGTCGTCTACGACATCTCCGGCAAGCCACCCGCAACGATTGAGTGGGAGTGAGTAAAATAGAAGTTCCATGTCTATTCATTTACAACGAGGGGCCACATGTTTCCCGAATACCGCGATCTGATCACTAAGCTGAAGACAACAGACCATCACTTCACCCGGCTGTTTGATAAACACAATGAGCTGGATCAGAAGATCAAGAACATGGAAAACCATATCTCCCCGGGAACCCACGAAGAGATCGAGCAGCTCAAGAAAGAAAAGCTTCACCTGAAGGATCAGCTCTACGCGATCCTGAAAAAGGCCAGCAGCGCTTAGGGCAGACGGACCTTCCGGGGGTTACGAGACATGACACAGCCGGAGGACGAATTTTTTATGAACATGGCATTGGCCCAGGCCGTCCTGGCAGGCCAGGCCGGCGAGGTCCCCGTCGGGGCAGTGGTGGTCAGGCAGGGAGAGGTCATCGCCCAGGGATTTAATCAGCCCATTGGGCTGCATGATCCCTCGGCCCATGCGGAGATGATCGCGCTGCGATCGGCGGCCAAACGGATGGGCAACTACCGGCTCAATGACTGCAGTGTGTATGTCACGCTTGAGCCCTGCGCAATGTGTGCGGGGGCGATGTTTCATGCCCGGATTGCGGATGTCATCTTTGGCGCGGCCGATCCCAAGACGGGAGTTGCCGGTGGCGCGATGAATCTCTTTGCACAGACGCAGATCAATCATCACACCCGGGTCCGCGGTGGCGTTCTCGGGTCCGAGTGTGGCCAGCTTCTGCAGGAATTTTTCTCAGAGCGACGTGCTGCCAATCGGATCCGAACCCCTTCACCCTAAGGCATAGAGCTGCGCGTGGTCCCCCCCGAATTTCATATCCGAATCTCAACCCAGGCGCAGACCTTGACCCTGATTCGTCTGGCATCGGATGCCCTGGAGGGCGGCCTGCGATGGGCCCCCGACGCTCCGGGCACAACGGTTATGCAGGTGGCGATTTCAAGTTCAAGAAATGGGGTGGGTGAGCGCCGCGGTAGTTATCAGACGCCCCAGGGAAGGCATCAGATTCGCGCAAAGATCGGACTTGGTGCGGCCTGGAACACGGTGTTTGTGGGCCGGCGAAAGACCGGAGAGATTTGGTCCGAAGAACTCTCGGCTCAGTATCCAAACCGAGACTGGATACTGACGCGCATTCTCTGGCTATCGGGCCTTGAGCCGGGTAGGAATCGATTTGGGGAAGTCGACACGATGCGGCGTTACATTTATCTACACGGCAGTCCCGATAGTGTGCAGATGGGGGAGCCTGGATCGATTGGCTGTATCCGAATGAAAAACAGCGACATCGTGTCGCTGTTTGATCTCGTTCGGTCAGGAACGACAGTCGATATTTCTTAGCGCCTTACTGAATCTTGGCTTTCGCCTTCAACTGTTGCTGAAAATCCTGGAGCTTTTTCCGTTTCATAGACTCCGACAGCTGCTCCTTGACCTGATCAAATTCCGGCGGTTTTGCGCTCCGCGTGTCATCCAGACGAATGACATGCCAGCCAAATTGCGACTGGACAGGCGACTCGGTGAATTTGCCTTTTTCGAGGGCAATCATTGCCTTAGAGAATGGCTCTACAAATGACTGGGCATTGGCCCAGTCGAGATCCCCACCCTTTGCAGCGGAGCCAGGATCTTTGGACTGTTTGGCCAGTTCTTCAAATTTGGCGCCCTTTTTCAGCTTATCAATGATCGCCTTCGCCTCGTCTTCTTTCTCGACAAGAATATGACGGGCACGGTATTCCTTGCCGGCATCGCCTTTCACGAGCCGGTCGTACTCCGCCTTAACGTCGGCATCATTCACCCCGGACTTTGTGAGCTGATCCTGGACCAGGGCATTGATCAAGACCTGTTGGCGGACATTGTCGAGCTGAAACTTCACCTCGGGCTTGGCCGATAGCCCGCGACGCTCGGCCTCCTGCACCAGAATTTCCCGATCGACCAGCTCCTGGCGCACCAAGGCCTGCAGCTGGGGGGTGTCTTGCTGACCCTGCTTCACCAGCTCAGCGACAAAGGCATCCGCCCGCGCACGCGAAATAGGCTTGCCATTGACCACTGCAATATTCTGGGCAGCGGCAATTCCAGAAATGCACACCAGGGTGCCGGCGAGTACTGCTTTTTGCAACGATTTCATGAAGACTCCGAGGGGTCGCGCGCGTCAATGGAAAGGGCGTGGATGCGCGCGGGTATCCAGTCGCATAAGGGATCATACACAAGCCGGTGGCGTGCCAGCCGCCCCTTGCCGGCAAATGCAGTGGATACAACCGACACGTGGAAGTGTCCCCCACCAGCCGCTGCCCCGGCATGGCCATGATGCTTGGCGCTGTCATCTCGGACGGTAATGGATGCGATGGGCAGGGCAGCACGCAGACGTGCCTCGATCTCATGGATGGTTGGAGCCAGGTGGCTCATGGCGAGTCCTTATCTTTGAGGGCATCGGGCATCTCCGCTGTCGCAAACCGATTCATCCAGAACGCCTGCCCAATAATGAAGACAATCATGAGGCCGATGGTGCCAAAGAGTTTGAAGTTAACCCAGGCATCTGTGGAAAAAGTATTGGCGACCCACCAGTTGGCCGCTCCAAGCAGGGCGAAAAATATTCCCCAGGCTGCATTTAACTTTGCCCAGGCGTCGCCCGGCATGGAGATTTTCGAGCCCATCAGCTTTTGCATGAGCAATGTTTTTGACAGCAGTTGCGGCACGAGCAGGGCAACCGCGAACAGTCCGTACAGCAATGTTGGTTTGAGTTTTATGAAGCGCTCATCCTGCAGGAGGATCGTCGCGCCGCCAAATACAACAATCAGCGCGAGACTCACCCATTGCATGGTCTCGATTGAATGGCCGCGAAGTTTAATCAGCGCCATTACAGCAAGCGTAGACACAATGGCCACGCCGGTCGCCCAGTACAGGTCAGAGAGCTTATAGACCACAAAGAACAGAATAATGGGCAGCCAGTCGGCAAGTAGTTTCATACTGAATCAGTGCTGGTGAGAGAGAAGATGTGCAGCATGCGGTCAACGAGATTCAAATTTAACCGATGCGGAGTTCACGCAATAACGTAGGCCGGTCGGCTGCGGACCATCATCGAAGACATGTCCGAGGTGGGCGTCGCACTGGCTGCAAAGAATTTCTGTGCGGACCATGAAGTGGCTGGTGTCGCGTTCCTCGCGGATGCAGTCGGGGGAGATGGATTTCCAGTAGCTGGGCCAGCCGCAGCCGGCATCAAACTTCGTTGCTGAATCAAATAGCCGCTGCCCGCAGCAGGTACACCGATAGATTCCGTCTTCGAAGTGATCCCAGTAGCGCCCTGTAAAGGGTGGCTCTGTGGCCTTGCGGCGCGTGACCTCGTATTCCATTGGCGTGAGTTCCGCCTTGTACTCTTCGTCGGTCTTCATAGATGTTCCTTGATGTGCGGGCAGGTTAACCAAAGCTTAACTCGAACAGCTCACCGCGAGCCTCTGGGCCCAGTCTGGGGGCGGCTTGGCATAGCGCTCTTGGTCGGGGTGCTCGTCAAAGGGCCGCTCCAGCAGACGCAGGACATCCTGCAAAGGCTGGGTATTTCCGTCGTCGCGTGCTGCACGTATGACCTCTTCCGCAATCCAGTTTCTCAGTACATATTTTGGATTGACAGACAGCATCTGTTGCTGGCGTTGGCCTGCTGAAATACCGGTCAAGGCCAGACTTGTTTGAACGGCCTGACGATATCGGGCAAACCAGTGCCGACAGGCATCGCGATCGAAGGCAAGATCCATCAGGGCACGCTCGTTATCCAGGGCAAGTCTACGGAAGGTGAGCGTGAGATCCATCCGCTCTTTTTGCAGTAAGGCGTAGAAATCATCCAGCAGAGGATCCCATGCCTCTGCGGGCAGTTGCTGAAGCCCAAGTTTTGTTCTCAGGATGGCCTCCATTTCGGCCGCGTAGGTGGTCTTATAGGTTTCTAGAGTTCCCGTGAGACCCTCAACATCTCCCACCAGGGGATGAAGCGCCTGTGCAAGCCGGCTCAGATTCCACAACGACACCTGGGGCTGGGACTTAAAGCTGTAGCGGCCATGATGGTCTGAGTGATTGCAGATCCATCCCGCATCAAAACTATCCATGAAACCAAAGGGACCATAGTCAAGCGTCAGACCCAGAATCGAGCAGTTATCGGTGTTCATCACACCATGCATAAACCCGACACCCATCCAGCGGGCAGTCATGGCCGCGCTACGACGCGCCACCTCATGCAAAACCTCTAAAGTCAGCCCAGCAATCGGCGCTAACCGAGTGTCCTCACCCCGGTCAGCAAAGAGTAATCCAGCGCTATGTCGAAGCAGCCGCTCGAGTGCGGTGATCCGTTGCTGCGATGAGAAGTACTCAAAATGACCAAATCGTACAAAGCTCGGGGCCAGCCGACAGACCACCGCAGCTGTCTCCACAGTCTCTCGCAACACCGGCGATGATGATCCGATGAGCGAGAGGGCCCGAGTGGTGGGAAATCCGAGCCCGTGCATTGCCTCTGAGCAGAGAAACTCTCGAATCGACGAGCGCAGCACAGCCCTGCCATCGGCAAACCGTGCATATGGTGTTGGCCCGGCCCCCTTCAGCTGTAACTCCCAGCCTGACAGGGCGCCCAGGTTCAGGGCACGGCCATCACCCAGCCGAGGGACAAACACGCCGAACTGATGGCCCGCATAGACGCTCGCGTAAGGCTGCATGTGGCGGGGCGCCGCACAACCACTTAACACCGCCAGCCACTCGGGACTCTGTGTCAGACGATCTGCGGTCTGACCAATCAAGCCAGCAGCGCTTTCCGAGACTGCCAGCCAGCGGCAATTATCGAGGGGAGTGGGGTCGCAGCCACGGATAAAGGGCTGATCCCCATCAGGCTCAAGCGCCGCCAGGCCAAGGGTCCAGCGCGACTCGGGCGCAGATTCGAGCCCAACCCGAGCCGCCGATCCCGTCGCGGCATGGGCTGAAAGGGGAGCCAACGGGGGAACGAAAATCGCGCTGTCTGGAGCATTCATGGAGTGCAAGTGTAAGTCTTGATATTGTTGCGGTCATGCAATCCCGCACGCCTCCCGGCGCTAATCCTTTTGTTGAGCATCTCGGCGTGCAGCCCCTGGTGGTCAGCCATGGCCATGCGGAAATCAAGCTGGCCGTCAGGCATGAGCATCTCAATGGGCTCGGGGTAGCGCATGGCGGGGTCGTCATGACCTTGCTGGATGTGGTGATGGCAGTCGCAGCGAAATCCGCTGATCCAGATCAGATGGGGATGGTCACGGTAGAAATCAAAACCACATTCATGCGACCGGCGAAAGGCGACCTGCACGCCCTCGGCTGGTGTGATCACTTCTCGACAACGATGGCATTCTGTCGCGGCGAGTTGCGCGACAGCCAGGGCAGACTGCTGGCCCAGTCGATGGGTACATTCAAACGCATGCGGAGTTTTAACCGGCGACGCGCATCGGGCGCCGACTAGATCCGTTAGGGGCTGGATAATTCCGGCCCCAAAACAAAACTCTCTTCAAATCGGCCGATCTCCTCTGCCTGCGATGACCAGGTGATTTCCTGCACCGAGGCCCGACCAGCGCTGATGCTGATGAAAGTGGAAGATCGTGTGTGGTAATCGTCGCCCGTAATTAGCGCGGCGGACAACCGTTTCTCCCAGTCAGGCGATACACCTGTTTTTGGCAGCACATCATCGGGCGCAGTCTCTCGTGAGTGCATGACACCACGAATGGCATCTGGATTTATTGTGTGCATGGCCTGAAGCAGTCGTTCTGCCTTCGGCCAAGGCGTATTCAATTCAGCGTTCGAGAGCACATAGGCGCCTGAATGCATCGCCGTGATCTGACGCGTCCGTCCGCCAAGCCACCAGCATTCATACCCGGCCGGCCCGATCGAACCCACAATCAAGTTATAGGGCGATGGCACAGTCACGTGTTCTCGAGCGGTCTCCAGGAAATGTCTTGGCGCACTGTCGCCAGTCAAAAACGCCTTGACCATCAGACCGCGCGATCCCATTGGCACGGGGGCATCGCGAATGCTCGGATCGCGTACGTTTGTGATTGCAGCGAATCTGCCAGAGCGGTTTAATCCCAGCCATGTTCCGCCTGCGCGTAGATCTTTGCCTGCGAGGAGATTCTCCTGCCACCAGTGCATCGGTGCGGTTGGCCGATCGGCAAACTCATCCCGATTTGCAACCAGCATCAACGAGGGCGTCGCGCCCAGATGAAGGCCAATCAGGCACATGGCGCAGTCTTTTTTGCCAACACCAGAACCGATGCTAGGCGGCTGCCGCCAGCGCGTAGGGCAGCTCTGCTGCCAACAGCCGAGGCCCTGATGGGTCCTGCAAACGAAGTCCGCCTGCGGCCCACGCGTCCATTGTGAGTTCGATCAGCAGGGCTGTGTCCTCGGTCTGCACGCCCTCCACCGAAAACGCGGGAGCCGCAGCAACCACTCGGCCGCATGGCTCGTTCACGGCGTTCTCTGACCAGACATCCATGCCCACCATAGGCGTTACCGGGCCACCGACCAGCGCAGACTGCTCTTTGGATAGGTTCATCCGGAAAGTCCGACGCTTCAGTTTCCCGAGGTATTGGCTGCGGGCAACAACCTCCTGACCTGGATAGCATCCCTTGGTGAAGCTTACGCCGCGAATGAGTTCGAAATTAACCATCTGCGGAACGAACAATTCCTGTGTGGCTTCCCAAACCCAGGCCTTGCCTGACTGAATCTCCGAAAAAATCCATGCCGACTCGGGAAGTTCGGGCAGGTCTGATAACGATGCCACGGCTGCTGCGATCTGCTCAGGCGGACCCACGAGCCAGCCACGGACTCCAAGCGTTGGGCATGGCCTGTCCACCAGCAGCCAGACGCTCGAAGTCGACTCAGTGCCCTTGGCCTCACTTTCGGTAATGAAGTCTGAAATCCTGAATGCAAGCCCCTCCGTTTCGATGGGCGAGAGATGGCTGAGTGCCTCTCCGGGGTCTCCCCAAAGTCCGAGTGCCACCAGGCCCTGGCCAGCGGGAAGGACCGTTACCTTGGAGCGCAGTACATACATCTTCAGTCGTTTTCCGATTCGGTCCACACTCTCGGCTGGCAGAAGATGGGTCCAGGCGTGTTCGCCGGTTTTCCACTGAATCATGGTGGTCAACAGGCGGCCCTTGGGGGAGCAGTACCCGGTTCGCTGGTGATGCGAGCCGTCGGCCCCATTGACGTCATTGGTCAGCTGGCCCTGCAAAAATCCGTGGCTATCCGGACCGGCTGCAGCCAATGTCGAAAACGATGGCAGCCGGGCCAAGCGCCTGGGGATCAGTATCGAGGAGAGATTGGAGGTCATCGCCTTAATATAGCGGGATGGCCAAGAGCACGGAGAAACCTTCGCCCAAAACCCGATTCAGTGTCGGGGTGATTCGGCTGATTCGAGTGGCCGCTGCGCTCCTGTCGGTAGCCATTATTGGGATCGCTGCGGTGGGCATCTGGTTTATGGTCGAGGTGGACCGTCCGGTCCACCCAGGATCTAAACCCATTGACCTAATCGTCCCATACGGAACCTCCGCACGGGGTATTGTGGGCCTGATCCAGGGCGCTGGGCTCGAGGTCAATGAGCGGCTATTTCTTGGCTACGCCGTTTTGCGCGGCGTTCAGACCGAACTCATGGCCGGGGTTTATGAAATTGAGCCCGCAATCAGCACCCGTGGCCTTGTCGAGCGACTGTCTCGAAGAGACGAGAACCAGACCGAATTCAGAATCCTGGAGGGATGGACCGTCCAGCAAATTCTGGAGGCGTTGTCACGCCAGGCGGAACTGCGCTTCGACCTGCAACCTGCCATCGATAAACCAGCCGTGCTCGCCAAGGTCCTGGGCATGGAGGCGGGCCATCCTGAGGGGTGGCTCTATCCAGACGTATTTGTTGTCAAAAAAGGAACTGCGGCCAGTGATCTTCTGAAGAGATCTGCAGCGATTCAGTCAGCGATGCTCAGCCGTGAGTGGGACAAACGTGCCCAGGGACTGCCCTATCGATCACTCTACGAGGCATTGATTGTCGCGTCGATCGTTGAGAAAGAGACCCAATACCCCGGTGATCGGGAGAAAGTGGCCGCTGTATTTACAAATCGCCTTCATGCAGGCATGCCGCTTCAGGCTGACCCGACCGTAATTTATGGGCTGGGAAAAGACTTCAACGGTGACATCACCAAAAAGCACCTCAAGCAAGATACGCCCTACAACACCTACACCCGTAAGACCCTGCCGCCGACGCCGATCTCAAACCCGGGACCTCGGGCCGTTCGAGCGGCTTTGAACCCGGCCGATTCACGGGCACTTTATTTTGTTGCCCGCGGCGATGGCAGCTCTGAGTTTTCAGACAGCCTGAGGGAACACAACCTTGCAGTGGATCGATACATCAAGAAAATCGCTTCCCAAGGGGCGGGGCGATGAGGGGTAAGTTCCTTGTTCTTGAGGGCATCGATGGCGCGGGTAAGAGCACCCATGTGGACTACATCGCGCAATGCATCCGTGAACTCCATGGCGTGGATGTGGTGGTGACCCGGGAGCCGGGCGGAACGCCCCTGGCCGAGAGCATTCGCAGCCTGTTACTGCATCAGCCGATGGATGTTCAGACCGAGGTCCTGCTGGTGTTGGCGGCCCGGGCGGACCATGTACGTCAGAAAATCCGTCCCGCCCTGGAGTCGGGATCGTGGGTGTTGTGCGACCGATTCGTCGACTCCACCCGGGCCTATCAGGGGGGTGGGGGCGGGGTCGATCTTGGATGGATAGACGGGCTTAATGCGTCGGTCTGTGAGTCGGTCTGGCCCGATCGGATCTACCTGTTTGATCTGCCCGCAGAACTGGCAGCCCAGCGGCGAGGGGGCAGGGGTGGCCCTTCTGACCGTTTTGAGGGTCAGGATGTGGCCTACTTTGAGCGGGTTCGCAGGGTCTACCTGGAGCAGATGCGGCCAGGCGCTCAGGCGACCACCCGGGTGATTGACTCGCGCATGGATGTTTCACGAATTCAGATTACAATCAAAGAAGATATCGTAACTATATGATTAATAAAGAGTTACCAATCTTCAGACATTGGTGGAAGTTGCTACTTCCGACCCTAGAGCGCCGACCCTCGGCGCTGATGCTGCATGGGCCGGCAGGAATCGGTAAGACAGGCTTCGGCCATGAAATCGCAGCCGCCCTATTCTGTGAGCACCCCTTGGCGGAGGACGGTTCGGCCTGTGGCGAGTGCCGCGCATGCGGCTGGATGCGTACGGCACAGCATCCAGATTTTCGCTGGATCCGATCGGATGCAGAGGCAGCCGAGGACGCAGAGCTCTCACAGGACCCTGGACTCCAGGAGTCAGCGCCCGCAGAGGAGGGGAGTGGCAGCGAGAAGAAGAAGTCCCAGGAGATCCGCATCGAACAGATCCGGGGGCTGGCGGGCTTTGCCAATATCGGATCGCATCGGGGAGGAATCCGCATCGCACTCATCAGCCCTGCGAACCGCATGAATGCAGCAGCTGCCAACGCGCTATTGAAAACGCTGGAAGAGCCTGCGGAACAGCTCATGTTCATACTGGTGGCGGATGGACTTCGCGGCATTCCCGCAACCATCCTGTCTCGATGCCGCCGGCTGAATCTGGACATTGATCCTGAGCTGCTTTCAAGAATTCAAACAGAGCAGAGTGCGTCTGCCGAATGGCTTCTGCCGTTGCTTTCCGCAGGCCAGGTAGATCCGCTGAAGTGGGCGGAAAAGGCGGGCAAGACGCCGCCCGGTGACACGATTGATCTTCTGATTCGCTGGATGGCCGATACCGCGCGTGTCAGCTATGGGCTGCCGCCGCGGGCATTTCCTGAGCACGCGGCAGCACTCGGCCAACATGCGCTAAGAATTCGATCACCCCAGCAATGGAGCCAGACCATCGCTGAGCTCCAGCGGGCGAGGGCGGTCGCTGAACATCCCCTAAACCCGCGGCTTTTCTTTGAATCGATTTTTGACCGACTTCATCGGTCTTTGGTCTGACACTCGTGTGATGCAATTTATTGACTCTCATTGCCATCTAAATTATCCCGGTCTGTCTGAGGATACCGACGGGGTGTTATCACGCATGCATCAGGCAGGCATCACGCATGCATTAAATATCTGTACCACCCTTGAGGAGGCCGAGGCCGTCATTGGTCTAGCCGAGCAGCATGAATTTCTGTCGGCATCCGTCGGTGTGCATCCCGATAACCTGAATGTGCGTGAGCCAACCGAGGCAGATCTGATTGGGCTTGGCCGACGAAACAAGGTGATCGCGATCGGCGAGACAGGGCTGGACTATTACCGTCGCGAGGGGGATGGGAAGACCGATGACTTCGCATGGCAACGCGCCCGGTTCAGAACCCATATTCGCGCAGCAAAGCAGGTCAAAAAGCCCCTCATCATTCATACCCGTGAAGCGGCCGACGATACGCTTGCGATTCTTCGAGAGGAGGGCGCCGAAGCGGTGGGCGGTGTCATGCACTGCTTCACTGAGTCGGTGGGCGTGGCGCGGGCAGCGATTGATATGGGATTTTTAATTTCTCTGTCGGGGATCGTTACGTTTAAAAATGCGCATCAGGTGCAGCAGGTTGCACGCGAGATCCCATTAGAGCATCTGATGATTGAGACGGATGCGCCGTTTCTGGCACCGGTGCCCTATCGCGGCAAGGTGAATGAGCCCTCTTATGTTGTCTACGTCGCCCACAAGATCGCCGAGCTCAAGCAGATCCCGGTGGAGGAGGTCGCCCGTGTCACGAGTGAGAATTTTGGGCGCTTTTCCCGAGCGGCCCTGGGTAGGCCTGCGCAATGACATTTTTACAACCGAACCAGCAGCGGTTTAAGCGGGGGCTTGAGATTGCATGGGCTCTGGTGTTGATGATGCTGTTGGCAGTGTCACCCGTGCAGGCAAGAGATCTCTTACAGTCCTTTCTCCTTGCAGCGAAGGCAAATGATCTTCGTTTTTTGCAGCAAATGCCCGAGCTGGGCCTTGGTCAGCAGACCCGTGATGGGCTGAAAAATAATCTTCTGATGATCGCCCTCCGGGAGGGGGGAGAGGAACTGGCCCTGGCCATGTTGCAGCAGTCGGCCTGGCAGGACAAAGCGACACTTGAGTATCAGAACCAGCTCGGGGAGACCGCACTGATGATTGCCTCCATCAAGGGTTCGGCCAAGGCCGCCGAACAGTTGATCCGCCTGGGTGCGGAGGTCAATCGTGCCGGCTGGACGCCCCTGCACTATGCCGCCAGCTCCGGCCATGTGGAGCTGATTCGGCTGCTGGCCGAACACCACGCCTATCTTGATGCCGCAAGCCCCAATGCCACCACCCCCCTGATGATGGCTACACGGTTCAACCACCGTCCTGCCGCAGCCGAGCTGATTCGACTAGGGGCGGATCCAACGCTTACCAACCAGTCGGGATTCAACGCCCGTGACTACGCAAAAGAACAAAATAATTTGGACCTGGCCTTCTGGCTTGAGCTTGAAGAAATCTCATTTATAAACAAACACCTAAGACGACTTCCTCAGGTGGATAAAGATGCCACATTAACGGAGGCAGTGATTCAGTCCGGCGGTGAAGTTGTCACGGTATCGCCATCATCAGCAGCCAATTCGGGAGTCGAGCAGACCGCCGTGGGTACTGCGGGATCCGCCTTGGTGGATAAGCTGCCAGCGGTTCAGCCAGCACGGGATGTTGAGGTTCTGCCCGGTATTCGATAGTCGCATAATGTGTATTATGTAAACTAATGGATTCGACTCATCTCTGGCACAGAAAATGCTGCTCCTAAGGCCATGAGCCGCCTCGATGCATTGGCAGCCAGTAACGTCTCTCCCCCTGGTCTATCGCCTAGACGCCAGGTCTCACGGGGGTTTGAGGCGGATGCGGGCCCTTTGCAGAGAGGCCACTTCGGATGCATAAAGGAGCATTGACCGGCGATTTTTGCCGAACGGCGGAAGTCTAGGTGTAAAAAGAATCATGGCTGAAAACGACAACGTGCAGACCAGTGACCAGGCGGTGGATGAGCCGCCGATGGAGCCGGCCAGCCCGATTCTGGGGATGGATGCTGCGTACCGGGCGAAGGTGGAGCATCAAAAGGGGATGTTCAATAAGCTGGAGCAGCTCTCGCGCCGGCGCATGCCCACGCTGGAGCTGATTCACGAGAAGTTTGCCCGCACGGTG
>VERI01000037.1 GCA_018882785.1 Burkholderiaceae bacterium | reverse complement strand
TGGATGGGCTGCCGGTGATCCGGGGCAAGTACGGGGTGAAAAACGGCCGCTACGCGGTCAAGGTCAGCGATATCCAACACCCGGCCGAGTACCTCAAGGCACCCCTCGAAAAGGGTCGCCTGGGGCCGAGCATGATGCGCGCTGAAGAGCGCGGTGAGTATTACGAACGGGGTGCAGCACAGGCTCCTGAATCTTTGGTACCGGCATGATTTGTGCTTGAACAACATATCGGTTTTGATTAGCGGTAAATTTTGTAGGAAAGGAAGGAAAGCAAGATGGCAGAGAACACCACACCTGGCAGCGATAGTCTGGCCGAGGGCCTGAAGGATCGGGCCGCGGCAGCGGTGCGGCCGGCTGATTACGATGAACTGGATGCCGATTCCTCGGCACCACGCGCCCCGGCAGTGCTCAATGACATTGACCTGGTGGTCGATGTGCCCGTGCAGGTCACGGTTGAACTGGGTCGGGCCAAGATGCAGATCCGCAATCTTCTGGCCCTGTCCTATGGTTCTGTCATCGAACTTGATATGCTTGCGGGCGAACCGCTCGAGGTTGTGGTCAATGGCTGTCTGATCGCCCAAGGCGAGGTCGTCATCGTGAATGACCGCTATGGCATTCGTCTGACTGACATCGTGACCCCTGCGGAAAGGCTTCGGAAGATCAACAGATAAACGCGATTGTTAAAGGGGGAGCAGATGCCGGTAACACCCAAGAGTTCAAGACCCCAAGGATTACCGGACCGAGCCCCCCGATGCAGAGCCTCTCGTGTTCTGCCTAGTTTTTTTCAAAGTGTCTCCAAAGTTGGTTTAACAGCGGCCCTCCTCGGGGCCGCTTCTTTTGTGTGCGCCCAGAGCACGGGGGCCGCTCCGGCAGGATCGGCCGCATCGGGGTCGGTTGCTGCCTCGGTCTACGCCCCTGCATCCAGTGGGGGCAGCATGATCTGGCTGACATTCATTACCTTGCTGCTGCTTGCAGGCGTGGTGCTCCTGGTGGCCTGGCTGGTTCATAAGAACATGACCCAAACGGTGCCCAACGCGTCTATTCGGATTCTCTCGGTCCAAACCCTTGGCCCGAGAGAGCGGATCGTGATCGCAAGCGTGGTGGGCAGGGTGTATGTGCTTGGTCATACGGCCAATCAGATCAATCTGATCGCAGAGCTATCGCCACAGGAGGTCACGGGACTCAGTGGCTCACCCGCACCGATGGACTTTGCGGCTCGCCTGTCGGAACTCCTGAGAAAGGCCAAGAAATGACTGGCCGTCGGGCCTTCATGGGCTTCGCTATGGTGAGCGCCGCAGCGGGCATGATGCTGCTGGGTGTGACAGCCTATGCCCAGTCGCTGCCCTTGGTCACGGTTACCGGTAACACCTATTCGGTGCCAGTGCAGACATTAATTGTGCTGACTGCGCTTACCTTTATACCTGCCGCACTGATGCTGATGACCAGTTTTACGCGCATCCTGATTGTGTTTGCGCTGCTGCGTCAGGCCTTGGGTCTGACCACGATGCCACCGAACCTGGTACTGGTGGGACTGTCGCTTTTCCTGACGTTATTCATCATGAAGCCGGGGGTGTTGGATCCGATCTACGATCGTGCCTACATTCCCTATACCCAGAAAAAACTCAGCTTTGAGCAGGCCGTAGCCGAAGGCACAAAGCCACTGAAGGCCTTCATGCTTCGTCAGACCCGTCAGGATGATCTGAGTCTATTTGCACGTCTTCATGGTCAGCCGATTCAAAGCCGCGATGACATTCCGATGATGGTATTGATTCCTGCATTCGCAATTTCAGAGATCAAAACCGGATTCATTATTGGATTTATGATTTTTCTGCCTTTCTTGGCGATTGACTTTGCGGTGGCGAGTATCCTGACATCGTTGGGCATGGTGATGGTCTCGCCGATGATGTTTTCTCTGCCCTTAAAGCTGCTCATCTTTGTTATGGCCGATGGCTGGGGCCTGCTTGCCGCATCCTTGGTCGAGAGCTACGGTGCCGGAGGGCCATAATGGACTCGACGCTGGTTATTGAGCTGGTGTTTCAGGCCCTGCGCATGGCGCTGGTGCTGTGCGGCCCAATTCTGCTTGCACTATTGATTGTTGGCTTGGTGATCGGAATTATTCAGGCGGCAACCCAGTTGAACGAGACCACGGTGGCCTTTGTGCCCAAGGTTGTGGTCATGGTGTTGGTGATCCTCTTGGCTGGACCACCGCTCTTGGCGCTATTTTCGGACTATCTGCGGGAGATCATCCTGCGTATTCCCTCGATTACTTCCTAAGCCATGCTCACCATCACTGCTGACTTTTTCATGCAGTGGGCCACCGGGCTGATGTTTGTCTCGCTGCGGCTATTTGGCGTGTTTCTGTCGATGCCGTTATTTGCCTTTCGTGCATTTCCCATGCGGCTGCGACTGATGGTGGTATTGTTAATTGCAATTGCAATCCTGCCTGGATTGGTACAGCAGACCAAGGGGTTTGGACTGACACCCCCCACGTTTGTGGCTGCGGGAATTGAGCTCTTAATTGGCGTATTTGTTGGCTTCATGATCCGACTCGGACTCATGGCGGTTGAAGTAGCTGCTGAGGTGCTCTCGATTCTGACTGGCTTAAGTTTTGCTACCAACTATGTGCGGGATCCCAACCTGGCCTCGGGCCTGATGGGCGAGTTCATGGGCCTTACCACGCTCGCCCTGATGTTTGCGCTCAATATCCATCTGGCGGTGCTCGAGGTCGTGATTGAGAGTTTTAAAACCCTGCCGTTTGGCCAGTGGCCGATTGCGTGGTCGCTGCCCGCAGTAACGGGCATGATTGCCCGGGCGTTTCAGCTCGGGCTGGTGCTGTCGCTGCCCGCCATGGTGGTGTATCTGATCTTTAACGTGATTCAGGCCGTACTGGCAAGGACCAGTCCACAGTTCAATTTGTTTTCAGTCGGCTTTGCGATCACGGTCCCTTTGGCATTTCTTGTGCTGATGATCGTACTTCCCGACCTGCCACAGTTTGTTGTCCGTTCTGTTGAAGCTCCCTTTGCATTGATCCGCGGCGGCCTGGCCCGCTAAACAGATTCAGATTTCAGACCGTTTCTGGTCTCGAGAGGAAGAATCCTATGATCGTGCTTCGCCGACGTCTTGTTGACCATACCGTTCCGATGCGTGGCCTGCTGGCCCTGGGCGTGCTTGCGCTGGTGAGTACCGCCTTTGCCGCTGACCCGCCCGCGCCACTGCCCAAGGCCGATCCGATTCAAATCACGCCGATTGCACCCGCTGCAGCCCAGCCGGCCAACGGTCAGGCAGCCGCTCCAGCAAAGGGAGCACCAGCAGCTTCAGCTCAGCCCGCAGCGGCCCAGCCTGCTGCTGCGGCTAAGGCCGCTCCGGTACCCATGTCCATTAACGGTGTAGCAGCTGTAAGGACCTCACAAGCCCCGGCGGCAGCGCCCGCCGCCCCATCAAACGATCCGAACGAGGCAGTCCGTCAGGCGCTGAGAGAGCGCATGGCAGGTTCCGGTGAGCTGGTGATTCGTTCTACCGATTCCGTTCCGGCACCCGCTGCAAAACCAGCGCCTGCTCCTGCCCCCAAGGCAGCAGCACCGAAGCCCTCGACGGGCCGACCGGTAGCGGTTGCCCCCTGGGACTACGATGGTGATCGTGGCCCACAGGCATGGGGCAAGCTGCATACAAGCTATGCGCTGTGCGAGAAGGGCCGTTTTCAGTCGCCAATCGATGTCCGTGATGGCGTGGGCGTCGATCTCCCGCCGATCAGCTTTGAATTTAAGCCCTCGCTTTTTAAGGTGCTCGACACCGGCAAGACCCTGGAGGTGACCTATAACGCGGGTGGCACCATGACCGTGCTCGGTAATGTCCATCGCCTGTCGCACATCGAGTTTCGTCATCCCGCAGAAGAGCGGATCAATGGCAAGACCCACGGTATGAGCATGCAGCTGCATTTCCGTGATGCGCAGGGCCGCATGGCCGCTGTGTCGATACTGCTGAATCCCACGGGCAAGGAAAATGCGTTTATCCAGACCGTCTGGAATCACATTCCCTTGGTTCGCAATGAGCCGATCGCACCTCCCGATGTGATGTTGGATCTGGCCAAGCTTCTTCCGCGCGATCTGGCCTACTACACCTATATGGGGTCGCTCACCACGCCCCCCTGTACAGAGGGTGTGGCCTGGTACGTGCTGAAAAACCCCGTCGATATCGCCTCGGAGCAGGCTGCGATCTTCGGCAGGCTCTATCCCAGCAACGTTCGGCCGATCCAGGCGGGCAACAGCCGCCTGATCAAAGAATCCCGCGCCCGCCCGCCCGCGCCGACTGCCTCCACCCCGGCCTACGGTAACCTGGCTGCCCAGTAGTCTCGGCAAGCTTTACCCGGCCGGCTCGGCAAATCCTGCCGACAGCCCCCTGATGGTTAAACCCTCGGGGGGCGCGTTTTTCTTAAAAAACCGCCACACATCAGTAAGTTATTGATTTTATTGATGTAATTTATCTGGCACGCCACTTGCTTAATGCCTAGCAGACCCATTCTGGTTGTTCCCAGATTGGCCCGAAACCTGCATAGGGGTGTGCATGAAGCTCTCGCCGCAATACGACACTCTGGCGTTCCACGAACAGTCGCTGCTCACGCGCGCCTATCGTCAGGAGGTGCTGGGTTCGAATCTGGCCAACGCGGACACCCCCAACTACAAGGCTCGCGATGTGCAGTTCGCCGATGTCTTGCAGCAGCGCCTTCAGGGCCTTGAGATCAACTCACGTCTCACGGTCTCCCGCACCTCGTCTTCGCACTTTGAGACCCAGGGCGGCGCCGAATTTGAGAATCCGAATTTGTTGTATCGCCGGCCGATTCAGCCTGCCTTAGATGGCAACACGGTCGATGCAGATGTGGAGCGAACCCATTTCGCCCAGAACGCCATGATGATGCAGGCCGCAATTGAGTTCTTCAGCGGCAGCATCAAGTCCCGCCTTCAGGCGATCAGCGGTCAGCCTGGCTAATCCAAGGGGAACTGAGCGATGAGTCTGATGCGCACATTTGAGATCGGTTCGACAGGACTGGTTGCGCAGTCGATTCGTCTGAACACGACGGCTTCAAACATCGCCAACGTCGAGACACTGGAAGGCCCCGATGGCCGCCCGTATCGCGGACGTCAGGTGGTATTTCGTACAACACCGATTGATGGCGCTCCAGGCGCTGGCGTGGAAGTGGCCAATATCGTTGAAAACGATGCGCCGCTGCGTAAGGAATTTAAGCCCGGTCATCCCCGGGCAGATGCACAGGGCTATGTCGAGATGCCCAATGTGAATCCGGTCGAGGAGATGGTGAACATGATCTCCGCCTCCCGCTCGTACCAGCTGAATATTGAAATGATGAACGCAACACGCTTACTCATGCTGCGCACGCTCAGCATGGGCAAAGGTTAATTCTTTAAATAAATAGGGTGATCGCCATGGCCACTACTCTCCAGGATCTGAATATATCGGGCTTAAAGTTTTATGAGCCGCCTGGTGCGCCGACGGCGCCAAAAATTGCTGACGGAACCTCCACCAGCGAGCTTCAGAGTAACTTTCTAAAGCTACTTACCGTACAACTGCAAAATCAGGATCCGATGAATCCAGTGGAGAGCGCTGAAATGACTTCTCAATTAGCGCAGCTCAATATGGTCGATGGCATCAACACGATGAATAAGACGATGTCGTCTTTGGTGGATCTGATGCGCGGCGCTGATTTTGTGAACTACTCCAATACGGTCGGGCGGAGCGCCTTAGTTGCTGGAAACGAGCTGCTTTTCGATGGGCAAAATCCGATCGCGTTCGCATTGCAATTTGCGCAACCAATGCCCAAGGCGAGGCTGCAAATTACCGACTCATCATGAAATATCGTTAAGAGTATGGATCTTGGCGAAGTTCAAACTGATCTGATGAATATGTATTGGGATGGTCTGGGCGCCGATGGTAAACCGCTTGCTGCGGGGCAGTACCGAGTTATTGCTAAGGGAGTGGATGGCAATAAAGAGCAGGCACCTGCCTCATTCGTATCGTCCATCGTTGCTGCAGTAGGCCGAAATGGGAATGACATCAATCTGACCTTGGCAGATGGGAAAAAGATTCTGCCAAAGGACGTCGTGCAATGGGTAATTCAGTAGGTCAATTTAATACATAAGCGAGGGTGACAAATGCCTAATTACAGCATCGGCCTATCAGGACTCCAACAGAGTTCTAACTCAATGGATGTTATTTCCAATAACATCGCGAACGCCAGCACCGTGGGCTATCGGGCCGGCGAATTTATTTTTGAGGATCAGTTTTATAAGGCCATGAATCCCATGGATCCTGCCCGTTCGGGTATGGGTGCAGCCAAGCAAAACATCCGACGCTTGTGGAATATGGGCGCGATTCAGCAATCCGCCAACACCCTGGATATGTCTATTACAGGTGCAATGGGCCTCTTTCGGCTCACCAGTAATCCAGATGATCCTGCCCAGACCTATTACACGCGTAACGGCCAGTTTGCGATTTCGAAAGAGGTAGATCCAAGCTATCCAAAGCGCAGCTATATCGTGAATGAAAACGGTATGTTCCTGACCGGCTACATCTCTACTGATGGCAAAGAGCTTAGCAACACGCACACCCATCGGCTCTCAATGCCACCGACGAGTATTGATCCTGTTACCACTGAAAACTCAACGGTCTCGGTCACGCTGGATGCCCGTAAGACAGCCTTTATTCCTGAAGCGAATATTGCTTTTGATCCAGAGGTGCCATCGAGTTACAGCAACAAAGTCTCTCAGACGGTGTATCACCTCGGAGACTCGGGCAATCCCCACACTATGGAGCTCTACTACCGCCGTGTCGAAGACAAGAATATGACGGTTAGCTGGGATGGCACTTATTTGAAGTACGAACCGAACACGATTGCGGACCCTAAGGCATCCACAGAGCCACAAGGTGGCATCGTTCAGAATAACAAGTCATTCGTCGTGTTAACCCAGGAGACATCTGGACCGAATTTTGATTATCTGTCGTCGGCAGACAGAAAGACTAACGTTACTCGTGATGTGGTGAATCAGTCGTATGTTCCAGTGGATGTCGCTGCAGATATTGCCTCAAATGCACGGGTTATCGTGAATGGCCGCGATCTGGGAGTTGTTGTTTTAGATCGACCGACCTATTCCCTAGAAACAACTACCGCAGCGAGTTCTAGTGCTGCAGAGATAACGAAACTTACGCTCTCGGGCAC
>VERI01000068.1 GCA_018882785.1 Burkholderiaceae bacterium | reverse complement strand
GACATGGCCCAAATGGGCATCGCACTGGCTGCAGACAATCTCGGTTCGAATCATGAAATGACTCGTATCCTTGACCTCTCGGATGCAGCCCTCGGACATGGCCTGCCAATAGCTTGGCCAGCCACAGCCCGCATCAAATTTCTTTTCTGAGTCAAAAAGCGGCTGACCACAGCAAATACAGCGGTAAGTGCCCTGCGCAAAATGATCCCAGTAGCGGCCGGTAAAAGGTGGCTCGGTAGCCTTGCGTCGTGTGACCTCGTACTCCATTGGCGTGAGCGTCTTTCGATACTCTTCATCGGATTTCATCGATAGCTCCTAGCGTGATCGTCGGTGCGAGATTAGCTTGAACAGCTGACCGACAGATGTTCGGCCCAGTCGGGTGGCGGCGCTGCGTAGCGCTCGGACTCCGGGTGCTCCTGAAACGGGCTTTGCAGCAGTCGGGCCACCGACTGCAGGGGCCCGGTATCGCCATGATCACGAACTGCGCTGATGACTTCTTCGGCAATCCAGTTTCGCAGCACGTACTTGGGATTGATCGCCCGCATCTGTTCCTGGCGCGCTTTTGCGGAAATGCCCTGCAGACTGAGGCTCGCGCTAACTGCCCGCTGATAGCGATCAAGCCAGGGTCTGCAGGCCTCACGGTCAGGCGCAAGATCGATAAAGGCCTGCTCATCCTGATTCGACAGCGCACGAAAGGCGAGTGTGTGGTCCATATTCTGCGACTGCAGCAGAGAATAAAAATCATCCAATATGGGGCTCCACTGGTCTTCCGGGAGCAGCTGCAGGCCTAATTTCTTTTTCAGCAGGTCCTCCATCTCTTTGGCGTAGCTGGATTTAAAGTGTTCAAGCGCTGCATTTAATGGGTCCACTGCGTTGACTAAGGGGTGCAGGGCATTGGCCAGCCGGCTTAAATTCCACAGCGAGACCTGCGGCTGTGACTGAAAACTGTAGCGGCCGTGATGATCAGAGTGGTTGCAGATATGGCCAGCATTAAAGCCATCCATAAAGCCAAACGGGCCGTAATCCAGGGTCAGGCCAAGAATGGAGCAGTTATCGGTATTCATCACACCGTGCATGAAACCCACGCCCATCCATTGGGCGGTCATCTTGGCGCTACGACGGGCGACCTCCTGTAAGACATTAAGTGCCACTTCGGCAGCCGGCATCGGTGTGCCCTGTGCCGGATTCCCACAACCTAAAAGCGCAGCACTGTGTCGGGCGAGCTGCTCAAGCTGATCGATGCGTTGTCGCGAGGAAAAGTATTCAAAGTGGCCAAAGCGCACAAAACTTGGGGCCAGCCTGCAGACCACTGCAGCGGTTTCGACTGTCTCACGCAGCACTGGTGAGGCCGCCGACACCAGTGATAGGGCTCGGGTGGTTGGAATGCCTAGCGCATGCATGGCCTCCGAACAGAGATATTCCCGAATGGAAGAGCGCAGCACCGCGCGGCCATCCGCAAATCGCGCATAGGGGGTCTGGCCTGCGCCTTTTAGCTGCAGCTCCCAGCCACGAAGTGCGCCAAGGTTTAACGCGCGGCCATCGCCGAGTCGGGGGACAAAGACCCCAAATTGATGTCCTGCATAGACACTGGCATAGGGCTGAAGATGCCGGCCCACCGCATTACCTGAAAGCATGGCAAGCCACTGAGGGCTTTGCATAAGCTCTTGTGCATTTAACCCCAGCAGCGCTGCAG
>VERI01000067.1 GCA_018882785.1 Burkholderiaceae bacterium | reverse complement strand
GTTTGGGGCCTGAAGGGTTCTGAGGATCTGGGCGGCGGTCTGAGAGCCATCTTCGATCTGCAGGGCGACATCCAGACCAACAACGGCGGTATGAACCAGAACGGTATCTTCCGTCGCCAGGCGAACGTTGGTGTTGCTGGTGGCTTCGGTGAAGTTGCCCTCGGCGTGAAGACCAACCCCATCATCGCGACTAACGCAGCCCTGATGCCTGTTTCGGGTAACTCGGTTTCGACCGTTACTTCCCAGGCAATGAACTACGCCGACTTCTTTACGCGTAACGCTGTGACCTACACATCGCCCAACATGAGCGGCCTGCAGGTTCAGCTCCAGTATGGTTTCGATAACACCGCTTCCTCGACCACCACTGGCGGCCGTATGTACGCAGCCAGCGCTGCCTACACCACCGGCCCCCTGACCGTGCGTGCAGCGATGCAAGACCGTAGCCAGAACGGTTCGACTTCTTCATCCAACACTGGCTTTGAGAAGACCGGTTCCGTATTCGGCGCTTCCTATAAGCTGGGCGACGTGACCCTGGCTGCTGCTGGCATCAAGAACGAGTTCAACACTGCTCTGAACGGTGCTAAGACCAAGGTCGACGGTACACAAGTTGGTATCGGCTACCAGGCATCTGCTGCATGGCTGCTCGGCGCTTCCTATACCCAGGCTGAGTCCAGCAACCTGACCAACGTTCAGGCTCGTTACGCACTGAGCAAGCGGACCACCGCTTACGTTCAGTACGGCCGTGCTGACAACGATGCTAAGGGCACTGTGAACTTTGCTCCTACCGCTACCAACACGGGTAACGCTCCTGCTACGGTGTTCAACGGCTTTGCCGCTACCGCTGGCAAGACCCAGTCTTCCGTTGGTGTTGGCCTGATCCACTCGTTCTAATTCAACGCAGTCGCAAGACTGCTTGATTTAAAAACGATTAAAACCCGCTCTGGAAACAGGGCGGGTTTTTTATTTCCCCTTTATTGGGCTGCGACGCTCCGACGGCTATGCAGCAGATCGATATTCATTTCTGCGGAGAGCTCGGACGCGTAAAACCGCTCGATCATCTCCACCGACGTTCGGGCATTTCTGGCAAGTGTGAGCAGATCAATACCGCGGCCATACAAGAGTCGAAATGTAATGGCAGTGTGTCGCAACGAGTATAAGGTCCTTACCTGACCGCGTTTGCCATGACGTAGCTGAGATGCTTCCAGAACACGTCGAAAATGAAGATCCAACAAAATCATCGCGGACTTTCGATTCTTCACTTCCGGAAGGAACACGTAGTCATCTGGGCCAGCAGTCCCCTGCTGCCGGGCAGTTCTCAGCAATGACTCATAGATACTTACCGCTGGGCGCATAGAAATTATCTGCGTGGTATGCCGTTTTGACTCGGGTAACTCCATTCGGAGATAAAGATGCCGGCCCCGCACAATCTGGATATGTTTATGCTGCATCCAGCGCAGATCGGTGGGGCGAATAAACGTATTCACCATGAACCGAATCAGATGTGGCATCGTCGGTAACAGGGGATAATCTTTCGAAAAGAGACCTCCCGCTGTATCCCGATGCGACTGCACTCGCATGGAAGGAGGCTCAAGAATGAGCCTGCGGGCGACCTGCCAGATCTGCAGATATTCCCGTGGGCCGAATCCCCCTCTGGGGGCGCTATCGGAATAAATTCGGGGCATAAGGGGGATGGTCGGGCTCAGGCCAGC
>VERI01000019.1 GCA_018882785.1 Burkholderiaceae bacterium | reverse complement strand
GATCTGTTCTTTGGCAGGGGGCTTGGGCTTGCTCAGGTTGGAAAATTGGAGGCTGCTGGTCAGCATGAACACCATGCCGTGCAAGGCTATTTCCGTTACCGCCATTGATTTCTCCAAGCAACGTCTTGGAGCACTAGCAGAACAAGTGGGTTGGCATGTTGGTGACATCACCCAGTACGATTTCGGTTCCAAAAAGTTTGATTTGTGGCACGACCGCGCCGTGTTTCATTTTTTGACCGATCCAGCTGCTCGACAGGCTTACATCGAATTAGTCCGACGATCAGTCAAGCCTGGTGGCTATGTACTCATGGCAACCTTTGGCCCCAATGGACCTCTGAAATGCAGTGGCCTGGACGTGGTTCGGTACGATGCGCAGAGCTTGCACAATGAGTTTGGAGAGGGGTTTAGCTTGCAGGGCGATGAACTGACCATGCACCATACTCCCATGGGAACCGACCAGCAGTTTCTGTATTGCTGGTGCCGAGTTAGTCAATGAGGTCCGGTTTGATGTCAACAAATATTTTTGAATTTGGCCAAGTGCGGCCTGAGTATGCCGTTTCCGTTCTGAATGAGCGGGCAGTCAGAGCCGCTGCGGGAATTTTGTTTTTCCTGGCCTTGATCAGCTTCATGAATGCCTGGCTCATGGGAAATTTCCATCCGACCCGTGTGTTCGTAGTCTGTTTTTTGATCGAGTTCATGATCCGCATCTTCATCAACCCACGTTTCGCTCCTGTGATGATCTTGGGCGAATGGATGGTGCGCAAGCAATTGCCCGAATGGACCGGTGCTCCGCAAAAGCGCTTTGCCTGGAGCATCGGCTTCGTTTTGGCAGCGACCATGCTGTATCTGGTGGTGCTCAATAACGTCATCGGCCCCATCAACCTGATCGTGTGCTCGGTTTGTCTGCTCTTGTTGTTCTTCGAAACGGCGTTCGGCATTTGCATCGGCTGCAAGATTTACAACCTGTTCAACAAGGAAAAAGCTCAGCTGTGCCCCGGGGGCGTTTGCGAAATCCCGCCTGATCAAATACCCAAGATGTCCCTGGTACAGGCTGTGATCTTTTTGGCTTTCGCCGTGGCGGTGCTCGCCGTGGCGCAATGGGTTTACAGCACAGCCCCGAAGCGAGTGAGTGAGTTGCCTGCTGCGGCAGTGACACAACCTGCTGAATCTGTTGATCCAGCTGAAGTGGAGCGTTGCAAAGTGCCCGACTTTGCCAAAGCGATGGGGCACGAGGAAAAGTGGAAGCTGCACAACAATTGCAAGTAATGCCCGGTTGAATCCGGGTTCGTGATGCGTCGTTGACCCGAAAGGCAGGATCGGAAGGATGCGAACACGTGCAAATACTAAGGAGCGGGTGACATGTGTATGTACCTTTCCGCATCCTTCCGCAGGTTCATAACGGGTGTTAGTAGGCACCTATTGGCAGGGAATTGAACCCGGGTCCGCACCCACCACCAAATTAAAAAGGTCCCATTTGGGGCCTTTTTAATTTGATCGATTTGACTGCGCAAAGTGCGAACTAGCGGACGACACGGACGCGAGTCAGACACAATGCCGCCGGCTCTAACTCTAAGCCTCGGTGAAGACTAACTTTGCAAAGCAAAGTTATGTCGGAACCAATCCCGCCGTTGAGAATTTCACGCGCGGACAGAGCCTCCTGGTATATATTAAAGAATTCCTTAATAATCTTGAAATATATTAAAGAAGTCTTTAATATTGAGGAATCTAATTAAAGCGACCTTGATCATGAAACGGGCAACTGGGACCTATGTGAAATCCACCACCCTTGGAGAGGTGGTGCAGGCGTTCGTGCCGGATTCATTGCCGCCCAAAAATCCAGTCCTGGCATTGGAGGTCTATCAGGACTTGAACCACAAAGCAGAGATGGCGCTTGCGCGGCTATCGGGCGTGTCGGGCTTAGCCCCTTCGGTGGACTGGCTGCTTTACAGCGCGATCCGCAAGGAAGCATTGCTCACATCGCAGATCGAGGGCACACAGGCCACGCTAACCGACCTGTTTGACGAGGAAGCTGGCTTCAAGGTTCGCAACACCCACGATGTTGAAGAGGTCACGAATTACCTTCGAGCCTTCCGATTGGTTCGAGAGCAACTAAGTGACCCCAAGAGGCTGCCCATTAGCGTGCGGTTGCTCTGCGATGCCCATCGCCTATTACTCAATGGCGTTCGGGGTGCTGGTAAGCAGCCGGGGGAACTGCGTCGTTCACAAAACTGGATCGGCGGCACAAGGCCGGGAAACGCGGTGTTCGTACCGCCGCCACCAGAAAACGTACCCCAGTTGCTGACCGACATGGAGCGATTCATTCATGAGGATGCGACCGATTTACCACCCATGGTGAAGGTGGCGCTGATCCATGCGCAGTTCGAAACCATCCACCCTTTTCTGGATGGCAATGGCCGCATTGGGCGGCTGTTGATTGCAACGCTTTTTGAGCACTGGGGATTGCTTGCTGAGCCGCTGATGTATCTCAGCGGCTACCTGAAGCAACACCAAGCCGAGTACTACCGCCGCCTGTCAAACATCCGCACCGAAGGCGATTGGGAATCCTGGGTAATTTTCTTTTTAGAAGGCGTGTGCGTCGCCGCTGCAGATGCAGAGCACAGCATCATTGAAGTGGCCAGTCTCGTAGCAGCGGACCGCAAACGCCTGCTGCAGTCTCCAAAGGTGGGGCCAGCGAGTTACCGATTGTTTGAGATGCTGCCAATGATGCCGCGCTTCACCATTGAGCGCGTTCGCCAGCAACTCGACACAAGCTTTCCTACCGCCACAGCGGCTGTCAAGGTGTTAGAAGACCTCGGTATCGTTACTGAGATGACGGGCCAAAAGAAGAACAGAAGCTACAGCTATCAAGCTTACGTTGAGCTGCTCTCTAAGTGATCCACTCGCCGCAAGCCGAGGGCACGACAGGCCGCAAGTCCAGGCTCGTCCAGTTCAGGTTTATAACCAGGTGTAGACTCAGGCGCCATACGCCACCATTACAAAGGGCTCAGACCTGGTTCTGGGCCCTTTTTGTTTGCCCGAAACCCCAATGCGGGCGCAGATTAACTTACTGCTACGGCCACGCAGCATTTGCCATCGTCTGCGCACCTTGTGACAAGACCATAAAAAGACTATATTAAGACTCACTTCAGTCTGGACAATCGTCATGCGCTACTCATCACAAGTTAAGCCCATCAGCTACCTCAAAGCCAATGCCGCCGAAGTGCTGTCGCAGCTCGCGGAGCAGCGCGCGCCAATGGTCATCACACAAAACGGCGAGGCAAAGGCGGTTCTGCAGGATGTCGCCTCGTTCGAAGAGACACAAGAAACACTTGCGATGTTAAAGATTCTTGCGCTTGGCAATCAAGATGTGGCAGCCGGCAAGGTGAAGCCCTGGCCTGATGTTGTTGCCCGCCTCCGCGCCAAGCGAGCCTGAGTCTGATGGCAGGAAAATCTGCCAGGTTTGAAGTCTTACTTACCCAGGGTGCGGAGCAAGACTTCGAGGCCATTCACGACTACATCTGCGAATTCGACTGCGTCGCTAGCGCCAACTATGTGCTGGATGCGGTGATGGGCATTGTGGAGAGCCTATCGAGATTCCCCGAACGCGGTAGCTACCCGAAGGAACTGGTTGGCCTTGGCATGAAAGAATACCGCCAGGCCTTCTTCAAACCGTATCGCGTGATCTACCGCATCACAGGTACCAAAGTCATCATTTATTTAATTGCGGACGGACGACGTGACATGCAAACCGTACTTGCTCGTCGCCTGCTGGGCACTTGAACCTATAAGCGCCGCACCCACGTCTAATCCAGCTTTGCACCCGCCGCCTTTACGGCCTGCGCCCAACGCGGCATTTCCCGATTCAAAAATGCGGCAAATTGCTCCGGCCCCAGCCACGCTGGATCCGATCCCTGATCGGCCATGGTCTTTTGAATCTCTGGGGCCTCGAGTGAATCTTTAAACGCCTGGCTGAGTCGCCGCACAATGTCTGCAGGCGTCCCTTTAGGCGCCAAGATTCCATAAAACCCCACTACGTCCAATGTCGCCACCCCGGTCTCTAACACGGTGGGTACAGCCGTAAGCGCAGGATTTCGACGATTACTGGTGACGGCCAGCACACGAATCTTGCCGTCTTTAAGATGATTTACCGCCTGGGGAATTGAGTCCGCCATGAAATCCACGTGGCCCGCCATAAGATCTGTAAATGCAGGCGCTGTGCCTTTATACGGCACATGAACCATCGAGATTCCCGTCTCTACCTTGAGCATTTCAGGCACAAGATGCGAAATACCACCGTTGCCCGCCGATCCATAGTTCAGTTTTCCTGGATTGGCCTTGGCGTACTGAATCAGCTCTTTTAACGTCCTGGCCGGCACCTTGTCATTAACGATTAACGCCAGGGCCTGCTGCGCGGTCCGCGCTACAGGCGCAAAGTCACGCAGCGTCTCATAAGGCTTCTGTGTGTAAATCGCTGGATTAATTACCATCGTTCCGGTGTTGGCAAGCAACAGTGTGTAGCCATCTGGCGCTGACTGTGCGACAAACTGCGCGCCAATGGTGCCGCCTGCACCGGCCTTGTAATCGATCACAACCGGCTGGCCAAGCGAGGCCGCAAGCCTTGTCGATAACAGACGTATGTGCTGATCCAAGGGGCCACCGGCCGGGAAACCAATCACAATCCGCACCGGTTTGTCAGGGAAAGCAGCATGAGCCCCCAATGAGAGCCAGCCCATCACGGCCAGAATAACTACCGAAATAAATCGATGCAGTCTCATCATCTTCTTCTCCCTTAACCCACTTACAGTGATGGCCTTGCCCCGCCAGACACCATCAAGACTTATTTTGCTACTGACCTAAGACCAGCCCAGCTGCAGCGCCAGCCCAATCCAGAGCGGCATACCCACATAGTTGTTGGCCCGAAAGGCGGCAAAACAATCATCGCGGTCCCGCGTACGGATTCGCCAGATCAGATATACGCAACATGCCACGGTCACGAGCCAGCTTGCCCAATAGGCGAGATGGCCCGAGCCCGGCAAGGACTGGCCGACGATCAGCATGCACCAGATAAAAATCGCATAGCTCACAGCCACCACCACGACATCGTAGCGGCCAAAGGTAATTGCGCTGCTGCGCATCCCCAGCTTTAGGTCATCATCTCGATCGACCATCGCATAGATGGTGTCATAGGCAATGGTCCAGAAGAAATTCCCAATCACCATCACCCAGGCCACCACCGGAACCTGGCCCTGGGTGTCTGCAAATGCCATCGGAATACCAAAGCTGAACGCAATGCCTAGCATCGCCTGAGGCACAGAAAAAAACCGCTTAAAGTAAGGATAGACCGCGGCGATAAACACGGCTGTAAAGGCGTACTGAATCGCGAGATCGTTTAAAAAGAGCAGCAGCGCTGCAGCGCCCAGCAGCAGCACAACTGCCAAGACCACTGCCTCCCAGAGATAGACCTTGCCGGCCGTCAGCACACGATCCCGGGTGCGCTTCACATGTCGATCAAATTTTCGATCTGCAATGTCATTTAATACGCAGCCAGCCGAGCGCATCAGCAATGTGCCCAGCAGAAACACGACCAGCCGTGAAAATTCAGGAAAGCCGCCCGCGGCAAGCCACAATGCCCACAGCGTGGGCCACAGCAATAGCAGTGTACCGATCGGCTTATCGAACCGCGCCAGTCGGCTGTATAGGCCTAGCCGATACTTAAGCAGCGGCAAGGCGAGCGTTGACATAACGGCTCACACCCTCTTGCACAGTCAGAAACTTTGCCCGATACCCCGCCGCCCGCAGCCGCGTCAGATCGGCCTGGGTATGGCTCTGGTACTTACCCTTTAGCGCCTCGGGGAATGGGATGTACTCAATCTTCTTGGCCTGTATCAGATCGGCCACAGATTTCTTACTCTTATCGATGGTGTTGATCACCGACTGGGCGATCTCGTTAAAGGTCTGGGCCCTGCCAGTGCCGAGATTGAAAATGCCGCTGGTGCTATTGCCCGATAAAGCCTTATTCAAAAAGAACAGGTTTACTTTCACAACATCTTCTACTGACACAAAATCCCGTTCCTGCTGGCCGGCCTTCCAGCCGTCATAGCCCTCGAAAAGCCGGACCTTGCCGGTCTCGCGATACTGATTAAAGTGATGAAAGGCGACTGACGCCATACGCCCCTTGTGCTGCTCGCGCATCCCATAGACATTGAAATAACGAAACCCAACAACAGGTGCAGTGGCATTCATGGCGCGAACGGTCTGGTCAAACAAAAACTTTGAGTAGCCGTAGACATTCAGCGGCGCCTCGCAGGCCCGTTCCTCACGAAAGACTGTGCTCGCCCCATAGACGGCAGCCGATGAGGCATACAGAAACGGGATCGAGTACTTCTGGGCAAAGCCCAAGAGAATCCGCGAATAACGAAAGTTGTTATCCATCATGAACCGGCCATCGGTCTCCATGGTGTCAGAGCAGGCGCCCTGATGCAGAATCGCGGTAATCTGCTTGCCAGACATTCCTGCCTCTAGCCGGTCAAGAAAATCATCCTTATCGAGATAGTCCTCGATGTCGCAATCGACTAGGTTTTTGAATTTGTCGGCATCGGTCAGATCATCCACCGCGATAATGCGCCGCTCACCGGCCTGATTTAAGCCTGCCACCAGATTGCTGCCGATAAATCCTGCAGCGCCTGTCACGATAATGGTCATCGGCCACCTTCCGAAAAGAGTTCTTCTGCAGTTACCGTCGCAGTACCCAGTTTACCCACCACAATTCCACCTGCACGGTTGGCAAGCTCGATCGCCTGCACCACCGGTGCACCCGCAGCCAACGTCACCGCCAAGGTCGCAATCACGGTATCGCCCGCGCCGCTCACATCAAATACCTCACGCGCCTGGGCAGCCACATGAATCTCTTTGGGCCGGCCCTGCTCTTCAGTGTAAAGACTCATGCCTTCATCAGACCGAGTCACAAGCAGATGCGCTAACCCCAAGTCTTGACGCAGTCGATGCGCCTTTTCAGTCATCTCTCCTTCGGTCTTCCAGCGGCCCACCACCTGGGTGAACTCGGATCGATTCGGCGTGAGCATGGTGGCACCCGCATATCGGCTGTACTCATCACCCTTTGGATCCACCAAGGTCATCACGCCGCGGGACTTGGCAGCGGTAATCATTTCTTGAATGTGCAGTAGCCCACCCTTGCCATAGTCCGACAGCACTACAGCCTGCACCTCTGGCAGAAAGGCATTGAATTGATCGCGTTTTTCGAGCAACACCTCATGATCAGGAACGGACTCAAAATCTGCCCGCAGCAGCTGCTGCTGGCGTCCAATCACGCGGAGTTTTACCGTGGTCTTGGCCTGGGCATCATCAAACACCTGATCCCGAATGCCGGCTGCGGCAATCAGCTCATGGACACGGCTGCCGGCCTCATCTGATCCGACCACACCCATCAGCACCGGTGCCGCGCCCAGGGCGGCGATATTGCGAGCCACATTGGCCGCGCCGCCCAGCCGCTCATCAATCTGCTGAACACGGACAACCGGCACGGGCGCCTCGGGCGAAATTCGATCGACATCGCCAAACCAGTAACGATCCAGCATCACGTCGCCGACCACCAAAACACGTGTCTGTCTAAGCTGCTCAGAAATCATGTGCACACCTTACCGAAGTGCCTCAAAACTGTCCCAATGATGACATCCCGGGCACTGCCAGAGTGTCTGCCGGGAACGAAACCCGCACACGCGACAGGCCGACTGGGACTCTGAGACCACCGGGGCGGCCTTGGGTGATGCCGCTGTCGATTCTGCTGGCACGTGCGTGCCAGGCTGCTTTGCAACTTCCGCCGCACCCCCTGTAAGACGAGCACGCAGCCCCGCGATCCTGCGCGTTGGGCCTGGTGCTGCAGTCTTCTCTGCCTGGGCAAGATTCGCAAGCGCCGCTGACTGATCACCACGGGCGATCGCCGCCTCTGCGAGCTCACAATAAAAGTGTCCCAATAACTGCTCAGCACGATGGCCATGAAACTCACCACCATGCTGCTGTAGTGCCTTGACCATGTCGATGGCCTGGTTCCAGTTACGGGTCACCTGGGCAATCTGCATTAATAAAGTGCGGGCCTGATTGGCCAATGCATCACTGCCTGCATTAGCGAGAAGTTCGTTTAAGACCGCATCTGCCCGATCAAAAAGCCCTGCCGCCTGATAGTCGCGGCCAAGATCCGCCATTAGTGCCAAACGATCGGCGGCCTGCAGCTGCGGATGACGTAGCGCCGCCTCATGGACCTCAATGGCGCGGTCGATTAGGCCACGTTGACGATAAAGATTGCCCACTGCCCGATGCAGTTCAATCGCATCGGGATCCGATCGGGCTGCGGACAACAGCCGATCAGTGGCCGCCTGCGCATCATCGGCAAGCAGATCCGACATCGCATGCATGACATCGTCTGAGACATGCTGTCCTTCCCGGGTTTGCTGACCGCGGTCATAGCGCGCAGTAATCCAGCCCAGGGCAAACAGCGCAGGCAGAAGCAACAGCCAGACCGGATCAAGTTCCACGATCGGCGCTTAGGCCCACAGAAAATTACTGAGGCGGAAGATCAACGCGTTCGCGCAGATCCTTGCCTGGTTTGAAATGGGGCACACGCTTTTCCGGAACCCGGACCTGTGCGCCTGATTTGGGATTACGGCCGACACGGGCGGGCCGATAGGAAAGCGAAAACGTGCCAAAGCCGCGTATCTCGATTCGATGGCGATGGCCTAAGGCCTCGGTCATCGCATCCAGCAGGGTCTTTACGGCGAACTCACAGTCTCGGGTCGCCAGTGGCGTTCCCCGCTGATTGAGCCGATCAGCAAGCCGAGCGATCAGTTCAGACTTTGTCACTGCGTATCACTCCCCACGTCAGCACAGCCCCGGATGCTTGTGGCCCCGGGGCTGGCATGCTGTGCTTACTCTTTGGACTGCTGATCGTCCAGCTTGGCACGCAGCAGCGCGCCAAGGCTGGTGGTTCCCGATGCGGCGGTATTTTCCGCAGCCATCTTCTGCATGGTCTCTGCGGTCTCTGCAGAGTCCTTGGCCTTGATCGACAGATTGATGGTCCGCGCCTTGCGGTCCACATTCACGATCATGGCCTCGACAGAGTCACCCTCGGCCATCATCTTGGTGGCGTCTTCTACACGCTCACGGGAAATCTCCGAGGCACGCAGATAGCCATCTACCTCGGTGTCCAGGGTAATCACTGCGCCCTTGGCATCGACCGACTTCACGGTGCCCTTCACAACCGCACCTTTATCAAAGCGCGAGATGTATGAGTTAAACGGATCTCCGTCGAGCTGCTTCACGCCCAGCGAAATACGCTCGCGCTCAACATCAATGGCCAGTACGACCGCCTCGAGCTCATCGCCCTTTTTGAAGTTACGCACGGCCTCTTCACCGGTCTCAGACCAGGAGAGGTCAGACAGGTGTACCAGGCCATCGATGTTGCCGGGCAGGCCGATGAACACACCAAAATCGGTGATCGATTTGATCTGGCCTTTGACCTTGTCGCCCTTGTTGTGGCTTCCGGCAAATTCCTGCCATGGATTGGCGCGGCACTGCTTCATGCCCAACGAAATACGACGGCGCTCGCCATCGATCTCCAGCACCATGACTTCGACCTCGTCGCCCACCTGAACCACCTTGCCGGGGTTCACGTTCTTATTGGTCCAGTCCATTTCTGAAACGTGGACCAGGCCTTCGATGCCGGGCTCGATCTCAACGAATGCACCGTAGTCGGTGATGTTGGTGACCTTGCCAAACATGCGGGTGCCTTGGGGGTAACGGCGTCCAATGCCATCCCAGGGATCATCGCCCAGCTGCTTTACGCCCAGCGAGACGCGGTTCTTGTCTGCGTCATAGCGAAGCACGCGGGCCGTGATCTCTTGGCCGACCGTGAGCACCTCAGAGGGATGACGCACACGACGCCAGGCCATATCGGTGATGTGCAGCAGGCCATCGATGCCGCCCAGGTCGATAAACGCACCGTAGTCGGTAATGTTTTTCACCACACCGGTCACCGTGGAGCCCTCTTTGAGGTTTTCCATCAGCTTGGCGCGGTCTTCACCCATCGAGGCTTCCACAATTGCACGACGTGACAGCACGACGTTATTGCGCTTGCGATCGAGTTTGATGACTTTGAAGTCCAGGGTCTTGCCCTCGATGTGCGAGGTGTCTTTGATCGGACGTGTATCCACGAGCGAACCGGGCAGGAATGCGCGGATGCCATTGGTCATGACGGTCAGGCCACCCTTGACCTTGCCGGTCACGGTACCGATGACGTTCTCGCCGCTTTCCAAGGCCTGCTCAAGGCTCACCCAGGCAGCCAGCCGCTTGGCGCGGTCACGCGATAGGCGGGTCTCACCACGGCCATCTTCCAAGGCCTCGATGGCAACGGAGACGAAATCGCCTTCCTTGACATCCACACCGCCTTGGTCGTTAAAGAATTCTTCAATGGGGATAAAGCTCTCGGACTTCAGTCCGGCATTGACCACAACGTGGTTCTGATCAACCCGCAGCACTTCTGCGGTGATGACCTCGCCTGCGCGCATTTCCTGGCGGGCGATGGATTCTGCAAACATTGCAGCAAAAGAGTCGGGAGCAGCGTTTTTAGCGATATCGCTAAGTTGGTTAAGTTGTCGGGACATTAAAAAGTTTTTTCTGACACACAGTCACAAAGCACACCACCCCAGGCCTTCATCAAGAAGACAATCGCCCGAGACAGCGGAGTTAAAAAAAGGTGCAGGCTTAAGTGAGCCGGCCGGTTTGTCTCACAGAGACTTCATGCCAGGCATTCACGACGGCTTGCACCACCTCGTCGATCGAGAGGCTGGTGGAATCAATCACCACCGCTCCCGATGCCGGTTTTAGTGGCGCAATTGCCCGAGAGGCATCCCGAGCATCCCGCGCCTCCAAATCGGCGGAAAGACTGTCAAGGTTAGCCGAAAAACCTTTATCAATCAATTGCTTATAGCGTCTTTCGGCCCTTGCGCGGGCGGTCGCGGTGAGAAAAACCTTCAGCCGGGCGTCTGGAAACACCACCGTGCCCATATCCCGGCCGTCGGCCACCAGGCCAGGAAGGCGGGCAAAATCCCGCTGGCGCAGCATCAGGGCCCTTCTCAGGGCAGGATGGACGGCGATCTTTGAAGCGAGAACGCCCATTGCCTCCTCGCGGATGGCCTGGCTGATATTGACCCCATCAAGCAGGATGGTCTGGCCTAAGAATTCAATATCCATCTCCGTTGCCATAGAAGCGAGCGCTTGCTCATCTTGGTCGGAAATGTCGTTTTGCTGGGCCGCCAAGGCGGCAATTCGGTAAAGCGCCCCGCTATCCAGGTAGCCAAAGCCCAGTTCTAGCGCCACCAGGCTGGCGATTGTGCCCTTGCCCGAGGCGGTGGGGCCATCGATCGCCAGGACGGGCACGGCCTGGGCACACAGGCCGGAGAGGACCTCGAAGTAGTCCGGGAAGGTCTTGGCTACGCAGCCCGGCTCATGAATCCGAATCGCAGCGTTGCCGAAGCAGGCCAGGGAAAAGCTCATCGCCATGCGATGGTCGTCATAGGTTTGGATGGTCGCGGGCTGAAGTTCGGCCGGCGGATGGATCCGGATCCAGTCATCACCGCTTTCCACCCGGGCACCCAGGCGTGCGCACTCCGCCGCCACCGCGGCAATCCGATCGGTCTCTTTGACCCGCCACGAGCCGATATTGCGCAGCGTGGTCGGCCCATTGGCATACAAGCCACAGACCGCCAGTGTCATCGCCGCATCGGGAATCGCATTGCAGTCCAGATCGATGCCACGCAGATGGTGGGACATCTGGTGCACAAAATCCTGGTCCATGGCGTGCGGCGTATCCGCAGCATCGGCCCAGGACGATTCAATCCAATCCGGCCCCCAGGTAATTCGGGCGCCCATTTTTTCCAGCGCATCTGCAAACCGGATATCGCCCTGCACGCTATCGCGTCCCGCGCCGATCACACGCACGGGCCCATGGCCAATCGCGCCCGCTGCCAAAAAATAAGACGCCGACGATGCATCCCCCTCGACCGTCAAGGCGCCTGGCGAAGTAATCGCCGCCGGTGCAATCTCATACCGGATCGGCTGATCCGAAGTCTGATCAACACGAATACCGAATCGATTGAGCACTGCGCGGGTAATTTCAATGTATGGGCGGCTAATCAAGGTGCCCTGCACTTCAAGCTGAAGTGGCTGGCCCCATTGCTGCGCAAGAAGCGGTCCTGCCTGCATCAGTCCCGTGAGGTACTGACTCGACGTATCTCCGCGCACCCGAATTAAAGACTGGGGCGACAGCGGCACGCCATGCACGCGCAGCGGCGGAAAGCCGGCCACGCCCAGATACTCAATCTTTGCGCCGATGGCCGCTAAGCCCTGAACGAGATCCTCAATCGGCCGCTCATGCATCCGCGGCACGCCCGAGATCTCCACACAGCCGCCGGTCTTGGCCATCGAGACCACCAAGGCCGGTAGCAGCGTACGAATCGTCAGGCCAGAGTTGCCCACAAAAAGTTTTAATGGCTGGGCGAGGCTGCCTGTAGATTTAAAAACACCGGCAGCGCCCTCTACGACGATCTCGTTATTCGATTCAGTCATCGATATACCGAGCGCCTTTAATGCATTGATCATCACCTCGGTGTCATCAGAGGCAAGTACATTGCGCAGTCGGGTCGTGCCCTGCGCCAACGCCGATAACAGCAGCATCCGATTCGAAATACTTTTGCTGCCCGGCAGGATCACATGGCCCACGGCGCCCCTGCGGGGAGTTAACGCAATCGATTCAGGATAGATCATCATAGAAATCCTTTGCGCCACTGACTTGCCTGCTGCAACAACTCAATTAAGGTCTCACGATCGGCCTTCTCTAGGGCCTGATGCATCACCTCCACGTGCAAGGCCCACTCCGACCAGGCCTCGAGCAATCGCTCACGGTTATCCAGAAAAATATCGGCCCAAAGCTCCGCTGAGGATGCGGCAATTCGTGTGGTGTCGCGCAGTCCACCGCCGTGCAGTGCCTGGGCAGCACCGGCCAATGGCGAGCCGGCCAGCATGCCTGCAAGCGAATAGGCCACGACATGCGGCAGATGGCTAATCGCTGCAAGCAGCTCATCATGCTCCCCGATCGGCAATGGGCTGGGCGTGGCGCCGAGCTGCATCCAAAATGTCTCGACATCGGAGATCGCCTGCGGCGATGAGTCTGCGGTCTGGCTGATTAATACCCGGGCCGACTGAAACAGATCGGCACGCGCATCCGCGGGGCCCTGCTTTTCTGAGCCCGCCATCGGATGAGACGACACAAATCGTGATGACAAGGGTCCAAGCAACGAGGCTGCCTTCACCACGCCCTCTTTGGTGCTGCCAAGATCCGTGACCCAGGCAATCGACTGACCCTCTTTTAACGCTACCGAGAATTTGGCAAGCGCTTCAAATACCGTTGCATAGGTATTGACCGGGCTAGCGATAACGACTGCGATCTCTTTGAAAGAACAATTGGATAGCTCGGCAATTGATGACGCCGCCTGATCGATCACACCGATCGACGCTGCGGCCGATGAGGCCTTTGGATCCACACCAATTACATGCCTGGCCAGCCCCGCCTGTTTGACCGCCTTGGCCAGTGAGGCCCCCATAAAGCCGGTCCCCACCACCACCAGACAATCAAGGCTGCCTTGCTCGGCCATGATCAGAACTAGGCGCTCGCCTGTAGCCGCGCAGATAGCGCAGGCATCACCTGGCCAAGCGCAGTAATGAGCCGCTCGTTTTCTTCGCGGGTGCCAATTGAAATCCTCAGCCACTGCGGCAGTGCATAGTTTGCCACTGGCCGGGTGATGACACCCTTGGCAAGCAGGGCCTGAAACACCTGCATGCCCGCATCTTTTGCCTGGCCCATCTTCACCAAGATGAAGTTACCCCACGATGGGATGTACTCCAGCCCCAGACTGTTGGCTGCTCCAATCAGCTGCTGCATGCCTTCGTCATTGACACGTCGGCTCTGGGCCAAAAACGCATCATCAAAAAGCGCTGCAGATGCGGCCGCCTGGGCCAGGGAATTCACATTAAATGGCTGCCGGATGCGATTTAAAAGATCGGTAATCGCCGGCTGTGAAATGCCAAATCCAATTCTTAAGCCCGCCAGCCCATAGGCCTTTGAAAACGAACGCGACACCAGCAGATTGGGCGTGCTCGCCACCCACTCAAATGCGTTGTAGCGATCCTTGTCACTTAAGTACTCGGTGTAGGCCTCATCCAGTATCACCAGCACCTGATGGGGAATGTCATCGATGAAGGCCTTCACTTCCTTCGCATCGATGAATGTGCCAGTTGGATTATTGGGATTGGCAACCCAAACAATTCCTGTGCGCGCGGTGATTGCACGGCGCATGGCCGAGAGATCATGGCCCAGGCCCTTGGTGGCCGGCACCACAACTGCCTTCGCACCCGTTGCCTGGGTCGCCAGGGCATAGACCGCAAAAGAATGTGCGCTATAGACCGACTCGCGATCAGGCTGAAGAAACGCATGTGCGGCGAGCTCGAGGATGTCGTTACTGCCATTGCCCAGCGTGACCCAGTCTTGGGGCACAGAGAATCGTTTGCTGATGGCGGCTTTTAATTCAAAGCCATTGCCATCGGGATAACGGCCCAGATCGGCTGCTGCGACCAGCATGGCCTCTTTGGCCTTGGGGCTCATGCCCAAGGGATTTTCGTTCGACGCCAGCTTCACGATATCGGATTCGTTAAATCCATATTCGCGGGCAATCTCGGAAATCGGGCGGCCGCCCTGATACGGCGCAATGCCGCGTACGTACTCGGGAGCGATGCTACTTGGGTTGTCGATCATTCGTGCTTAGCCGGTCAAAAAGCGGATAGGAGCCCAGGTCTTTAAAAAACGCTGCCTGTTCACGGATCTCGGCTAAGGCCAAGGCGACATTGCTGTCCTTGCGATGGCCCACCAGATCCACATAGAAATAATATTCCCATGCGCCCTGACGTGCAGGACGAGACTCAAAACGCTTCATCGACACGCCATGGCGGGCAAAGGGCTCAATCAGTGACAGCACTGCACCCGCCCGATCAGGCACCGACAGAATCAGCGAGGTCTGATCCGTGCCGCAGGCCTCTGGCGTAAACGGACCGACCGCGGCAAAGCGTGTCCGATTGTTGGGGTCATCTTCAATTCGCTCTGCCACCGATATCAGTGCATAGCGCTGGGCGGCAAGCTGTCCGGCAATCGCCGCTACTGAGGCGTCCTCCGATGCAAGCTGGGCGGCATGGCCATTACTAGAGACCGGCATCCGCTCAACGCCGGGAAAATTCTCATCCAGCCAGCGATGGCACTGGGCAAGTGCCTGTGGGTGCGCGGCAATTGATTTAATCGCCGCCCGATCGCCATTTTTCTGCAACAGGCTGTGATGAATCGGAAGTGAAATTTCAGCGGTAATCTTCAGTGGCGTACGCAGCAGAATATCCAGTGTTCTGCCGACTGTTCCCTCTGTGGAGTTTTCCACTGGCAGTAATGCGCAGTCGACACTTCCCGCCTCGGCCTCGCGGATTGCCTCATCCAAGGTCACACAGGGCACGAACTCCACCCGATGGCCAAAAAGCGCCCGCACCGCCTGCTCGCTGTAAGTGCCTGCCGGGCCCAGATAGGACACACGCATCACACGCTCAAGGGCCCTGCAGCCCGAGATAATCTCCAGCCAAACCGCCGTAATCGTCTCTGCCGGCAGGGCGCTGGTATTTGCAGCAATCATGCGGTCGACAATGGCCGCCTCACGCTCCGGCCGAAACACGGGCGCATTGGTTTGTTCTTTTAGATGGCCGACCTGTTGCACCAGGCCGGCACGTTTACCCAGCAGCTGCAGTAACTGATCATCGACCGCATCGATCTGCTGACGAAGCCGCTGAAGATTGTCTTCGCTCATGCGTGCTCCTTTTCAAACTCAGCAAGCCAGGCGCACAGGGCGCGAACCCCTTCAATTGGCATGGCGTTATAAATACTTGCCCGCAGGCCACCAACCGCCTTGTGGCCTTTGAGATTAATCAGTCCACGCTCCTGGCCCCCCTTTAGAAAAGACTCGTAGAGCCGATCATCGGGCAGGTAAAAGGGCACATTCATAAACGACCGCGCCGAGCGCTCCACTCGGGTCTGATAAAAGGACGATGCGTCCAGCGCAGAGTAAAGCAGCTCCGCCTTTTCCTGATTGCGTTGTCCCAGAACCTCTACACCCCCCTGTGCACTGATCCACTCCAGCACCAGGCCGGTGAGGTAGATGGCATAGGTGGGCGGCGTGTTGAACATGGAGTCGTTCTCCATCACCTTTCGGAAATCGAACACAGTTGGGCAGCCAGGCAGCGGCGCCTTCACGCGGTCGCGGATCAAGGCCTCATCGAGCACAACAAATGTAAGGCCTGCAATGCCAAGATTTTTCTGTACACCGCCATAGGCCAGCGCAAAGCGCGTGACATCAATCGGCCGAGACAGAATGTGCGACGACATATCCACAATAAGCGGCACATCCGGGGCACCGAGGGCTTTCATGTCCGGCCACTGCCAGAACTCCACCCCGCCAATGGTTTCATTACCGCAGATATGCAGATAGGAGCTATCGGGCCGGACTTTCCAATCGGAAATCGGTGGAATGAATGTAAACGGATGGCTGTGCGGGGTACCCGCCGTAGACTCGGCGGTGGCAGCCAAATGAATATCGCCATACTGGCGCGCCTCGTTGACCGACTTGGTCGACCAGTGGCCCGTGTTCACATAGTCGGCCTTGCGATTTGCGCCAAGCAGATTCAGCGGAAGCAAGGCATTTTGCGCGGTCGCTCCGCCCTGCATAAACAGAATCTTGTAATGCGATGGCAGATTCAAAAGCCGCCTGAAATCCGCCATGACCTTCTCGAACAGACTCAGATACACGGCCCCGCGGTGGGTCATCTCCATCACCGACATGCCCGAGCCATGCCAGTTGAGCATCTCATCTGCGGCACGCGACAACACTGCCTCCGGAAGCATGGCCGGCCCGGCGGCAAAGTTAAACGGTCGCGATGTCATTGCGAGAGTTCGTTGGGACTGTCGTCTAATGCGTCGTCTGAACTGTCGTCGGGGCCCTCGGTGCCGTCTTCGCCCACATCGCTTTCGACAATGCGCTGAAGACCTGCAAGCTGGCTGCCATCATCGACCGCGATTAAGGTCACGCCCTGGGTCGCACGGCCCATCTCGCGGACCTCGGCCACACGCGTGCGCACCAGCACGCCACGATCTGTGATCAGCATGATCTCGTCGTTGGGATCGACCAGCACTGCCCCGACCACCTTGCCGTTACGCTCAGAGGTCTGAATCGCAATCATGCCCTTGCCTGCACGGCCATGTCGGGTGTATTCGGTGATCGGCGTGCGCTTGCCAAAGCCATTCTCGGTCGCGGTCAGCACCGACTGGGTCTCGCTTTCCGCAACCAGCATTGCGATCACACGCTGATCGCCTTCTAACTGCATGCCACGCACGCCTCGGGCTTCGCGGCCCATCGGGCGCACATCGGCCTCATCGAATCGAACGGCCTTGCCCGCGTCTGAAAAGAGCATCACATCGTGCTGGCCATCGGTGATCGCTGCGCCAATCAGGTAATCGCCCTCATCAAGGCTCACCGCAATAATGCCGCGCTTCATGGGACGCGAGAAATTATCCAGCGGAGTTTTCTTCACCGTGCCCAGGGCGGTTGCCATGAACACATAGTGGTTCTCATCAAACTGCTTCACCGGCAGGATGACCGTGATTTTTTCATCGGCCTCGATCGGCCAGACATTGACCAAGGGCTTACCGCGCGATGTGCGGCTGCCCTGCGGGACTTCCCAGACCTTGAGCCAATAGACACGGCCCCGGTTCGAAAACGCCAGGATCATGTCATGGGTGTTGGCGATAAAGAGCTGATCAATCCAGTCGTCTTCTTTTGTGCTTGCCGCCTGCTTGCCGCGGCCGCCACGCCGTTGGGCGCGGTATTCCGATAGCGGCTGGCTCTTGATATAGCCCGAGTGCGACAGGGTCACCACCATGTCTTGCGGGGTGATCAGATCTTCGGTCTGAAGCTCTTCGGCATTGACCTCAATCTGGCTCTTGCGGCCATCGCCAAACTCGGCACGAATATCAGAAAGCTCCGAGGAAATGATTGCAGTGATCCGCGCTGGCGTTGCCAGAATATTCAACAGATCTGCGATGGTCTCGATGATCTCTTTGTATTCCTGAACAATCTTGTCTTGCTCCAGGCCTGTTAGGCGCTGCAGACGCATCTGCAAGATTTCATTGGCCTGGGTATCCGACAGTTTGTAGCCATCGGCCTTCAGGCCAAACTCATCGCTCACGCCCTCGGGGCGGAAGGCCTCGGAAATTGTTCTTTCAGTGGCGCGCGCCAGCAGCTCTTTCACAAGCGATGCTTGCCATGTGCGAGACATCAGCTCCTGCTTGGCCGCCACCGGAGTGGCCGATCCCTTAATCAGGGCAATCATCTCGTCCATATTCGAGACGGCAACGGCGAGGCCTTCCAGGATATGGCCACGATCGCGGGCCTTGCGCAGCTCAAACACCGTGCGGCGTGTAACCACCTCGCGTCGGTGATCGATAAACGCCGACAGCATCTGCTTGAGATTTAAGGTGCGTGGCTGGCCATCGACCAGGGCCACCATGTTCATGCCGAAGGTGTCTTGCAGCTGAGTGTTTTTGTACAGGTTATTGAGCACGACCTCGGGCATCTCGCCACGCTTAAGCTCAATCACCACCCGCATGCCCGACTTATCGGACTCATCGCGGATATCCGAGATGCCCTCGATCCGCTTCTCATTGACATGCTCGGCGATGCGCTCCAGCAGGTTGCGCTTATTCACCTGATAGGGAAGCTCATCAATGATGATTGCCTGTCGGGCGCCCTTATCGATGTCTTCAAAGTGGGTCTTTGCCCGCATAACCACGCGGCCACGTCCGGTGCGATAGCCCTCACGCACACCCGCCAGGCCGTAGATGATGCCCGCGGTAGGGAAATCCGGCGCCGGAATGATGTCGATGAGCTCATCGACCGTGATCTCGGGATTTTCCAAGACCTTCAGGCAGCCCTCGATGACCTCTGACAGGTTGTGCGGCGGAATATTGGTGGCCATGCCCACCGCGATACCCGATGAGCCATTGATCAGCAGGTTCGGCACACGGGCCGGCATGATTAACGGCTCTTTTTCGCTGCCGTCGTAGTTCGGGCCGAAGTCGACGGTTTCCTTATCCAGGTCTTCCAGCAGGCTATGGGCGATCTTGGACAGCCGAATCTCGGTGTAACGCATCGCAGCGGCGTTATCGCCATCGACAGAGCCGAAGTTGCCCTGGCCATCGACCAGCATGTAGCGCAGGGAGAAGTCCTGTGCCATGCGCACGATGGTGTCGTAGACCGCCGAGTCGCCGTGGGGGTGATACTTACCGATCACATCACCGACGATACGGGCAGATTTTTTATACGGCCGATTCCAATCGTTGTTGAGCTCATGCATCGCAAATAACACTCTGCGGTGCACGGGCTTCAGACCATCACGGACATCGGGGAGGGCCCGGCCCACGATTACGCTCATTGCGTAATCGAGGTAAGAGCGGCGCATTTCCTGTTCCAGACTAACTGGAAGGGTCTCTTTAGCGAAGGAATCCATCGCGCGATTTTACCTTTTTAATCCACCCCTACTGTGGCAGAATCCGAGTCTGAACACGCTATGTTTGGCCGCACTTCTGGCCCACATCAAAAGGAGTCGTTCATGTCAAAAATCGCCGTCTCTGGCCTGCTTTCGGCAGCCACTATTTCCCTCACGCTTTTCAGCGTCTCGGGCCCCTCGCTGGCCCAGGCACCGGTCGCAAGCAATGGCTATGTCCAGTCCCTGGGCGGCACCGTTCGTAGCGGTTCGGGCGCCTGCGTGCGCACCGGCTACTGGACCCCACAGATGGCGACCGAGGAATGCGACCCTGACCTGCTGCCGAAAAAGACGCCAGTAGCGCCGCCGCCCCCCGCGCCTGCAGTCCAACCACCTCCTGCACCACCCAAGCCCGTGGTGGAAAAGATCAGCCTGCGTGGCGACACCCTGTTTGATTTCGATAAGTCCGTAGTCAAGCCGGAAGGCAAAGTCGTGCTGGACCGTCTGGCCGATCAGGCCAAGGCCCTGAACCTGGAAGTCATCGTGGCCGTTGGCCATACCGACTGGGTGGGCACCGATGCCTATAACCAGAAGCTGTCGGAGCGTCGCGCCGAGGCCGTCAAAGCCTACCTGGTGAGCAAGGGCATCGCGGCCAGCCGGATCTACACCGAAGGCAAGGGTGAAAAATCGCCCGTGGCCGATAACAAGACCAAGGACGGCCGGGCCAAGAACCGTCGCGTCGAGGTCGAGGTTGTCGGCACCCGCAACCTGAAGTAGCAGTGAACGCCAATGTCGATCGCGCTGAACTCGAAAAGTTCAGCGCGCTTGCATCTCGGTGGTGGGATCCCAATAGCGAATTTCGTCCGCTGCACCAGATCAATCCGCTGCGCCTGGATTGGATCGATCAGCTGGCCCAGGTAAAGGGCAAACGTATCGTTGATGTTGGCTGTGGCGGCGGCATTCTTGCCGAATCCATGGCCCGCCTGGGCGCCACCGTGAAAGGCATCGACCTAGCGGAAAAACCCCTTAAAGTCGCCCAGCTGCACGGCCTGGAAAGCGGCATCAAAGTCGACTACGAGGCCATCGCCGCAGAGGCCTTGGCCGAGCGCGAGGCAGGCCAGTACGACATCGTGACCTGCATGGAAATGCTCGAGCATGTGCCCCAGCCCAGCGAGACCATCGCTGCCTGCAGCAGACTGGTGAAGCCAGGAGGCTGGGTGTTTTTCTCGACCATCAACCGCAACCCCAAGAGCTTTCTGTTTGCGATCATCGGTGCGGAATATGTGCTGCGCATTCTGCCCAAAGGCACCCACGAATACGCCAAGTTCATCAAACCCTCTGAGCTTGCAGATGCGGCGCGCGATGCGGGGCTGGACCTAAAGGAAATGCTCGGCATGGGCTATAACCCCATTACCCAGGTCTACTCGCTCACGCGCGATACCAGCGTGAACTACCTCATGGCCTATCGCAGGCCATAACCGAACCATCTTGAAACCCCAGGCCCGGCCGAATTGGCATGACACATGGTCGGCCCATGGCAGCCGTGCGGTGCTCTTTGACCTTGACGGGACACTGCTCGATTCGGCGCCCGATCTGGCCCATGCGGCCAATGTCCTGCGACAACAACGTGGCATGGAGCCTATGCCGGTCAATGACCTGCGGCCCTGGATCTCGCAGGGAGCGCGCGGCATGATCACCCGCGGGCTCGGCATCACCGCAGAGCATCCAGACTTTGAGTCTACGCGTAAGGCCTTCATGGACATCTATGCCGAGTGCCTGTCGCGACACACCACCTGGTGGCCCGGCATGGACCAGGTGGTAGACGCACTTGAATCCCGCGGCATTGCCTGGGGCATCGTGACCAATAAGATTGCGCGATTCACCGAACCTCTGCTCAAAGATATCGATCTTTATCACCGCTGCGCGGTGGTGGTAAGCGGCGATACCACCCCCTACCCCAAGCCTCATCCCGCGCCTGTGGCCCACGCCATCACCGCGCTGGGAATTCCCGCCGAAGCCGTGATCTACGTTGGCGATGACCTGCGCGATATCGAATCGGGCTTTGCGGCAGGCACCTGGACCATCGGCTGCGACTTTGGCCACCATGTCCAGGAGCCTCTTCCTGCCCAATGGGGGGCTGATGCGCTGATCCAGAGGGCGGAAGATCTGCTCAAGGTAATCGGAGCCAACAACTAGCCAAATGTCCGAATTCCGATTCAACGAAAACGATCTCAAGACTGTTCGGTACTTCCGCGCTCCGCAAGACAATCGTGTGGTCGCGATCTATATCAGCGGCGACTTTGACGAATACGACAAATTTCCGCCATACCTCGATACCGCAGAAGAAGTCGCCCACCTGCAGGCTGCCTATCGCGGCGCCGATCCCGACACCGAGCGTCGCACCAAGGCCCACATCACCGATGACCAATGGCCACTGCAGATCGTGATGCTCGAGCGTGCCCCGGGCGGAACCACCCTGCCCCACTATCACATCCCGGATCGCGAACTACCCAAACTTCCCACCCGCCACCAGGTACTGATCTGCCAACGCGGCGCTGCAAAGGTCACGATCTACACCACCGACGGCACCCACCTTGGCGATGTCGTACTCAAGCGTGATGACCTGATTCTGATGCTCGAAGGCCACCAGGTGGAGTTTCTCGAGCCCAAAACAAAACTCATCGAAATCAAACAAGGTCCTTTCCCCGATAATGACGCGGCCGATAAGGTCGATATTCAAGAGCAGACCCGCCATGCCCACCGTTGATCTTCATAACCATGTCATTCCACAGACCATCGTGGATGCAATCGCTGCAACCCCCGAGCGTTTCACGGCACGCATCGATCGCTCTGGCCCAATCACCAAGATCATTCATGACCAGGGCTACGCCTATCCGCTATTTCCTGAGTTTGTCGATGTCGCTGCCAAGATTGAATCCATGGATCGGCGCAAGATCGATATCGCGGTGCTCTCCACTGCGCCCACGATGTACTTTTACTGGGCCGATCCCGCGACGGCAGCCGATGCGGCACGCCTGATCAACGACGGAATCGCCGCCATGGTGGCCCAACGCCCCGACCGGCTGCGCGGCATGGGCACTTTACCGATGCAGGATCCAGCCGCTGCAGTCCGTGAGCTTGAACGCTGTGTCGATCTCTATGACTTTCGCGCAATCGAAATCGGCACCTCTGTAGAGGGGGTGCAGCTCTCCGATGAACGCTATCGGCCCTTACTGCGCCGTGCAGAAGAACTTGGTGTATTCATCTTTGCCCACCCCTATTTCGTGGGCGATAAGTGTGGCCTTGAGCCCTATTACATGACCAATCTGGTGGGCAACCCGCTTGAGACCACCACCATGGTGGCCCATCTGGCCTTCAGTGGCCGGCTCGATGAGATGAAAGATCTCAAAATTCTGCTCGCCCATGGCGGCGGTTTTATGCCCTATCAGATCGGCCGGCTCACCCATGGCCATGCGGTGCGGCCTGAGCCCAAAGCCAAAAGCCCGACATCACCGCTGGTGCATGCGAAACGCTTTTACTACGACACCATCACCCACTATCCGCCAGCGCTGCGTTATCTGATCGATATGGTGGGCGCTGACCATATCGCAATCGGCACCGATGCCCCGTTTGATATGGGACTGGAGCATCCTGTTGATGTGGTCGATGCCATTCCCGGCATCACGGCAGCAGAGCGCCATCAGCTCTGCTGTGGCACTGCCTTTAAGCTTTTGCGCGAGAAGCCTTAGGCTTCGGGCGCCGCTCAATACCCGCAAGCGACTCAATCACCTTACAGACCACGGAGCTATCGGCATCCACATGGCCCTCGGCCATGGCGGCGGCATAGAGCTGCACGCTGGCCGAGAAAAGAAAGCCAGGAACATTCTGCGAGCGGGCAAACTCGCTAATGATCGACATGTCTTTTTGCCAGAGCTCAAGCCGCATCAAAGGGCTGTAATCTGCGGCTAGCATTTTCGGCCCGCGAATATCCAGCATGCGCGATCCGCCTGCACCGGTGCGCAATAAACCAAGCACCTGGGCTACATCCAGGCCACTGGCACGGGCCAGGGTCAAGGCTTCTGCAGCCGCCACGTTATGAATGGCCACCAGCATATTGGCAAGCATCTTGACCTTCATGCCATCGCCAAACGGACCCACATGGTGATGCTCTCTGGCAAAGAGTTCAAATAACGGCGCCACCTTGCGATAGGCCGTTAGCTCTCCACTGGCATAGACGACCAGATCCTTGGTCTTGGCCTGACTGCCGGTGCCCGAGAGCGGGCAGTCCAGCATGACAATGCCTTTGGCTTTCAGCCGATCGCAGGCCATCTGTTTATCGGGGATCGGCAGTGTGCTGGTCTCAATCACAATGCTTCCCCGCGCAGCGCCTTTGCATAGTTCGTCTGTAACCAACTCCAAGGCAGCAGACGACGGCAAGGAGAGCAGAAACACCTTCGCATGCGGACAGACCTTGGCCACCGATGTCTCGGCACGTCCACCCGTCTTGCTCAGCATGCGCCTGCGGGCAGCCACAATATCGGTGCCGGTGACAGAGACTCCCGCCGCAACGAGATGCTCGGCAATCGCCAATCCCATGATGCCCAGGCCAATCACGCCACACGCGCTGGGAGGGCTTATGGACTTACTCACAATTGTTGTTTACGCAGCCGCGGGCGGCACGGCATCGTGCCAGGCGGTATCACGCTGATAGGCATCTGCAGCGCGCAGCACTGTCGCCTCTGCAAACGGCCGGCCCACCAGCTGAAATCCCACCGGACGACCATCGACAAACCCCGCTGGCACACTGGCAGAGGGCAGTCCCAGATAGTTAATGCCGCGGGTGCAGTGGGTGATGACACCAATCGCAGCACCAATTGCAGCGGGCTCACCCTCGGTAGTTTCTTTAATCGATGGCACGGGAATGGAGAGCGTGGGCAAATGCACCAGATCTGCATCGCCCATCGCCGCCGCAAGCCACTCCTGGGTGAGCTTGGCCCGTAGCGATAGCGCCTCCAGGTAGCGGACCGCTGGGTAATAAAGACCCGGCTCGATGCGTTGCCTGACCTGCGCGGCATAGTCTTGTGGCCGCTCGGTCAGCCAGGCACGATGAATGGTGGCTGCCTCGGTCGACATCACCAGATGCATCATGCTGTTGATGATGGCCATATCGGGCGCCTTGGAATCCACAATCGTAGCGCCGCGCGACTGCAATACCTTGAGCGACTCCGCAAAACATGCTGCAACTTCCGGCGTGACATAGTCATAGTAATAAGTGCGGGGCACCGCAATGCGCACACCACGCAGATCACCCGTTAATGCGGCCTCGTAGTCGGGCACCGGAAGATTTGCAGAAGTTGCATCTCGGGAATCATGGCCAGCAATGGTTCGCAGCATGCGGGCGCAGTCACGGGCAGTTCTTGCCAACGGTCCAACACAGTCCAGGGTCCAGGAAAGCGCCATCGCAGAGGCACGACTGACACGCGACCAGGTGGGCTTAATTCCGGTTAAGCCACACATGGCCGATGGATGGCGAATCGATCCACCGGTATCCGTGCCCAGAGATGCATAGATCAGTCGTGCTGCCACCGCCGCCCCAGATCCGCTCGAAGAGCCACCTGGCACATGTTCAAGACTCCAGGGATTGCGGACATGGCCGTTGTGTTCGTTATATCCCGTGGGGCTTAACGCAAACTCCGCCATCTGCAGGCGGCCCAGATCAAGCGCGCCTGCTGCATCCAGTCGACTCAGTACCGTCGCAGTCTCATTGGGCACAAAGCCACGCCGAATTTTTGATCCGCCCTCTGACAACTGGCCGGCACGATAAAAAATGTCTTTATGGGCAAGCGGCACGCCATGTAAGGGCCCCAATGTCTCACCGCGTGCCCGCCGTTGATCGGCGTCTCGCGCAGCCGCGCGGGCCGAATCCGCATGAATGGCAACCAGGCAATTTAATGTGGGGCCGATTCTGGCCAGTCGGGACAGGGCGTGCTCAGTGAGTTTCTCGGAGCTCAGCTCGCCACGGGCAATCGCATCGGCTGCCTGGACCAGGGTCAGCCGCTCTATCGCATCGGTCATGATCGCGAGGCAGACTCAGTGATCCACTGCACATAGCTTGCCGGATGGTCATCCAGACCGAGCCTGGCAGCCGCTGCCTGAGAGATCACGGTATTGGTCTGTTGAATCAGCCCCTGGATGCCCGCTACGCGATTCTCGGGCAGCTGCATGGCATGACACTCTTGGGCAAGCTGAATCAGTAGTTCGTTAGAAATTGCCATATGCCAGCCTAGCGCACACCCAGGAAGCGGTGCATGGTGTCGTGATCGTTTTCCAGATCCTTCGCGCTGCAGTGATGCACAATCTGTCCGGTCTCCATGATGTAGACCTCATCGGCTACGGCCAATGCACTGTAGAGATTTTGTTCCACCAGCAGGATGCCCAGGCCGGTCTTGCCGAGCTCCGCAATGATCTCTTCCAGGTGCCGGACCATCACCGGTGCTAAGCCCTCGGATGGCTCATCCATTAACAGCATCTCGGGATCCAGCATCAGGGCACGGGCCACCGCCAGCATCTGGCGCTCGCCGCCAGACAGTTGATTGCCAAAGTGGCCTTTGCGCTCGGAGAGCCGGGGGAAGAGTTCAAAAATTCTCTCTATCGACCACGGCGAGTCCGCAGACTTAGACGCAAAGACCTTCAGGTGCTCCACTACAGTGAGCGAGCTAAATAAGCGACGGCCCTGTGGCACCAGACCAATCCGTTTTTTCGCCACTGCATGCGGTGTTAAGCCCACAAGCTCCTGGCCGTTGTACTTCACACTGCCTTCGCCCACGCGCGGCGGTGTCAGCCCCATGATGGATCGAATCAGGGTCGTCTTGCCCATGCCGTTTCGGCCAAGCAGTGCGATGACCTTGCCCTTGGGCACATCCATCGAGACGCCACGCAGAATGTGGGCGTCGCCATAAAAACTATGCAGTCCCCGGATCTCAAGCATGGTGGGGCTTTCCTAAATAGACCTCTTGCACACGCTCATTGGTGCGGATGTTGTCAGGCGTATCTTCGGTCAGGATCTTGCCGTGATGCAGGCAGCTGACATAGTCCACCAGACCCAGGGCCAGATCCATATCGTGTTCAATCAAAATAAGAGTGATATTGCGCGGCAGGCCGTTGATCACATCGGCCATCCGCACCCGCTCTGCAGGAGAAAGCCCCGCAGCCGGTTCATCTAACAACAGCAGCTTGGGCTTTTGCACAAGCGCCAGAGCCATCTCCATCTGGCGCTGCTCCCCATAAGACAGCGTACGGGTAAGTTCCTGACGACGATGGGTGAGATGGGCATTGGCGATGGCCTCATCGACCAGCTGGGCCTCTTCGGCGTTGGCTGCGCCCTGGCCAAAGAGAGAAAATTTTCTACCGGATAATCCGCGCACCGCAAGCCGAACATTTTCTTCGACGGTGAGCTGCGGAAATAAATTGGTGATCTGAAATGTCCGCGCGATACCAAGCGCTGCACGCCGATGGGTCGGCAGCCGGGTCATGTCGGTGCCATCAAATCGCACCGTGCCACTGCTGGGCATGATCACGCCCGCAATCGCATTAAAGAGCGTGGTCTTTCCCGCACCGTTGGGCCCAATAATCGCCCGACGCGAGCCCGCCTTCACCGCAAGGTTCACGCCATCGTTGGCCTTGAGCGCGCCAAAGGTCACGCTGACATTGTCAAGAATCAGAATCGAATCAGTCACAGCTTCTTTGCTCATGATGCCGGGAGGCGCGCAGTGCACCCCCCGGCGGTTGTCGCCCGCTTAATTATTTCTTGATGCCCTGGAAGGTACGGCTGTAAGAGGGCTGCTTCATGTAGGTCTCGGGGTCGTACTTACCAAACTGCGACACCTGAGGCACCACCTCAACGGGAACGTTCCAGAACTTGCCATCTGGGCGCGCACGTGTCTCACGAATAAACACGTCGTAAATCGGATTGCCATAGCGATCCATCTTCACGGGGCGTCCCAGGGGCGAGTTATCCAGGCTGATGCTGTTGACCGCTTTCAGCAGTGCCGGACGATCTTCGACCTTTGCGCTCACCTGCTTCATGGCCTCGTTGAGCCACATCGCGCATGCATACTGCGAGAAGCCATAAAGCGACGGCAGCTTGCCGTAGGCCTTTTCGTAGTCGGTCACAAACTTGCGGGTCTGTGCGTTATCTGAACCTTCGCAGAAGTGGGCAGAAGAGAAGATGCCGCCACACTCAGGTCCCAGGGTACGAATCACCGACTGGTCGGTCAGGTTCATCGCGCCATACATGGGGATCTTGCCCTTTAAGCCAAAGTTTGCGTACTGCTGGATCATCCGGTTTGCATCCGCACCGGTCTCCATCACAAACACGCCATCGGCACCCGAGCTCTGGATCTGTGCCAGGTAGGGGCTAAAGTCTGCGGTGTTCAGTGGGTGCCAGAACTGCTGCACCACCGTGCCACCCAGTTCAGTAAAGGTCTGCGAGAAGCCACCGCACTGCTCATGGCCGAAGGTGTAATCCTGGGAGATGGTCACAATCTTGCGGGCGCCACGCTTATAGGCAAACTCGGCCAACGGACGGGGCATCTGGCTTGCCGAATAGCCCGCTACACGCACCACGTTGGGGATGCGCTTACGCTGGGTCAGGTCATCAGCTGCCACCACCGAAATGAAATACGGAACGCCATTGCCTTTGACATATTCGGCAACCGCAAGTCCGGTGTTCGCAAGAATGTTGCCGACCAGGAAGTGGGCGTTGCGCTGCTCGACCAGACGGCGGGCCTTCTGCAGGGCCGTATCCGGGTTAGAGGCATCGTCTTCCACGATGATTTCAATCTGACGGCCAGCAACGGTAGTACCGTTTTGCTTCCAGAAGAGTTCAAAGCCCTCGACGAGCTCCTTGCCACCTGCTGCCAACACGCCTGTTAGCGGTGCCAGCAGACCAATACGAATCGGCCCGCTGGACTGCGCGCTGGCCGTGCGGGCCAGAGAACCTGCTGATACCGCAGTCGCGGCAGCACCTATTGTTTTTACAAAACTGCGACGATCCATAACTGCCTCCTGTGTAGATCCAAAAAAGTTTTACTGCTGCCCTTCACTGCCCTGCGGAGCCCGCACGATATCGGGCCGCCAAAGACTTCACCGCACCCACGATGCCCTGGGGTGCAAACAACATCGTGATGATGAACATAAAGCCCAGCACCATGAGCCAACGCTCGGTATATAGGCTCACTGCGTTTTCTAAAGAGATCACGAGCGCCGAGCCAATAATGGAGCCCAGAAGCGAACCCGCGCCGCCAACGATTGCCATCAGCAGGCCCTCTACAGACTGGGCGAGTGCCACGGTCGATGGGCTGACAAAGCTATTAAAGAATGCGTACAGTGCGCCGGCCACACCTGCGAAAAATCCCGACACGGTAAAGCCGATAAAAAGATGCGTGGAAACATCGTAGCCCAGGGTGCGCATACGGGACTCACTTTCCCGAATGCCTTTTAAGGTAAGGCCAAACGGCGAGTTCACGAATCGCCACATGCCATAGGTCAGGATCACAAAGCAGACCGCTACAAAGTAATACAGGCTCACCTGATCGGATAGCCAATCTGGACGCACCGTGCCGCGAATGCCGTTCTCACCGCCAGTAACAGAGGTCCAGCGCAGGCAGACACCCCAGACCACCATGCCCAAGGCAAGGGTGAGCAAAATGAAATACACCCCAGAGGTTCGAATTGCCAGAAGCGCAAAGATCACGGCCACCAGCACACCGGCCAGAATGCCCAGCAGCGAACCGACCCAGACCGAGCCGCCTGCAACGGTGACGTAATAGAGCACCACATAGGTGGCCACACCAAAAATTGCGCCATGGCATAAGGGCGTACGGCCCGAGTGGCCCGCCAGAATATCAATCGACATGGCGAGCACCGCAAAAATCATGATCTCGGTGGCGATGCTGGTTTTGTAGCCAGGAAAAAGAAATGGCAGCACGGCCAGAAACACCAGGCCCAGGCCAATCCACAGTAGCCGAGAATTTTTCGTAAGCATCAGGCTGCCCTTCCAAAAAGCCCCAAGGGCCTAAACGCCAACAGAATGGCCATCGGGCCAAAGATCACAAAGTACGCAAGCTCCGGAAACCAGACCTGGCCAAAGGTGGCCAGCATGCCCACCAACAAACTGCCCACTGCGGCACCGGGCAGACTGCCGCGGCCACCAATAATCACCACCGCCATGCTGTAGACCAGAATCTCGGAGTCTGCTGTTGGGTAAAGCGTAAGAAATGCGCCGCCCATGGCGCCACCAAGCCCGGCAAGTGCCGAGCCCAGCATGAAGGTATAGATAAAGATGCGTTTGATATCCACGCCCATGGCCTCGACGGTCTCGGCATCATCTACGCCCGCACGAATCAGCGCCCCCAGGCGTGTTTTGTGCAGCAGCAGCCACAGTCCAATAAAAATCAGCACGCCCATCAAGAGCACAAAGAGCCGGTACTTCGGATAGACCAGCCCGGCAAAATTCGATGGGCCCTGCAGGACCGCAGGCACCGGCACACTAAACGTATCACCGCCCCAGATCACCAGGGCGATGTCATTGAGCACAAAGGCTACGCCCAGGGTGAGCAGCACCTGCCGCAGTTCCGTGGTCTTGATAAAACGCAGCAGGCCAATGTCGATAATAAAACCCATCACCGCAATCGCTAACGCAGCAATCAAGGCCGATAAAAAGAAATTCCCGGTCGCAGCGCCAACGCTGTAGCCGATATAGCCGCCCATTAGATAAAGCGCGCCGTGGGCCAGATTGACAATCCGCATCAGGCCAAAGATCAAGGTAAAGCCGCTGGCCACAACAAACAACAGCGCCGCGAATGTGGCGCCGTTGAGCAGCTGAAATACGGTCATCGACAAGGTCGTGTCTTCCTCTTATGCACCAGCAAGCGCATCCGGACGCTGCTGAAGATACCAATCAAAAATCTGCTCCCCGGTCCAGAACAGTACATCGGGGTAGGAGCGGATCTCTTCCAAAATGCGCTTGTAGTATTTCAAACGATGCGGCGCCCCCATGATGTAGGGGTGAACCACTAAGGCCATCACCCGGGCCGAGTCCTTCGAGTCCGCATACAGCTGGTCAAACTGATCCCGCGCACGCTGATAGTACTCAATCCCCTGGTGGTGCTGGATCAGCATCATCGCGACATCGTTACACTCTTGTGTGTAAGGCACGTTGACAATCGGCCGAGTCCGGGTCTTGAGCACCACGGGCTGGTCATCCAGCACCCAGTCACAGACATAGTCATAGCCAGCCTCGACCAACAAATCCGGCGTCTCCCAGGTCTCGGTGAGGCCCGGCCCCAGCCAGCCGCGTGGCCGCTTGCCGGTGTAGCGCAGGATGGCCTCGGTGGTCTTGGCAATGTCTTCCTGCTCATTGGCGACCTTCTGCATATTTTTCTGGGTGTAGCCATGGCCCATGAACTCCCAGCCACGGGCATGGGCTGCCTGGGCGATCGGCTCATAGGCATTGATCGCAGAACCATTGATCGCGAGCACCGCCTTAATCTTGAACGCATCGAGCACATCGAGCATGCGCCAAAAGCCAACCCGATTGCCGTACTCATGCCAGGCCCAGTTCGGAATATCCGGCATGGGTGATCCACCCGCGGGTGGTGTCAGCACCGTGCGCGGCATGGTCTGATCAATATCCCACTCTTCTACGTTCACGATGGTCCAGACCACCATGCGGGCGCCGTTGGGCAGCTTTAACGCGGGCCGCTGTGAAATGGGAGAAAACGAAATCCGCTCAAGAGGCTTCATCGGTCTGTCCTTTGGTTGCGATCAACCGATTCGAATGGTCAGACGGGGCAGTCCCGCGACCTCGGCCACCAGCGTGTCGCCCGGCGAAACCGCCGAGACGCCTGCAGGCGTACCCGTGTAAATCAGATCACCGGGCATTAATCGGTATTGGTGAGAAAGATTGCTGATGATCTCGGGCACCTT
>VERI01000005.1 GCA_018882785.1 Burkholderiaceae bacterium | reverse complement strand
GCTCTATATTTCGTTGGCCCAGACCAGAATGTTGCACGGCCAGACGCGGTACAACATGCGCAGCCGCTTTTTGGATGAGCTTCCAGAGTCTCATGTCCGTTGGCTCACACCACGCCTAAACGGCGCGGCTGCCGCGGGTGGCTTCGTGAACTACGAGGGCGGATCTTCTTATGGCTATAGCGGCCGATCCGGCGGATGGTCCTCGGGCCGCAGCGCGGCGGGGCGATCGTCTGCGGGCAACGCTAATGGATCTGGGTCAGGGCCTGGCGGCGCCGGAAAGGCGGTGAACCTGGGGGCACATGACAGCGGGTTTCGTGTGGGGCAGAACGTGTCTCATGCCCGATTTGGTCAAGGCGTGATCGTGGCCCTTGAGGGTTCAGGCGAGGATGCCCGCGCACAGATTCACTTTAAACGAGATGGTGTGAAGTGGCTGGCGTTGGCAATCGCCAAAATCGAGCCGGCGTAACATCGCACCTGCGTAATAACGAGCAAGCGTAATAGAGAGCGGACGTAATCTGCTTTTACTGCGCGCGCAGATTCGCCATTCTTTAAACGTAGCAGGGACCCTCAATCAGGGGGTGTGCTGCAATAAACTTTTCATCGACCTTTAGGCCAACACCGACGCCCTCCAGTGCATGAACGCAGCCGTTTTGATCGAGCGCGTAGGGTGGTTTGTCGGTGAGATGGTCGCGAAATGGATTCAGGGTGGTAACGTCACCTTCGAAATAGCCCGGATTATCAATCGCACAGAGAAACTGAATGCTGTTGGCCATATTCAACGCGGTTGCGGAGGTGTGGGGATTAATCGTGAGCTTGACTGCGCTGGCCATCGCCGCGATGCGCAGCGCCTCTGTGATGCCACCCGTTTTGGAGAGATCTGGCTGCATGAAGCGAACGTGGCCATCTTCGATCAGGGTCTGAAAATCGTAACGGGTAAAGTGGTTTTCTCCAGCCGCAAGCGGCACGCGGCCAAGCTGGGCGGCCTGGGCATAGGCCCGTCGGTCTTGGGGCGGAAATGGCTCTTCAAGCCAGGCCACATTGGCATCTTCAAATGCGGGCATCACGCGGCGAACATCATCCAGTGAGTAGTTGGTATTGGCATCGGTCAGCAACTCGATGTCATCACCTACGCCTGCGCGCACTGCAATCACGCGTTCGATATCACGTTTGGGCGTATCTCCCATCCGCAGTTTCAGGGCCCGATAGCCGCTGGCGATATGACGTTTGGCCTCTTCGACCAGGGCCTTTGGATCCTGCCACCCGAGTGCGATACCGCCCGCATACGCTTTGATCGGCTTGGGTGTGCCGCCGAGCATTTGCAGCAGCGACATATTGGCCACCTGGGTACGAATATGCCAAAGCGCCATATCGATACCGCTGAGTGCGAGTGCAGCGGCTGCGCCCATGCCGTGGCTTGCCAGCTGCATTTTGTAGACCTTGGCCCATACGCCGTTCACATCCATTGCATCCATGCCGAGAATGAGTTCGCCCATGGTGGTGTCGATCAGTTTTGCGATTGCCCCCGGGCAGCGGCCGTGGTGGGCCTCTCCCCATCCAACATGGCCGTCACTGGTTTCGATCCGTACCAGCACCGCATCGCGTTTGACACTGCGGCCGATACCAAGACGAACCGACTGATTTTCAGGTACCGGGAAAGAGATCGGAACTGCGCGAAGACTGGCGATTTTCATAGTGATGGCAAAAATTTAATTAGAGGGAGAAGATCTCAGGGTTACAGATATTGGCAGGCCGCTCGCCACGAAGAATTGCCCGAAGTGTGTCCGCAGAGCCACGGCTCATGGCGCGCATGCTGCTATCGGTAATCGCCGCGACATGGGGTGTCAGCAGCAGATTCGGACAGTCAAAGCTCGGCTCCTTGCCGTTGAGGGGCTGCTGGTCGTGGACATCCAATGCAGCTCCGGCAATTCGGCCTGCTTTGAGTGCGCTAATCAGGGCAGTTGTATCCACAACAGGCCCTCGGGCCACATTAATCAGAATCGCATTGGGCTTCATCAGGGCGATTGCGGCCTGATCGACCAAGCCCCGTGTCTGATCATTCAGCGGGCAGGACAGCACGATCACATCAGCGCTTTGAAAGAGCTCGGCTTTAGTAGCGGCCTGCACATGGGCGGGCAGTTTGTTGGGTGAACGCGTCAGGCCGAGTACCTGCATGCCCAAGGCGTTCGTGATGTTGGCGATGTAAGACCCAATTGCGCCTACTCCGACGATGCCGCAGACAGACTGGGTCAGTTCAGCAGATGTGTCGGCCATAGGCCGGGCCTTGGCCCAGCCGCCCGAGCGCAGTGTCTGGTCAATGCTGCTGAGTCGGCGACGAAAGTGCAGCATGGCCGCAAGACAGAATTCCGCCACGCTGGCGCTATTTGAACCCGGCAGATTGGCGACGGGTATTTTTTTGATTGTGGCCTGTGCAACGGGAATCATGTCGAGGCCGACGCCGTGCCGGACCACCGCCCGTAGCCGGGTGGCATGCTCAAAGATATCTGGGGGAAGCTGACTGCGAACAATCAGTCCATCGACATCTTCAATGAGCCGATTCAGCGTGGCGAATTGCGTATCGGGCGCAACAACAATGTCGTGGTCCATTGCCAGCTCTCGTTGAATCTCAGGATGCATGGCATTGGTGAGCAGAATCTTTGGTCTAGTTGGCAAGAAAGGCTGCTCCTTTTTCAGTGGGGTTGCGCAGCTCGCCGAGTCCCTGGACACGGACGCTCACCACCTGGCCGGGTGTGAGCCAGGCTGCCGGCGAGTGACTAGCGGCGGTGCCAGCGGGTGTTCCCGTGGCAATGATGTCTCCGGGCTCCAAGGGCACACGGTGTGAGATCCAGGAAATCAGCTGCGGAATTTTAAATAGCATAGTGCTGGTGTGGCCGCGCTGTAGCGGCCGGCCGTCGATATCCAGTTCGATACTGAGGTTGTGCGGATCATCGATTTCATCAGCAGTGGCAAGCCAGGGTCCGCAGGGAGCGGATGCAGGAAGATTTTTCCCGCGAACGAAGTTGCCCTGGTCTTGTTTGATCAGACCGCTGCCGCTGACATCGTTGTGGGCCATGTAGCCGGCGACATAGGCCATGGCATGCTCTTCTTTCACGGACATGGCATGCCGGCCAATCACGACTGCAAGTTCACCCTCATAGCCCACGTTTCCGACATCGGGCGGAATAAGAATCGGTGCGGTGGGACCAATTATGGTGCTGCCCGATCGAAAAAATACGACAGGCTCAGCGGGCGGCGACATCTCACGCTCTTTTAGGGCATCTGTGAAGTTATAGGCAGCCCCCATTACCTTATTGGATCTGCCAATCGGCGCCAATAGCTGCGCGGCGGAGAGCGGCTGGACTGCCTCTGCAGGTGTTGGCCAGTCGGCGATTCTTTTGGACCAGTCCGATAGGCCTTCTTCGATCAGTTGTTTAAGTGTCCATCGGCCGTCAGGAAATCGGCTTGCGAGTGCCGGATGACTGAGATCCAGCACTTGGTCAGGTGCGATGACGACTCCGACGGCCTGGCCATGCTGTGATGTGCGCAGAGAGACGAATCGCATAACGCTCAGGCTACCCGATATTGATCCAGTATTGCGCGGTTAATCTCGATTCCGAGTCCTGGCCCGGTTGGGATATCGACCACACCACGCCGTTGAACGATTGGCGTGACGGATAAGAAATCACGGAACGGATTTTCGCACTGCTCAAATTCCAGCAGTGGGGGCATTGGACGAAAACTGGGCGGCTGATCCGGTAAGGCCGCTAGAAAGTGTAGGGTCGCGGCCAGGCCGATAGCCGATCCCCATGCATGGGGTACACACTCGACACCGTGGGCACTGGCCAGGGTGGCAATCTTTTTACATTCCGTAATTCCGCCGGCAGCGCAGACATCGGGCTGAATGATATCCATCGCCTTGCGCACCACGATATCTCGGAATCCCCAGCGGGTGAATTCGTTTTCACCGCCTGCAACAGCCATATCCAGGGCTCGGGTGACTTCGATGTAGCCATCAAGATCTTCGGGGGAGATCGGCTCTTCAAACCATTCCACGTTCAACTTCTCGAGTTCACGGCCAAGTCGGATTGCCTGCGGTACTGTGAAACAGTGATTGGCATCGACCATAAGCCGAATATCGTCGCCAATCGCTTTGCGTACGGCCTCGACCCGGGCGATATCCAGCTTAGGTGAGCCAAGCCCGATTTTCATTTTGATCGCAACGAATCCCTCTTCGACATAGCCCTGCGCCTCCTCGACAGCCTCTTCGATTAGTCGGTCCATATCGATGAAATAAAGGCCGGTTGCATAGGACGTCACCTGGGTGCGATAGGCCCCGCCAATCAGTTTATGAATTGGCTTTCCGCATTGTTTCCCCACAATATCCCAGAGGGCGATATCAATCCCGCTCATGGCGGAGGTGACCATGCCTTTTCCGCCATAGTCTTTGATCCGGTTGTACAGGTCTTCCCAGATGACTTCGATATCAAAGGGGTCACGGCCAATCACGCGAGGCCCGAGCTGCGTTTCGATATAGCTTTTGGCGACATGGGATGGGCCATAACACTCGCCCCAGCCGGTGATGCCGTCGGCGGTTTCAATCTCCACGATGCAGGAGCCCCGGGTCTTATACAGCCATCCCCGTGATGATGTAAATGGCCGCTGAACGGGAGCACTGACGACGTGGCAGGTAATTTTTTTAATGGTGGACATAGCGTATTGCTTTAGAAGAATAAATCGGGCGCTGATGCGCCCGATATGAGATGGCTTAAACCTGTCTTACTTCTTATCGGTGGGCGGGAAGACTTTCTTGGCGACCTCGCCGAGGGATTTCTGCACGGTCTCAATCTCTCGGTTTAATGCCAGGCCGGTCAGATCATCGACCAGCGCGCCGCCTTCGGCAGCCAGGGCTCTGAATTTCGGGCTCAGAATGGCGCTGCTGAAGATGGTGGTGAGCCGCTCGCGGATCTGGATCGGTGTGCCCGCGGGCGCGACCAGATAAGCCATCTGCACCAGGGGGCCGTAGGGATAGACATTCATCCCTTTTTCTTTAAAGGTCGGCACATTGGGCAATGCCTTTAGACGCTCATCGGCAAAAACGGCGATGGGCTTGACCAGGCCGGCATCCATCTGGCTTTTGCTCTCCGAGGGCTTGAGCACCGCTGCATCGATCTGGCGTCCGGCCAGATCTACCACGACCTTGGAGCCACCCGTGTAGGGTGTGGCGATGATCTCCGTACCCGCTACCCGGCCGGTCATGATGGCGAAGTAGTGATTCAGGTTGTTATTGCCGGGTGTGCCGATCGTAATCTTTCCAGGGTTTTTCTTTACATGGGCCAGAAAGGAATCGACATCTGTGGCCGGCCCCTTGGTCGAAACCAAGAGCACCAATGGGTCTGTTGTTACCCGTGCGATCGGGGCAAATTGTTCACTTTTCAGATTGGTGAGATTCTGGGCAATGAGCGAGAGTGTCGAGCTTGTGCCCATGCCAACGGTGTATCCATCCGGGTCTGCATTTGCGACACGCGTCATACCAATAGATCCGGTAGCGCCAGGAACATTCTCCACAATCACACGAATGCCTTGCTCGGAGAGGATGTTGCTGATGGCACGTGCGGCGATATCGTTGGAACCACCTGCATTCCAGGGAACAATCAGGCGGATCGGCTTATTGCCCGGAAAGGCCGCCTGCGCCATTGCAGCTGGGGCAAGGCTAGAGAATGCGAGTCCCGCCAGGGCGGCGATCAGGGATTTGTGGAAATGACGTCGTTGCATTGTATTGACTCCCAAATGTTCAAGCCCTGAATGTTATAACAATCAGGGGCGGCCTGCAGGGTCGGGCAAAACGATTCGACGTGTCACCCTGAGCCCGTCAGGGTTTTTGCGGATCGCGTGCGGTTGGGCGGCTGGCGTGGCCTAGCGGACGGTGGCGTCGGCCGCGAGCATTGCCACGATGTCGGTGCGGGCGCTCTCAATGTCTGCCCGGATGGCGGCCGCGGCCTGTTCGGGGTTTTTCTTTCTGAGGGCTTTCAGTGCCGTGAGATGAAACGGGTATCGCTTAAGACTCGGGATGTACTCTGGCAGGGCGAGGGTCAGTGTCGGACCGCATCTGAGCCATGCAGATTCGATCATCTCCAGAATGATCGGCATCTGTGCCGCCCGATAAATACTGAAATGAAATCGATGGTGGGCATCGAGATATCGATCCAGTCTATTTTTTTCGACTGAATTCTTCATGTCCTGCAGGTGTTGCTCAATGTCATCGAGAGCCTTGGCGGAGGCAACTCCGGCTGCAACGGAGGTTGCCAGGGGCTCCAGTGATGCGCGAACGATCATCAACTGATTGAATTGGCTGGCATCGATTAAAGGCACTGTTGCGCCCCCTCCCTGTCCGATGCCGCCCCGATCAAGAATTTTCTCGGCAATCAGTCGATTGATAGCATCTCGCACCGGCGTAAGGCTGATGTCTAAGGCTTCGGCGACTGTTCGTAGCACTAACTTTTCACCGGGAGCGTAGCGTCCGGCAAGTAATGCGGTCTTCAGTGCTGCATAGGCCTGATCGCCAAGCCCGCCTTCTTCAGATTTTTTCAATCTGATTTTTTGTGTCATGGCTATTCAGGATGCTCAGGGCTGGATTCGCTGGGGGCATCGTCTTCGGAGATGCCGAATACTGCCTTGGTGCTGGCATAAAAAGACCCATGGGCCACTGCCATCAGAATCATCGTAATTGGAAATAGAAATGCCGTTACCGTGTTCGGCTTCATATCGAGTATTTCGTTGAAAAGTGCCATGAATACGCCGATGAATAGTGTTAGCCCGATCCAGGTGATCGCATAGCGTACGAACGCGCCTTTATTTCTCCATACGGCAAAAAAGCTATAGAACAGGGCTTTGACGGGGCTATAGCCAGACCAGAGCACAAGCTGGGGCGCAAACCAAAACGCCATCATCACGGGAATGTAGAGCGCAAAGGAGATCACGCCTGCGGTCTGTACTGCCGCTATCTGTTCGGGTTTGGGCATCTCTCCAGCCGTGATCCAGTCCATTAGTGCGCCATCATCGATGAGCAGACTTATCAGGAGAATTGCAGCGATTTCGAGTATGTACCAGACGCCCAGCATCAGAATAGCTTTCGCCTGAGGCGATATAAATGCGGTAATCAGCAGCGGTGGCTTGGGCGATCTACGCTCATCAATGGCGCGGGATATCTCAATAAACCCCATGGATAGACCGGGGGTGAGCAGCAGCGGCAATACCAGCCCGAAGATCGGAATAAAGGCCGCCATCAGCATGGCAGCCCAATAAATGAAAAGAATCAGCGTCCAGCCGAGTGGCTGACGGTGAAACAACCGAAATCCATCTGCCAGCCATCCTTGGCCGACTTTGGATTCCAGAATTCTGGGCTCTGATCTGAGTTGCATGAGGATTATGTTCGACGTTTTCTGAGCACGCGCTCAAAGTGTGATGGGTCTTTCGGTGTGAGCATGGCGGCATTTCTGGGCAGATGCCAGTCGAAGAGTCTGGATACCCAGAATCGATAGGCTGCTGCCCGCAGGCTCATGGGCCATGCATGGCGCTCGGCATCGGAAAGGGGCCGCACCGACTCATAGCCGGCCAGTAGCGCATCGACATGGGTCTGTAGCAGTGAGCCATCATCGGCATCATCTTGCGGGATACACCAATCGTTTGCGGCTACCGCCAGATCAAATACGAAGCTATCAACGCCAGCAAAGTAGAAATCAATAAAGCCGCCAAGCCTTGGACCTGCTGGGGTTTCTTCAAAAAGCACATTGTCACGAAATAAATCTGCATGCACGGCCCCTCGGGGTAGGCCTTGCGCTATCGGCTGGGCGGCAAAGTCACTCTGCGCCTGCAGCTCATCGCGGATGAGGTCAGCCTGCGGGCCAGAGAGAAACGGCAGGATCTGTGGCACGGTCTGCTTCCACCATGCGAGGCCTCGAAGGTTAGGCTGAGATCCGGGGTAGTCGGCGACCGCGAGATGGGCGCTTGCGATTGCTGCGCCCAGTGTTTTGCAATGGGCTGGCGAGGGGTGTGGCTGCCACTGGCCTTTTAAGCGGGTGGCAAGTGAGGCGGGTTTTGATTCGCATTGATGCAGAATCGCGCCGCTGCGATCGGCCATTGGTTTGGGGCAGGCCACGCCGCGATCTGCGAGATGGCGCATCAGTTCGAGATAAAACGGAAGCTGGGCTGCGGTGAGTTTTTCAAACAGGGTCAGCACGAACCGGCCGGCAGTCGTGTCGACAAAGTAGTTGGTGTTCTCAATGCCGGAGGCGATGCCCTCAAAGCCGACCAGGTCGCCACAATCAAATTGGCTTAGCAGTGATCGAAGGGAGCCCTCGGGTACGGGGGTAAATACAGCCATGCGGTCATCGGAGTCGTTTGATCAGGCTCGAAGTATCCCATCGTTGACCGCCCATGCGTTGGATGTCGCCGTAGAACTGATCGATCAGGGCGGTCGCTGGCAGCACGGCGCCATTTTTCTTCGCCTCTTGTAGGCACAGGCCAAGATCTTTGCGCATCCAGTCGACGGCAAAACCAAAATCAAAACGGTCGTCCACCATAGTCTGGCCACGATTTTCCATCTGCCATGACTGGGCTGCTCCTTTGCTGATGATATCGAGCACAAGTTTCATATCGAGCCCTGCCTTTTGGCCGAATGCGATGCCCTCGGATAGGCCTTGCAGCAGTCCTGCTACACAGATCTGATTGACCATTTTTGCGAGCTGGCCGCTGCCGTGATCCCCGACCCGGGTAAAGGCCCGCGAGTAGGCCATCGCCACCGGTTTTACCCGATCAAAATCATTCTGCGTACCGCCCACCATGACGGTGAGTGCGCCATTGATCGCACCGGCCTGACCGCCGGAGACGGGCGCATCGAGAAATCCGATCCCCATTGATAAGGCCTGAGCACCGAGTTCACGGGCAACCTCGGCAGAGGCGGTGGTGTGATCGACAAACAGGCTGCCTTTGGCCATCGCGTGAAAGGCGCCATTGCTCCCGGTGGTGATGTCGCGCAGGTCCTGGTCATTGCCGACACAGGAAAAAATAATGTCTGCCTGCTGGGCAGCAGCTGCCGGTGTCTCGGCTACTGCAACATGAAGTCCTTTGTGTTCGGACTGCCACTGGACCGCTTTGGATCGTGTGCGGTTATAGACAGTGACCTGGTGGCCCGCCTTGGCCAGGTGGCCCGCCATGGGGCCACCCATTACACCTAGTCCGAGAAAGGCAACCTTTACAGGCTGCGACATCAGTCGTCCTCGCCGGAGAAGGCTTCGTCGCGTTTCTTACGGATAAACGGCAGTGCCACGATGATCAGCAGCAGCACCGCGGTTGCCAAGAGCGCAGCCGACAGGGGGCGATCGATAAATACACTCCAGTTGCCACGTGAGATGGTGAGCGCACGACGGAGATATTCCTCCATGAGTTCACCCAGAATGAATCCCATCAGCAGCGGTGCAGGCTCGCAATGCCACTTCTTAAAGTAGTAGCCCATGATGGCAAACGGAATCGTCATCAGGACATCCCAGACATTGTTGTTCAGGCTATAGGCGCCGATACAGCAGAACAACAGAATGGCGGGGTAGAGGAAGCGATACGGTACCTGTAAGAGTTTGATCCACAGTCCGATCAGCGGCAGATTGAGAATTACCAGGAGCAGATTGCCCACCCACATGGAGACAATCAGCCCCCAGAACAGAGTCGGATTGCTGGTCATCACCTGGGGGCCAGGCTGAATGTTGTGAATCATCATCGCCGCGATCATCAGGGCCATGACGGGCGTGGTTGGAATGCCCAGGGTCAGCATCGGAATAAACGACGTCTGCGCCCCTGCATTATTAGCAGCCTCGGGTCCGGCAACGCCTTCGATTGCGCCTTTACCGAATTGATCGGGCCGTTTGGAAATCTTTTTCTCGATGGCATAGGAGGAAAAAGACGAGAGAATCGCGCCGCCGCCCGGCAGAATTCCCAACAGAGAGCCGAGTGCGGTACCGCGGATCGCGGCAGGGCCGCCACGCCGCCAATCTTCTTTATTCGGCATGTAGTTGGTGACTTTTTCTTTTAATAAGTCACGTGCCTCGGTCTGCTTCAGGTTATAGATGATCTCGGCAAATCCAAACATGCCCATGGCAATCACAGCAAACTCGATACCGTCGGACAGCTCAGGGATGCCGAGTGTGAATCGCGCGGTGCCCGAGTTCACATCCGTGCCGATCATTCCCAACAGCAGACCAAGAACCACCATGCCCAGGGCCTTGATGATTGAGCCATGGGCAAGCACCACGGCAGCAATCAGGCCCAGGACCATCAATGAAAAATATTCCGCAGGGCCAAACTTAAAGGCGACTTCGGCAAGCGGTGGGGCAAATGCCGCGATCAAAAATGTTGCAACCGTTCCAGCAAAAAATGACGCCAACGCGGCTGTGGCCAGCGCCACGCCCGCACGGCCCCTGCGGGCCATTTGATAGCCATCCAGCGTGGTCACCACGGAGGCGGATTCACCCGGTAGATTGACCAGAATTGCGGTGGTGGAACCGCCGTACTGTGATCCGTAGTAGATGCCTGCCAGCATGATCAACGCGGTGGAGGGGTCAGCCATCTTGTAGGTGATGGGCAGCAGCATCGCGATCGTTGCGAGAGGACCGATTCCTGGAAGTACGCCGATCAGTGTGCCGAGCAGCACACCGATAAAGCAGTAAAACAGGTTGTCTAAAGTGAAGGCGGTCGCAGCGCCGAGTGCTAGGTTGGCAAGTAAGTCCATGGCAATCTCAGTTCAATAATGGTGGGCCCAGGGCCGGGAAAGGCTTCTTAGCGGGTAAAGATCGGTGGCAGGACTGGGAACTGGAGTTCGAGCCCATAGCCGAACACGCCGACTCCCATGATGAGAAGGCCAATGGCCAGCAGAGCGGTCTCCTTCATATTGGATTCGGCGCTGGCGACAGCTGCGAGAAAGACCAGTGCGAGTACGGCGATGAGAAACCCTGTGAAGGGCAGCAGGAGTCCGAACAGCAGGACGCTTAGCAAAATCAGGCCAACACCTCGCCAGTCAGTGGGCCCCGGGGGCTCCTGGGCATCGGCGGGCACAAACGACATGACCAGAACGATCAGGCCAAGTACGCCCATGATGACGGCGAGCATGAGGGGGAAGTAGCCCGGCCCCATGCGGGTTGCGGTGCCAAGGGAGTAATCCATGGAGTAAACGCCGAAAAACAGGCCAATCCCGAGAAACATGAGGCCGGCGTTGAAGTCGCGTCGGTTTTGAATTTTCATTTCGCCTCCTGAGCAGAACGAATTCTTTCACAGTCCCCCACCCCGGTAAACCTCGGGGTCATTGGCGCCCAGGGCCCGCCCAGCCCGGCCCGGTGGGCCTGGGCGGAGGGTCTAAACTAGAGGGTTTCGGCAATGCCAGGCGGGATGGAAGTCCGCACCCCCAGGCGAGGCCTCAAACCAACGTGTTGCCCAAGCCATGAACGCATCAGAAATTCGAGAGAAGTTCCTGCGGTACTTCGAGTCCAAGGGGCACACCATTGTGCCCTCCAGCCCTTTGGTCCCGGCCAACGATCCCACCTTGCTCTTTACCAATAGCGGGATGGTGCAGTTCAAGGATGTTTTTCTTGGGCGAGAGCAGCGGCCTTACAAACGGGCCACGTCATCGCAGCGCAGCGTGCGGGCGGGTGGCAAACATAACGACCTCGAGAATGTGGGCTACACCGCCCGTCACCATACGTTTTTCGAGATGCTGGGCAACTTCTCTTTTGGCGACTACTTTAAGCGTGATGCGATTCAGTTTGCCTGGGAACTGCTGACCCAGGTCTACAAGCTGCCAGCCGATCGTCTCTGGGTCACGGTGTATCAAGAAGATGACGAGGCGTTTGATATCTGGGCCAATGAAATCAAAGTCCCGAAAGAGCGGATCGTTCGAATTGGCGATAACAAGGGCGCCCGCTATGCCAGCGATAACTTCTGGCAAATGGCCGACACTGGCCCCTGCGGCCCTTGCAGTGAGATCTTTTATGACCATGGGCCTGCGGTCTGGGGTGGCCCGCCGGGAAGCCCCGATGCGGATGGTGACCGTTACATCGAGATCTGGAATCTGGTCTTTATGCAGTTCGAGCGCGATGAGTCCGGCAAGATGACCCCGCTGCCCAAGCCCTGCGTTGATACGGGTATGGGGCTAGAGCGAATCGCGGCAGTGCTGCAGCATGTGCACAGTAACTACGAGATCGATCTGTTTCAGAATCTCATCAAAGCGACCGCCCGCGAGACAGGCTGCAAGCAGCTAGAGAACCCATCGTTGCGCGTGATTGCAGACCATATCCGGGCCTGTAGTTTCTTGATTGTGGATGGTGTGATTCCGGGCAATGAAGGCCGCGGTTATGTACTGCGTCGGATTGTCCGCAGGGCATTGCGGCATGGCCACAAGCTTGGCCAGTCGCAGCCGTTTTTCTACAAGCTGGTTGACGACCTCGTCAAAGAAATGGGTGTGGCTTATCCCGAGTTGGCGAAGGCGGGTGATCGTGTTGCGGCCACGCTCAAGCAAGAAGAGGAGCGATTTGGCGAGACCCTGGAAAAAGGCATGGGCATTCTGAATGCCGCGCTTGCGGGCCTGTCTAAGGGTGGCCGACTCGATGGCCAGACCGCATTTACCTTGTACGACACCTTTGGTTTTCCGCTCGATCTGACCGCGGATGTATGTCGCGAGCGCGAGGTAGAGGTTGACGAGGCTGGTTTTGAGGCGGCAATGGCGCGGCAGCGCGAGCAGGCCAGGGCAGCGGGAAAGTTCAAGGCTGCCGAGGTGCTCGAATATTCCGGTGTGGCCACCCAGTTTGTCGGATACGAGCGGCTGCAAGATAGCGCCAAGATCACGGCGATCTACAAAGACGGTGTGAGTGTGAAGTCAGTTTCATCGGGCGATCAGGCGGTTATCGTGTTGGATGTGACACCCTTTTATGCAGAGTCTGGTGGTCAGGTCGGTGATGCAGGTGCATTGCGTGGAGAAAATGTTGCATTTTCAGTAGAAGACACGCAGAAAATTTCCGCGGAGGTGTTTGGCCATCATGGCGTGGTGCTGACCGGCACCCTTCAGGTGGGTGACCAAATTGTGGCCGAGGTCGATATGGAACGTCGTGGCCACACGGTGCGCAATCACTCTGCAACCCATTTGCTGCATAAGGCCCTGCGGGAGGTGCTCGGCAGCCACGTTCAGCAGAAGGGCTCTCTGGTGGATGCTGAGAAGACCCGTTTCGATTTCTCACACAACCAGCCAGTGACCGATGAAGAGATTCGTCGGATCGAAGAGATTGTGAATAGCGAGATCCTGGCCAATCAGGCGACCAAGGCCCAGGTCATGACATTTGATGATGCGATCGCCCACGGTGCCATGGCCCTGTTTGGCGAAAAATATGGCGATCAGGTGCGCGTGCTGGATATTGGATCGTCGTGTGAGCTCTGCGGTGGCACCCATGTGAGCCGCACTGGAGACATTGGGCTATTCAAAGTCGTCTCTGAATCGGGTGTCGCTGCCGGAATTCGCAGGATTGAGGCAGTTACCGGTGAAAACGCCCTCGGCCTTCTGCAGTCTCTCGAGATGCGCATGACCCAGGCGGCCGCAGTGATTAAGTCGCCGGTAAACGAGCTGCCGGCGCGGCTTGCCCAGATCATGGACAACGTGAAGGCGATGGAGAAAGAGATCGCCCGATTGAAGTCCAAGCTCGCGTCTTCAGCGGGCAGTGACCTGGCAGCCCAGGCCCAGGACATTGCGGGCGCGAAGGTGTTGGCCGTCAGTATTGATGGCGCCGATGTTGCCTCGCTGCGTGGCACGATGGATCAGTTGAAAAACACGCTGAAGTCTGCGGCGATCGTGCTGGCCAGTGTGGATGGCGGTAAGGTCACGCTGATTGCGGGGGTAACCGCCGACCTCACCGGAAAGGTGAAGGCGGGCGAACTAGTGAATCATGTTGCGGTGCAGGTGGGCGGTAAGGGTGGTGGTCGGCCCGACATGGCCCAGGCTGGCGGCACGGATCCCTCGGGACTTCCCAAGGCGCTAGAGAGCGTTGCCGCCTTTGTCCAATCAAAGCTGAGCTGATCAGGGACGATTGATGAGCAGTGATTCGAGTGCTTCTACAGAAGCGGCAGCGGAGAGACTTCTCGATACGCGCGGGCTTAGCTGTCCGATGCCAATTCTGAAAGCGAAGAAGGCACTCAATGAAATGACTGCGGGGTCGTTACTGCGAGTACTTGCGACAGACTCTGGTGCAGTGCGGGATTTCGAATACTTCTGCCGACATACGGGTCATCAACTTATGGAAAGCACTGAGTCTGCAGGGGAATTTAGTTTTCTCATACGCAGAAAAGGGTAGACTCGCTGCGTGAGGAGGAGGGATCGTCATTTGAGGGAGTGACGATCGTTTGGGCGCCAAGTATTTGGCGCCTTTTTCTTTTGTGGTGATGGGTTTGTTTAGAGGTTATACGAGAGGATGCGTTTCCTCTCGTCGCGGTCGCCGAAAAAATCATCGGCTCCGACGCTCCTCAAGTGAAACGCATCCTCTCCTTCGATCGATACTCACCAAAAAATCATCGGCTCCGACGCTCCTCAAGTGAAACGCATCCTCTCCCTCGATCGATACTCACCAAAAAACCGTCGGCTCTGATGCTGCTCGAGTGAAACGCATCGTCTCCAAAAATATCGATCGAAAGATTACAGGGCGCTGAGCTGCTCGCGCACGCGCGCAAGCGATGTCTCAAACGTGGCAAGGCGCGCCTTCTCTTGCTCGACTACCGCAGCAGGCGCGCGGGCAACGAAACTTTCATTGGTGAGCTTTGCCTTGGCCTTGCTGATTTCACCCTCAAGACGGGCCACCTCTTTCGAAAGCCGGGCCCGCTCTGCCTCGACATCCACCGCTACCACCAGCATGAGCTTCAGGTCGCCCACGAGCTGCACGGGTGAGCGTTTCGCCTCTTCACCCAGGGATTTCTCAAAGCTGACCTCGCTCAGCTTGGCCAGGCCCTTCAGGCTAGCGGCAATCTGCTGTCGCTCTAGGCTGTCTAGCCGCAGATCCAGTTTGGTCTGGCTATTCAGTGCCTGGATATTCTCCAGGCTGATCCGCAGGGGCACTTTTTCCGCCGGTGAAAGGCCCATCTCCGATCGGAGTGCCCGAATCGCACCAATCATTTCTTTGAGCTGCTGCACACGTGCTTCGGCCAGCGCATCGCTCTTGTTCATTTCAGCCTTGGGATAGGCGGCTGTCACGATAGAGTCGAATTCGCCTGCCTCGAGCTTGAGGGACCGCTTCGCGGTCTTGGCCACGGTCTGCCAGAGTTCTTCGGTAATAAAAGGAATGATCGGGTGGGCGAGACGCAGCGTTGCCTCAAGCACGCGGAGCAGTGTTCTACGGGCTGCTTTTTGTGCGTTCGGGCGGCTTGTGGCCATCTGGACTTTGGCAAGCTCAAGGTACCAGTCGCAGAATTCATTCCAGACAAACTCATAGAGCTCGCGTGCGGCCAAGTCAAAGCGGTAATCATTCAGATGTTGTTCAACGGCTGCCTCTGTCCGTTGCAGTTGAGAGACGATCCACCGATCGACGAAGGTGAAATTCAGTATCCCCTCGGGCCCGCAGTCACCGGCGCAGACTTCCAGGCCGTTGTCCTGGCCTTCGCAGTTCATCAACACAAAGCGTGTCGCATTCCATAGCTTGTTACAGAAATTACGGTAGCCCTCGCAACGGCTGAGATCAAAATTAATATTGCGGCCGGGCGTGGCCAGGCTGGCAAAGGTAAAGCGCAGGGCGTCGGTGCCGAATGCAGCGATTCCTTTCGGATATTCGGCGCGGGTTTTTTTCTCGATCTGTGCGGCCTGCTTCGGGTTCATCAGTCCGCTGGTGCGTTTACCGGCCAGGGTCTCCAGATCAATGCCATCGATCAAATCAATCGGGTCTAGGGTATTGCCCTTCGATTTGCTCATCTTTTGGCCTTCAGCATCACGAACCAGGGCATGGACATAGACATGATGAAAGGGCACCTTGCCAGTGAAGTGGCAGGTCATCATGACCATACGTGCGACCCAGAAAAATATGATGTCAAAGCCGGTGACCAGCACGCTGGAGGGCAGAAACTGTTCGAGCTCGGGGCGAATATTCGGAGTGTTGGTGCTGCGATTCCAGACCTGTTTCGGATCTACAAGTGTTGAGAAGGGTACGAGTGCGGATGAGAACCAGGTGTCCAGCACATCTGCGTCGCGTATCAGCGGACCATCCCATCCGGCCTGCTTTGCCTTCTGTTGTGCCTCAGCTTCGGTGCGGGCAACAAAGACGGCGCCATCATGAATGGGCTGTCCATTTGTATCGGCCTTGTACCAGGCGGGAATCTGGTGGCCCCACCACAGTTGCCTGGAGATGCACCAGTCTTGAATATTGTCCAGCCAGTGGCGATAGGTGGATGTCCAGTTTTCGGGAATAAATTTCACTTCGCCCGAATCGACCACGTCGAGCGCACGCTGGGCAATGCTCTTGCCTGGCGTAAACGTGCCCGCAGGGGCGGGCTTGCTCATCGCGACAAACCATTGATCGGTGAGCATCGGCTCGATGATGGAATTGGTCCGATCGCCTCTGGGCACCATCAGCTTGTGTTTCTTGGTCTCCACCAAGAGCCCGAGAGACTCTAGATCGGAGAGTATTTTTTTGCGGGCCTCGAAACGATCGAGGCCTTGGTATTGGGCGGGCGCATTTTCGTTGATGCGCGCATCAAGCGTAAGGATGCTGATTTTATCCAGGCCATGGCGCTCTCCCATCGCGTAGTCATTGAAGTCATGGGCGGGAGTGATCTTCACGCAGCCCGTGCCGAAGGCGGGATCGACATAGTCATCGGCGATGATGGGCAGCTCACGGCCGACCAGGGGCAGTCTGAGCGTTTTACCGATCAGGTGCCGATAGCGCTCGTCCTCGGGATTGACGGCGACGGCCACATCGCCCAGCATCGTTTCCGGCCGCGTGGTGGCGACGATCAGGCCTTGGCTGCCATCGCTTAACGGATAGTGGATCGACCAGAGCGACCCATCTTCCTCCTCGCTAATGACCTCGAGATCGGAGACTGCAGTGAGGAGCGTCGGATCCCAATTGACCAATCGCTTACCGCGATAGATAAGCCCCTGCTCAAAGAGCGCCACAAAGACTTCTTTGACGACTTCTGAGCACTGCGGATTCATGGTGAAGTACTCGAGATCCCAGTCGCAGCTTGCTGCCAGTCGACGCATTTGGCCAGTAATGGTGGAACCCGAGTGCTCTTTCCACTCCCAGACCCGCTTAATGAAATCGTCGCGGCCCAGGTCGTGCCGTGATATGCCTTTGGCATCGAGCTGCCGCTCGACGACGATCTGGGTAGCAATACCTGCATGATCTGTACCGGGCAGCCACAGGGTGTTATCCCCTTTCATGCGATGCCAGCGGGTGAGCGTATCCATCAGGGTTTGATTAAACGCGTGGCCCATGTGCAGGGTGCCGGTGACATTGGGAGGGGGCAGCTGAATGGAGAATGCGCTACTGGCCTCTCGGTTACCGGCGCGATACAGGCCGCGGGATTCCCACTCGGGCCCCCAGCGTTGCTCAATCTCAGAAGGTTCAAACGATTTCGCCAGCTCGGTCATGATTTTTTAGAGAGGTCATAGTTATTGATTGCGTAGCCACGGTCCCGATAAAAACCGAATCGTTCGCGGGCCTTGGCACGGTCATTCTCTTCGGTGGAGACGACCTCAAGCAGTCGTGTAAATCGGGTAAAAAAAGGCGGCGGTGCGTCGTCGAGATTGAGCAGCACCGTGTGCTGATGCAGTTTGATATCTTGGTCAGTCAGCAGAATGGGTGATTCGTGTGCCTCGGGCAGGGAGACGTGCGCATGTGGAATAAATTCATCAGGCCACAGGCTCCACAGCATGTCATCGAAGTGATCCAGTCGGCTGCGATCGGCGCAGAACACGAGCAGCGGCGACTCCAGGGTCGCCTGGCCGGAGTTCAGGATCTTGCGCGTGAGCCGGCAGGCGTATTCCAGACGATTGGGCGTATTGAAATGAAAATCAATCGAGGTCATGGCCTGGCCGCATACGCCTTACTCCAGGCCGTTTTTCAGAAACTCCACCAGCAGCGATACGGGCCGGCCGGTTGCGCCTTTGGCGGCGCCAGATTTCCAGGCTGTTCCCGCGATATCCAAATGCGCCCAGCGATAGGCCTTGGTAAACCGCCACAGAAAACATGCGGCTGTCACGCTTCCGGCCGCTCTGCCGCCCACGTTGGCCATATCGGCAAAGGGTGACTTCAAGAGCTCTTGGTATTCCTCTTGCAGCGGCATGCGCCACGCAGGATCGAGCGCATCCTGGCCGGCTTTCACCAGCGCATCGGCGAGCTGATCATCAGGACTAAAGAGCCCCGAGTTGACGGCACCCAAAGCGATGACACAGGCACCGGTCAGCGTAGCGATATCGATGACCGATGCGGGCTTGAATTTTTCGACATAGGTGAGCGCATCGCACAGGATGAGCCTGCCCTCGGCATCGGTGTTCAGAATCTCAACGGTCTGACCAGACATCGAGGTGACAATGTCACCTGGTCGAGTGGCAGTGCCACTGGGCATATTTTCACAAGTGGGAATCACGCCAATCACGTTGCGCTTTAGTCCCATCTCAGCGACTGCGCGCATGACACCCAGCACGGTCGCAGCGCCCGACATGTCGTATTTCATCTCATCCATGTCAGCGGCTGGCTTTAGAGAAATGCCGCCGGTATCGAAGGTGATGCCCTTGCCCACCAATACATGGGGAGCGTCTTTCGTCGTTGCACCCAAATGCTGAACCACGATGAACTGCGGGGGCTGGGCAGATCCTTGCGCTACGGCGAGCAGGGCGCCCATGCCAAGCTTTTCCATCGCAGCCCGGTCCAGCACTTCGATTTTGAGTCTGAATTCTCGTGCCAGCGTCTTGGCCTGGTTGGCAAGATAGGTGGGCGTGCAGATATTTGGGGGAAGGTTGGCAAGATCCTTGGTGAGTTGCAGGCCATTGGCCAGGGCCTGCGCGTCTTCAATGACTTTCGGCGCCTCGGTGGGCCGCATATCGCCGGGCAGCAGCATCTCTACATGGGTGATGCCTTCGGCGGCCGGTTTTGCCGCTTTTGCTTTGCCGCCGGCATCTTGGCCGTTGTCGTCTTTTTTGGTTTTAAAGCGCTCAAAGCGATAACCGGCCTCACGTACACAGGTGACATGGGCAGTTACCCGCCATGTGCCTGAGCGTTCGCCGCTTTTTGCTTTAACGGGAACGTCGGTCAGAAATGAGGCGATGCGTTTGATGCCTTTGGAGCCTGCAATCGATTTCATCGCGCCACGGATGGCGTCGCAGAAGACCTTTTCGTTCAGATCATCACGCTTGCCCAGGCCGACGAGCAATGCGCGGGGCGAGGGCAGGCCGGTCAGGTCCCGCAGCAGCAGGTTATTGCCCGCCTTGCCATCGATATCGCCTGCTTTGATTGCCCGGGCCACAGCCCCGTTGGATACTTTGTCGAGGACCTTGGCGGCGTTCGACAGCTCGACCGCGCCGGTGCCGGTGGCAAAAATGCCGACCCAGACGCAGTCGGCAGTGGCCCGATCGACCGGCTTATTGCTGGCGATAAATTGGGCAGGCTCCCGGTGTTCGCCGGGGTCTTTGGGTTCTTTGATGTCTTTGGGGGCGGCGGGTGCAGTCATGACAAAATGCCCGAATCTGAGAAACCTCAAATTATAAAGAAAATGCTCTTTCAAAAATCCCTGCTCAGAGAGCTCAGATCGACTTCTGGCGGGGTTTTGGCGGTGTTGCTCACCACCCTGGTGACGATGATTTTGATTCGGGCGCTCGGCCGGGCGGCCTCCGGCCGGGTCGACGGAGAGCTGGTGCTGCCCTTAATTGTCTTCAATACCCTGAATCTGATGAGTACCGTGCTGATGCTTACGGTGTATATCTCGGTATTTATGGTCCTGTCGCGCTGGTGGCGTGACTCTGAGATGGTGATCTGGCTGTCCTCTGGCAAGAGCCTGGCGGATTTTCTGCGGCCGGTCTGGCGCTTTATGTGGCCGATGATTCTGCTGGTCGCGCTGACATCCACGGTGGTGGCGCCATGGTCGAAGCAGCAGATTTCCGAATTCGAGGATGAGATTCAGAACCGGGGTGATGCACAGCGCGTCAGTCCCGGCCAGTTTCGGGAATCCTATTCTGGCCAGAGGGTCTTTTTTCTCGAAAACCCCGACGATGAAGGGGGTCGCACCGGATCGGTGTTTATTCGCTCGATCGACAGCAAGGGCCAGCAGTCCGTGCTGGTCTCGTCAACAGGCCGATTCGAGACAGACACCGATGGTCAGCAATGGATTGTTTTGGAGCGTGGCTATCGGACCGATCTGAGCCCCGATGGCCTAGAGACTCAGACCACGGGGTTTGATGTCTATCGGTTTCGGGTTGATCAGTCGACACGGGGCGCAAGGGCCCAGGAGACGATTCGTTCAGCGTCGACGCTAAGCCTCGTCGATCGCCAAGAGCCGGCAGTACAGGGGGAGCTTGCGCTACGTGTTGGCCTGCCGCTCTTAACACTCGCTCTGGGCGTGTTGGCGATTCCGTTGGCAGTCACCCAGGCCCGCTCAGGGCGGGCGGTGAATCTGATTCTCGCGTTACTGATTTATCTCACCGCGAGCAATCTCTTTACCGCAGTGACGGCCACAGTGACTCAAGGGAAATGGAGCCTGGCCATGGCATGGTGGCCCCTGCCCACGCTGCTTTTGGCAATTGCAGCCGGCATGATCTGGTGGCGGATGCGATGAACGATTTTATTTTTCGTCGTTACATTGGCAAAAGTATCGTTCAGGCGACGACCTTTGTGATGCTGGGATTTCTGTCGCTGTTTTTGTTTTTTGATCTTTTGGCAGAGATCAACGAGGTGGGCATTGGGGGTTATCGCTTTGAACATGCATTGATATACGTGCTCTTGGGCATGCCCAGCCGCGTGGTTGAGCTCGCACCGATTGCTGCGTTGATCGGCGCCCTCTGGGCCTTGTCGCAGAGTGCAGCGCATTCAGAGTTCACTGTCTTTCGTGTATCGGGGTTGCTGCCCGGGGTTGCGATTCGATCGATGCTCTACATCGGATTTCCGATGATTGTGCTGACTGCCGTGTTCTCTGAGTTTGTGGTGCCGGCGGTGGAGGACTTTCGTGGCCGAATTCGGGATTCAGGAACCGGCCTGGGCCAGATGCGGTCGGGATTGTGGCTTAGAGATTCATCGCAGATTGCAGGGGGCGATGGCCGTATTTTTCGTTTTGTAAATGCCGCCCGCATGAACCAGGATCAGACTTTAGAGCGGGTTACGGTGTACGAATTCGACGCCCAGCAGCGCATGTCATCCATGGTGGAGGCGAAAACCGGACATTTTCTTGGCCAGACCGACCAGGGCTTTGACTGGGAGCTGCGCGGCGTGCGTGTGGTGGAATTCTCGCGAGATGGCAGTGTGGCCCAGCGCGAGCGCGAACGGCTGCTCATGAGTTCGTCGCTTTCTTTGGAAATGCTGGGCGCACTGGTGACCGATCCGGATCGAATGTCGTCGATTGAGCTGTATCGGTATATCCAGTATCTGAAACAAAACAAGCAGCAATCGGAACGCTACGAAATCGCATTCTGGAAGCGACTGGTCTATCCCTGGGTCATCTGGGTGATGATGCTTTTAGCGCTGCCCGCGGCCTTTTTACAGGCGCGGTCTGGGGCGGTCGGCGCGCGGGTGTTTGCTGGGATTTTGATTGGCGTGGGATTTCACTTGCTCAATAGCCTGTTTTCGCATCTCGGCGTGTTGACGACGTGGCCCGCCCCCATCATGGCCCTGATTCCCAGCATGATTGCCCTGGCGTTTGCCGGATTCTTTCTCTATTGGGTGCAGTATCGTTAAGGTCTTTACAGGAGGCGAAGTATCTTGAGTCATCAGTGTTCCTTGCTGCCATCAGGCAGAGCGTTTCCCGTAGATGAGGGCGAGACCATTCTTCAGGCCGCATTACGTGCAGGGGTTGTCCTGCCCTATGGCTGCAAAGATGGAGCCTGTGGTTCCTGCAAGGCCCGACTGATGGAAGGCCGGGTCGACTATGGTGACTATCGTCGTAAGGTCTTAAGCGATGAAGAGCGCGAACAGGGTGGGGTACTGTTGTGTTGTGCGACTGCCCTGACCGATGTTGTGGTGAAGGCGCGGGTGGTCGCAGCAGAAGGCATGATTCCCGTGCGCAAAATGCCCTGCCGCGTGCAGAGCATTACCCGGGCGGCGACGGATGTCGCCATCGTGAAGTTACAGCTACCTGCAGCGGAGAAATTCGACTATCTCGCCGGCCAGTACATTGATATCCTGCTAAAAGATGGCAAGCGTCGAAGCTATTCGATGGCCTGCGCTCCCCATCAAGAAAATGTGATTGAGCTTCATATTCGGCACACGCCCGGTGGTGCGTTTACCGATGCGCTATTTGGCTCGGGCACTCCGTCTGCGAATGCCGTTAAAGAGAAAGATATTCTGCGCTTTGAGGGGCCGCAGGGCACATTTTTCCTGCGGGAAGACAGTGCCAAGCCTATGATTCTTTTAGCCAGTGGCACGGGTTTTGCGCCGATCAAGGCAGTGGTGGAATATGCCGCGATGAAAAATATTCGCCGGCCGATGCGGCTTTATTGGGGCGGCCGTCGGCCGCATGATTTGTATCAGTCTGATCTGGCCTTGCAGTGGGAGAAGACACATCAAGACTTCAAATTTATTCCTGTGGTGAGTGATGCGCTGCCAGAGGATCAATGGACGGGCCGCACGGGGTTTGTGCATCAGGCCGTGATGCAGGATTTTCCAGATTTGTCCGGGCATCAGGTCTATGCCTGTGGTGCACCGATTGTTGTGCAGTCGGCGCTTCGGGATTTTGTCGCCCAGTGCAAATTGCCTGAGGATGAATTTTTTGCTGATGCATTTACTACTGCTGCAGATCTGGCGAAGCAGTCGGCCTGAGCGCTGACTTCTGTTGAGCTGTTTGCATAGAGCGTCAGAATTCCGCGTGTTTCGCGGTCGGCGACCGCGACGAGAGAAAGCCCCCCAACGCTAGATTCCCATCACGAAGAGGGACTTAAGCCGACCGCTCTTTTAGGAATGCACCGAGCGCTCGGCCAGTATGGGTCTTAAGTTTTGCAATCTGGGCAGGTGATCCCTGGCCCACGATCTTGCCACCGCCTGCACCGCCCTCGGGCCCGAGATCGATGATCCAGTCCGCCTGGGCCCAGATATCGAGCTGATGTTCAATGACCACCACGGTATTGCCTGCATCGACCAAGCGGTGCAGTACATGAATCAGCTTTTCAATATCGGCCATGTGAAGCCCTACGGTCGGCTCGTCGAGCACATACAGGGTGTGCATGGATGTCTTTCCTGTATTGCCTGAGGCCTTGACCAGCTCGGTCACCAGCTTAATGCGTTGTGCCTCTCCGCCTGATAGGGTGGGGCTGGGCTGACCAAGGGTCAGATAGCCAAGGCCAACATCCTGAAGCAGTTTGAGTGGCCGCTGCACAGAAGGGTGATTTTCAAAAAAGCTGACTGCCGCATCGACATTCATTGCCAAAATGTCGGCGACATTGGCCCCACGCCAGAGCACAGATCGGGTCTCTGCATTAAATCGTGTGCCGCCGCATCCATCGCAAAGCACCCGAACATCAGGCAGAAAGTTCATCTCGACCTTTTGCCATCCCTGACCCTCGCACAGGCTGCATCGTCCATCGCCCGTGTTAAAGGAGAACCGGTTGGCCTTCCATCCACGCATGCGTGCTTCTTCACTTTCTGTGAGCAGCTTACGAATCGTGTCCCAAAATCCGATGTAGGTGGCGGGCGTTGAGCGGGGTGTTTTGCCAATGGGCGTCTGATCGACCTCTAGCACGCGATCGATCGACTCCCATCCGGAGATCGATGCGCATCCCGTCCACAGCAGACCGGACTTGGCGCGTGCGCCTGTAGGGCGACTGACGGATGATCGTTTGCTGCTAGCCGCAGCAGGGGCAGCGCGTGGGCCAGAGGGCCGATCTGACCGCAGTGCGGCTGTGAGGTTTGCAAGCAGTACATCGCGCGCAAGGCTTGATTTGCCTGAGCCCGAGACGCCCGTGACGACCGTGAGTCGGTGCAGTGGAATCTCGGCATTGGCGGACTGCAGATTGTGAAGCTGCGCCTTGTGGATCGAGATAAATTCTTTTGGAGTGCCGCGAAGGGACTTGCCAGAATGTCTCAACGGCTCGCGCAGATAGCGTCCGGTGATCGATTCCGCCGAGGTCTCCAGATCGCGCTGGCTGCCCTGGGCAATCAGGGCGCCACCGCGAGCACCGGCGCCCGGCCCGATATCGATTAAGTGATCGGCCAGACGAATGGTGTCTTCGTCGTGCTCAACCACCACCAAGGTATTGCCTTTATTTTTAAGCTCGGTGAGAAGTCGCAACAGCGCCTGATTGTCCCGGGGGTGTAAGCCAATCGTGGGCTCATCCAGGATATAGCAGACCCCCTGCAGGTTTGATCCCAGCTGGGCCGCGAGACGAATACGCTGTGCCTCTCCTCCGGAGAGTGTTGGCGCCGCACGATCCAGGGCGAGATAGCCCAGTCCGACCTCGGTAAGAAACGCGAGCCGTGAGTTGATTTCGGAGATTAAATCCTTGGCAATCGCCAGATCGCGGTCGCCCAGGTGTCGTGTGAGCTCGCGCATCCACGGAGGCAGCTCGCAGACCGGCTCGGCAGAAAGCGCAGCAATGTTGCGATCTGCAACTCTGACCGCCAAGGCCGTCTGGTTTAATCGTGCGCCATTACAGGCGGAGCAGGTGATGTCTTCTCCGTTTGTAGACCCGTCCTGCCAGACCTCTTCTTCCCCGGTCTGCTCGCTATCGAACTCGGCAATCTGAACACCGGTACCGAAGCACTCATCGCACCATCCATGCTTTGAGTTGTAGGAAAAAAGACGCGGATCAAGTTCTGAAAATCCGGTTCCGCAGGAAGGGCAGGCCCTGCGGGTCGAGAGCACGGTAATCGATGGCTTGGGGCCTTGAAGTGGTGCCATGACATGAACTACGCCCTGCCCGAAATTAAGTGTCTCCTGTAACAGCGTCTTGATCTGCGACTCATGAGAAGGCTGGACGTGAATATCGCCGATCGGCAATTCAATGGTGTGTTCCTTAAAGCGATCTAGTTTCGGGAACGCTGCGGTTGGCACAAACTGGCCATCTACGCGCAGATGGCTGTGGCCCTTTGATGCTGCCCATTTGGCGAGGTCTTGATAGATGCCCTTGCGATTAATCACCAAAGGCGCGAGAAGCCCGATGTGCTGTCCACGATGGCGTGTTATCAGAGTGGCAAGAATCGACTCCAGGCTCTGTGGTTTGATGGCCGTATTACAGTCCGGGCAGTGTTGAATGCCAATCTTTACAAACAAGAGCCGCAGAAAATGATGGATCTCGGTGAGTGTGCCGACCGTGCTCTTGCGGCCGCCACGGCTCGTGCGCTGCTCAATCGCCACGGTTGGCGGAATGCCGAATACCGCATCGATGTCTGGCCGTGTGGCGGGCTGAACAAACTGCCGTGCATAGGCGTTTAAGGATTCCAGGTATCGACGCTGGCCTTCGGCAAAGAGAATATCGAATGCGAGCGTTGACTTGCCGCTGCCGGATACGCCGGTAATTACAGTCATTTTCTCGCGGGGGATATTAACGTGAACATTCTTCAGGTTATGTTCCCGTGCCCCGTGAATTTCAATGGCCTGGGTGCCTTGATGCCTGCGTGGCGCGGGCTCTTGCGCACTCAGTACCGCCGATGCCCCCTTAAGCGCATCGGCGAGTGCCTTGCCGGTGTGGGAGTGCGGGCAGTCGATGATCTGGGCGACTGTGCCTGCGGCCACAATCTGCCCGCCCTCTGCGCCTGCCTCGGGTCCAAGGTCAATGATCCAATCCGCACAACTGATCACGTCGAGGTTGTGTTCAACGATTAACAGGCTATGTCCAGCGGCCTTCAGCGCCATTAAGGCTTTGAGTAGTTTGGCGATGTCGTCGAAATGCAGGCCCGTTGTCGGCTCATCGAAGATCAGTAGTGCGCCCTTAATCGCTTTATTGGCAGCTTCGGCCAGATGGCCGGCAATCTTCAGTCGCTGGGCCTCCCCCCCGGAAAGGGTAGGCACGGGCTGCCCGCATTTCAGATAGCTTAGGCCGACATCGACCAATGGCTGCAGCCTTAAGGCGATCTCCTCGTCACCGGAGAAAAACTCCAAAGCCTGGCTGATGGTGAGTTCTAAAACGTCGGCAATTGACTTGCCGTTGAGCTCAATTTCAAGAATCTCTTTTCTAAAGCGTTTGCCATCGCAGTCAGGGCAGCGCAGATACACATCTGAGAGAAACTGCATCTCCACATGTTCAAAGCCATTGCCCCCGCAGCTTGGGCAGCGGCCATCGCCTGCGTTAAAGCTAAAGGTGCCCGGCGTGTAGTTGCGCTGTTTGGCCTGGGGCAGCTCGGCAAACCGCTGACGAATTGCATCAAAGGCTCCGACATAGACCACGGGGTTAGATCGTGTGGTCTTGCCGATCGGAGATTGATCGACGAGCACGACATCATGAATCAGATCAGCCCCCGTCAGCCTGTCAAAGGCACCGGGTGCCTCGGTCGGCTTGCCTTTTGCCTTGCACATTGCGGGATACAGCACATCTTGAACCAGGGTTGATTTGCCGCTACCAGAGACGCCTGTGACACAGACCAGCTGGCCAAGTGGAATAGAGACGTCGATTGCACGAAGGTTGTTTGCGCGCACGCCGGTAATTACCAACTGCCGCGATCCGTGGGGACTGACGGCTGCAGCCGGTGGGCTCACGTTTAGCTCACCATTGAGATATTTCGCGGTGAGGGTCTTGGCGGCGAGTAGCTTCGGATAAGTACCATTAAACAGAATAGATCCGCCATGCTCGCCGGGCCCGGGCCCGATATCGATGATGCGATCGGCTGCCTGCATCACCAGTGGATCATGCTCAACCACCACCAGGGTGTTGCCTGCATCGCGAAGCTGATGCATGACCTTGATGATCCGATGCAGGTCGCGTGGGTGAAGTCCAATCGATGGTTCATCCAGCACAAATAGCGTGTTGACCAGCGAGGTGCCCAGGGCAGTCGTCAGATTAATACGCTGGACTTCTCCACCCGAGAGCGTGCGGGATTGCCGATCAAGTGTCAGGTAGCCCAGGCCGACATCCGACAAGAACTGTAGCCTGGAGAGAATCTCTTTTGTGACCACATCGCTGGCGGCCTGCTCGGCGCCCCCACGGGCAGATGGGGCCTGCTTTTCCTGGGTACTGGCCGTTCGCACCCATGACAGCGCGTCGGCTATCGGCAGGAGCATGACATCGTGGATGGTCTTGCCATGCATGGTCCATAGTAAGGCCTCGGGCTTTAGACGCGCGCCTTTACATGAATGGCATTCGGTGTAGCTGCGGTAGCGAGACAGCAGTACACGTACATGCATCTTGTAGGCTTTGCTCTCCAGGTACTCAAAGAACCGGTTTACGCCGTACCACTGTCGGTTCCAGTCACCCGACCAGTCATCGTCTCCCTCAAATACCCAGGCCTTGTGTTTGGCGGAGAGTTTTACAAACGGTGTATCAATTGGTACGCCGCGTTTCTGGGCATGCTTTACCAATTCCTTCTGGCAGTCGTGATAGGCGTTTGTCTGCCATGGCTTTACCGCGCCTTGAGAAAGGCTTTTCTGTTCATCAGGAATGACCAGTCCCGGATCAATACCGATCACACGCCCAAAACCACGACAGGTATCACATGCGCCAATCGGCGAGTTAAACGAGAACAGCGCCGGCCGCGGCTCGTTGTACTGGACCTTGCAGCTGCCACAGGAAAGGCTGCTGGTGAAGTCGTGCTGTTGGGTGCCAATGAGGACGCGGCAGCGGCCATGGCCATGCCGTAGCGCAGCCTCCACGGAGTCGTTGATGCGATCACGCGCGGTATCGGCCCGAAGCACAAGCCGATCCTGAATCACGTATAGCGTGTCCTGGCTGCGTGACTGAATCTTGGTGAAGCCCTGTGCGGAGAGCCAGGCTTGAATCTGTTCATCCGGCAGAGATTCCGGCGCATGAATAGGAAAGCTGATCTCGACCCGTGATTCGGGCACGCCGGCCAGAATCAGCATGCTGATGCCTTGGGCCGTCTGGCGCTTGACTGGTTGTCCGCACGATTTGCAGCGCAGCTCTGCAAGCCTTGCGAACATCAGCTTAAAGTGATCGGTGAGCTCGGTCATGGTGCCCACGGTCGAGCGCGAGGTGCGCACCGGATTGGTCTGATCAATCGCTATTGCCGGCGGTACGCCCTCAATGCGATCCACCTGTGGCTTGTCCATCCGATCAAGAAACTGTCGCGCATAGGCCGAGAAGGTTTCGACATAGCGCCGCTGCCCTTCTGCATAGAGGGTGTCAAAGACCAGAGAGCTCTTACCGGAGCCAGAGACCCCGGTCACAACAATCATCTCCCCGGCGGGGAGGTCAAGATCAATATTTTTGAGGTTGTTTTGCCGGGCGCCACGAATGCGAATCATCAGTGCTGATGTCCGCGGTGGCCGTGGCTGTGACCGTGGTCATGCTCATGGTCGTGGTCGTGATCATGCTTATGGTCATGGCTGTGATCGCCATGTTTGCCGTGATGGTGATCGTGGCCGCAGTCGGGTCCGTGCACATGGCCCGCGTGATCATGACCGCAGTCCGGCCCATGTACATGGCCCTTGGGGGCCTGCTCTTCAGCCAACAGCGGAGCACACCGTTCACCCATATTGGCATCGGTATCGGGATCAAACTGATCCATGCTGGTCAGCACTCGAAATCCCATTGCCTTCAGAGCGGCTGCTGCGTCATCGCCACGGGGCTCTGCGCGGGGAAACTTTACAAAATTCTTGCCGACCTCTACTGCAATCTGTTGACTGCAGAGATACCGCACCACGCGAAGAAGCAGGGCAGGTGATGGGGATGTATACACATGCAGTTTTGTGCGTGACTGTGCGGCGGAGGGGGGATTTACGGTTGTCATGGGGAGACCTTGAGCATGATCTTGCCGACGTGGGCGGAGGATTCCATTAAAGCATGGGCCTGATCGATCTCGGTGAGGGGAAATACCGAATGAATCTTGGGCAGCAGAGCGCCCTTGGCAAGCTGTGGCCAGATGGTCTGTTGAAGTGCGGCTACGAGCCTTGATTTTTGCTCATCGGAGCGGGCCCGCAGGGTCGAACCGGTGAAGGTGAGCCGCTTAATCATCAGGGGCGTCCAGTCAATCTCGGTTTTGCTGCCGGTGAGAAATGCGATCTGTACAAGGCGACCCTCAAGGGCAAGGCTGCGCAGGTTTCTCTCCATGTAGGCAGCGCCCACCATGTCCAGGATCAGGTTGACGCCTTGTCCAGCAGTTTTTTCTTTTACGACATTCGCCCAGTCATCAGTGCGATAGTTCATCACGACGTCTGCGCCGAGTTCAGCGCAGGCCCGTGCTTTTTCATCAGAGCCCACGGTCGTAAAGACGGTGGCTTGCATCCATTTGGCCATTTGAATTGCAGTCACACCAATGCCACTGGAGCCGCCGTGAATAAGCACTGTTTCGCCAGACTTGAGTGCTCCGCGTTCGATCAGGTTGGCCCACACTGTGAGATAGGTCTCAGGAAGTGCAGCCGCCTGCAACATGCTCAAGCCCCCTGGAATTGGCATGCAGTGGCCGGCATGGGTGAGCACCTCTTCGGCGTAACCGCCGCCGGGAGTAAGCGCGCAGACACGGTCACCCACTTTCCACTGCGTCACGCCCGCACCCACGCTGGCAATGGTGCCGCTGACCTCCAGGCCCATATAGGGCGATGCGCCTGGCGGTGGCGGGTACAGTCCTTTGCGCTGCAAAAGATCTGGCCGATTGACGCCAGCGTATTCGACCTTAATTAATACCTGCTCGGCTGTGGGCTTCGGTGAGTCGATCTCGATCAGGCGAGTCGCGGGCAGTGTGCCGGGGGGCAGCCCGGGCGTTGGGGCTTCGTGGGCAATGACATGCATGGCTTATTTCCAGGAGTCTTTTAGGGTGACGGTGCGATTAAAGACTGGTGCACCGGCAGAGGAGTCCTTCAGGTCTGCGACAAAGTATCCGTGCCGCTCAAATTGAAACCGATCCTCCGGTTTTGCGTCTTTAAGACTCGGCTCCATTGCTGCCTGAATTTCTGTGAGCGAGTTGGGATTAAGGTCATCTAAAAAGTTGCGCTCTAATTCAGGAGCGTCACCTTCTCGTCGGGCGCCCGGTGTTGGATGGGCAAAGAGCCGATCAAACATTCGAAGCGGTCCGATATAGGCATGTGCCTTGGAGACCCAATGAATATTGCCCTTTACCTTGTACTGGTCGGCACCCGGTGTGCCGCTTTTGCTGTCTGGAAAAATCTTTGCGCGAATTTCGGTTACTTCACCGTCAGCGGTTTTCTCAAATCCTGTGCATTCAATGACATAGGCATAGCGCAGTCTGACCTGCGCGCCGGGCGAGAGTCGGAAAAACCCCTTCACGGGAGTTTCCTGAAAATCATCCCGCTCGATCCAGAGCTCTCTGGAGAAGGGAATCGCCCGTTTGCCCAGATCGGGCTGCTGAGGGTGATTGGGTGCAAAGCATTCTTCCTCATGGCCTTCAGGTACGTTTTCTAACACGAGCTTTACTGGATCAATCACTGCAATGCGCCGCAGCGCTGTATCGTTCAAATGATCGCGCATGCATTCTTCCAGCACGCTGTAATCGATCCACCCATCGGATTTGGATACACCGATCATTTCCGCAAAGCGACGAAACCCTTCGGGTGTGTAGCCGCGACGTCGGGCGGCCATCAGGGTGGGCATACGCGGGTCATCCCAGCCGTTGACTGCCTTTGCTTCAATCAGATCGACCAGCTTACGTTTGGAGAGCACCACATAAGTTAGATTCAGTCGCGCAAACTCAAACTGATGCGGTAGCGCTTGGGGATTGAGTTTTCCGCTGGCAGCGACCTTTTCCAGTAGCCAGTCGTAGAGTGGCCGATGGTCCTCAAATTCAAGGGTGCAGATCGAGTGGGTGATCTGCTCAATGGCATCTGATAGGGGATGCGCGTAGTCATAGAGCGGATAGATGCACCACTGCTTACCCGTGCGGTGGTGCTCAGCATGTCGGATTCGGTAGAGCACGGGATCCCGAAGATTCATGTTCGGAGATGCCATATCGATTTTGGCCCGCAGTACATGGCTGCCATCGGGAAACTTGCCCGCCCTCATGTCACGAAAAAGCGAGAGATTTTCCTGCGCGGATCGATCCCGAAAGGGTGAATTTTTTCCTGCCGCAGTCAGCGTGCCACGATGGGTCCGAATATCCTCTGCGGATTGCGAGTCGACGTATGCGTGCCCGTCCTGAATTAAGGCTTCGGCAAATTCATAGAGCTGCTCAAAGTAATCGCTTGCAAAATAGTGGTGTGCACCCCAGTCAAAGCCGAGCCATTTGACTGCTGCCTCAATGGCATCGACATACTCTTGTTCCTCTCGGGTGGGGTTGGTGTCATCAAGCCGAAGATGGCAGCGTCCCTGATAGTCCCGTGCCAGCCCAAAGTTCAGGCAGATCGATTTTGCATGTCCAAAATGTAGATAGCCGTTGGGCTCTGGCGGAAAGCGGGTGACGACCGACTGGACCCGTCCAGCCGTCAGGTCCGCGTCAATGATGTGGCGGATGAAATTAACGGGGGCTGGGGGAGGGTTAGTCATGGGGAGGGGGCGGGGTTCGTAAACCCTGATTTTAGCTACACTGGCAGGCCTTCCCATTCGTGACACGATTTCTTGGAACTCCCGGTGAATACTGATTCCCAGGCCGCTGAGCAGCCCGCACGCCTGCTTCTGATCGACGCCTCAAGTTTTCTTTATCGGGCTTTTCACGCACTGCCGGATCTGAGAACCCGTTCCGGTCTTCCCACCGGGGCATTAACCGGCATGGTGAATATGCTGCGCCGAGTCCGCAGCGAATGGCCTGCACGCTATGTGGCCTGTGTGTTTGATCCAAAAGGTCCGACCTTTCGCGATCAGATTTATGCCGAATACAAGGCCAACCGGTCCGCGATGCCGGAGGATCTGGCAGCCCAGGTGCAGCCGATTTTCCAGGCGGTGCGGGCCTTGGGCTGGCCGCTGTTGCAGGTCGATGGGGTAGAGGCCGATGATGTGATTGGCACACTGGCGCTTCAGGCGGCTGGGCAGGGCCTGCCCACGATGATCGTAACGGGCGATAAGGACCTTGCGCAGTTGGTCAACGACCAGGTGACGCTGATCGACACCATGAGCCGCGATGGCGGACCTGCAAAGGTCTCGGATCGTCAGGCTGTGATTGAAAAGTTTGGCGTCCCGCCCGAGTTAATTGTGGATTACCTGTCTTTGGTCGGCGACACCTCGGATAACGTGCCGGGCGTTCAGAAGGTTGGCCCAAAGACTGCAGCAAAATGGCTCAATCAGTACGGCTCTCTGGATGCAGTGATGGCTGCTGCAGGAGAAATCTCAGGCGTCGTAGGCGAGCATCTGCGGCAGGCGCTTAATTGGCTGCCCACAGCACGACAGCTGGTGACCGTAAAGACTGACTGTGATCTATCATCGGTGATCAAGAGTTTTGATCAGGATCTGGTCTGGATGCCTTTAGATATGGCGGCGATCGGCGCGCTTAAAGAGACCTACCAGCTCGATCGAAGCCTGCGCGGCATTGGTGATGAATCCGTTCAGGGGCAGGGGGCTGGGGGCGCCTCGGCAGCTTCATCTGCTTTGCCAGTGGCATCCGCCGCTTCCGATCTCTTTGAGGTGCAGGGTGAGTATCAGACGATTGCCGAGTGGGGTGCCTTTGATACGTTCTTTAAGGAGCTTCAGGCACAGACGCTTGCGGCATTTGATACCGAAACGACATCGATTGATCCGCGCGCCGCACGCATTGTAGGCCTGTCGTTTTCCTGGGCCCGCGGCAAGGCGGTCTACATCCCGTTGGCCCACCGCTATGCGGGGGCACCGCAGCAACTGCCTGCTGAAGAGGTGTTAGCAAAGCTTAAACCCTGGTTTGAAGATGGCTCGCGGAAAAAGGTCGGACAGAATCTGAAGTACGACATGCATGTCTTAGCAGGTGCTGGAATCTTTTTGCGTGGTGTTGCCCATGACACCTTGCTGGAGTCCTATGTGCTGGAGGCCCACAAGTCGCATGATCTGGATTCGTTATCGCAGCGGCATCTTGGCCGCAAAGGCCTAAGCTATGACGATGTCACTGGCAAGGGTGCCTCGCGCATCGGGTTTGATGAAGTTTCCATCGAGGTGGCCACACGTTACTCGGGCGAAGACTCGGATTTCACGCTTCATTTGCATGACACCCTATGGCCCCAGATTCAGGCCGATGCCAAGCTTCATCGGGTCTATTCTGATATTGAGCTGCCCGTCGCACAGGTACTCTGGCAGATGGAGCACAACGGCATTGAGGTCGATGCCCGACTCTTAATTGAGCAAAGCGCCGAGCTCGCCAAGAAAATTGCTGCGCTTGAGGCCCAGGCCCATGAACTGGCTGGACAGCCTTTTAATCTGGGATCTCCGAAGCAGCTTGGTGAAATTCTTTTCGAAAAGCTTGGCTATACCCCAGTCAAAAAGACCGCCACAGGTGCGGCCTCTACTGACGAAGATGTTTTAGAAAAGCTTGCCGAAGACTATCCGTTGCCGCGGATATTGCTGGAGTGGCGAAGCTTTTCAAAGCTGAAGTCGACATACACCGATAAATTACCCAGGATGGTGGATTCAACTACCCGGCGCGTGCACACCACGTTCTCACAGGCGGTTGCGGTAACGGGGCGGCTGGCATCGAGTGACCCGAATTTGCAGAATATTCCCGTGCGTACGCCGGAGGGTCGGCGTATCCGTCAGGCATTTGTTGCGCCAAAGGGCTCGAAACTCATGTCGGCAGACTATTCGCAGATTGAGCTGCGCATCATGGCCCATCTGTCTGAAGATCAAGGGCTGATGGCCGCATTCCAAGCGGGTGAGGATGTCCATCGCGCGACTGCGAGTGAGGTGTTTGGCGTGCCGCTTGACCAGGTCAGTGGTGAGCAGCGCCGGTATGCCAAGGTAATCAACTTTGGACTGATCTATGGCATGAGTGCCTATGGGCTTGCGAGAAATCTAGATATCGAACAGGGTGTCGCCAAAAACTACATTGGCCAGTATTTCGCGAAATACCCAGGGGTAAAGCGTTATATGGATGAGATCCGTGACCAGGCGAAATCCAAGGGCTATGTCGAGACCGTGTTTGGCCGACGGCTGTGGCTGCCGGAGATCAATTCGCCGAGCGGCCCGCGCCGCCAGGCTGCTGAGCGTGCGGCAATTAACGCTCCAATGCAGGGCACGGCAGCGGATTTAATTAAGCTTGCGATGATCCAGGTACAGCAGAGTCTGGAGCAGAAGCAGCTAAGATCTCGGCTGGTTCTGCAGGTCCACGACGAGCTGGTCCTGGAGGTGCCGGAAGACGAAATCGAGACCATCCGCGGTCTTTTACCGGAAAAGATGGAGACCGTCGCCAAGCTTCGGGTGCCGTTGATTGTTGATGTTGGGGTGGGTGATAACTGGGATGAGGCCCATTAACTATGGAACAGGAGTCTGCAATGAATAAGGCTATTCAAGACGAAATTAATTCCTTATCGCCGCAATCTGCTGATGGCTCAAGCCGACGCGGGTTCATCAAGGCCTCTGTTGCGGCTGGGTTTGCTGCATCGGTTGCGCCCACAGGTGAGCTACTTGCCCAGGTGATCACGACCGATACCCAGGGACTGACTGCGGGCATGATTGAGATTCAGGCGAAAGATCGCAAGATTCCCGCCTATCGTGCGATGCCCGCGGGCAAGACCAAACTGCCTACCGTTATCGTGATTCACGAGATCTGGAGCGTGCATGAGCATATTCAGGATGTCTGCCGGCGGCTTGCGAAGCGGGGCTACCTGGCGATTGCCCCGGATTTTTTTGTTCGTCACGGCAATGTCATGCAATACAAAACGGTGCCAGAGATTTTTTCTAATGTGGTGAGCAAAGTCACTGATACAGAGGTACTCGGTGATCTGGACGCCGCGCTGGACTGGGCCGCAGGTAACGGGGGCGATGCTGCGCGTTTTGGCGTGACCGGATTCTGCTGGGGTGGCCGTATTGTCTGGATGGCCTCGGCTGTAAACCCGCGCATCAAAACGGGAGTGGCCTGGTATGGCCGGCTGATGACCACGGTTATTCCTGCTACGCCCACGCATCCCCATGACATCGCCGATAAGCTGAAGTGGCCAGTGCTGGGGCTCTACGGCGGTAAAGACGACGGTATTCCCATGGATACCGTCGAAGAGATGAAGACGCGACTATCCTTTGGCGGCAAGGCATCACAGTCCTCGGAGTTTGTAATTTATCCGGATGCGCCCCATGCGTTTCATGCCGACTATCGCCCGACCTATCGAAAAGAGGCCGCAGAGGACGCATTCCAACGGGCACTTGCCTGGTTTAAAAAACACGGTGTTGCATAAGCGCTGATGTTATTGATTTACACCGTCGCGGCAGCAACCGCAGCCACACTGATCTCGGTGCTGCTGGCGGCGGCGGTATCGCTTGGGCCACTGACGCGAGTGGTGGATCGGCTCGTGAGTTTTTCGGCCGGCATGCTGCTGGGCACGGCCTTGTTGCACCTACTGCCGGAGAGTGTGCATCTGGGTGGTGAGATCCATGGCGTGAGCCTTGCCCTCTTGGGCGGCCTGGTCGGATTTTTTGTTTTAGAGCGACTGGCGATTCTGCGCCATAACCATCACCATGAGCATGATGGCCATGATCATCCGCATGGACACGATGCTGCATCAGCGGGCCGTGGGGGCTGGGCGTTACTGATTGGTAGTTGTATTCATGCGTTTGCAGATGGCGTGCTTATCGCTGCAGCATTTCATGCCGGGCCGCTCCTGGGGCTGCTCACGGCGTTAGCAATTGCGACCCACGAAGTTCCGCAGCAGATTGGTAATTTCTTAGTGCTGCTTAATAGCGGTTTTACTAAGTCGCGGGCACTGCTGTTTAATCTTTTGACGGGCTGTGGCGCACTCATTGGCGCGCTCGTTGCTTATTTTTTCCTTGCGCAGTCAGCTGGCTGGATCCCATATCTCCTGGTGGTAGCTGCAGCCAACTTTATTTACATCGCACTATCGGATCTGATCCCTCAGCTCCATGCCCAGGCACATGGCCACCATGGTGGCCTCAGTGCGGCGGCCTGGCAGCAGCCTGCGCTCATGCTTCTTGGCATTGGGGTTGCAGGATTTGCGGCCAATGTGCTGCATGGGCATTAAAGCCCTTTGTTCGCCGACATATCGATTGCTCTAGACGGGCCAGGGTAGTTCGTCTAGATGATTTTTTTGGCGACCTAAACTGCCGATCATAGCCTTCGGCCAGTCACTCAGATTGGCATTTATCGGAGGTGTTTATGTCAAAAACTATTCTGAATTGTTTTCGATGGATCATCGGCGCGAGCCGCCGTTTGCCCAATGAACTTCGATTGACCGCATCGCCACGGGGGCAGGGAATGACTGAATACATTGTCGTTGTCGCTGTGGTTGCGGTGGCAGCGATCGGTGTCTACAGCATGCTTGGTCAGACCATCCGAAATCAGACAGCGGGTATTGCCCAAGAAATCTCAGGTAACGATGCTGGGGCTGCAATAAACGCAGCGACAAGTTCAGCTGCAGCCGCGCGGACTCAAGCAAACGTTCGCAAGGATCTCAAGAATTACAACCAGGACAACCATTGAGTCGCTCTTCCCCACCACGAGGTGCTGTGCTGATGCTAGGGCTGGGCATGGTGTCGCTCATTGCGCTGCTGACATTTCTCCTTGCGCGGGCAGCGGTTACGAATAACGAGAAGACGCGGGCGGTTGGCCTAGCAGATTCCGCCGCTAAATCAGTGGCGACATGGTATGCACAGATCTTAAATTACGACGCTTACAGTAATCGTGCAATCGCTGCCAACGAAATCATGATTGCACAGGCGGTAACCCTTGCTTCTTGGACCCACTACGCTAAGACGATTTCTCAAAATATTGGAACTATTGCTGCCTTCATGCCGGCTGTTCAATCTATGGCAGCTTGGATTCAAGAGTCGGCCCAAGTGAGCCATGAGTTGGCAAAGGCGGGTGCGAGTCTCGAGGTGCCCCTTCGTTCGAGTTACACCCGATTGCTTCAGTCTAGTCAGCAAATGATGCATGCTGCAGCGACCCCATTTGCGGCGCAGGCTATGGTCAACGAGGTGGTCTGGTCTGGCGATGCACGTTTTTTCGGCCAGCTTATCCCGAGCAGTTCGATCTCGGCTTTCTCGGCCTTCTCGGGCACAAGGTCAGGCTCGGAGCGGACACCATTGGCAAGCATGCTGCAGGAATCTCAAGACAGTTTTTCTCAATCACGGGCGTACGATCAGCGCTTGTATTTGATGCCCAGTCTGGGCTGCATTCCTGGCGGGCTCGATTCCGCGTTTGGAAAGCTGATTCGCCGCGGGGGGACTTGGCTTACGCCAGATTACGCAAGCTGGGAAGCGGCAGATACTTTATCTGCCCACTCTTGGAGACGCAGAAGTCGATGGAGCTGGCGATGCTCGCGATTGGATGAGTCCATACCGGTTGGCTGGGGTGCTGCTGATGCGCAAATGGATGGCCAAGTGTCCATGGCCGAGCATGTCGCAGGGACTAAGGCCAATCCATCTGCGTGGTCAATGGCGCAGACGCAGGCAGTGGGAATTCCTGGATACCTTGGCCTGAGTGGTTATCGAGAGTTGGTATTAGATGCAGATGCCGGCCGACAGACAGCGTCCGTCAGGGTACCGGTGCTCGTACGGCTTCCTTTGTCTAAATCTCAGCAGGTGACTGCAGGCCAGTCTCGCTTATCGCCAAGTGGGTCTGCATCGACTACCGATCGCCTTTGGGCATTAAGCGTTGCAGAGCTTTTCTTTCAGCGGCCTAAAGATACATTTTCCAATCCTGCTGCTCGCGAATTCGCCAACTTATTTTCCCCTTTTTGGGCATCCCGGCTGGTCGCACCAACCGCCACTGATCAGTCCGTGGGGCTGATGATCGCGCAGGGCGGACGACCATGAGATTCAGACCGGTAGGCCAGCCTCAGGGCCAGTCACTGCTCGAGCTCTTACTGCTGGTTGGACTCATCAGTGCCTTGATGATGATGATTCTTCTAATCGGGACCGTTGGCATGGCAAGTATTAAAACAAGCCAGGCCGCCCGTTTTGCGGCATTTGACTGCGATAACCATCCTGCATTTTGTCGGCAAAAGGGATTTACACCGGAGCAGAAAATTCGGTCGGCTATGTTTTACGCAGATCGGCAGGAGGTCTTTCCGCTTGATGCTCCTGGATGGAAACCATTCCGTAGCCTCGGCCATCACAAGGTTGTACTACAGCAGCCGGAGGACGTTTTATTGTCGATCGACCTGCCTAAAGTGGACGGTGCTGACAAGTCGCTTCTTTCAAAGCTATCGGATCTTTTCCGCGGCGTCAGTATGAAGGCGGGTCCGGCCCTTTTCTCGCTGCCCACCCCTGATCATTTGTCACGATCAACGGTTCGAACTGTTCTCTGGGCTTCATCTGATTTATCGACGAAGGGGAATCTGGTTCCCCGTTTAGAGCTCACAAGCCGAATTGCATTGGTCACGGATAGCTGGGCCGCTTCGGATCGAGCGGACTTTCATCACCGGGTTAAGGAAGGGGAGACTCCCTCAGTGTTGGCGAGTCAGGCCATTGAGGGTCTCTACCTTCCTGGAAAGGATCTGCTTATGCCCGCCTTTGATTTGCTGGGGCTCGATAGCAATACGTCCAGATTTCGAGCAGGGTTTCATCAAGTGGATCACGATGTGGCCTATCCAGGCACTCGAATTAATGACCGCTAGCAAGGAAGAATCATGAGTTCGAGTCTATTGGCGGGCGCGCTCTCGAGTCTGGTCTTCAATATCGGGGGCGTTAATGTCCATGCAACCTATCTGCAGGGTGATCACCCTGGCTGTGAAATGGCGCAGCGTCGGGCGACCCAATGGCGGAAAGAGGGTCAGGTCGCTGTCACTCAGCGCGTGGGGCAGTGGTGTGTGGCAGGAACACTGATCGGACAGTTGTGGGTGGCTGAACAATGGAAGGCAGACCATAACCGCAACCGCGCATGGGGTTGGCGAATACAAATGCCACTCACAGGGATCTCACACGTCACACCTAGCCGAGATTCGAGCTGGTCATTTGAGATGGCAGACCTTCAGCTCGGGTTCAAGGCCAGCATTCGTCACTCGGGGCGAGCACTCGATGCTCACCATGAGGAATCGGTTGGGCTAGTAGAGAAGCAATTTAGTACTACGGCTCTCGGTATACGCAGACTGCAACAAGGGCATATCGCAACCTTTCCGTCTGGGCATTTCCTTCTCTCGGGGGTGGATCCGGTAAGAGGCGCCTATTCAATTTTTGTACAACGTTAGTCAAAAGGAAGACAGTATGAGCATATATACACACGTTTTGATGCGGCAGATTGGTCGGCCCACCGGCATGGCACTAACAGAATATGTTCTAGCCACTACTGCCCTGGCGAGCGCCTGGCTGATTTTGGATGGCTCTCCGATGAGTCTTGGCAGAGCGCTGGTCGATTTGATGGCAGCGTATTCATTTTCTCTGTCTTTGCCATGGTAGGCGGAGTCACTATGAACAATCGCTGGACAGAGATTCGACTACGGTTACAAGAACAATTCAGACGGTTCTATTCCTTCCTCCGTCCGGTAGGTGGGGGTTCCCTCGGCCAAACGGCGTGGGGTGCGGTGCGCCGACATTGGGCGCTTGGTTTGGCGTTGATGGCCGGAATCGCCGCATTTTTTATGACTCAATCCTATGCGGAGAGACAGGTGCTGATGGAGCGAGATCGGCTGCTGCCGAAGGGTGGACTAGTGGAGGTCTTGGTGGCGGCGCGTAACCTATCGGCCGGAGACGTAGTTGGTCCTCTGACCGTGGCGATCCGGAGAATGCCGCAAGACTGGTCGGGTCCCGAGGTATTGACGCCACTGGACTTCGATACCGTCAATCAACGCAAGATTGTTCGGCCCATTAAGGCGGGCTATCCCATCATGGCCGATCATCTTCGTCAGAGCGCAGTTCCACAGAGTGGCGCTGTTGTGGAGCCAGGCTTTCGTGCTGTGTCAATTGCAGTAGATGAGGTGTCGTCGGTCGCGGGGCTTATACAGCCGGGTGATCGCATCGATCTATGGGCAAACGCCTCACCGGTGAGCGTCCCGGCTGAGGGAGCGATCGTTTCCTTGTCTGCTGACCGTGTGGCCCCATCCACTCAGGCACGGCTAATTGCTGAAAATCTGCGTGTGATCGCCACTGGTGCGAAAACTGAGCGTAGCTCAGAGTCGCCAACCGAATCGCGCGCACCATCTGCAAATGACCGTTATTCGACATTAACCCTAGCGGTACCGGCTGGACTCGCCCATCAGGTGCTCACTGGACAGCTGCAAGGCCGACTTGGAGTTGCGCTTCGAGCGCCAGAACGTGAAGGTGGCCAGCTAGCAGGACCTACTCGACAGGGGCCGAAGACCGCCATTCACCATAGTGGTCCGATCGAAATCTTGATTGGAAGTGCCGAGGGGGTGGCGCGATGAATTTTCAAACGTTCGTTATGCCTTCTCAATTGAGAGCACTATTTTTTACCGCCCTCTTTGCGTTCGTGGCTGCGCAGCCGACTGCAGTTAGATCGTCTGAAGTCAGATCGGCCGGACTCGCAAGTCAGGATGTATCACTGGCCAGCTCAGCCGTCAGCCCATCGTCCATTATCAAGCCAGTTGGGCAAGACGTCTCTTTGCGTGTTGGGGAGGTTTTAGTCATTGCCGAGGAAGGGCTGAAGCGCATGGTGCTCGGAAACGGAAAGGTCGTCTCCGCCAAGCGGCTGGAGCGAGATCAGGTGATGTTACTTGCCCTGCAGCCGGGGTCGACGACGATGCATCTCTGGTATCACGATGGCTCTCAGCGTCGCGTCGCTGTTCAAGTTGGGTCAGGTGATCACGATCAGTTGCTTAAAGATGTAAAGCAATGGTTGGGTAAGTCTTCAACAATTGAGGCGAGGGTTGTGGGTGGTAAGGTTGTGATTGAAGGTCGCGCAAAAAACGTTCAAGAGGCACAGAAAGTGCGTGAGCTTGCCCAGCGATCCCCGTTAATAATGAATCTGGTTCAGCAGGCTGGCATCGAGCAGATGATTGCAATGGAGGTTCGATTTCTTGAAGTCAAGAAAAGTGCGCTAGAGAACATTGGGGTCAATTGGCAAAAGAGCACAGCAGGCCCGCTGTTTGGGATCGTTGGTGACATGCGTACAAATTCACGATTTCGACCGGCATCATCGGGGACTTTGGATAGTTCGGGCTTGCCTGGTGTGACTTCTAACTTACCGGGAACGACCACAGAGCCGCTTATTTCAAAAGTCTCGCCATTTGCGATGTACTTTGGCCTACAAAGTACCTTGTCTTCGGTCATTAATCTGATGGAGCAGTCGGGAGATGCGATCGTGCTCGCGGAGCCAATACTGTCGTGTCGGAGTGGGGGCGCAGCCAAATTCCTTGCTGGCGGTGAGATACCGCTTCCCACAACTAGCCCGATGGGCGCGACTTCGGTGCAATTCAAGCCGTACGGCATTAAATTCGAAATTAACCCGACTCTCACTGAATCCGGAAGCATTTCGGCGCGCGTCATGACCGAACTGTCTACTTTAGATCCAGCTATTAAGGTGGGCGACTTACCCGCTTTTTTATCCAGGCAGACAGAAACGGATGTGAATCTCCAGGAGGGCGAGACCTTAGTCATCTCTGGTTTGATCTCCGAGGATAGGAGTAAGACCTTAGACAAAATGCCAGGGCTTGGCAGTATCCCGATACTGGGAAGGCTTTTTTCCTCTCGGGACTTCAGAGAGCGTCGTAGTGAGATGGTGGTCTTCGTGACGCCTCGATTTATCAGTCCTGGATCCGAACTCAATCAGTCGCTGAAGGACCGCGCAGATCTCTCCCTGCAGCAGACACGGCAGCGAATTCAGGGGGAGGAGCGTCATGACTAATCTCGCTGTCCCGAGTGTTAATTCTGAAGCGACTTCGGAGCTAGGTCTTCGTCTGAGCCAGGGTGGGGTCCCAGCAGCGAGCTTATCCGTATCTCGGTTTCCCGCCTGTATTGGCAGAGAGCCTGCGGCAGATATTGCATTGTCGGGAATTTGGATAGGAAAGCGGCATGCAGAGATCCAGTCGCGCCGCGGCGACCTGTTTATACAAGACCAGGGAACGCTCGCGGGGACACTGGTGAATTCCGCCCGGGTAACCGAATATGGGCCTCTGAAGATCGGGGATCAGATTCAGATAGGTGGGTGGACACTAGAGGTCGAGGGGCTGTCGTCGGGTGGTGAACTTTCTTCCCTGTCGTCGCCGTTACATCATCAGGATCTGGTAGATCGTGCCGTTGAGCGCCTTCGGTCCTTGATTGATCTGCGTAAGCGTGATTGGCAGAGCGTCTCTGACCAGGCAATTCGGGATGAGTGTCGCGACCTGATGCTCCCGATTGCCCAAGAATTATTACAGGGTGAACTTGGTCTGGACCGAGAAGCTTTCGTGGAAAGAGTTATTGCGGAATCGGTTGGTTTGGGACCCTTGGAGTCGTTATTTGATGACCCCGAAGTCTCTGAAATAATGGTCAATCGCTTTGACGAGGTATTTGCTGAGCGTGCCGGAGTTTGCCATCGTGTTCCATTGCACTTTTCAAGTGATGATAGTGTCCGCTCGGTTATTGATCGAATCGTCTCACCTCTCGGAAAGCGGATTGATGATGCGTCCCCGATGGTGGATGCACGTTTGAAAGATGGCTCACGTGTCAACGCAATCATTCCGCCTCTAGCAATCAAGGGCTGTAGCCTAACAATTCGACGCTTCTCCAAGAAGCGGCTCGAGGCAAATGACCTCCGTGATCTTGGCTCTGCAAGTGCAGCGATGCTTTCTCTTCTTGAGCTAGCAGTTCGATATCGGCTCAACATCGTCGTTTCGGGTGGTACGGGGTCAGGGAAAACCACCCTGCTGAACATGTTATCCCGATGGATTCCTTCGCATGAACGTATTGTCACTATTGAAGATGCGGCTGAGTTACAGCTCGGGCACGCGAATCTCGTCTCTCTGGAGGTTCGTCAAGCCAATGCGGAAGGCCAGGGCTCCGTAACGATTCGGGACTTGCTGAGAAACTCCCTGCGTATGCGGCCCGATCGAATTGTGGTGGGTGAGTGCCGCGGTGGGGAGGCGCTCGATATGCTTCAGGCGATGAATACTGGGCACGAGGGATCCCTGACCACAGTTCATGCAAATAGCCCGCGGGATGCCCTGGCTCGGCTTGAAATGCTGGTCCTGATGGCCGGTTTTGATTTGCCGTTAGTCGCGATTCGTGAGCAGATCGCTTCTGCAGTGGATCTCCTGGTGCAGCAGCAGAGATGTGGTGATGGCAAGAGGCGACTCGTCAGTATCTCGGAGGTTACTGGCGTGGAGTCTGGCGTTATTCAGACCCAAGAGATTTTTCATTGGCGGCCTGATATAAGAGCATTCCAGCCGACTGGCGTAGTCCCGCACTTCTTTGAACGATTAAGTGTTCAGGGTGTCACGGAGCATGCCCCTCTTTACGACGTATTGGCAGGTGTTTGATGCAGTCAATGATTCTTTTGAGCGGATTTTGGGCGATTACCGTCTTTATTTTGGCTCCTCGGTTGACCGGTTGGCTTGCGAATCAGAAAAGCCAGTTTGAGGGGCGGCTCGTTGAGCGGCTAGAGCACTTTCATATCTTTATTCGCGTCAGCTCTATTCGCTGGGTTGTATTGCTCATCACAGTTCTTGCTTTTGTGATTTCTATATTTTTTCTCCGAAGCGCATGGGCTGCGCCGGTGATTATGGTGGCTGGGCTTGCGGCCGTAGTCATACTGGTTCGTTTTAGATTAGGCAGGCGGCACCAGGCAATTCGATATCAGTTGCCGGCTGTAATTGAACTTTTATCGACCTCCCTTCGGGCTGGTCTGTCTATCCGGGCAGCGCTTGCACAGCTTGTCAGGCAGACCTCCAGGCCGATTTCTCAAGAGCTTGCGATGCTTGATCGGATGCAGCGTATTGGTCTTTCGCTTGAGCGTGCCATGGCGGAATGGTCTGGGCGGCTACCGATACCGGAGCTTCGTCTGCTCACGTTCACGATCAGTGTCTCCGCGGCCTCCGGAGGGGGATTATCCGATGCACTAGAGCGGCTGTCTGGGTCTTTTCGTCAGCGGCTAATCCTGGAAGAGAAGGTTGATGCACTTACCGCCCAAGGAAAGTTACAGGCGTGGGTGATGGTGGCCTTGCCAATGCTCTTGGCAGGGGTGCTCACGATGATGGATCCGGAGTCGATGGCGAGCTTATGGGTAACAAGCACCGGGCATATCGTCTTGGCGATTGTATTCATATTGGAGCTTATTGGACTTGTTTGGATTCGGCGTCTCGTTCGAATTCAGGAATAAAAAAGGATTAAATTGGACGTGCTCTTGTTAAGCCAGTTATTGTTCTCTGCCGGGGCTACTGGTTTGAGTCTCATATTAATCAAAAAACTCCGGATTCCGAGTAGAACATCGAGTTACATCGATGACAGTGCTCTCCGGAGATTCCCCCCTTTCGTGAGAGGATTTCTTGAAAAATTACTTTTTCTGAGTCCTTTTGTTGGAAGGTTTGTTCGTCCCTCCGTTGCTGTTCGGCGTGAGCTTGACATGCTTGGGTTTTATCCTGCGATTGATGATGTGTTGTTCTCCCGTCTCCAGTGGGTTTGTGCTTTGACAGTCGTCATCACAACGGCAGCGTTATTTTCTTTTTTGTTATTGCTTGGCACTACAGAGGTAGCCTATTTTTTCTTGGCTGTTGGGACAGGAATGTCTGTGTTGTGTCTCATTCTTCCCCGAGTCTGGCTGAGAGATCAGGTGGTGTTAATACATCGGGGTGTTTTAAGGGAGCTGCCGTCGTTCCTTGATGTATTAGCGCTGGTTTTAGAGAGTGGGCAGAATTTTCAGTCTGCTTTACAGCTCGCTCTTCAGCATCTTTCGTCAGACAGGCAGAATGGCGCTTTGAAACGACAGCTTCAGGCAGTTAGTCAGGATATTCGCGCGGGGATCCCCAAGTCTATCGCGCTGCAGAAATTCTCCGATCGAGTTGGATTGGCTGAAATTTCTCAGTTTTCCTCTTCCATTAAGGCAGCAGATCAGCAGGGTGTTAGCGTGACTGGATTGTTACGTCGTCAGGCGGAGCAGTTAAGAATTAGCAGGGCGCTTGCCGCAGAGCGGCAAGCGATGAAACTACCTGTGAAATTGTTAATGCCTTTAGCGATCTGTATTTTCCCGTGCACATTTCTCATTCTCGCAGTTCCCCTTGTTTCAAGGCTTGCTGGGTCGGGTTTGTTTTAGTGCGCATTGGTTTGATCGAGCTTCCGAATACAGCGGGAACCTCACATTTCAATTCGGGTGATCGAGGTGTGGAGTTATGGATGACGGAGGGATTTTTCGACCGATTTATCGGTATTTTTGCTTTATCGGACTGTCGGCCGTTACTGCTTCTTAACTGCAATTTGGTGCACGGTTTTGGGATGCCACATTCATTACAGTTAACGTTTCTAGATCGTGATTACAGGGTCGTGAGCGCACCACGACTGCTCAGGCCTTGGTCGTTAGCCTACGAGCGGATGGCGTCCCATGTGCTGGAGTCTTACGAACTTTTGCCACTTCGTATAGGTGACCAGATAGTCGTCGGGGATATTAATTGAGGCGGCTCTGTTATCACCGGCGAAGATGGACTCGTCGTGTACCCGGCGGATTTTCGATTGTTGAGTCTCTTGTCGCGTTGCCGATACTGCTATTTTTCGGATTCGTTGTTGTACAGATCGGTCTCCTTTGGCATGCAAAGTTTGCACTCTCCCATGCGGCCTTGGTGGCGGCAAGACACGCGAGTCTGCATCATGGAAGCGATCAATCGATACGAGATGGCGTTGTGCTTGGGCTCTTTCCCTTGGTCCGGCCGATCAAGACGGCCTCTGGGCTTGGGTCCGCTTTGTTTCACTCGTCTCTAGAGGTATCCCAGGGCATTGCCCTGGGATGGATTCGTTGGGAAGTTCTTTCGCCCACCCGTCAGAGTTTTCAGGATTGGGGTAGTCCAGCCGATCCAGTCCTCAGTCCGGGTGCGTCTGCACAGGAAATCGAAATACCTGCACATGGCGTGGCCGGTCTTGCCAATCGATTGCGCCCACATTCTGGAATGGTTTCGTCGCATCAGGGACTACCTGTGGGGACGAGTTCTGGGCAGACCCTAATTGAGGCAAACAATCTAAAGCTGTTTTTACAGGTGGGTGTGCCACTGCAGATGCCACTGGCTGGACAGTTGCTTGCCAGAGCTCTGAGCGTCTGGGCGGGCTGTTCTTTCGGGGTTAGTCGGCCGGAAAGGCCGATCGGAATAATCCGGTTTGGATTAGACGCGGATCCGAATCGTCTTCATCCGTCGATTGAGTGCAGATCGTTGGCAACTTTCGATGGTGAGGGGCGTTGGCGCCCACGTTGGCCTCTCAGTGCTGCCGCTGTCGTGCAGATGCAGACCAACGCCCGTCAGGGGGTCATGGTCCTGCGTGATCGACAGCAGTCGCCGACGAACTCCGCACAATAATGGCCCATCAGTTTTAATCACGGGTCAGGCCAATGAACCACGCATGAATATTGCGGATCCGCTTAAATAAAAAAACCCGCCATCGTTACCGCTGGCGGGTCTTGTCGTGCACGAAAACCTTAAGAAGCCAACGCTCCTTATTTGATCTTCGCTTCCTTATACATCACATGCTTGCGGGCCTTGGGATCAAATTTCTTGATCTCCATTTTCTCGGGCATGGTTTTTTTGTTCTTAGTAGTAGTGTAGAAATGGCCGGTGCCCGCAGAGGACTCCAGCTTAATTTTTTCGCGGCCGCCTTTTGCCATGATGGTTCCTGGTGATGGGTTTGTCTGTTAGTTCAAAGGGCGTTCTTGGCCCGCAGGTCTGCGAGTACCGAGTCGATGCCATTTTTGGTGATGGTGCGGACAGCGGCCGGGGTCACGCGCAGGCGTACCCAGCGATTTTCGCTCTCGACCCAGAAACGCTTGTACTGCACGTTGGGCATAAAACGGCGTTTCGTTTTGTTGTTGGCGTGGGAGACATTGTTCCCCACCATGGGGCCTTTCCCCGTGACCTGGCATACACGCGCCATGATGTTTCCTTTACAAAATTCTGCTTAGCCGGAATTTCGGCAAAGACCGAGATTCTATGAGAAAACAATAACTTAGGTCAAACCTGGACTGGGTTTTGGGGCGGGTCGAGCACCCTACGGTGTCAGGCTTCGCCGGCCGGGAGGGTTCGTTCCCCGGCCACGATGAGGTGGTCCAGGAGGCGGATATCCAGCACCTCAAGGCTTCGCCTGAGCTGATTGGTCAGTAATTGATCAGCTCGGCTCGGTTCGGCTGTCCCTGACGGGTGGTTATGGGCTGCGATTACTGCTGCTGCATTGAGCTGAAGCGCCCGGCGGGCCACCTCCCTTGGGTAGACGCTGGTCTGGGTCAGGGATCCGGTAAAGAGCTGTTCGAAACGAATCAGTCGGTGCCGGGTATCGAGAAACATCACAGCAAAAACCTCCTGTTGAAGGCCGCCCAAATGGGTAACCAGGAACTGTCGGGTGCTCTCGGAGTCTGGCACCAGGGGCCGATCTCGTAGTGCCTCGGCGGAGGCCCGTTTGGCCAGTTCACGTACCGCCTGAAGAAGTGCGAACTTCGCCTGGCCGATACCCGACCGACGACGAAGTTGCTCCCAGGGTGCGGCCAGGGTGGCGGATACGCTGCCGAATTCGGTTAAGAGATCCCGGGCCAGCTCGGCGACTGGTTTCCCCGGTTGCCCGGTGCAGAGCAATAAGGCAAGCAGTTCGGCATCTTCAAGGCTCTGCGCGCCGCGGGACATAAGTTTTTCTCGGGGTTGTTCCATAGGGTTGCGCCTAAAATGCGGCACTATCCCGAGTTCATTGAGTCTTTGCTATCCGCCATGTCGACTAATTCTGATGCCGCCGCAGGCCAAGAGGGAATCCGCGAAGGTTCCCATGTCACCCTGCATTTCAGGCTATCTCTGTCGGATGGACAAATCGTTTTTAATACGTTCGACGATAAGCCAGCCACGATTCAAATCGGCGAGGGGCAATTTGCGCCGGCGCTAGAGCGGTGTCTAATCGCTTTGCGAGAAGGTGATGAGCGGAGCTATCAGCTTGGGCCCGACGATGGTTTTGGTCCTCGTCATCCGGATCTCGTTCAGAAAGTCAGTAAGTCCCTGCTGGATCGATACGCGGACCCCACAGATCCGATCGAGCCGGGTGATGTCGTGGAGTTTCCGACGCCCGATGGGCAAGGCGGCCGTGTTGCCGGTGTATTTAAGGGCTGGGAGGGCGGTTCGGCCGTTTTCGACTTTAACCATCCATTGGCCGGCCAGCCACTGAAATTAGATGTCCGCATTATTGGACTTTTGTAGGGATTCTGCGTGTTGATTCAAAAGAGACCCGCTACACTCATTGCCATCAATTTTTCAGACTGAGATAACTGTGAGTCACTCTGATTCCGCTGTGCGTCACGAACACCTCCAGGAGGTGCTGCTTGCCGAGCCTCGAGGTTTTTGTGCAGGCGTTGAGCGGGCTATTGAAATTGTTGAACGCGCCTTAGAGCGCTTTGGTGCGCCGATCTATGTGCGTCATGAGATCGTGCACAACGATCATGTGGTTTCCGATCTACGTAACAAGGGTGCAGTCTTTGTCGAGGATCTCGATGAGGTTCCGTTAGGCGCAAGAGTCATCATGAGTGCCCATGGAGTCTCAAGGAAAGTGCGTGATCATGCGACTTCCCGTGGGCTTGAGGTGTTTGATGCGACCTGTCCTCTGGTAACTAAGGTTCACGTCGAGGTGAGAAAGCTGCGTGCCGAAGGCTACGAGATTGTGATGATTGGACATGCCGGTCATCCCGAGGTGGAAGGCACTATGGGTCAGGTGGATGAAGGCATGTACCTCGTCGAAGATCTCAAAGGTGTGGACACTTTGCAGGTGAAGACGCCAGATCGGCTCGCCTATGTGAGTCAAACCACGCTCTCCGTCGACGATACAGCGATTATTGTTGAGGCCTTACAGAAAAAGTTTCCAACGATTCTTGGGCCTAAGAAGAGTGATATCTGCTACGCCACGCAGAATCGTCAGGACGCGGTCAAGATCATGGCAAAAGATGTCGATGTTGTTCTGGTTGTGGGCAGTCCAACCAGTTCCAACAGTAATCGCCTGCGTGAGGTTGCAGAGCGTTTCGGTGTCCCGGCCTATTTGGTGGGTAGCGCTGATGAGCTCAGGGCGGAGTGGCTGAAGGATGCCGCCCGGGTCGGGATTACGGCGGGCGCATCTGCTCCCGAGAGTCTGGTTCAGGGGCTGCTTGCGAAGGTGAAGTCTCTTGGCGCGGCGTCCGTTCGAAAGCTTCCGGGCGTGGAGGAGTCTGTACGATTCCCGTTGCCCAAGGGTTTGAATTAAACTTCCGACCGTTGCGGTGCTGTCTGGGGCTACTCGGGCAAAGGTGCCATCAAACAAGCCGATGTAGCTCAGTTGGTAGAGCAGCGCATTCGTAATGCGAAGGTCGGGGGTTCGACTCCTCTCATCGGCACCATCACACAACGTTTCGATCTGTTTGGCTCTCGTCGTTTCTCGTGGATAAAGTACCTCAACCCCCCAACTGCCGCCGCTGTCGTCACTACTACGTGACCTGGGATGAGACCCATCCGCAGGGCTGTCGGCTATACGGTGTGAAATCCAAACAGTCGCCCAGCATTGCAGTCAAGGATGCCACCGGGGCGGCCTGCCAATTCTGGGAGCCAAAGGCAGACAAACCGCCCGCTTAATCTTTCAGTCATTGGGAATTGCTGAGAGATAATGGGGTTGCTCACAAGGAGAACCACATGACCCTGCTGATCGCTGGTTTGATTCTTTTTATCGCGACCCATTCACTGCGGATATTTGCGGACGATTGGCGGTCTCGCATGGTCAGCAAGATCGGACCAATGCCCTGGAAGGGGCTGGTATCAGTGGCCTCTCTGGTGGGGATCATCCTGATGTCAAAGGGATATGCCGCAGCCCGTGCCGCTCCCGTTTTGCTGTGGCAGTCTCCCGTTTGGATGTCGCACCTGGTGTCTTTGTTGATGCTCGCTGCCTTCATTCTTTTTATTGCCGCCTATGTTCCAAAAAACGTGATCAAAGCCCGGCTGGGCCATCCCATGATCATCTCGGTAAAGATTTGGGCGTTTGGCCACCTTCTTGCCAATGGAACCGTTGCTGATCTACTGCTGTTCGGTGGCCTGCTCGCCTGGGCTGTGATGAGTTTCAGGGCTGCCCGCCAGCGTGATCGTCGCGAAGGCGTTGTCCGCGTCGCGGGATCGGCTATGCCGACTGTAATCGCCGTGGCCGTTGGCGCGGCCATCTGGGCCTGGTTTGCCTTTCAGGGCCATGCCTGGCTGATCGGAGTACGCCCATTCGCGGTGGGTGGCTAGGCGTTTAGTTGGCGTGACCAAATGTACATACGGAGTGATGCATGAAGCGGATCATCTCGACACCGAAGGCGCCCCAGGCCATTGGGACTTATTCACAGGCAGTTGGATTTGGCAACACGGTCTGGCTATCGGGCCAAATCCCACTTGATCCTGCCACCATGCAGATGGTGGGCGATTCGACCGCCCAGGGCATGGAGCAGCAGATTCATCAGGTGTTCAAGAATCTCTCGGCAGTCGCCGAGGCTGCAGGTGGTAGCCTGTCTGATGTTGTAAAACTGAACTTGTTTTTGACCGATCTTTCTCACTTCGCCAAGGTCAACGAGATCATGGCCACGTATTTCCAGGAGCCTTATCCCGCCCGTGCTGCCGTGGGCGTGGCGAGTCTGCCACGCGGTGCCGGCTTTGAGGCCGAAGCCGTGATGGTGCTCGGTGCCGGTTGATTCCTTACCCGATAGCATTAAAAAACTCGGGCTTCACCGTTGGGTTGATCTCACGCTGCATTTTCCGCTGCGATATGAAAATGAATCGCAGGTCTGGAGCATCGATCAGGTTGTGCCCGGTCAGTTTGCGCAGATCCAGGTACAGGTTGTTTCCTCCCGAATCGTATTTCGTCCGCGCCGCACGCTGCTGGTGGAGGTAGAGGACGACACTGGCAGTGCTGTGCTGCGGTTTCTGCATTTTCGTGATGCTCAGAAAAATGCATATGTTCCGGGCCATAAGATCCGTGTACTGGGAGAGTCACGACGCTCTCTTGCGGGAGTTGAATTTATTCACCCGCGCACCCGTGTGGGCTGGCTGCCGATCGAAAAGATAGGGTCGCAGCCACTACTGCCGGTCTATCCCACGACCGCTGGTTTATCGCAGCTCACGCTGCGGCGGGCGATGGCACGGGCATTAGAGGCGGCAATGCCACAGGAGTGGCTTCCGAAGTCCTTGCTTGAGCAATATGGTCTTATGCCAATGGATCAGGCGATTCGACTTATTCACCAGCCGCCTGCCGATGCAGAGGCCACAGGCGTGATGCAGCAGCTCATGAATCACGAGGGGCCCGCCTGGAACCGTATCCGTTTTGATGAGCTGCTCGCTCAGCAGGTGGCGTTGCGTCAGGCACGTCGTCTGCGTGTATCCGAGCAGGCTGAACCACTCGCGCAGCGCAGACATGCTGATCAGCTCAAGACTCAGCTGGGTTTTGCTTTAACTTCCGCCCAAGAGCGGGTATGGCAGGAAATCTCAGACGACCTTGGTCATCGCACGCCGATGCAGCGACTTCTGCAGGGGGATGTTGGCAGCGGCAAAACCGTGATTGCTGCGCTCGCAGCGGCGCAGGCTGCAGGATCTGGCTGGCAGGTATCGGTCATGGCGCCAACAGAGATTCTTGCCGAGCAGCTGTATGAAAAATTTAACGCCTGGTGTGTGCCCCTGGGCTTTCCGGTTGGGCTACTGAAAAGTGGCCTGCCTACCGCCCAGCGCCGGGCACTGCTCGGCGATATCTCCTCCGGAGCGCTCTCCATCGTGGTGGGTACACATGCATTAATTCAAAAAGGTGTTGCGTTCTGCAAGTTGGGCCTTGTGATCGTCGATGAGCAGCATCGGTTTGGCGTGGGTCAACGGCTTGCACTTCGTCATCCCGTGGATGGCCGCATGCCGCATATGCTCGCGATGTCGGCAACGCCGATCCCGCGAAGTCTTGCCATGACCTATCTGGCTGATCTGGACGTATCGGTATTAGATGAGCGGCCCCCAAATCGTCAGCCGATTACGACAAAACTCATGGCATCGAATCGTCGCGACGAACTCGCGGAAAAGCTGAAGGCGTTCATTGCGGAGGGCGGGCAGGCCTATTGGGTATGCCCCGTGATTGAAGGCGCACGTGAGGATGCACCAAACGGCTCAAAGGTATCCCGCGATGAGCCGCTTCAGGCGATTGAGACTGCCGCCGCGTGGCTCGCCCCTTTATTTGGAGAGCAGCTTGTGGTGCTTCATGGCCGAATGGCTACCGAAGAAAAGCGACTGGCCATGCAAGACTTCAGCCAGGGCCGCCGCCGACTGTTGCTGTCTACCACTGTGATTGAGGTCGGTGTTGATGTACCCCGGGCTACGCTCATGGTGATTGAACATGCCGAGCGATTTGGCCTGGCCCAGTTACATCAGCTGCGGGGGCGAATCGGCCGTGGTGCAGGCCAAAGCACCTGTATCCTGCTCTTTGATGAGCCATTGTCGGATGTCGCAAAGGAGCGGCTGAAGACCTTGTATGAGACCGATGATGGTTTCGAGGTAGCCCGGCGCGATCTGGCAATTCGTGGTCCTGGAGAGGTACTCGGCCTGCGCCAGTCTGGAATTCCTGCGCTGCGTTACTGTGATCTGCAGTTGCATGCCGTGTGGGTCGAACGGGCAATTGGATTTGGGGCAAAATTAAGCGATGTTCTTGAGCATCCCGAGCAGGCTAGGCTTCATGGTATTTCGCCACAGGCCGTGGATGACCTGATTGACCGTTGGGCCTACGATAAAAAAGGATTGCTTGCGAGTGGGTAGACATGACGTTAACTGAACTGCGTTACATCATTGCGGTGGCTCGAGAGAAGCATTTCGGCCGCGCCGCGGAGGCCTGTTTTGTCAGTCAGCCCACTCTCTCGGTGAGTATTAAGAAATTAGAGTCAGAGCTCGGCATCGTTATTTTTGAACGTGGTGGCAGTGAGATCTCACTGACGCCGATCGGTGAGAATATCGTCCAGCAGGCTCAGCGTGTGTTAGATGCCGCTAATCAAATTAAAGAAATTGCCGATCAGGGCCGCGATCCGCTGCGCGGCGCTTTACGGCTCGGGGTGATCTATACGATTGGCCCATATCTGCTGCCCCGAATCATCAAGTCAATGATCGATCAGTATCCTGAGATGCCACTCATTCTTCAGGAAAACTTTACGGTACGGCTTTTGGAGATGATGCGCACGGGCGAGATCGATGTCGCGGTCCTTGCCGAGCCATTCGATACGACGGGCCTTGATACGCTACCGCTTTACGATGAAGACTTTGTGGTTGCAGTTCCGCGGCAGCATGCGTGGGCTAAAAAACAGCAGATTGCCTCGGTCGATCTGAAACAAGAGACGATGCTGCTTTTGGGTGTCGGGCATTGCTTTCGCGATCAGGTGCTGGAGGTCTGCCCTGAGGCGGCCCGATTCGCAGCGAACTCTGCCGGCATCCAGAAGACCTTTGAGGGCAGCTCCTTAGAGACAATCCGGCATATGGTGGCCGAGGGCTTGGGCATCACGGTGCTACCCAGGATGTCGATCTCAATGGATGACGACTCACTATTGAAATTTATTCCTTTCGCATCACCGGTTCCCAATCGACGTATTGTGCTTGCCTGGCGTAAGTCATTTAGTCGCGATCGTGCCATTGATGCTCTACACAAAGTAATTCATTCGGTAGAGTTGCCCGGATGCGCAAAGCTTTAGGAATTTTTCAGGGTAAATGTCATGTCTAAACCCGTGAGCTATCTGTCGTTAGAGCAGTCTGTAGGCGGCACGCCATTGGTGCGTCTGGACCGAATCGCTGGCGTTGATCATCAGCGTCGTGGCAATGTCATCCTTGGCAAACTAGAGGGCAACAATCCTGCGGGCTCGGTGAAGGATCGTCCGGCCGTATCGATGATTGCCCGGGCAGAGTCCCGTGGAGAGATTCGTCCAGGTGACACCTTAATAGAGGCGACCAGTGGCAATACGGGTATCGCCCTTGCCATGGCTGCTGCGATGCGTGGCTATCGTATGGTGCTCATCATGCCGGACAACCTGTCTTTGGAGCGCCGGCAGACGATGAAGGCATTTGGCGCGGAATTAATTCTTGTGACCCAGGCCCAGGGCATGGAGGGTGCCCGGGATCTCGCAGATCAGATGGAACGCGAGGGCAAGGGGAAGGTGCTGAATCAGTTCTCAAACGACGACAACTGGATGGCCCACTACGAGACCACTGGCCCAGAGATCTGGAATGACACTGCAGGCCAGATCACACATTTTGTTTCGGCAATGGGTACCACGGGCACGATTACTGGTGTCTCGCGCTTTCTAAAAGAGAAAAATCCCGGTGTGGTCATTGTGGGCGCCCAGCCGGCGGACGGGTCGTCGATTCCAGGCATACGCAAATGGGCGCCGGCGTACGTGCCCCCGATCCGTCAAAAGGCGTTTATTGATCAGATCGAGGAAGTCACTCAGGCCGAGGCCGAAGAGATGGCCCGACGGCTCGCCCGTGAAGAGGGGCTGTTCTGTGGCATCTCGGCGGCAGGCGCGGCGATCATCGCCTTGCGTGTATCGGCCCAGGTGGAGCATGCGACGATTGTGTTTATCGTCTGTGACCGAGGGGACCGTTATCTTTCGACTGGAGTCTTTCCTGGCTAGTGCTGTTGGGGTCTGGCATCGTGCTCGGCGGCCCTTTGGGTCACGCGCGTCATTACGGATTGTGCCGTGGTGCATGCTGGTGCTGGGACTGCTGCTCAATGTCGCTGTCCAGGCACAGTCTGCCAATCCGCCAACAGCCACCGAGGTATCGACTGCCACCGCGTTTCTTGTGGCACCGCGAACCCTGGTGACTGCACATCATGGGCTGATCAATCGGGATCGGGTTTTTGTGGGCAGTGGGCGTGGCGCAAAGTTCATTCGTGCGAAGGTTTTGGCAGCCGATGAGCGATTGGATCTGGTCTTGCTTGAGGCTGATGTCGCCGGTGAACCGCTCTCGATTACCCTTTGGGACTCGGTACCGATCGGGATTGAGGTTTTTGCTCTGGGGTTTCCGCGCTCTGCTGGCGCGCCAGGAGATCAGCGGATCACATCGGGGATTCTGAATGGTGAACACCAGCAGCGTGGCCGGTCGGACTGGTTTCAATTAAGTGCAGAGATTCACCGCGGAAATTCAGGTGGACCGGTAATTGCTGCTGACGGTACTGTCGTGGGGGTTATCAGCCACAAACTAGATGCGCTGAAGGCGGCAGAAAAGACCAATGATCTTCCTCAGAATGTGAACTTTGCTCTAAAAAGTCAGCATCTGATTGATTTTCTTCGATCGCAATCGGTACCAGCGACAGTGGGCCCCTTGAGTCGATCTAGGCAGTATCGGCCTTTTGAAATTTTTCAAAAAAGTGCCCCGAGCGTATTCATGGTGATCAGCACACGCCCGAAACCCTCGGAAGCGCAGAATTCATCACAGTAGGGAGCAAGGGGGTGGCGCCTCCGACACGAATCGAACGTGCGACCCTCCCCTTAGGAGGGGGATGCTCTATCCACTGAGCTACGGAGGCCTTGGGCGCAGCGGAGCTTATCGTAAACTATTTGCATGACCGCTTTCTTCACGCATCCTGTTTTTTTTCAGCATGAGATGGGTCCGTCTCATCCTGAGAGTCCCGAGCGGCTCTGGGCGATTCACGATCACCTCACGCGCAAGGGACTGATGGCGTTATTGGATGTCTGTGAACCCAATGAGGCCCCCGATGAGGTCATTCTGCGGGCCCACACCATCGCGCATGTAGACCGACTTGTTGCGACCTCGCCGAAAGATCGGCCCTATCGGGCGCTGGATCCGGATACCGCGATGAATCAGCACACCTTGAGGGCGAGTTATCTGGCAGCAGGTGCCGCTATTGCAGCCGTAGATCAGGTGCTCACGGGCAAAAGCCGTAATGCTTTTTGTGCGGTAAGGCCTCCGGGACATCATGCCGAACGCAGCAATCCAATGGGATTTTGTTTTTTTAACAACATTGCGATTGCGGCCTACCATGCGCTGGAGGTTCATGGACTTGAGCGTGTGTTAATCGTCGACTTTGATGTCCATCATGGGAACGGCACCGAGGAGATTTTCGCCAGTGATGACCGGGTGCTCATGGTCTCGACGTTCGAGCATGCGCTCTATCCTTTCACGGGAGATATCCCGATGGGAGGCAATATGGTGAATATCCCACTGCCTGCCTATAGTGATGGCCAGGCCATGAGACAGGCGGTTGAGCAGCATTGGCTGCCCGCAATTGACAAATTTCAGCCACAGCTGGTGCTGATTTCTGCCGGGTTCGATGCCCACCGTGAAGATGATATGAGTCACCTGAAGTGGACTGACCTCGACTATGCATGGATCTCTCAGCAATTGGTTCAGGTGGCCGCCCGACACTGCGGCGGACGACTGGTGTCATCGCTAGAGGGTGGATACGCCATCGAGGCGCTGGCCCGAAGCGTTGGACATCATGTTGATGCGCTCCTCTGCGCCTGACTATCGGCTAACCGTTGCCCCCATGATGGATTGGACGGATCGGCATTGCCGATTCTTCCACCGCCTGATTGCGCCGCGGGCACGCCTCTATACCGAAATGATCACCACCGGTGCGATCTTGCATGGTGATCTGGGCCGGCTGCTGGACTTTAGTGCCGAGGAGCACCCGGTTGCATTGCAGCTTGGGGGTAGTGAGCCAGATGATCTCGCGCAGTCGGCCAGAATCGCTCAGAAGTGGGGCTACGACGAAGTGAATCTGAATTGTGGCTGTCCGAGTGAGCGTGTTCAACGCGGTGCATTTGGTGCCTGCCTGATGCGTGAGCCAGCACTCGTGGCCGATTGCATAAAAGCAATGCAGGATGCGGTGACACTTCCTGTGACTGTGAAGCATCGTATTGGTGTCGATAATCAAGAGGATTACGGTTTTGTCAGAGACTTTGTCGGCAGCCTTGTGCAGGTCGGATGTACGGTATTTTTTGTGCATGCCCGCTCAGCAATTCTTAAAGGCCTCAGTCCAAAGGAAAATCGTGAGATTCCGCCGCTTCGGATGTCGGTGGTCCGTCAGCTCAAGCGGGACTTTCCTGATGTGGTCATTGTGGCCAATGGCGGGCTTCAGACAATCGATCAGGTGCGTGTTGTGATGTCAGATGCAGCCGAAGGTCCGGGGGTTGATGGTGTCATGATCGGCAGGGCGGCTTATCACGACCCTTGGCTGTTGCGCGATATTCAGGCAGAGGTTCTGCAAGATGCCGATCGACTTCCGCAGCGTCGTGACGATATTCTTCCGGCGCTGCAGACTTACTTTGAGTCGCAACGGGCCCGCGGCATCTCGGCGCGATATATGGGACGGCATTGGCATGGACTGTTCCATGGCCAGCCAGGCGCCCGCCGTTGGCGGCGTGAAATATGTGAGGGTGTATTGGGCCCGCAGGCCTTATTTACTCAGCTTGTACGCCAGGCCCATCAGGACTGAAGCTGTTGTCGATGGATTCGAATCTGCGAACGTGCCGCTAACAAAATACTGATCGCAAGTGCCAGGGAGAGCGCAAGACTCGCCCAGGCGAGGGACCGTTCAGCGACGGTCAGGCCCACGATTCTTACCAAAGCCTCACAGACATAAATCCAGACCACCAATGACATCCATTTGTAGGTATAGATGCGGCCTGCAAATAAACCTGTAATCGCCAACACCAGCGGCAGTACCTTCAGTGCGAGCCAGGAGCCCCCCGGCCGCAACGGATCCAGAAGCAGCTCCCATGCAAGCCCGAGCGCGATGAGGGCCACAGTCAGACATGTGGCGATGATCGGCCATGGGCGTGGTACCGCCGGGACGGGGTGGGTTGGGGTCTGCGAATTTGTCTGGTCCACAACGATTGTCGTTTACGACGAGGGACTTCTTAATTTTTTCGCGATGCTTGCGACCCGATGGCCAAGGGCACGCGCAATACGAATTTCTTCATCGGTCACAGGCCGGGTGCTGTCAGGACCCGCAACGTGAGAGGCGCCATAGGGTGTGCCGCCCGTGGTGGTGGAGAGCAGCTCTTTTTCTGAATACGGAATCCCCACCATGATCATGCCGTGATGCATGAGCGGCAGCATCATCGACAGCAGCGTGGCCTCCTGGCCGCCGTGCAGGCTCCCCGTGCTCGTGAATACGCCGGCAGGTTTTCCAATCAGCGCGCCGGATAGCCACTGTCCCAGCGACTGATCAATGAAATATTTCATTGGTGCTGCCATATTTCCAAAGCGTGTTGGCGACCCAAGCAGCAGCCCATCGCATTCATCGAGATCTTTTGGCTCCGCATAGGGTGGACCCTCCGTCGGAATGACGGGCTCGGTGGCCTCGCAGACTGCGGATATGGGGGGCACCGCACGCAGTCGGGCATTGCAGCCTGGCACAGACAGCACGCCATCACTGACCGCATCGGCGAGCCGGCGCGTGGCGCCATAGCGGCTGTAATACAGGACAAGAATCTCCAATTGGCCTCTCCGTCTCGTCGATAAAAAGCTAGCCACGTATCATAGGCGTATGGGACAGCATCTCAAACTCAACCTCGTGATGTTGTTTCGGGTCATGGCCTCCCGGGAGCGGGAGCTGCGGCTGGGCCAAAGCGCGGCAAGCCTGAGTTTTATTTCCCTATTGGCATTGGTGCCGCTGCTTACGGTGGTGTTTGCCACCCTGACATCGTTTCCGATTTTCTCCAGGCTGCAGGAGGTCGTCCAGCTGTTGGTCATCGAGCAGCTCTTGCCGGAGGGGTTTGCCAACACGATTTATCGGTATCTGAATCAATTCGTTGCGAAGGCGAGAACACTCTCCCTGGTGGGGATTGCCGTGCTTGTCTTGGCGGCCACTGTCATGATGTTGACGCTTGATCGAACGTTGAACCTGATCTGGCGAGTCCAGCGTCCGCGGCCATTTCTGTATCGGCTATCGATCTATTGGCTGGCCATTGTGCTGGGTCCCTTGCTGGTGGGGGCTGGGGCCTCTTTGGCAATCCTGCTTGCGGGGGGGCGTCGGGCCATCAATGCCGAGGTAATGGGGATTGATGGCTGGGATCTGGTTAATCTGGGGCTCACGATTGCCGCCTTTTCGGTCTGTTACCGATGGGTTCCGAATGTTCCTGTCCGATGGAAAGATGCCTTGATCGGCGGGTGCGTTGGTGCAGCGATCTCCGAGCTTTCACGGCTAATTTTTGTGGGCTATTTTGGAGCGGTGCCGACCTATCGTCAGATCTATGGGCCACTGGCGGCGATCCCGGCCTTGCTGATCTGGACCTATCTAACCTGGTGGGCCTTTCTGGCCGGAGCGTTGCTGGCGTCCATACTCCCCGAGTGGCGTGCCGCGAATGCTAGGATTTCCGCTATTCAGGACAGCCGGAGAAGCTTTTCATGAAAGTCAGCAAGATCCTCGAGGTCAAGGGCACGACCCTGTTCACCATGAGCCCCCAGGACTCACTGGCCAGTGCCGTGATGGTGATGGCCGAGCACGACATCGGCTCAATTGTGGTCATGTCACAGGGCAAGCTTGCCGGCATGCTGACATTTCGCGAGGTCATTCGAATTCTTGCCAAGCGGCAGGCGGAGAATCGTGTGGGACCCACGCCGCCAGTGTCCTCTTTCAAGATTGATGAAGTCATGAATTCCACACCCACCGTTGTGAGTCCAGATATGGATGTGGATCAGTTACGAAAACTCATGGTGGATTCCCATGAGCGCTATCTTCCGGTGATGAATGGGGAAATGTTGATGGGGGTGGTGTCGTTTCATGATGTGGCCAAGGCCGTGCTGGATAAACAGAGCTTTGAAAACAAGATGCTCAAGGCCTACATCCGTGACTGGCCACAGGAAGACAAGGCGGACTAGGCGCGATGATGCGGATTCTTGTTTCAAACGATGACGGCTATTTCTCGCCCGGGATTGCTGCGCTTGCCAAGGCGATGCAGGCCTTTGGTGAGGTGACGGTCGTGGCCCCCGAAGCAGATCGCAGCGGCGCATCCAACTCACTGACGCTTGATCGTCCCTTGTATGTTCGCCAATCGTCGCAGGGTTTTTATTACGTCAACGGCACACCGACCGACTGCGTACACGTTGCAGTCACTGGGTTTCTTGAGTATCGGCCCGATCTGATTGTGTCGGGAATCAACAACTCCGCAAATCTTGCAGAAGACACCTTGTACTCGGGTACCGTCGCGGCGGCCATGGAGGGCTATCTGCTCGGGCTTCCTGCAATTGCCTTTTCTTTGGCGAGCCGAAGTTTTGATCATTTGGAGACTGCTGTAGCGGTGGCACAGCGGGTGGTCGGCCATTTGATCGCGCAGCCATTTGCCAAGCCTCGCCTGCTGAATGTGAATATTCCTGCCGTGCCGCAGGAGAAGCTGCTGGGCTATGAACTTACTCGGCTTGGCCGCAGGCATGTTGCCCAGCCCGTTGAGACAGCGTTATCACCCCGAGGCGAGAAGGTCTACTGGGTGGGCCCGCCGGGTGGCCAGCGCGAGGCAGGTCCCGGCACCGATTTCAATGCTTTAAATGAGTCTCGCGTATCGATCACGCCACTGCAGGTCGACCTCGGTGACCCAGATGGGTTTCGGGAAGTGGGTCCATGGCTGGAAAAGATTTGAAAAAACCGGTCGGGCCCATTAAGCCAACGCGGCCAGGGCTTCATATCGCCACGAAAACCACCGAGGCCAAGGCGCCCACACTGGTCCCCCGTTGGGGTGGTGGTCAGACCGAAGCGCAATCCAACCCTTCGCCTCGGCAGGTGCGCCCGGCCAAGCCAGCCACAACCGTAGTGAATGCGGGCCTGGCCAGTGAGCGGGCCCGCGCCCGAATGGTCGAGCGACTCATTCGGCAGGGCATCCGCAATCAAAAGGTCCTGGAGGCCATGCGGGTGGTTCCCCGGCATGCCTTTGTCGATGAGGCATTGGCGAGCCGTGCCTATGAGGATTCCGCACTCCCCATCGGACATCAACAGACGATCTCTCAGCCTTATGTCGTAGCCCGTGTCATTGAGCTGGCACTCAGCCTGCTGAGCGGACCACCGCGGGCCTTGCGCGCACTGGAGGTCGGCGGTGGCTGTGGCTATCAGGCGGCTGTGATGTCGTATTGTTTTGAAAAAGTGATCTCTGTTGAGCGTATCAAGGCGATCGCTGAGCTTGCCCGGGTGAACCTTCGGCCGCTTCGCCGATCCAATCTGCGTTTTGTTCACGGTGACGGATTCGTGGCCGCGTCCTCTGACGGGCCATTTGATGTGATTCTCTGTTCGGCTGGGATGCCAAGTGCACCCACTGAGCTGCTGATGCAGCTGGCCGTCGGCGGCGTGCTTGTGGCGCCGCTCGGGGAGCCTGAACAGTATCTTGTGGGTATTCAGCGTGTGGATCATGATGACTTTCGTTCACAGCAGTTCGATATGGTGCGATATGTGCCAGTCTTAAGGGGAATCGAGTAGTGGACAATCTGCGCTTGCCACTGGTTGTGTTGATGGCGGTGGCGTTTATCACGGGATGCGCATCCAGCACGGGCCCTGCGCCGGTGGAAAGCCGCAAGGTGCCCGGATCGGCAACAGCTTCCATTAAGCGTGCGGGGGGAACAACTGCTGCCCCAGCGTCAGCGCCGCAGACGTCTTCTGCGTCGGCCCCAGATGGTTTTTATCGGATCAAGCGTGGCGATACATTGATCGGAATTTCGCTCGATCATGGCGTGGCATGGCGGGATCTCGCGACATGGAACCAGATCGACAATCCCAATTTGATTGAAGTGGATCAGCTGATTCGCATTAAACCGCCTGCAATCCCACCGATGGCCTCTTCTGCCCGATCCGCTGGCGCATCTGAGACGCGGTCGGGTTCGGCAGATCAGCGGCCGATGGAGGTTCGTTCGATATCGCCCGCTGCTCCAACACCATCGACTTCCCCTCAGGCAGCGACATCCGGGGGCACCGGCCCGCTGGCATCCGCTCCGTTGTCCCCGCCGCCTTCGGCCCCGGCGGCCGGAGCGCCTTCTGGAACATCGTCTGCCATGTCCTCTCCAGCAAAGCCGGTGACACCAGAGGTCATAAGCCTGTCATGGCCGAGTAAGGGTTCTGTGATTACCCAGTTCTCTGATCCGGGCTATAAAGGCATCGCGATTTCAGGGGCGGAGGGAGATCCGGTGATTGCGGCGGGCGACGGCCGGGTGGTCTATAGCGGCAGTGGGCTGCGCGGGTATGGCAATCTGGTGATCGTCAAACATGAAGGTGATTTTCTAACCGCCTATGCCCATAACCGCTCGATTCTTGTGGCTGAGGGCCAGATGGTGAAGCGGGGCCAGAAGATTGCCGAGCTCGGCAAAACCGATTCTGATATTCCCAAACTCCACTTCGAGGTTCGCCGCGCGGGTAAGCCGGTGGACCCGATGAAGTATCTGGCTCAGCGATAATTCGGGGCATGACCCCGATTCTTTGCTTTGACCTGGAGACGATCCCGGATGTTGCCGGACTGAGGCGTCTCGATGCTTTCGATGCCACGCTTGACGACGCTGCGGGTGTTGCCGCTGCAGCGGCGGCACGGCGCGAGTCGCATGGCAGTGATTTTTTTCCGCATCACCTGCAGCGGATCTGGATTATTGGCTGCGTATTTCGCGATCATGAGGGCTTTCGGGTGCGCTGCCTTGGGGATCAGCATGGCGCGTCCGATACCGAAGAGGCAGCACGGCTACGCGCATTTTTCAAAACCATCGAGAAACATACCCCTCAGCTGGTGAGCTGGAATGGGTCTGGCTTTGATCTGCCAGTGCTGCACCACCGCGCCTTGATCCAGGGCGTGGCGGCGCCCCGATACTGGGAGCAGGGCGACGATGATCGAGATTTCAAATACAACAACTACCTGTCGCGATATCACGCACGGCATATCGATCTCATGGATGTGTTGGCGGGCTATCAGGGCAGGGCGTTCGCGCCTCTAGATGCGATGGCACGACTGTGCGGTTTTGCCGGAAAGTTGGGGGCCGATGGCAGCAAGGTCTGGGAGTCTTTCCTGCAAGACCAGGGTGAATCCGTGCGCGCCTATTGCGAAACCGATGTGGTGAATACCTATCTGCTGTATTGCCGGTTTCGCCTGATGCGTGGCGAGGTTACTCAAGATCAGTATCGTGCAGAGCTCGGTTTGGTTCGTGATGCACTGGCTGCGTTAATTGGCGATCCTGCGAGTCCGCTGAAGGGATCGCACTGGAAACAGTATCTCGATGCAGCTCCTGCACTCACTGCCGATTGAGTCGGTTGATCTGGAGGCCCAGGGTCTAGCGCGCCACGAAGGCAAGGTGGTGTTTGTCGAGAACGCACTGCTTGGCGAAGTAGTGGATGTCGAGGTCACGCGCAATAAATCCTCGTATGCCAAAGGCCGGGCGGTGGCATGGCAGCGTGAGAGTGCCCAGCGGGTAAATCCGAAGTGCCGACATTATGGTGTCTGCGGCGGATGCTCCATGCAGCATATCGATCACGCCGCGCAGCTTGCGATTAAACAGCGTGTGCTGGAAGACAACCTTTGGCATATCGGGCGATTAAGGCCCGAGTCGCTGCTGCCTCCTTTGGATGGACCCTCTTGGGGCTATCGAACCCGCGCGCGGCTGACCGCCCGTTGGGTGGATAAAAAAGGCGGCATGCTGCTTGGCTTTCATGAACGTCGTAGCAGTTATGTTGCAGTAATGGATTCCTGTGAAATTCTGCATCCGCGTGTCTCTCAGATGCTGCCGGCGTTAAAAGAGCTGCTCGGTACGCTGACGATTGCCCGCCGCCTGCCACAGGCTGAGGTTGCGGTGGGCGATCCCGAGCCCGATGGACACGTTACTCCAGAGCAGAGTCGGCAGAGCCCCGTAATCGTGTGGGTCTTAAGAATTCTGGAGCCATTAACGCCAGAGGATGAGAACAGGCTGCGGGTGTTTGCAGATCAATGGCAGGTGCAATTCTGGCTGCAGCCTGGGGGGCCACAGACCGCAACATTATTTTATCCGTTGAACGCACCAGCCCTCGCTTACAACTTAGATGAGTTCGGCCTGCGGATGCCATATTCACCCGTGGACTTTACGCAGGTGAATCCGTCGATTAATCAGCTGATGGTGAAGCGTGCGGTGGACCTGTTGGAATGCGAGCCGACAGACCGTGCTGCAGATTTTTTCTGTGGACTTGGAAATTTCACCTGCGCGATCGCAAGGTCCGTTGCAAATGTAGTCGGGGTAGAGGGATCTGGGGCGTTGATTGAGCGGGCCCGGATTAATGCAAACCGTCACGGGCTTACAGCCCGGACTGCATTTCTTACGGGTAACCTGTTTGAAGTGGACCAGCAGTGGCTGGCGGATCAGGGCCGGTTTGATCGAATGTTGTGGGATCCGCCGCGCGAGGGCGCACAGGCGTTAAGTCAGGCACTAAGCGCCCTGGCGCAGGCGGGCCGGCTTGAACTGCTGCCCACTCGGCTTGTCTATGTATCGTGCAATCCTGCGACTCTGGCAAGGGATGCGGCAATTCTCGTGCATGAGGGCGGGTTTCGCCTGCGGCAGGCGGGTGTAATCAATATGTTTCCCCATACCGCACATGTGGAGTCGATTGCGGTGTTTTCGCGGGGCGATTAGTGCACTCTTAGCGAAGATGCAGGCCAAGATCTTTGGCGGTCTTTGCTAGTTGGCGATCGGTCGTAGCGAGCGGAATATTCATTCTCATTGAAAGTTCCAGATAAGTCGCATCGTAGGCGGAGATGCGATAACGTTTGACGATGGAATAAAGATCAATAAGGCTCGGTGAAGATTGCGTTTGAATCGGAAGCGTTCCTGCATGGAGAATTATTTCTTCCGCAGTGTCGGGCGAGATGATGTCCGTTTGGACTGCTTTTGCCATGACGTTTGTAAATTCAGATATCCACAGCGCCGGTACTACCGGAGTATCTCCGAGGGCCACTCGCTTTAAAACCATTTCGGTATAGGGTGTCGCTTGGGAGGTAACAAACCAGCAGATTGCGACTGAGTTATCAAGAACAAAAGCGCTCAATCTCTACCCGCTTCGATCAGCTGTCGAATATTCAGTGGTTTTTTTATTCGAATTGACTCGCGCATGGACATGATGCTTTGAACGACTGCTTTCGGGTCGTGCCGTTGCTCCGTCAGCGCCTGATCGATGAGCTGGCGAATGAGGGCGCTTTTGGTCAGCCCTTTTCGCTTGGCGAGCGCTTCGAGTTCCGTCTCTTGTTGTGGGTCTAGGCGAAGCGTGAGCATTGGAGATTTTGGGCGCATGTCCCAGTGTATTACAAAAAGTAATACAAGTATAGCGATTCTAGTTTGAGCGGGCCAACGGCCTACGCCTTCCGGCCGAGGGGCACTATTGGCGTAAAAAAAAGCCCGCAGCGATTGCCACGGGCTTTTGAATTACAGAGCTGGGTGTGCAGCCTCTCGGCTGCCTTACTCGCGGAATTGCTTAGTCGCGGTTGCCCCCAAACAGAGACATCAGCAGCACCAGCAGGTTACTGAAGATGTTGTACACGCTCAGGTACACCGAGAGCGTGGCAGAGATGTAGTTGGTCTCGCCGCCAGTCACAATTCGATTCAAGTCATACAGCAAGAAGAGCGAGAAGATTGCGACAGCCAGCGTGGAGATGGTCAGCATCAGTGCGGGCATCTGCAGCCAGATATTCGCAATCGACGCCACGATCAGCAGGATCACGCCGATCATCAGGAACTTGCCCATGTTGGAGAGATCCCGCTTGGTGGTGCTGGCGATGCTGGCCATGCCGAAAAATACGGCCGCTGTGCCCGCACCGGCGACGCCGATGAGTTGGACGCCATTGGACATGCCAACGGCGATACCGATTAATCGGGAGAGCATCAGGCCCATAAAAAATGTGAATCCCAGCAGCAGGTAAACGCCGGCCACGCTGTGCTTGGTCTTCTCGATGGCGTAGAAAAAGCCGAATGCGATTCCCAGGAACAGCAGCACGCCAATCAGGGGGCTGCCGGCAAACCAGGAAAAGCCAAACTGCATGCCCACCCAGGCACCCAACACGGTTGGCACCATGGATGCAGCCAGGAGCCAATAGGTGTTGCGTAGCACCCTATTGCGTACCGCGGACGACTCGGCACCTGGCAATGAAGTACTGTTTCCAAAGGTCGGGATCATGAGGTCAATCTCCTTTTAAAGCCTGACGAGATCCCGGGGGCACGATGCCTCCCGGGCGGACGTCAGCACGTATAATCGCAGGTTTAGTTGACAATTCAAGTGGGGAAAGGTTCCTTCCCCCGGGCGGCGTGTAGCCGCGGCCCAATAACCCTTTTCACGACCAGACATATTTTCGGATTAATACAACATGGCCATTGAACGCACCCTCTCCATTATCAAGCCCGACGCCGTCGCAAAGAACGTCATCGGTCAGATCTATTCCCGGTTCGAGCAAGGCGGGCTCAAGATCGCTGCGGCCAAGCTGATCCATCTGTCCCGCGCTGAAGCTGAGGCGTTTTATGGCGTTCACCGCGAGCGTCCCTTCTTTAAAGATCTTGTGGATTTCATGATCTCCGGTCCTGTCATGGTGCAGGTTCTGGAGGGTGAGAACGCGATTGCCAAGAATCGTGAGCTGATGGGTGCTACCGATCCGAAGAAGGCAGCTCCCGGCACCATTCGAGCTGATTTCGCCGACAGCATCGATGCCAATGCAGTTCATGGCTCCGATGCGCCGGAGACCGCACGCCAGGAAGTCGCCTTCTTCTTCCCGGCGATGTCTGTTTACAGCAGATAAGTGAATCTTCTGGGCTGCTCCCCCCAAGGTCTCACCGACTGGTGCGTGGCTCGGGGGGAAAAGCCGTTTCGCGCCCGCCAGCTGCTGAAGTGGGTCCATCAGCGCGGCACCAAGGATTTTGCGGAGATGACCGATCTGGCTCGGGAGTTTCGGGCTGGGCTTGAGCAAGATGCCGAGGTGGCGCCTCCCGCGGTACTTCAGGACCATGTCTCGGCCGATGGCACCCGAAAATGGCTATTCGACATGGGCCAGGGCAATGCCATTGAGACCGTTTTTATTCCTGAGGTGGATCGCGGCACGCTCTGTGTCTCGTCCCAGGCGGGATGCACGGTGGCCTGCCCGTTCTGCTCGACTGGACGTCAGGGCTTTAATCGCAACCTCACAACCGCAGAGATCGTTGGGCAGCTCTGGTGGGCACGCCATGAGTTGGCGCAGCCGGTAACCAATGTGGTGATGATGGGCATGGGCGAGCCCCTGCTTAATTACGACCAGCTTGTGCCCGCTTTGCAGCTGATGCTGCACGATGATGCCTATGGCCTGTCGCGTCGTCGGGTGACCGTATCTACATCCGGCGTGGTGCCGATGATGGACCGTCTGGCCCGTGACTGTCCGGTGGCGCTGGCAGTGTCATTGCATGCGCCGACGGATGCGCTCAGGGATGTTCTGGTGCCCCTGAATAAAAAATATCCGCTAAAAGTATTGATGGCCTCGATTCGTAACTATCTGGGCGCTGCGCCGCGGGATTTCATAACGTTCGAATACGTCATGTTAGATGGCGTGAACGATTCTCTGGATCATGCGCGGCAGCTGGTGAAGCTGGTGCGCGCAGAGGAGATCTCGTGCAAGTTCAATCTGATTCCGTTTAATCCATTTCCCAATTCCGGTTATCGCAAGTCTTCGTGGCCGCGTCAGCGTGCCTTTGCAGACTTTTTGACCCAAGAGGGCTATGTGACCACGATTCGTAAAACCCGCGGCGATGATATTGATGCCGCCTGCGGCCAGCTGGCCGGCGACATTCAGGATCGCACTCGGATTACGCTAAGAACGAAATGAACACCAACGACCCCCTGACGCCACCGTGCACCACCGCGCCGGTGGTTCCTCAGTCCTGCGGCCCATCGGCGCGCAGAAAGACCCGCGCCATGAACATCCGCTGGGGCTCGAATACCGTGACGGTGGGCGGTGATGCGCCGATTGTGGTGCAGTCGATGACCAACACCGATACGGCAGATGCGATTGCGACAGCGATTCAGGTGCAAGGGCTGGCCCAGGCGGGATCCGAACTTGTACGCATTACCGTAAATTCGCCCGAGGCAGCGCGCGAGGTGGCGTCCATTCGCAATCAATTGGATCGCATGAACTGCGCGGTCCCGTTGATTGGCGACTTTCATTTCAATGGCCACAAGCTGCTCTCTGAGTACCCCGACTGTGCTCAGGCGCTGTCAAAGTACCGGATCAATCCGGGCAACGTGGGACGGGGTGCAAAACGCGACCATCAGTTCGGGGCCATGATTGAAGCCGCGTGTAAATATGACAAACCGGTGCGCATTGGCGTGAACTGGGGCAGTCTGGACCAGGAACTGCTGGCCAGGCTGATGGATGAAAACGCCCAGCGTGCAGAGCCCTGGGATGCGCAGGCCGTGATGCGCGAGGCCCTGGTGACATCGGCCATTGAAAGTGCGCAGCAGGCAGAGCGCTGGGGACTTGCGGGCGATCGCATTACGTTATCGGCAAAGGTCAGCAGCGTTCAAGACTTAATCTCTGTCTATCAATCGCTCTCTCAGCGCTGTGACTATCCGTTGCATCTCGGCCTGACCGAGGCGGGTATGGGCAGCAAGGGCATTGTCGCCTCGACTGCGGCCATGTCGGTTCTTCTGCAGCAGGGTATCGGCGACACGATCCGTGTGTCGTTGACGCCAGAGCCCAACGGTGATCGTCGCAACGAGGTCATTGTGGCCCAGGAGATTCTTCAGTCGATGGGGCTGCGGGCATTTGCGCCGATGGTGGTGGCCTGTCCGGGCTGTGGCCGCACGACATCAACTTTTTTCCAAGAGCTCGCGGCAAAGATCCAAGGCTATCTGCGTGATCAGATGGTGGATTGGAAGCGTGCCTACCCTGGTGTGGAGAACATCACCGTGGCGGTGATGGGCTGTGTGGTCAATGGGCCGGGTGAGAGTAAGCATGCGGATATCGGTATTAGCCTGCCGGGCACCGGGGAGCAGCCGGTAGCGCCCGTGTTTGTGGATGGCGAGCGCAGCGTGACGCTCAAGGGTGATCGCATCGCCGAGGAATTTCAGGAAATCGTTGCGCAGTACGTGCAAAAACGTTTCGGTGGGGCGGCTTAAATTCATGGCGGCTGTGCAGAAAATTGTTGGCGTAAAGGGCATGAACGATCTTCTGCCCGAGCAGTCTGGGCTGTGGGAGTGGGTGGAGTCGCAGGTCGCCGAGGTGTTTCGTCAGTATGGCTATCGGGCGATTCGCACACCAATTCTTGAGCCGACGGCGCTCTTTGTGCGCGGTATCGGCGAGGTCACCGATATCGTTGAGAAGGAGATGTACACCTTCACCGATGCACTTAACGGCGAGCAGTTAACGCTGCGCCCTGAAAATACGGCGGCCGTGGTGCGTTCGGTCATTGAGCACAATCTTTTATATGACGGGCCCAAACGACTCTGGTATGTCGGGCCGATGTTTCGTCATGAGCGCCCGCAGCGTGGCCGCTATCGGCAATTTCATCAGTTTGGAATCGAGGCGCTTGGCATGCCAGGCCCGGATGTCGATGCGGAGCAGCTGCTGATGATTGATCGACTCTGGAAGTCCTTGGGACTCACCGGTGACCATGCGCCACGACTGGAGATCAATTCGCTGGGTGCGCTTGATGAACGGCAGGCCCATCGCCGCGCATTAATTGAGCACTTCCAGTCTCATGCGTCTGTGTTGGATGCCGATGCCCAGCGGCGGCTGCATTCCAATCCCCTGCGGATTCTGGATTCAAAAAATCCCGCCATGCGTGCAGTAATTGATTCTGCGCCGTTGCTGCAGGATTTTCTGGGCGATGCCTCTCGGGCCCATCTGGCGGGCGTACGGGACACCCTTGACCGTCATGGTGTGGGCTATAGCGTCAATCCTCGGCTGGTCCGCGGCCTGGATTACTACAATCTCACCGTGTTTGAGTGGATTACCGATCGGCTCGGTGCCCAGGGCACGGTCTGTGGCGGTGGCCGCTACGACAGTCTGATTGAGCAGATGGGTGGTTCGCCTGCGCCGGCGTGCGGGTTTGCAATCGGTGTCGAGCGACTGGTTGCGTTACTAGAAGAAGTCGCCCCTCCTGCGCTTGCGGCTGGACTTGATGTGTATCTGGTGCATTGGGGCAGTGGTTCAATGGCGGCGGCCGTGGCCTTTTCAGAGCAGTGCCGGGATGCAGGGCTGCGTGTGCAGATGCACTGTGGCGAGGCCAGTCTGAAGTCACAAATGAAAAAAGCTGATCAGAGTGGCGCCTGCTGCGCTGTACTGATGGGCGAAGATGAGCGGGCCCAGAATGTCGTCACGGTAAAGCCGCTGCGTGCAGAGGGCGGGCTAGTGCAACAGGATCGCGTGCCAATCTCGGATGCACCTGCGGTCATTCGTGGGCTATTGAAGTTAGTTTAAGGAAAAGGATAAGCGGGCCATGCGTGAGGATCTTGAGCAGCAAGAACAGCTAGACGCCATCAAAGGATTCTGGAGCGAGAACAAGAAGTGGATTGTTCCGCTTATTGCCTTGGCTTTAATTGGTGCAACAAGCTTTAATGGCTGGAACTGGTGGCAGAACCGTCAGGCCGTCAATGCCAGTGAGGCGCTCACCGCGATGGAGGCGGCGCTTGCCGAGCAAAGCCTCGATAAGGCCCGTGCCGCTTACAAGGCACTTGCTGCCGATTATCGTTCCTCGACACAGGCTGCTCTTGGTGGCCTGCAGATGGCCAAGGCCTTTGCTGTGGCGGGTGAACTGGCCGAGGCCCGCCAGGCTTTACAGCAGGTGATTGACCACGGGGCAACTGAATTCGCATGGATGGCGCGCATTCGTCTTGCGGGTGTTCTGCTTGATGAAAATAATGCCAAGGGTGCGCTTGATGTGCTCAACGGCAAGGCACCAAAAGAGTTTGATGCCCTGGTCAATGACCGCAAGGGCGATGTGCATGCGGCCCTGGGCAACAAAGAAGAGGCCCGCAGTGCATGGAAGTCTGCAGCGGATGGCCTTCCTGCGGGATCACCGTCGCGAGAGTTGATTCTGCGCAAGCTGCAGACCCTTGATGCATTTGGAGCTGCCAAGTCATGATCATGGCCAGGCCCCTTATCGCCGTGCTGGGCGCTGTGCTGCTCGTTGCGGGCTGCTCAAGCGCGCCAAAGCCCAAGCCAGCATCGCTCAAGGACTTCACCCCCACGCTGAAGGCCTCCGTCGCCTGGAAGGTCGATTCAGGCCGGCCGGCCAAGTCAATGGCTGGCGTGGGCCAGTTTGCGCCGGCAGTGAGTGGAGATGCGGTGTATGTCGCGTCTTCATCGGGCACGGTTTCGAAATTTAATCTCGCCGACGGCAAGCTGATCTGGCAGGCCCAGACCGGTGGCGTGCTGATGGCAGGCGTCGCAGTGGGCGCTGGAAGTGCTGAGGGTATGACGGCGGTGGTGAATGACAAAAATGAGCTCGTCATCATCTCTGCCGAAGGTAAAGTCGAACGGCGTTTCTCTGCTGGCGGTGTGGTGCTCGAGGCCCCCGTCATTGCAGGCGCAACCGTGGTGGTGCGTCTAGCGGATAACCGCGTTGCTGGTTTTGATCTTGGCTCGGGCAATCGGCGCTGGGTGCTTCAGCGCAATCTGCCTACCCTGGTGCTGCATGGCCAGTCTGGCATGCGCGTTCGGGCCCGCCCGTCGGAGGAATCGTCGAGCACAGTCCTTGGGCCAGGCGATGTGATTGTGAACATGCCCGGCGGACGACTGCTGTGGCTGGACGCAGTGAGTGGGGCCGTACGCTGGGAGTCTCAGGTGGCAACACCGCGTGGCAGTAACGAGGTAGAACGGATTGTGGATCTCTTGGGCATGCCCGCAGTGGATGCAGGCGATGTCTGTGTGGCCGCCTATCAGACCTCGGTGGTCTGTCTTGCCGGAGAAAATGGCCGACGCCTGTGGGGCCGCGAGCTGGCTGCAATGTCGACAGTTGCTGCAGATGGCCGATATGTATTTTTTGCGGATGACCAGTCGCGATTTCATGCGTTGAATCGAAAAGACGGCGTCACCGCCTGGACCATCGATGCCTATCAGCTGCGCGGATTGCAGTATCCGGTGTCGCTGGGCAGGGCAGTCTGGGTGGCCGACAGCTTTGGCATCTTGCATGCGCTTGCCCGCGAGAATGGCGCGCCACTTGCGCGGATCTCACTGGATGGCGGTGCGCCCAGTGGCGCCATGATTCCCACGCGTTCGGGCCTGTTGATCCAGACCCAGGGTGGCCAGCTGCTCATGATCCGATCGGAAGGATGAGCGTTGAGTGCCAAACCTGTGGTCGCCCTGGTCGGACGGCCCAACGTAGGAAAGTCGACACTTTTTAATCGACTGACGCGCTCGCGCGATGCGCTGGTTGCGGACCTGCCCGGTTTAACTCGGGACCGTCATTACGGCGAAGGCCGTCTGGGTCCGCGTGGTTATCTCGTCGTTGATACCGGAGGCTTTGAGCCGGTGGTCAAAGAGGGCATCACCTTTGAGATGGCCAAGCAGACCCGTCAGGCGATTGCCGAGTCCGATGCGGTGGTGTTTGTGGTCGATGGCAGATCGGGCTTAGCACCTCAGGATCTGCAGATTGCGGATCTGCTGCGTAAGTCTGGCCGGCCTGTCACCCTTGCAGTGAACAAACTGGAAGGTCTGACCGGCGAGGGCCGTACTGCGGAATTCTACGAATTGGGCCTGGGTGATCCGGTTGCGATTTCATCAGCCCATGGCGATGGCGTTGGCGGGCTGATGGAGCAGGTGTTGGGAGATCTTCCCGAGCCGTCCGCGCCGCCCTCGGAGCAGGAAGTCGCCGAGCGTGGGCTGCGGGTAGCGATTGTGGGCCGTCCGAACGTAGGCAAGTCGACACTGATCAATGCATTGGTGGGCGAGGAGCGCGTAATCGCATTTGATATGCCAGGCACCACCCGTGATGCGATTGTGATTCCGTTTGAGCGTGGAGGTCGCCGCTATCAGCTCATTGATACCGCGGGTTTGCGCCGACGTGGCAAGGTGTTTGAGGCCGTTGAGAAGTTCTCGGTGATCAAAACGCTTCAGGCGATTGAGTCATGCAATGTCGCCGTACTGATGCTGGATGCGCATGGCGATGTCTCCGATCAGGATGCCCACATTGCCGGCTTTGTCATGGAGTCGGGCCGTGCCCTTGTGGTCGCGGTCAACAAGTGGGATGGACTCGATGTGATTGCCCGCGATGAGATCAAACGGGTGATGTCGCGAAAAATGCAGTTTTTGTACTGGGCGCGTTTTCATTTCATCTCGGCACTAAAGGGCTCGGGCGTGGATGCGCTCATGCGCTCTGTCGATGCTGCCTATGCGGCGGCGACATTGAAGCTTTCCACGCCCAAGATCACCCGGGTGCTGCGCGAGGCAGTGGAGCATCAGCAGCCCCCACGCCATGGCCGGTTTCGGCCCAAGCTGCGCTATGCCCACCAGGGTGGCCAGAACCCCCCGATCATCGTGGTGCACGGCAACGCCCTGGAGCATATATCTGATGCGTACAAGCGCTACTTGGAGTCGCGCTTTCGCAAGGTCTTCCAGCTGGAGGGAACGCCCTTGCGCATTGAATGGAAAACCTCGGCCAATCCCTACAAGCCGGATGCGTGATTCCGGTGCCTGAAATCGGTATAGTTATTGCTCTACCGATGGAGTTCACAACATGTCACAAAACAAAGGGCAGGCGTTACAAGACCCGTTTCTAAATCTCCTTCGCAAGGAGCATGTTCCCGTATCCGTGTACCTCGTCAACGGTATTAAGTTGCAAGGTCACGTGGAATCCTTTGATCAATATGTCCTGCTGCTCAGGAACACCGTGACACAGATGGTGTACAAACATGCCATTTCCACGATCGTGCCTGCGCGGGCAGTGAACTTCACCGCAGAGGGTGAGTCGAGCTGAGCGATCTCGGTTCCGTCTCAACGTCGCAAGACGTTGACTTCTCTCGGCAGCCGCGAACCGTTCTAGTGGCCTTGGCCATCACCGGCGAGCCACCGCCGGATATGGAAGAGCTGCAGGCGTTGGCGGTCTCTGCTGGAGCACGGGTGGTTGGGCTGGTCTCGGGCCGACGCGATCGGCCAGATCCCGCGCTGTTCGTGGGCTCCGGAAAGGCCGATGAAATCGCACAGGTCTGCGCAGCACACCAGGCCGATCTGGTCATTTTTGATCACGCCCTATCGCCCGGCCAGCAGCGTAATCTGACCAAGATCTTGAGGCGCCGAGTGATCGATCGGGTGGCATTAATTCTGGATATTTTCGCGCTTCGGGCCAGAAGCCACGAGGGCAAATTGCAGGTTGAACTGGCGCAGTTGGATTACCTCTCGGCGCGACTGGTGCGCGGCTGGACACACCTGGAACGTCAGCGCGGGGGTATCGGGCTGCGTGGTCCGGGTGAGACGCAGCTGGAGACAGACCGTCGGCTGATTGGCCAGCGCGTCAAGCAGCTTCGGGCCCGACTCTCTGCAGTGGATCGGCAGCGGAAAAATCGTCTGCGGCATCGCTATCGGCAGGGCGCATTTGCGGTCTCGCTGGTGGGCTACACCAACGCGGGTAAATCCACACTGTTTAATGCGCTTACACATGCTGGGGTTTATGCCGCCGACCAGTTGTTTGCGACTTTGGACACAACCAGCCGAAAGGTATTCCTGGCGCCCGGTGAGTTCATGGTGTTATCCGACACCGTTGGATTTATCCGAGACCTACCGCACAGCCTGATCGAGGCATTTAAATCCACCCTCAATGAGGCGGCCGAGGCGGATCTGCTGCTGCATGTGATGGATGCCTCGGATCCAGACCGGGAACTGCACCAGCAGGCGGTTGAACAGGTCCTGCAGGAGGTCGGTGCTGGTTCCGTGCCGCGCATCGAGGTCATGAATAAAATCGACCTGGCGGGCCTGCCGAGCCGCTCTGAGCCTGATGCGGATGGCCGGATTCGTCGGGTCTGGCTAAGTGCGGTGAGCGGCGAAGGTCTCGGGGCTTTGCGCGAGGCTGTACGATCCCATGTACCTGCTTTCCCTAGTCCGGAGACGTGGCCTGGTCCACTCAGCGATAATCTAGGGTCTTTGCAACCCTCCGTTCAATCCCTTCTCTAATCCTTCACGATGCGGCGTTTTGGCGAGTCAGTATTTCGGCGACTTTTTTCCCTCGGGGATCCCCGCTGGGGCCAGTCCGGCTCGAGCCCATCGGGCTCCGGGCAGAGCGGCTCCGGCCAGTCTTCTAATTCCGATCAAAAGCCCAGTGCTTCAGAGCCGGATCGGGAGCCCCCAAGGCAGGATCCCCCAAGGCAGGATCCCCCCGATAACGGTGGCCAGCGTGGCCAGGGTCGGCCCGACAACGGCCGCCCACGCGGTGGCGATGAGCCGCCTGATCTCGATGAGGTCTGGCGCGATTTCAATCGTCGACTCAGTGGCATGTTTGGCGGCAAGGGCCGTCAGGGCGGCGGTTTTGGTGGTTCCGGTGGCGGCCGTGGCGGTTCGGGTGGTGGCGGCTTTAAGGGGCCTTCGATCAAGACCGGTCCGGCGTTTGGATTTGTTGCCTTAGCAGGTGTGCTGCTCTGGCTTGCAACGGGTTTTTATATCGTCCAAGAGGGCCAGTCATCGATCGTGCTGCGCTTTGGCGAATTCCGCACCACCACCTCGGCTGGTTTTCAATGGCGGCTGCCGTATCCCTTTGAGTCACACGAGATCGTCAACCTGTCGCAGATCCGACAGATTACCGTGGGTGTGCGGGGCGGCGGAGCAGCGTCGCGCAGCCGTGACTCGCTGATGCTCACGAAAGATGAAAACATGGTGGATCTGCAGTTCGCCGTGCAGTACCGAATCGGCAACGCCAAGGACTACCTGTTTAACAACGTTGCAACCGATGACATTGTGGCCCAGGCAGCAGAGACCGTGATGCGTGAGATTGTGGGACGCAGCCTAAGCGATACCGTGCTTTACGAAAACAAAGAAGGCATTGCCCGTGAGGCCTTGGGCGCGATTCAGGCGATTGCCGATCGCTACGGCTCTGGCCTTTCAATTGTGGATGTCACGATTCAAAATGCGCAGCCTCCTGAAGAGGTACAGGCGGCATTTAGTGATGCGATTAAAGCGGGCCAGGATGCAGAGCGTCTGAAAAACGAAGGCCAGGCCTATGCCAATGACGTGATTCCGCGTGCCCGTGGTTCTGCCGAGCGGCTCATCCAAGAGGCCGAGGCCTATCGCGAGCGTGTGATCGCAACGGCCACCGGTGATGCTGATCGGTTCCGAAAGATTGTGGTGGAGTACAACAAGGCGCCAGCGGTAACGCGTGAGCGGATGTACCTGGAGGCCATGCAACAGGTCTTTACCAATGTCAGTAAGGTCATGGTGGATTCAAAATCGAATAGCAATCTGCTGTATCTGCCCCTTGATCGGCTGATGCAGCAGTCGGCCGCGGGCGTCATGGGCCAGCCGTCCACCTCGGCAGCGGCTGCGCAGCCTTCGAGCCCGGCTCCTGCACAGGCACCGGCCGCCGCATCAGAAGCCCCGCAGCAGCCTGCCGTGCCGAGTCCTGGCCCGAGCCTGCGTGACCGTCTTCGGGAGGCCCGCTGATGAATAAGCTATTTACTGCGGTCACCGCATTGATCATTGCCGTGCTGTTAGCCGGTTCATGTATTTACGTTGTCGATCAACGTCAATACGCGATTGTGTTTGCCCTCGGTGAGATCAAAGAAGTCGTGAGTAAACCCGGCCTGTACGTGAAACTACCGCCGCCGTTTCAAAACGTGGTCTATGTGGAAAAGCGCATCCTGACCATCGACACGCCAGAGATCGATCGCTTTATCACCAGCGAAAAGCAAAACGTTTTAGTCGATACCTATGTGAAATGGCGTGTGATTGATCCGCGCGAGTACTGGGTATCGGTGGCCGGACGTCCTGCCGGTGCTGCCGATCGGATTTCGCGCAGTCTGCGTGACGCGCTGAATAATGAAATCGCCAAGCGTACTGTCAATGAAGTCATCTCTGCCTCGCGCGAGCAGGTCATGAAGGGTATCCGTGAGCGCGTGAACGCTGATGCGCAGCGTCTTGGCGTCGAGGTCGTGGATGTGCGGATTAAGCGGGTAGATCTTGCCGATGAGATTCGTGACTCGGTATTTCGCCGCATGGAATCCGAGCGTAAGGCCATCGCCAATGAGCGCCGCTCATCGGGCGCAGCTGAATCGGAAAAGATCCGTGCCAATGCAGACCGTCAGCGCGAGGTGTTGCTTGCCCAGTCCTATCGCAAGGCCCAGAGCATCATGGGAGATGGCGATGCCCGGTCCACCTCGCTATATGCAGCGGCATTTGGCCAAAACCCGGAGTTCGCCTCGTTTTATCGCAGCCTGCAGGCCTATCGTGAAAGTTTCAAAAGCAAATCTGACGTGATCGTTGCCGATCCGCAGTCCGACTTTTTCCGATACTTCCGATCATCGGGCGCCCGTGGCCCGGGCCCATCCGGCGGCACGAGCAACAACAAATAAGCGGCAGGATCCCCATGCCCGCCTGGCAGCTGCCTGATCAGATCTCCGACATTTTGCCGGCCGAGGCGGCGCGGCTTGAGCGTCTGCGCCGACGGCTTCTCGATCTGTATGGGCGCTATGGCTATGACCTGGTGCAGCCGCCGCTGATCGAGCATCTCGAATCGCTTATGGTGGATCAGGCCCGCGATCTGGATCTGCGCACGTTCAAAGTGGTGGATCAGGGCAGTGGACGACTGCTGGGCCTGCGGGCTGACATCACGCCACAGGCGGCGCGACTCGATGCCCATCAGATTCAAAACAAGGGCGTCACTCGGCTTTGTTATGCGGGCTCAGTGCTGCATGCGCAGCCTGCGGGGCTGCTGTCATCGCGCGAGCCGGTGCAGGTGGGGTGTGAGCTTTTTGGCCACGATGGACTTGAGGCTGATCTCGAGGTTCAGGAGCTCGCCTTGGCCTCGCTGGATGCTGCCGGTATTCAGCAGGTGCGGCTCGATTTGTCACACCGCGGGATTTTTCTTGCCCTGCGTGATCGTGATGCTGCCTTAGCGGCATGCGAAAACGATGTGCTGCTTGCACTTCAGTCTAAAGACCGGGTCCGCCTGTCGCAGCTGGTATCGGGCCTTGCCCCGGAGACTGCAAAGGCATTGTTAGAGTTACTGGATCTTTACGGACCGGCTTCAGGTGAACACAACATCATCGCCAAGGCCCGTCGCGTACTGCCGCAGCTGCCACTGATTACGGATGCCTTGAATCGCCTGCAGGCGGTCGCGGATTCCGCAATGTTTTCTGAGCATCCGCAGTGTGTGCTGACGGTGGATCTCGCCGATCTGCGCGGCTATCGGTATCACAACGGCGTGATGTTTTCGATTTACTGCGAGGGCCTGCCCAATGCGGTCGTTCGTGGTGGCCGCTACGATGGTGCGGGCAGGGTCTTTGGCCGCGCCCGGCCGGCTACTGGATTTAGTCTTGAACTGCGCGAGTTACTGGAAATTGCGCAACAGGATGGCGCAGACAGCGCCGATGCGATTGCCGCCCCCTGGCAGGACGATCCGGCCCTGCGGCAGGCGATTGCTGCCCTGCGTCGCGATGGCAAACGGGTGATTTGTCTTCCTGATGCAGAATGTGGGTCTTGGGCCGGCCAACGGCTTGTTTTTCAATCCGGCCGCTGGGTCGTTGCTTAACTCACAATCAGGATAGACGCATGTCGGCAGGAAACGCTGCGGCTCGGCCCGCGGGCCAAGGCAGAAATGTGGTGGTCATCGGCACCCAGTGGGGTGACGAAGGCAAAGGCAAGATCGTTGATTGGCTCACCGAGCAGGTCAGCGGCGTGGTCCGGTTTCAAGGGGGCCACAACGCAGGCCACACCCTGGTGGTCAATGGCAAAAAGACCATTCTTCGACTGATTCCCTCCGGCATTTTGCATCCGGGTGTCACGTGCTACATCGGCAATGGTGTCGTGCTCTCGCCCACCGCATTGCTTGGCGAGATTGATGAGCTGCAGGCCAATGGCATCAAGGTAGAGTCGCGTTTAAAGATCAGTCTCGCCTGTCCTTTGATTCTTCCCTATCACGTGGCCTTGGATCAGGCCCGCGAGGCTGCCCGCGGGGATGCCAAGATTGGCACCACGGGCCGCGGGATCGGTCCGGCCTATGAAGACAAGGTCGCTCGTCGCGCGATTCGTCTGCTCGATCTGATGCAGCCTGAAGTGCTGAAAGCCAAACTGAGCGAGACGATGGGCCTGCACAATTTTGTGTTGGAGCATCACCTAAAGGCGTCGCCCGTATCTGTAGAGCAGGTCTTCTCTGAGCTGATGGCGATTGCGCCGCGGCTATTGAATATGACCGCCGATGTGCCGCAGCTTCTCTATGAGATCGGCCGGCGTGGTGAGAATCTGCTGTTTGAAGGTGCGCAGGGATCGCTTCTCGATATCGATCATGGCACCTATCCGTATGTCACGAGCAGTAACTGTGTTGCGGGTGCTGCAGGTGCTGGTGCTGGCGTGGGTCCTTCGCGACTGCACTACGTGCTCGGCATCACCAAGGCTTACACCACGCGTGTGGGCAGTGGGCCGTTTCCGACCGAGCAGGTCAACGAGATTGGCCAGCTTTTGGCCAAGCGTGGCAATGAATTTGGTTCGGTCACCGGCCGTCCGCGTCGCTGTGGCTGGTTTGATGCAGCAGCCTTGCGCCGCTCGATGCAGATCAATGGCGTGACAGGCTTGTGCATCACCAAGCTGGATGTGATGGACGGAATGCCAGAGGTCAAACTCTGTGTGGGCTATGACACGCCGGAGGGCCGTATGGATGTGCTGCCTTTTGGGGCCGATGCGGTTGCCAAGTGTTCGCCGATTTATGAAACGATGCCGGGCTGGTCGCAGACCACGCAGGGTGTGCGGCAGTGGGCAGAGCTTCCTGTTAATGCACAGCGATACCTGGACCGTCTTGCCGAGGTCGTCGGCGCGCCAATCGCAATGGTTTCCACAGGCGCAGATCGTGAAGACACGATTCTGTTGGATCACCCTTTTCAGTGATTGGGTCTACTGAATTTTTCTGAACAAGGAATGAGGGGATGGTGCCCAGAAGAGGACTCGAACCTCCACAGTGTTGCCACCGCTAGGACCTGAACCTAGTGCGTCTACCAATTCCGCCATCTGGGCAAGGCAGGCGCGTACTTTAGCCGGAATCACATAATTGTCAAACCGTACCGCCTCATCGACTTCGCTCACCAGCTTCTACGGCCGCCTGATCGGCCATCGCGATGGCTTTGGATTTGTTCGGCCAGACGCCGGTGGTGATGACGTTTTTATCTCCCCCAAGGAGATGCTCAAGGCCATGCACGGCGATCGGGTCAATGCCCGCGTGGTGGGCACCGACCGACGGGGCCGTCCAGAGGCCGTCATTCTTGAGGTTGTGGAGCATGCCAATCGCAACCTGGTCGGCCGACTTGTTAACGAGCGGGGGATTTTGCTGGTGGTGCCCGAAGACCAGCGGATCAAACACGATGTGATCGTTGCGCCGCCCGACACAATGGGCGCAGAGCCAGGGCAGGTGGTCTCCATTGAGATCATCGATCCGCCGACGCGCTATACACCGCCGGTGGGACGCGTGGTCGAAGTGCTCGGTGGTGTTGATGATCCCGGCATGGAAGTCGAGATCGCGGTCCGAAAGTTTGATGTGCCCCATGAGTTTTCCGATGAGGCGCTGGCGCTGGCGAAAAAAATCCCTGATGAGGTCCGGCCCAAGGACCTCAAGGATCGGATTGATCTTCGCGATGTCGCCTTCATGACCATTGATGGTGAAGATGCCCGAGATTTTGATGATGCGGTCTATGCGGAACCGTTGCCGGGTAAGGGCTGGCGACTGCTGGTGGCAATTGCGGATGTCAGCCACTATGTCCAGAGTGGTGATGCATTGGATCGCGATGCGTTTTCTCGCAGCACATCGGTGTATTTTCCGCGTCGGGTACTGCCGATGCTGCCCGAAAAACTCTCCAACGGGCTGTGCTCCCTGAATCCAAATGTCGACCGTCTGGCCCTGGTCTGCGATATGGTGGTGACCACCGCCGGCGAGGTCAGGGCCTATCAGTTCTACGATGCCGTGATCTGCTCTGCGCAGCGGCTGACCTATACCCGCGCCTGGGCGGCGATGTGCGATCCATTGTCGGAAGATGCCCGGCATCTGGGGCCGCTGTCTAAAACGCTCGGCCATCTTGAAGAGGTGTTTCGTGCCCTGTTGGCAGCCCGTGAGGCGCGGGGTGCGATCGACTTTGATTCGGTCGAGACCTACATGCAGTTTGATGCCAACGGCAGGATTGAAAAAATTCTGCCGCGTGTTCGTAATGATGCCCATCGGCTTATCGAAGAGTGCATGCTTGCAGCCAATACCTGCGCCGCCGATATTCTCAAGCGCGCCAAGCGGCATGGCCTGTACCGTGTTCACGAGGGCCCGACGCCCGAGCGGCTTCGTGCCCTGCGTGAGTTTCTCAAGGTGCAGGGCCTGCGGCTTGAAGGCGGAGAGGAGCCCGCACCGAGTGACTACTCGCGGCTTGCCAAAGAGATTCGGGCACGCCCCGATTCGCGTCTGATCCAGACCCTGCTCTTGCGTAGCATGCAGCAGGCGATTTATACCCCCGAAAATGTCGGCCACTTTGGGCTCTCATACGAGGCATATGCCCATTTCACATCGCCGATTCGTCGCTATCCGGATCTGATGGTCCATCGGGTGATCAAGACCATCATCCACAACAAGGGCCACTACATCCCGCCCTATGGTGATACGGGCCTAGATGATCCGATGCATCGCTGGCGCAATATTGGGGATCACTGCTCAGGCGCGGAGCGCCGTGCGGACGAGGCCTCACGCGATGTCGAGGCCTGGCTGAAGTGTCAGTACATGAAATCGCGGGTAGGAGAGCAGTTGCGTGGCACTGTCACGGGCGTTGCACCGTTCGGACTTTTCATCACGCTGGATGCGCTTTATGTCGAGGGCATGATTCACGTCTCCGAGCTGGGTGGCGAATACTTTCAGCACAACGAAGTGCTGCATGAGCTGCGTGGCGAACGGACCGGCCGACGGTTTCGTTTATACGACAGCCTGGTGGTGCAGGTGGCTCGGGTTGACCTTGATGCCCGACGCATCGAGTTTCAGCTTGTGCCCAGCATGATCCGTGCAACGCGTGCAGCTAAGTCTTCAGATCGCGACCAGGACCCGTATTCGGTCATTCCGGATGACGAGGCCGAGGTCGAGATGCCACAGTGGCTCGCCGAGGCCCTGGCCAGTCAGCCGCAGCGCGGCGCCAAGAAATCGAAGAAGAGCCAAAGCAAAAAAGGCGTTGCCGATGGTGTGGCATCACATAAAGAAAAGCGGAGCAAAAAATCTGCGACTGCGAAGGCTGCTGCAGCCCCGGATAAGTCAAAGCCGGGGCGTTCGGGCAAGGCTGCCCGTCAGCCCGCTGGCCACGCGGGGGCATCCCGCAAGTCACGTCGTGGCAAAAGCAAGGGCAAAGGTTCTGCGCGATGAGCCGTGATACGCGAGAGATTTGTTTGCTCGGGTTTCATGCGATCCGTGCCCGTCTGCGGGCAGCGCCGGAGACCATCACAAGAATCGTGTTCGATGGGCAGCGTCGCGATGGCCGGTTAAATGCGCTACTCAAACAAGCTGAGCAGACCTCGGTGAAGGTTGTGTCCGACTCTGCGCTCGCTTTGGATCGGCTTGCCAAGGGGCAGCGACATCAGGGTGTGCTTGCGCTTGCCACTCCGCGGGTGCAGCCCGATAGCCTGTCTGATTTGTTGGAGCAGATGGAGTCTTTGGATGCCGCCCGTCAGTGGCTGCTACTTCTCGATGGTGTTACTGATCCTCACAACCTGGGCGCAATACTTCGGACTGCCGATGCCTCGGGTGCTGCTGCAGTGATTGCACCCAGAGATAAGTCTGCGCCGCTAAATGATGTCGCTGCCCGTGTGTCTGCGGGCGCTGCGGATCACTTGCCCTATCTGCAGGTGACAAACCTGTCGCGGGCGATTGATGAACTGCAGGACTCGGGCTATCAGGTGATTGGACTGGCTGAGACTGCCGATCAGTCGTTATATGCAGCAGATCTCACTGGAAAAATTGCGCTGGTGCTGGGTGCAGAGGGCGAGGGCATGCGGCGGCTCACCCGAGAGCGCTGTGATCGGCTGGTGCGGCTGCCGATGTTGGGCTCGGTGGAGAGTCTGAATGTGTCGGTTGCGGCGGGGGTTTGTTGCTATGAGGCGCTTCGGCAGCGAATGAAATAAATTGTGTTGTTTAAATTTGGGACCAGCGCGGGGGATTTCTCTCGTCGCGGTCGCCGGATACAGCACCGGCTCCGACGCTCCTCGAGTAAATCCCCCGCGCTGGTCCTCGAATATCACTTTGGCTCTGACGCTCCTCGAGTAAATCCCCCGCGCTGGTCCTCGAATATCACTTTGGCTCTGACGCTCTCCGACCAAATCTTCCACGCTGAAACTCCAATATCACTTCTCTTTGCGCGTTCGCTGCCGAAATTTCCATGGTGGCTCCGGCGCGAGCGCCGGATTGCGGGCCGCTGCATCGATGCCGGCCCAGAGTCCATGCCGCTGATCGCGCGCCACCCGCTCCGCCTCCGCATAGCGGCGCTGCTGCTCCTCGCTGATGTCCTGTTTGTAGCGCACGAAGTACCAGGCATAGCCGCGCTGAATCTGCTCTAGCCCCAGGTCTCGGTCGCCGATACGGACATTCGCTACCCAGCGGTCATAGGTGTCGACTTTTACCGGCTGAAGCCCAATCGGTCCCGAGTGCAGTAACTCAGCGAGCGAATCTTTTGCCTTGGTGGAATAGGGCTGGGTTTTTTCTGGTGCATCAATACCGGCGATGCGCACGCGCACGATCGCACCATCTTTGGCTTTTAAGTTAAAGGAGTCGCCATCGAAAATTTCCGCGATGCTGTATGGCCCCTCGGACAGCCTTGGCCCAGCGGGCTGATGGCATGCCGATAGGCCTGCAGATAGCAGTACAGCCGCCGCAAGTCCCAGCAGTCGACGCCGCGTTAGTGCGAAAACCATTGTGCGTGCAGCGTTATCCGGCGGCGCTGAGTGCTTCAGACAGTGTGAGCACGGCAGCGGCATACATGAAGCTGCGGTTGTACTGGGTGATCACAAAGAAGTTGTGGGCTGCGAACCAGTAGCCCACCGAGTCATCTTCTTCGGGAAGATCAATCAGGCTTGCCCGCAATGTGCCCGTAAGCCGGGGATTTTCTTGGCGTATGCCGGCACGCTCAATTTCTTCCACCGTATGGATGGGCTCTAGCTGAGGTGCCACAAATCGCTTGGCATCTAACCCCGGGTCAACACGGGCCACGCTGTGGCTTACTTCGCCGGGCCGCCATCCGTGCATTTTCAGAAAATTTCCCACAGATGCAATTGCATCCTGAGGACTGTTGATCAGGTCGGCCTTATCGCGATTTTTATAGCCCACTGCAAATTTCTGCCAGCTGCTGGGCATGAACTGTGGCAGGCCGAGTGCTCCGGCAAATGAGCCTTTCACTTCTTTTAAGTTCACTACGCCCTGGCGGCCCATGAGCAGCAGTGTCTCCAATTCTTTGAGAAAAAAATCGGATCGACGCGGTGAGTCGAAGCCGAGTGTGGCCAGGGTTTCCAGCGCGGGAAATCGCCCGGTGAAGGTGCCGTATTTTGTTTCCACACCGATGATGGCGGCGATGACATGTGCTGGCACCCCCGACTCTGCTGCGACAGACTTAAATACCTCTCGATGTCGGCTGAGAAATTCACGGCCGTCTTTCATGCGGCCTGCATCGGCATGCTGAGACAGATAGCGGGCCCAGGACCGTTTGCGTGGCGGCGGATCGCCGGGCCCCGGCGGTGGAGGCGCAATGAGCGCCAGCGCCCGGGGCTGGGCACCGAGATGACGGAACTGACTCTCGAGCCATGGGCGTGGCAGGCCATGGCGATCACTGACTGAGGAGATAAATTCCTGAACATCGCTGCGGCCGAGCCACCCGAACCGGAGTCGATCGGCGAGCATGTCGGCGTAAGGCTCTTTAGGCGCTTTAGCGGCCGGCTGGGCCCAGGCCAGGCCGGCGGGCATCATGGCCGACAGGCCCATCAGGCTGCCGTATTCAAGAATGTGTCGTCGTGTAAGCCGCATGCTGATGAGTCAAGTGTCCCCTGCGCGAAGCCCTCGAATTGTCGCATTAGAATGAGGGCTGGTCAGTCAAATGGTCGATCCGGGCAGATGGTTTTGGGTTCCGGCGGCCACGAAAAAATAATTCAAAACAGGGCGCAGCCACGATGAAAATCCTTGTTCCAGTCAAACGTGTGGTGGACTACAACGTGAAAGTCCGCGTAAAGCCAGATGGCTCTGATGTTGATATTGCCAACGTCAAGATGTCGATGAATCCTTTTGATGAGATTGCGATCGAAGAGGCCACGCGCCTGAAAGAAGCCGGCATTGCAACCGAGGTCATCGCAGTGAGCTGCGGTGTGGCCCAGTGCCAGGATGTGATTCGCACGGCAATGGCCATCGGCGCTGATCGCGGCATTCACGTGCTGTCGGATCAGCCCTTGGAGCCCCTTGCGGTGGCGAAGATGCTCAAGGCAATCGCCGAAAAGGAAAATGTACAGCTGGTCATTCTGGGCAAGCAGGCCATCGATGATGACGCCAACCAGACCGGCCAGATGCTCTCCGCCCTGTGGGGCGTGCCACAGGCCACCTTTGCCTCCAAGGTTGAAATCAGTGGTGATCAGATGACGGTGACCCGTGAGATTGATGGCGGCCTTGAAAAGCTCTCCATGCAGCTGCCCGCCGTGGTCACCACCGACCTGCGGCTCAACGAGCCGCGGTATGTCACGCTGCCCAACATCATGAAGGCCAAGAAAAAGCAGATCGATCAGACCACTCCTGCAGACCTTGGTGTGGATATCGCTGTGCGATTAAAACTTCTAAAGGCCCAGGATCCGCCCAGCCGAAAGGCCGGCATCAAGGTGCCGGATGTGGCCACACTGGTCGATAAGCTTCGCAACGAAGCAAAAGTGATCTGAGGGGAGCGACGCAATGAAAATTCTGGTGATAGCAGAACACGCCAATGATCAACTTCGTCCGGTCACTTCCAACACCGTGGGCGCAGCCGCGATACTGGGTGCGAAGGCTGGCAGTGCAGAGATCGTGGTGCTGGTGGCCGGCCAGTCGGCCCGTCCTGCGGCAGAGGCTGCTGCGACGATTGCGGGTGTGGGCAAGGTCTTGCTTGCTGAAGCCCCTCATCTTGCCGAACATCTGGCCGAGCCAACTGCTGAGCAGGTGTTGGCCGTCTGTGCCGGTTTTGATGCAATCTTATTTCCCGCGACCGCATTTGGTAAGAACGTGGCCCCTCGTGTGGCGGCCCGATGTGATGTCTCGCAGATCTCCGATGTAATCGAGATCGATTCGGCTGATACCTTCAAGCGGCCGATCTATGCCGGCAATGTGATTGCGACTGTTCAGTCTCTGGATAAGGTCAAGGTGATGACTGTCCGCGGCACATCTTTTGAAGCCTGTGGCGCGCAGGCCGCCTGTGCAATTGAGTCGGTCGCGGCGGTTACAGCCCCGAGCCGATCGGCGCAGTTTCAATCCCGAGAGGTCGCCGTGCTGGAGCGTCCTGAACTTACTGCAGCCAAGGTCGTTATCTCCGGTGGCCGTGCACTGGGATCAAAAGAAAATTTCGCCATGCTGGAAAAACTTGCGGATGCCCTGGGCGGCGCTTTAGGCGCAAGCCGTGCAGCGGTCGATGCGGGTTATGCCCCCAACGACTGGCAGGTCGGACAGACCGGCAAGGTGGTGGCCCCGCAGCTCTACATCGCCGTCGGCATCTCGGGAGCGATTCAGCACCTGGCAGGCATGAAGGATTCCAAAGTCATCGTGGCCATCAATCAGGACGCAGAGGCACCGATTTTTCAGGTGGCAGACTATGGCCTGGTGGGGGACCTGTTCCAGATCATCCCCGAGTTCACTGGCGCCGTGGCCAAGTAGTTCGGAGCCCCAAGAGGCTGCGTTTTGTCTCGAAAAGCCCTCAGAGCCTGGAAAAACGAGGGCGAAACTGCTAAAATCGCGGGTTTTCCGGGATCTTACTGGCCCAAGTGGGCCTGAAACACCCGAGAGGCCCATGGCGGCGCAAGGTGCTGCCAGACCCCCGAATATCAAAGGATTTTTTCATGGTCATTATTCGTTTAGCCCGTGGCGGTGCCCATAAGCGCCCCTTCTTTCACATGGTGGCGACTGATTCGCGCAGCCGCCGGGATGGCAAGTTCATTGAGCGGATCGGATTTTTCAATCCTCTTGCTTCTGCCAATGAGCCCAAGACCCAGATCTCGATGGATCGCGTGGATTACTGGCGCAGCAAGGGCGCCCAAGTCAGCCCACGTGTTGCTCGCTTGATCAAAGAATTTGCTTCCCAGAAAGCAGCCTAACGACACACCGCCACCCGACTGGGTGGCGCTTGGAGAAGTTGGCGCACCCATTGGCCTTTCGGGCGCAGTCCGACTCCACACCCTGAAGTCCGTCACCGGACTCCCCATCGATGACAGCCTGCTCACACAGTCCAAGGACTGTTGGGTACACATCGTTTCTTCGCGCCCAGACCGTTGGCTGCATGCCTCGATTCTGGAATGCTCGGTGCAGACCCGTGGACTGAAATTGCGGCTTGAGTCGATCACCAGCCGAGACCAGGCCGAGCAGCTTCGCGGCGCCCTTGTGGGCCTATCGCGTAGCGTCTTTCCCGAGCCCTCTGAAGACGAAACCTATTGGGCGGATCTGCTCGGATGTGCAGTCATCAATCGCGAGGGCCAAGAACTGGGCAGTGTCCTCTCATTACAGACCAATGGCGCCCATGACTGGCTGGTCCTTGAAGGGGGCATGATTCCTTTTGTGTCTCGATACATTGATGCAGTCGAGTCTGCATCTCGCCAGATCAAGGTCGATTGGCAGACCGAGTGGTGGAAATAGATCCAGGGCGCAAGATGATCCGCTTCGATATCGTGACCCTTTTCCCGGAAATGTTTGATGCCCTGACAGGCCATGGCATTACTGGCCGCGCGTGTGATCGTGGCCTGGTGACTGTGAGGCTGCATCAGCTGCGCGATTACGCCCACGATGCCTATAAAACGATCGATGATCGGCCTTATGGCGGGGGACCGGGCATGGTCATGATGGCTGGCCCCCTGACCGAGGCGGTGCTCGCCATTCAAAAAGAGCAGCAGGCAGCAGGCTTTGATCCAGGGCCTGTCGTGCTCATGAGTCCTGCTGGCAGGCCGATCAGACAGGCACTGATTGATCGCATGGTCGATGCCAGCCAGGCGGGCCAGACCTGCCGCACGATTGTCTGCGGCCGCTACGAGGGCGTCGATCAGCGGTTTATCGATCAGCAGGTCGACGAGCTTTGGAGCCTTGGCGATTTTGTGCTCTCGGGCGGCGAGATCGCCGCGATGGCGGTGCTTGATGCGGTAATCCGCAAGCTGCCGGGGGCGCTGGGCGAGCCGGAGTCGGCCGTTCAGGAGTCTTTTGCTGCCGATGGCCCCGGGCGCGGAATCTTGGATTGGCCCCACTACACCCGGCCGGAGGTGTTCGGCGGCGTATCGGTGCCGGACGTGCTTTTATCAGGCCATCATGAGAGAATTGCGGATTGGCGCAGACGGGCGGCCCTTGAGGCCACCCAGCAGCTTCGGCCCGATCTTCTTAGCGATTCTTCGCGATCCGAGAAGAAGGGGCCGTAAGCACCTTGTAAGGGCCGAGGCACCCCGTTCGCGGGACCATCTTCCGCCCTTGAGTCGTTGAACAGTGTGAACCCCATCCTCTGGGCTAGTCGCGCCAGGCTGAGCCCATGATGGTTTTGGAGAAACCATGGACATCATTCGTCAGATCGAGCAAGAAGAAATTGCTCGCTTAAATAAAAAACTGCCCGAGTTTGCACCGGGTGACACAGTGGTCGTGAACGTCAACGTTGTGGAAGGTAACCGCAAACGTGTTCAGGCCTACGAGGGTGTCGTGATTGCCAAGCGTAATCGCGGACTGAACTCTTCTTTCATCGTTCGCAAGATCTCCTCAGGCGAGGGTGTCGAGCGTACCTTCCAGCTGTATTCCCCTTTGATTGCCGGTATCGACGTCAAGCGTCGTGGCGATGTACGCCGCGCCAAGCTGTATTACCTGCGTGAGCGTTCGGGCAAGTCCGCGCGTATCCGCGAAAAGCTTGCTGCCCGTAAGACAGAGGGTGATCAGGCCGCAGAGGAATAAGCGCTGCTTAGTTTCGATCCCACACGCACGGCGATTGAGCCGCGTACGACAGAGCCTGCTCTTCCCGAGCAGGCTTTGTCATTTTCAAGCCTGCAGATGTTGTTTGGCCGGATGTCATCCGAGACCCAATTTCCGCAGTGGTCTCCGGAGCTGTTGCGCGATCGCAGGCGGCCGGTTCGGCCGGTGACGCCCGAGTCCGCAGTGGCCGCCTCGGTGCTGATTCCGCTCGTGGGGGCCAGCAGTCCGCATCATGTGCCTTCGGTCGTACTGACAACCCGCACCGAGGATCTCTCATCCCATGCCGGCCAGGTGAGTTTTCCCGGCGGCCGTGCAGAGCCCTCCGATGGCTCCGTTGAGCAGACTGCAATTCGTGAGGCAAGAGAAGAAATCGGGCTGGATCCGGATGCGGTGCGCATTCTGGGAAGGCTGCCGGATTACACGACTGCTTCTGGCTTTCGGATCTCTCCGGTAATCGGCTGGGTGGATGCCCAGGCCGTACGTTTTGCGCATGATCCCCGCGAGGTCGCCGATATCTTTCAGGTGCCGCTGCCGTTTTTAATGAACCCGGCCAACCACCAGGTGCGGGCCCTGGCTGCAGAGCAGAGCCCCACCGGCGAGCTGATTCGGTTTTACGCCATGCCGTATCTCGGCGAGGCGATCACATCGCCGGGCCGGGCGCGGGAGTTTTTTATCTGGGGGGCCACCGCCGCAATGCTGCGTAATCTGTATCACCTGTTGTGGGC
>VERI01000018.1 GCA_018882785.1 Burkholderiaceae bacterium | reverse complement strand
ACACTGAACATGCCGCCCATTTCGACTGATCCAAAGGGGCCGTCGCCAGTCATCATCGCTGCGGTGTTCTCAGGCAGAGGCATCTCCATTTCAGCCATATCAGCCATACCGCGCTCACCCATCACCATGTAGTCTGGAATTAACTTATTGATTTTTTTGGCGACCCCGGAGTGGTCGACACCTATCAATGTGGGCACGTTGTGACCCATAGCGTTCATGGTGTGATGGCTCTTGTGGCAATGGAAGGCCCAATCTCCCTCCTCATCTGCCAGGAACTCAATCTGGCGCATTTGGCCGACAGCCACATCTGTTGTTACTTCGTACCACCGAGTGCTTTTGGGCGTTGGCCCCCCATCGGTACCGGTAACAAGGAATTCATGTCCGTGCAAGTGAATCGGATGATTGGTCATCGTTAAATTACCGATCCGGATACGCACCTTGTCATTGAGTCGCACATTGAGCGAGTCAATGCCGGGGAAGATGCGACTGTTCCAACTCCACAAGTTGAAATCGAGCATCGTCATGATCTTTGGCGTGTAGCTGCCAGGATCGATGTCGTAGGCACTGAGCAAGAAACAAAAATCGCGGTTGACTTCATCAATCAATGGGTTCTTGGCTTTGGGATGCGTGACCCAAAAACCCATCATGCCCATGGCCATCTGTGTCATTTCATCGGCATGCGGGTGGTACATGAAGGTTCCCGGGCGTCTTGCAACAAACTCATAGACAAAGGTCTTTCCCGGTGAGATTGCGGGCTGATTCAACCCGGCCACCCCGTCCATTCCGTTGGGCAATCGCTGGCCATGCCAATGAATGCTGGTGTGTTCAGGCAACCTGTTGGTCACAAAGATACGAACTCGATCTCCTTCAACGACCTCGATCGTCGGACCGGGGCTTTGTCCGTTGTAACCCCAGAGATGAGCTTTAAAGCCCGGCGCCATTTCGCGAACCACTGGCTCAGCAACTAGATGGAACTCTTTCACTCCCTGGTTCATTCGCCATGGCAGCGTCCATCCGTTCAAAGTCACGACGGGGTTGTAGGGGCGTCCGGTATTTGGGATCAAAGGCGCCATGGTCTGAGCCGAAGTTTGAATCATCGGCTCTGGCAATGCCGCCATAGCGGCGCGGCTGACCGAACTCGCCGCAACGGCACCGCCAGCGATACCTGCAAACTTAAAAAACTCTCGTCTGGATGTCATTTGAGACCGTCCTTCAATCAATGGGGGGCCGCGGCAGTAGGTGCTGCTGCAGCCGCAGGTGCTATAGCCATAGTTGTAGGCCTGCCGATGACCGAGGCCTTCAAAGCAGCGTCTGCCAGCCAAAATTGCTGCTCAGCATTGATGGCTGCTATGACTGTGCTGACTTGATCTTTTGCATCAGCCAACAACTCAAATACGCCGATGATCATTCCGTTGTATCGGAGCTGGTTTTCTTCTGATATGACCTTCCGGATTGGCACCACCTCATCGCGGTGGTGTCGAGCGATGTCATAGGCAGTCCTATATGCCGAATAGCTCTCCCTGAGGTTGGACCCTGCTGAGCGTACAGCGGCCTCAAGGTTATGGGCTGCAGCAATCGTGCGTGCATTCCACGCACTTCGTTGCATGTCCCCCCAATCGAAAATCGGCAATCGGATATCGACTTCAAAACCTCGGGCAGTGCTTCTGCTACCGGACGCGTTGTCAAAGGTGGTGTTGCGTCGTGCAATCAGTTCAATATCAGTGAAGCTTGTGATCTTTGTGATCCCTTGTGCTTTCGCAGCCGAGTTGATGCCGTTGAGCGCCAGCTGAATGTCCAAGCGAGTTCTTGTGGCCATACTTCCGATCGCAGTGGCATCGAGAGCTTCTCTAGGCAAATCAGGCAAGCGCTGCGGGAGTTGCAGTATGTTTGCTTGAGCTTCATCCAGGCCGAGGAGTCGGACTAGTTCTTCTCTGGTTGAGGTCACCTGATGCTGGGCAGTCGCTAAACGGGTGGCAGCGTCTGCGTAAAAAGCCTGTTCGCGAGCGCGGTTTAGTCGATTGAAATTTCCAGCCGCCTGCATGCGCCGAGCCAACTCGGAACTTGCTTCTGCTGCCTCAACAATTTGCTGCGCGTAATTGAGAGTCTGCTGCGCTGCGACTGCGCGAACCCATGCCTGGCGTACGCGCGTAACGTGATCAATGACCTGACCAGACAGTTGCAATTGCGCCTGTTCAATTCGCTGTCGTGCCAGGTTTTGACGCACTGGCAGGGTCAGCACATCAAGAAGGCCAAACGATAAAGCGCGCCCCAACTCGAGCTCATCGCCTTTGACCATTCGCTCAAAGCTGAATGCAGGGTTAGAAATGCGCCCGCTTTGTGCGCCAGCAGCGGCGTCAGCCCATCCCTGAGCCAGCAATGCTTGTAGTGATGCACTATTCAATAAGGCCAGCTGTACGGCTTCCTTCTGCCCCAAGGGAGACCGAAGCAGTTGTGAGGCAGCCAGGTCCCGTTCTTTGCGTTCAGATGCATCCCGCGCAAGCTGAACCTGTCCGCCAGAAAAGGCGGCAGTTTCCTGGTTAACTCGATGCAAGTTCTGCTCGAGGCTGACGCTGGCACAACCGGACAGAACTCCGATGCCAACGAGCGCCGCTGTGAGTTTCAAGCCACGAGGAGAGGTCAGCCGCTTCATCGCTGGGTCCCTTTGTGGTGGCCGGCGTGCGGGTCGGCGGCAGGCTGAGCGTTCGAGGCGGGTTGCTCGGCTATTTCTTTGGCATAAGCTCGCCAGCCTCCGACTTGACCCACCCGGTCATTTGCACCACGCCAAGACTGCACAGCCTGGTCGGTGTAGCCTTTGTAGTTAGTCAGGCTGGACGTGTAGCGAAGTTCGCTGGGCAGTGGCTGGAGCTGGGTTTTTTCCTCAGGGGCAGCAACTGCTACGCCGGAAACGATCAAGCACGACCATGACACCAGGGCTCCGGAGATGTTGAATTTGGTGAGCATCAAGGGTTCTTCCGAGGGTGATTGCTTAAGACTACGTAGTGTTAGCTATCTCATCTGTCGAGAAGATGATCTGAAGATGACAAATTTGTCATCTGTGCGTCACTTCCCTGGTTTTCTGGCAGACTTCCCTTACGCGGGACAGGGAGCTAACTCTTGAAAATACTCATCGTTGAAGACGAGCCGAAGACCGGCGAATATTTGCGCCAGGGACTGAATGAGGCTGGATTCGTCGCGGATTTGGCTGTCAACGGCACCGATGGGCTGCATCTGGCCCTGCATGGTGAATACAACTTAGTAGTTCTTGACGTGATGCTTCCCGAACTCGATGGCTGGCAAGTGTTGGCCTCATTGCGTCGGCGCGGGTTGGACATGCCGGTGCTATTTTTGACCGCACGCGACCAGGTCGAGGATCGCGTCAAGGGTCTTGAACTGGGGGCTGACGACTATCTGGTCAAGCCATTTTCTTTTGCGGAGCTTTTGGCACGGGTGAGAACAATTCTTCGCCGTGGGCGCGGAGGTGGAGTGGATAGCAACACCCTGCGCACGGCGGATTTAGAACTGGATTTGCTGCGACGTCGCGTTACGCGAGGTGGGCGCCGGATAGATCTGACCGCAAAGGAATTCGGTCTCCTCGAATTGCTGATGCGCCGACAAGGTGAGGTATTACCACGCTCCTTGATTGCGTCTCAAGTGTGGGATATGAACTTCGATTCCGACACGAATGTCATCGAAGTGGCAATGCGACGCTTGCGAATCAAAATCGACGATGGGCAAGCGGTCAAATTGATCCAGACAGTACGGGGCATGGGATACGTGCTTGAAGTGCCGCAGGAGCCCTGAGTGTTGCCTCGTCTATCGTTGACCCACCGGCTTACGCTTTTTTTTACCCTGGTGGCCTCCAGCGTGGTGCTGGGTTTGGGCGGGCTATTCATGGCTGCGGCGGATCAACACTTTGTTGACCTTGATCGCGGTGCACTGCAAGACAAGCAAGATCTCATTGGCGAAATCATCGAAAGTAGCAGATCCTCCAAAGATTTGGATCGCCGGCTCGACGAATCGCTTAATCATCACCACGGACTTTTCGTGCGCGTCAGCAGTGGTGATGGGCGAATCCTCTTTCAGACCGAGGGTTATCCTGCGGCTGATCGTCTGCAGTTGCCTCCAGATGTGAATCCTTTAATGGCTTTGATGTGGTGGCGTCGCGGACAGCAGGAATTCCGACATCAGCAATTTCAGGCAGAGGCGCAGTACGCGCCAGGAATTCAACTCACGGTCAGCCTTGCCATGGATACGGCCCACCATCAGCATTTTCTAAATGAGCTTTTGAACGCACTAGGCTTGTATGCGCTAGCAGCAATCGTCGTCAGCGGTTTGCTTGGATGGGCAGCGGTCTATTACGGCCTCGCTCCACTAAGAGCCATTAAGGCGCATGCTGCTGCCGTAACCGCCCAGCGTTTGCAGCCTTGCATGCCGGTTCAGTCTGTGCCAATCGAGATGGCTGATTTGGCGAAGACGCTCAACCAGATGCTAGAGCGGCTCCAGGATGACTTTCAGCGATTGTCTGAGTTCTCTTCCGACTTGGCTCATGAACTTCGGACGCCAATCAGTAACCTGCTCACTCAGACTCAGGTTACTTTGACTTCCAAGCGTGAGAACGAGGTTTACAAGGATGTTCTTGCTTCAAACGCCGAGGAGTTGCAGCGACTGGCTCGCATGGTGTCTGACATGTTGCTGTTGGCTAAAACCGAACGCAGGGTGGACCTACCGCACAAAGAAGACTTCATGGCCGCAGATGAAGTCCAAGCGTTGATCGACTTCTACGAGGCTGTGGCAGACGACAAGAGTATTGCTCTAACCCTGGAGGGGAACGGCCCGGTGCAGGGCGACCGCCTTATGTTCCGGCGTGCATTGAGCAATCTCATGTCGAATGCGCTACGTTACGCGCCTTCAGGCAGTTGCGTAAAAATCACTGTTGCCAGTCGGACGAACTGCACCGACATCTCAGTTGAGAACAGCGGCGAAGACATTGATCCGCTCTTGATGCCACGATTATTTGACCGCTTCTATCGCGTGGACCAAGCGCGCTCGCATCTCGGCTCAGATGGGGTGGGGTTGGGACTTGCCATCACCAAGGCGATAGTGGAAGCACATGGCGGCAGCGTCTACGCCAGCTCTGCCCGCGGCATCACTCGATTTACCTTGACGTTTCCTCATTGAATGAACCCGCCGGAGTCGTTTGATTGACGTCTTAGTATTCGGAGGTTAGATTGCTTTCTTCGAACCGAGCAAGAAACTTTTTTTCCTGTAGTTGCCAGTCCATAGGGAACGGCTCCAGCAGATCCCTCATGGTCAACCAAGCTGGGTGTGATCCGTCAAGGATTGCCTGAACCACTTTGGGCGACAAGTAGGCCAGCCGCAGGATACGGCTGACGTAGGATGGGTTGATCTTCTCCGCGGCAGCCAGGTCCTCGATGGTGGCGAAGGTCCCGTCATAAAGCAGTCGCTGCCACCGGAATCCGCGGGCAATCACTTTGATCATCGTGTTGTCGATCGTGGCCTCGCGCCTAACCACACCACGCGATCCATCCGGCAGAACGATTACTGTTTTTCCGCCCCGCGGTCGAAAGGTCATCGGGATATGGGTTGTTTCAGGCATTTGGTCTGTTTGACTCATGCTGCCTCCCTGTAGGCTCAGGCCTTTAAAACGAAGATATCGGGTCAAACTAGGGTTTTCCGACTGTGTCCAGTTTAATTCCTCTCTTCGCTCGGTTGTTCTCTGGGGTTGACTAACTTGCTAAGCCTCCTCGCACCCCCCCCAGAATGCAGGCCTGCATTGCACGTTTTATTACACGGTGTTGTTCAGCCTCTGTAACCCATTGATTTTGTTATTAAAATTTGGAGCGATTTTCATCATAAAAAGATTGGTCTAGGAGATGGGAATGACCCAGAACTCCAGAGAGCAATCCGCGTGCATGGGAATTTCATTGAACATGTCCCAATTACGCTTTTGATGCTTTGGCTTGCCGAGGCGCAAGGCACGCCCTCAGCCGTCATCCATGGCCTTGGTGTCGCGTTAATTGGCTCCCGAATCCTTCACGCCTATGGACTAGGTCGCTCAGGTGGCTACTCGATCGGGCGGTTCTACGGTACCGCCGGGACCTGGCTGGTGATGATTATTCTTTCAGCCCTGCTGCTTTGGAGGGGAGTCGCTTAGTTTTGGGCGGCGCGAACAGGGGCTCGTGTGCATTGCACACTAAGAAAAACAGTACGTTTATGAATTCGAACCTGGACGTACGGTTTTCAACAATAGGGTTCTCGACTTTTTAACCGCCCCACCCCATTACACGTTTTATTGCACGGAGGGGTTTAGCTCCTGTAACCCATTGATTTTGTTGCAGAAAATTGGAGCGATTTTCATCATAATCCGCAGGTCCGGGGTTCGAATCCCTGAATCGCCACCAAAAAACACAAGGCCCCTGCAAAGGGGCTTTTGTTTTATCTCTAGGCCGCAATCAACGAACACTGCTTGATTCGAGCGAGTTCCTTGTGAAGGGTTCGCTTCGCCATCTCGGTGTCAAAACGGGCCTGCCCCCGTAACCACCACCCCTCGCTCAACCCGAAGTACTTGCACAGCCGCAAGTCAGTGTCTGCCGTAATTGCGCGGCGACCCGCCACGATTTCACCAATACGGCCTGGGGGAACACCAATCTCTTTTGCGAGCCGATATTTAGTAATGCCGAGTGGCTTTAAAAACTCTTCTTCCAGCATTTCGCCTGGCGTGATGGGATCAATTCGTCTCATGCTCATTTCCTTTTCAGTGATAGTCCACTATTTCAACGTCGTAAGCACCATCTGCCGCCCATCGAAAACACAAACGCCACTGATCATTAATTCGAATACTGTGCTGGCGTTTTCTTTTGCCTTTTAGCGCCTCAAGCCGGAATTAACCTCCCGGTCTCTGCCGCAAGGGGCACTGGAAATCTTCGTTAAATTGGATAGCGAACGAGATTTTTGCGATAGCCCAATAACCCTGCATGGTACGACCCTATATTTCTAATCGGGTCTGCCTGAATCTAGTGACACACAAGATTGCTGCAGTGCTCTATTAAAAAAGTAAAAAAGGGGTTGACGCCCATGAATAACCTGCATAGAGTGCGCCCCAGTACGTAACGGGAGAGACCGCAGAAGATGCGGCGCCGAAGGAGCAACCGCCCCGGAAACTCTCAGGCAAAAGGACCGCTACCGAAGAAATCTCTGAAGAGCCTTTGGCGCACGTCCGCCAGAGCACCGCAGGAGCAAGCAGGCCCGCGCACCATCGGCCCGCGAATCTCTCAGGTCTAAAACAGAGGGGGCGCATCTAACGCATTTTGCGTTAGATGCCTAACCCCCGACGTTGAGGAGACCTTCACATGAGCAAATCTTTTGTCGTAGTGGGTGGCGGCATTACAGGCGTCACTACCGCCTATTCATTAGCCAAGGTCGGTTTCGATGTCACCCTGATTGAAAAGAATCGTTACCCCGGCATGGAAACATCCTATGCCAATGGCGGACAGCTTTCGGCCTCAAACGCGGAAGTCTGGACCCACCCTTCCACCATCATCAAGGGCCTGAAATGGATGTTCAAAAACGATGCGCCTTTATTGATGAACCCCACGCCAACATGGCACAAACTGAGTTGGATGGCCGAGTTTGTCGCAGCGATTCCCCAATACAGGAAAAATACGATTGACACCGCAAGAATGGCCATTGAATCGCGTGAGCACCACTTTGCATGGGCCAAGGCCGAGGGCATTGAGTTTGACCATAAACGCGAGGGGATTTTGCATATCTATCGCGACAAAAAAGGCTTTGACCATGCCGGAGAGGTCTCGAAATTGCTCGCAAAAGGCGGGCTGCCACGCCGTGCGGTAACACCACAGGAAATGAAGGCCATTGAGCCCACTCTGCATGGCCAGTACTACGGTGGTTATTTCACGGAGAGCGATTCAACCGGCGATATTCATAAGTTCACCTACGGACTGGCCAAAGCCTGTGAGCGGATTGGTGTCAAGATTCTCAATGAGCATGAAGTGCTCAGCGTTGCAGCCAATGGCCAAAGCGCATTTGTTCAGGTGAGGCACGCGGGCGATACCGATTCACTGACCTTTGACGGCATTGTGGTCTGCGCAGGCGTACATGGCCGGCGCCTGGCCGCGCAGCTTGGCGATCGGCTCAATATCTATCCGGTGAAGGGCTACTCGATTACCGTGAACCTACCCGACAGCACAAGCCAGGCTGCCGCACCCCAGGTGAGCCTGCTTGACGATGAAACCAAGCTGGTGACCAGCCGTCTTGGCGATGACCGCTTCCGTGTTGCAGGCACTGCGGAATTTAACGGCATTAATCTCGATATTCGTGCAGACCGTATCCAGCCGCTTATTCAGTGGGTCAACCAATGCTTCCCGGAAATTGACACCCGCAAGGTTGTGCCCTGGGCAGGCCTGCGCCCAATGATGCCCAACATGCTGCCGCGGGTTGGGGCAGGCAAGAAAAGCAATGTGTTTTACAACACGGGCCATGGCCACTTGGGCTGGACTCTGAGTGCGATTACCGCGCACCAGCTCACGGGGCATGTTCTGGAATGGGCCAAACCGAAAGCCTTCGGAATGCCGAACCCTGCCGGATCCTTGGCGTAAAACTCGACTCCAACGGCACCTGCTAAAACAACGGGCTAAGGGCTCCCGGCACTGCCGGGAGCCCAAACGCGGGGCCGAATCATCATGGGCGAGAATTCCCAGACATATAAGCTAAAAGCCCCAATCCAGCTCAAGGCCGAGGCATAGAGCGCCCAGCCTGAAAAAGACGTTGGCATTAATGCAAAAAGCCGAAAAGCACTGGCCGAAAGCACCAGCCAATACCCGGCCACCATTGCAGAACTCAGGTGCAAGGGACGACCAAGATGGCCTAAAGCGGTTCGCGTAATCATGCCGATAATCAGGACAGAAAACCCGCCCATGGCAACAGTATGAACAAACCAGGCTGCCCGAAGGCCAGGATCTAATAATTTCACTGCCGCAGCGATAAGACCCAAACCGGTAACACCATAGCCGAGATACAAAATCCAAAGAATCGGTCGCGACCGCACTGCCCAGGGCTTCCAAGTCAGTACCTGCCAAAGGGAAACCGCGCCAATGAGCATTAACAGACCTGCGGTGAAAAAAATATAGTCAAAAAATAAGCCCGCAATTACCCCTGCCGAGAGGCCCAGCTGAACTTGGCCGCTCACGGTGTGTTTCGCGATTTCCAAACCAGGCACAGCGCGCATGGCAAAAAACGGAATAACGCGGCGGCCCACCAACAGAACCAACATGGCCATGAACATCAGGCCCACGTAAAAGTAACGCATGATCTGTGCGTAATCGGCAAGCCAGGCAGCCCATGTAAACAAAAGGTTAGCAATAGCCAATCCCGCCATCACGAGCGGCACACCATAGTTGCGTCGATTTCTACTGTTAAGGACTGCTATCGCCATGGCAGAGGCGGCGCCGCCGAGAAACAGAGTTTCGGCAATCGCCGCTGCCGCGAAGGCTATCTGGCCAGGAAGAAGATAAAAAATTCGGGCAGCAAGCCAAAGCAAACAGGCGGCTGCAAGCCACGGTCTAGGCATTGGGTTGAGGCCGGTCCAGTTTGCGCCGGCTGTCATCAGAAAACCAACCGCAATTGTCACGATAAAACCCCAGAACATTTCGTGACCGTGCCAGACAACCCCTTGCAGCGAACCCACAAGCCAATGTGGAAAGAAAATCCACAAGAAGATCGCCAGCGCCGCCCAGCTAGCGCCCGCCAGATACAGGGGCCTAAATCCCAGTTCAAGAAATGCCCGAAGGCTCGGCGAATTGCGACCCGGTCGGTAAGGCTCTTCGATTCTCAACAATTGCGACATGGTCTTTGCTCTCCATGTGAAAAGGGCCCTCTTAACGAGAGCCCTTTTTTTCTGCTTTAGCGCCTATCAATACACATCACGTTGGGTATTGTAGATATTGAACTTGCCCGTCGGGGTAATCAAACGAGGATCTTTAATGACGGCCTTTAACTTTAAGGTTTTATCATCCACCACAACAATTGCACTTTCTTTGTTCTTGGCAGACCAGACCGAGAACCATACCTCATCGCCCGCCTTGTTGTATTCCGGCTGCACAACACGCTTAGCGCCATCGTCTTTAATGCCAGCCCAGTCAGCGACCGGTAACACTTTAAAGCCTTTGTCGAGGTTATTGATGTCGTAGACCGCAACCGACTGGGAAATCTTGGGATCGGGGTGCAGTGTTGTATCGACATATAGATTTTTAGACTTGGGGTGGGTTTTAATGAACAAGGAACCCGCACCCTGGCCTGTCAGTTTCGCAACTTCCTTAAAGGCATACTGCTTGTTGCCTTTTGGATCAGTGCCAATCAAGGAGATGGTCTCATCACCCAAATGACCGGTTGCCCATACGGGACCAAACTTCGGATGCTTGAAGTTCGCACCACGACCCGGGTGAGGAATCTTACCCACATCGATCAGACTCACAAGCTTGCCCTCTTTGGCATCGACTGCAGCAATCTTGTTGCTTTGATTGGCTGCCACCATGAAGTAGCGTTTGCTTGAATCCCAACCGCCATCGTGCAGGAAGCGGGCCGTGCCAATCTCAGTAACTTTTAAGGCATCGAGATCCGAATAATCCACCATGAGTGTCTTACCCGTCTCTTTCACGTTCACAATAAATTCAGGTTTGTAGTGTGAGGCGACGATCGAGGCCACACGTGGCTCGGGGTGATACTCCTGTTTGTCTACTGTCATGCCACGGGTGCTGACAATCTTTTTAGGTTCTAGCGTATCGCCATCCATAATCACATACTGGGGTGGCCAGTAGGCACCGGCAATGGCCAGCTTGTCTTCATAGCCCTTGAACTTGCTGGTATCGACCGAGCGCGCTTCCAGACCAATTCGAATCTCGGCAACGTTATCGGGCTTTTCCATCCACAGGTCAATCATGTTGATCTTGCCGTCGCGGCCGATCACAAAAACGTAGCGCCCCGAGGCCGAGGTACGGGAAATATGCACCGCATAGCCGGTCTTGACGATGTTGATGATTTTTTTGGTGTCACCATCAATTAGTGCTACCTCGCCCGTGTCGCGCAGTGTCGTTGAGAAAATGTTGTCAATATTGAAGTTGTTCATTTTCTTCTTAGGCCGCTTCTCGGGAGGGATCACAACTTTCCAAGTGGCCTTCATTTGCTCCATGCCGAACTCGGGCGGCATCGGCGGATCGTGCTGGATGTAGCGCGCCATCATGTCGACCTCTTTTTCATTCATTTCACCGGAAGTCAGCCAGTTCGGCATGCCCGCAGGCGACCCATAAGCAATAAAGACCTTGAGATATTCGGTACCAGAAGCCACCGTTAGATCCGGTGTGAGGGCTTTACCTGTAGCCCCTTTACGTAATACGCCATGACAGCCTGCGCAACGTTCGAAATAAATCGTTCGCGCCTTATCAAATTCGGCCTGGGTCATGGGGGGCGCCTTGGGGTTCGTGCTCTGCACCATGGGCTCACCCGCCAAGGGTGAGGAGCCTGCGTGATACCCCAACTCACCCGGGGTAACGCCCTTTTTTTCCTGGGCATAGGCGGTCACTGCAACCGAGGAGGCCATGAGTGCCGCAATCGCTGTGAATCGTAAGATCTTCATTTGGACATCCCTTCTGTATAAAACCGTTCACTGCCATATATTTTTCGTGGATCTACAGCCCAACTCACCTGCAGATGGGAGAATTCTGGAATTAGCTGAAAATCTGATCCTTGATTGCACTCAACAATTTCATCGATTCATCAGCCACTAAAATAGGGCCTGACCATGCCTACCCACCCGATCAACCCAATTGAGGTTTTTGCCCGGCTGCCCCTGTTTGCTGCCCTGCAGCCCGGGCAGCGAGAGCGCCTGGCCGAGCACACCCGAGAGCAACGGGTCTCCAGGGGAGAAACCCTGTTTCGCCGGGGAGACATGGCCAATGGCTTTTATGTGGTGATTTTTGGGCAGATCAAGCTGGTGATCGACTCGCCGCAGGGCGATGAGAAAGTCGTGGAAATCGTGAATCAGCGGCAAAGCTTCGGCGAGGCCGTCATGTTTCTGAACCGCCCCTACCCGGTGTCAGCGGTGAGCCTGAACGACACTCTGTTACTGCATGTCCCCAAGTCGGCGCTCGATACTTCACTGGCCGAAGACCCCACCTTTGCCCGGGCCATGCTGGCTGGGCTCTCGGCCCGGCTGCACGCACTGGTCAAGGATGTAGAAAGCTATTCGATTCGTTCAACCACACAGCGGGTAATCGGCTACTTACTGCAACAATGCCCCGATGATGCCGACGGGGAAGTGACGGTCGAATTGCCCACCTCCAAATTAATCGTGGCGTCTCGCCTGAGCATCACCCCGGAAACCCTCTCACGAATTTTTGGAAAACTTCAACACGATAATTTGATTCGTGTGCAAGGCCGCTCGGTGATCATTCCCAACGTAAAAGCCCTACAGGACTTTGTGGATTAGGCCTTTCGTGGGCCAAGACTCAATCCTCTTGATAGCTGTCAAGGATTTTCGCACCGCGAAGCGATGATCATGGTCCGGACCCGCAACTACTTTTTAATGTGAGCCCGCCCGCACCATGACCCCAGCAGCCTCCGAATTGACGGAATCCAGCGTTCGACAGGTGCTCTCCCAGATCATTGACCCCGAAGTCGGGGCCAGCATCGTGGACATGGGGCTGATCTATGGCATTCGACTCAGCAGTGATGAAGTCATCATTGACATGACCATGACTTCTCCGGCCTGCCCCATGGGTGAAATGATTCTGGAAGATATCGATCAGACCCTTGATCATTACCTGCCCAAAGGCATGCTCCACACGGTCAATGTCGTATGGGATCCACCCTGGGACCCTTCCAAAATGAGCCCAGCACTCAGGCAACGGTTTCAGCTCGATGAAGACTCCAGCAATATCGACGGCCTGGATCTCGAGAAGTATTTGAAGTGAAGTCCTTATTCACCCAGCGATTGCGTCCTGTACTGTTTGCAATTGCCGCCTTGACCTTAGTCGTCGGCCTTGTGGCGGGCCTTGCACGACTGCAGATTACTGCGCCAGCACTTGCAGTTCATCTGGCCGTATTTCATGGCCCGCTTTTAATTTCAGGGTTTTTTGGAACAGTCATAAGTCTTGAGCGCGCGGTAGCCATACAAACGCCCATGGCCTATGCTGCTTCTCTTATCAATGTAACAGCTGCCGTGTTACTGCTGTTTTCTGACTTGAACCTTGTTGTGCAAACGCTCTCGATTCTTGCAGCAGTCATGTTGACGGCCATGAGCCTGCAGTTGCTGCGCAAGGTCAAAGCCGATTTCACGATCATTCTTGGCGTGGCTGCGGGGTGTTGGATCGCGGGCGGTTTCGTGTGGTGGCTCACGCAAGACCCCAGCCGGGCGACTCTGCTGTGGTTTGGGTTTTTGGTGATCACCATTGCAGGCGAACGTCTTGAGCTCACGCGTTTTCTGCCAACGCCGAGCACCGCGAAACGCTGGTTTTATTTGATCGTGCTCGTGCTTGTTCTTGGCGGGCTAGGAAGTGCAAGCTCTATTGCGGCAGCCGCGCAGCTGTTTTCGCTAGGCCTCATTACCCTTGCCGTTTGGCTAAGCCGCTTTGACATTGCCCGGCACAACATTCGCCAGACAGGGGTAACACGCTACATCGCCATTTGTCTTTTATCGGGCTATGCCTGGCTAGGCCTGGCGGGAATACTGGGTCTTTTCGGCGCATTTGATATCGGCAGCCCGCTGCGCGATGGCGCGCTGCACGCACTTGGCTTGGGATTCGTGATGGCCATGGTCTTTGGCCATGCCTTGATCATCTTGCCTGCCGTTGCACGAATCAAGGTGCCATATCACGCAGCGTTTTATCTTCCACTGGGGCTATTGCATGGGTCATTATTACTACGTGTGATCGGCAAATGGCTTGACATCATAGGTCTGCAACAGCTTGGCGCAATGGCCAATGCACTGACTTTCTTAGTGTTTGCCGCGGTCATGATCTGGCGTGTTCGCAGCACTACGCCAACTAGTGCAAGGCCTGCCACGCACTCATGATCGTCTCGATTTGAGCAGCAAGCTCGGCAGGCACGGGCCTTTGCCCCTGCAACACCGCCTGTGCGAATTCCGCCGTTGAGGCAGCGCTAATGTCTGCGGCCTCGGGTGATTTCACAAGCCCACGATTTTCCAAGGCCACGACCTCACCTTCTAAGCCATTAAACAACAACGCTTGTATACCCTGTGTCTCAAAGGCGGCCTGCATGGCCTCGCTGTATTCCCCATGGGTATAGCTCGAAAGCACCAAGACCTTACCTTCAACGGGATTAAACATCTTGGCAAGGCTATGCCCGGTGTTTCGCATGGTGAGCACGCGACGCACGGCAATCAATCGGGCAAGGCCGTCGCACAGCGCCTCGGTGGGCATCCAGCGAAGCTCGCCCACTGCCAATGGGGACTTTGAGGGGTTCAATGCAATTCCCAAGCGCTCAAAGACTTGGCCGCTGGTAACCCGGACATCTTCCGAAGTCATGCCGTGCATCAGCACCGGCACCCCACGCGCGGCTAATAAAAGGCCCAGCAAGGGCGTTAACACCGGATATTTGCGGGCACCGTTATAGCTGGGAATGGCCACCACAGCAGTGCCATCGACGCAGGAAACCCGCTGGGTTCGGGCATGAATGGCATCGAGAAAGCCTGCGAACTCATCGACCGTTTCACCCTTGATGCGCATGGCCATACAGAAAGCGCCGATTTCAAAATCAGTTGCTGTTTGATCAAGCACCTGGCCCATCAGGTCGGCCGCTTCAGCGCGCGTGAGTGCACGACCATCGCCGCGCTTGCGGCCAATGCGCCGGATATAGGCGCCAATGCTCACAAAGGCGCTCCCTGCGGCGTGAAATGATGGAGACTGTTCATGCACCAGCCCTAATGAGACGTGCCTTCAGAACGTGTGATCTTGTTCCACACGTTGTACTTTCCCACAGGCTTTTTCATGGGCAGGCGCTTTACCTCCTGAAAAGTCTGGGCATCGAACACGACCAGTGCGCCATCGTTTTCCCAGACACTGGCTAAGGCATAGCGGCCATCTTTGGTGAACTCGATATGCGCCAGAGTTTTGCCGGACTCTTTCACCTGGTGAACAATTTGCAAGGTCTGCTTGTCAATGATGCTTAAGGTATCTTTCGCTGTGGGGCTCATCATGGAATCTGTCCAGGCAAAGCGCGTGTTCTCATGACTACGCATAAAAAACCCAGGACCTGGCGTTTTAATAGTGCCCACCGGTTTCCAGGTGTTCATTTCAATGACATCGATTGAGCCATCCCGCAAGTTGGGGCTCGCTAAAACCGTGGCGCCCTTCCAGGCAAAGGTAATGCCCGATCCCAAGTGCGGCATGCCGGCAATGGCAAGATCGGCGATTTTGCGGCGAATATCCAGGTTCACCACTTGGGCAGAGGCCGCCGCCGTTGTGGCTGATGCAGACTCTTTCGGGCGGGTCGCACCCAAGACATGGGCGTAAGACTGGTCAAAGAAAAAGTCGTCCAAAGGTTCATCTAACCGGGTACGACACACCCCAAGAAAGCCAGGCCTGGCCACCGCCTCACCCATGCGAAAGTCGTGCACATAGCCGTCAAAAATCGGCTTTGCCTTCGGATCGTAGGAAATTTCCCAAATCTCGGGGGCGTCTTTTAAAGCCACCACAAAGCTCTTACGAGGCGCGGCATCGTAAACAGCCGAGACCCGAGAGCTCTGCGTGCCATCCAAAGTTTCTGCTTTGATGGTTTTCACATGGTTTAAGGCTTCATCAAAAATCACCACCGTGTGCGGCAGGTAATTGGCCGCCACAACAAAGCGGCCATCGGAACTGACCGCCACATTGCGCATGTTTAGCCCGGCACGCACTTCCGCCACCACACGCAGATTCCAAAGATCGTATTTGGTAATCCAGCCATCACGTGAGCCGAATACGACATAGCGGCCATCAGGCGAAAACTTGGGCCCGCCATGCAAGGCAAAGCGCGATGCAAACCGGTGAATCACCTCGAAGCGATCACCATCAAGCAGGGAAATATGGTGATCCCCACCTTCCACCACCACAAATAAATTCATGGGATCGGCTGCCCACACGGGCCGGTCGTGATCGGCGCGCTCGGCCAACGGTACAACACGCGAAGCGAGAATATCGGTATCGGTCCATTGTGGAGCGGGGTGCACCGGCGTGCGCACCCACTTCGCCAAGGCATTGATCTCTTGCGCGGATAACACCGCTGAAAAACCGGGCATTTGGGTTGCGACTCGGCCTTGGGCAATGACACGATGAACCTCTGTATCGCGAATTCGCGACAGGCTTTCGGGCAAGAGGGCTGGGCCCATGCCACCGATACGGCTTTGGCCATGGCAGGAGGCGCAATGCTGCTGATACAGACGGACGGAATCGGGATCTGGCAATGGCTGAGCACGCACCAGCCCAAGGCTGAGCGACCAGAAAATTGCGATCGTCAATACAAACCGAAGACTTAAGGTATTCAGAAACTTGTGCATGCCAGGCCCTAGGCTATTGAGGCTGCCGCGCAGCTCGCCGCGGCAACCGACGTGCGCTGAATTTCAAAGTCGGTGAGATAACAGCCCGGATCTTCGGCCCAGACATCGCCAGTGAGCTGCTGCGCACGCACCCGTGTATTGCCACCGCAGATCTCACGATAATCACAACTGCCACAGCGGCCTTTTACAGGGCGTGGCTTGGATTTCAAGCCTGCCATGACGGGATCACGCGTGTCTTGCCATATTTCGGAAAATGGCCGCTTCTTAACAGAACCTAAATCGTAATGCCACCACATGGTATCGGGATGGACATGGCCGAGATTATCGATATTGGCAATGTTGACGCCACTGGAGTTACCACCCCATTGCACTAACCGATCGTAAAGGTCGTCATGCCATTTGGGCATGCGCTGCGCGACCCAGTGCAAAAGCCATACCGCATCGGCATCATTATTGCCGGTGACATATTCTTCATCCCAGCCGTTGATCGCGGCCTCCCAAGCACGCGCAAATAACAGATTCATTGCCTGCTTGGTGGCCGCATCCTGTGCGTCTTTTTCGCGGTGAATATTGCCGCGGCCTGCATAGTTCAAGTGAGAAAAATAGAACTTCTGCACGTGCTCGTGCCGCATAAGATCTAAAAGCGCGGGAAAGTCGTGGGCATTAAGTGCTGTCATGGTAAAGCGCAGACCGACCTTCACGCCACGGCCTTCCAGCAGCCGTACGGCTGCCAGACTCCTATCAAAGGCGCCTTCGAGCCGGCGGAATTTGTCGTGGGTTACGCGCAGGCCATCAAGGCTAATGCCCACATAGTTAAAACCTGTGGCGGTAATGCGGTCGGCCATGGTTTCGTCAATCATGGTGCCATTGGTGGAAAGACCCACATAAAAACCCATGTCTTTCGCCCGTTGGGCAATCTCGAAAATATCTTTGCGCATCAAAGGCTCACCGCCTGACAAAATCAGCACCGGTACATGGAATGCCTTTAGGTCTTGCATGACCGTGTAGACCCGCTCGGTATTGAGCTCGTTGGGGTAATCATGATCGGCCGACAAGGCATAGCAATGCTTGCAGGTCAGGTTGCAGCGGCGAATTAAATTCCAGATCACTACTGGACCCATGGGCTTGGGTGGCTGCGCGCCTGCCGAGCACGAGGCTGGCGCGGGATATGCCCCCTTTAACTGAGCTGCGGCGAGCTCACGCATGTATTGACTAATTCGAAACACGATCACACCTCTTTCATTCGAAAACCGGTTTTTTTTAAGATTGCCGAGGAATACAGCACCTCATGCGCACGACAGGCAGGCCCCATGATCTGGGCGAGCTGCTCAACCTGGGCCTGCACTTGCTCACGGCTTTGACCATGCACCATGGCAAACAGGTTATAGGGCCAGAAGGGAAGGCGCCGCGGTCGACGGTAACAATGACTCACACCTTTAATTGCGCCAATACGTTTTCCAATCTCATCGACGCATTCATCGGCGATATCCCAAACCGACATTCCATTGGCGACAAACCCCAGCCGATAGTGATTAGGTACCGCGCCGATTCGGCGAATCAGACCTGATGCCAGCATTGCCGATAAACGATCGCGCACCTCGGTCTCGTGAAGACCGAGATCAAGGGCGATTTGCGCGTACGGCCGAGGCACAAGTGGCAGGCCTTCCTGGGTGGCATGAATCAGGGCACGATCAATAGACTCTAGTGTCTTCATGCAACCTTTCTTAGCAAGGGCAGCCTCAGCTCAACAAAAAACTCACGCTCTTTGGGAAAGGCCAGCACTTTGCAGCCAGTAGCCTGCTCAATGCGGTGTATTACTTTTTGCGCTGCATCGGCAGACTCGGCTGCCACAACGAACCACATATTCAAGGCATGCTCACGGCGATAGTTGTGCGCCACTTCGTCAGACTCATTGACCAGGCGCGCAACCTCATCAAACCGGTCTTGTGGCGCGGCAAGTGCTGCCAAGACGAACTGGCCGCCTGCCCGCTCAATCTGAAATAAAGGACCAAAACGGGTAAGCACCCCCTGCTCAAGCAGCAGCTGCAAGCGTTCAATCACCGCGGCTTCCGACCAGCCCAGCTCAATGGCGATATCGCGGTAAGGCCGCTCCGAGAGCGGAAACCCGCCGTGCAGACGATCGATTAACAATAAATCCTGGGGGTCAGGCAGCATGACGATACCTTCTTGCGCCCGTTTGCTTAAAGCGACGCACGGAAAACAACACCGCATGCGGAACTCTGCGCAAGCCATGCGTATCGAGCAGGCGCTCGATTACGACGTTCACCTGGTCACGCTGTGTTCCGTGTACCATGCAGTACAAGTTGTAGTTCCATCCGGGGGCACGGGCACGTTGATAGGCCAGGGTCACCTCGGGCGTTTGTGCCAGGGCTGCGCCAATCGCATCTACCCGATCCTGGGGCAGGTCAAAAACCGTCATGGCATTGCAATCAAAACCCAGTTCATGGTGGCGCACTACATTGCCGAAACGGCGCAACACCCCAGACTCTAACCAGCGGCCAATGCAGGCCATGACCGCTTCAGTTGACCAGCCCAGCGACTGGGCCCATTGCGTGTAAGGCTGCTGGACAATCGCAAGGCCTTCTTCTGATAAAGCTGCCAGGGGCAATTGCTGTGCAGTGATTAAAGGCACCGCATGTGTCGATGTTTTCGTTGGGGCATGATTGGCAAGCGCGCCTGTGAGGTTAAAGGCAAGATCAATCCGATAAGGCCGCACCATAGGCAGCCGCAACGTCGGATAGCCCGTTTGCGAATCGAGATCCTGCATTGCTGCCTCCACCGCCGCCGCATTGGGCCCAGTCATGACAAACCACAGGTTGTAAATATGCTCGCGCTCATAGTTGTGATTCACGCCAGAGTGGCCCGACACAATGGCCGCCACCCGCTCAAGGTCATGCGCGGGCACGGCCATTGCTGCTAACAATGATGCCCCGCCCGCTGCCTGGTTGAATACACCGCCCACGCGGCTTAATACACCGCTTGCCAGCCAATCCTGATAGCAATGCATGATGCGATCAACGGGCAGCCGATAATACGCGCCAAGCCATTCAAACGGCCGCTCAACCAAAGGAAAGCCGCGCTGCTGTTGATTCAGCATTTCGAATAGACGGTCGGTGGAACCGTTTGATGTCGAGTCAGCTATGGGGTTCATTTCAATGAAAGTCATAGCCTAAAAGCCAACCCGGTTGGCACGCGAGCTGAAAAAAATTCCCGAAGGTGCATCAATGTTTAGCATGGCTTGGGTCGCCAGGGTTTGGGTATCGATTACCGCAACGCGATTGTCATCGCGCGCACTAATCCAGACTGATTCACCTCTAGGCGTGAATTCCATGTGCAGCACTGCCTTGCCTGGCGTAAGCGTGGCCACCACTTTATTGCTGAGCGTGTCAATGACTTGAACCTTGTTGTAATCGGGCACTGAGAAATTCACCCAGACCTGGCGGCCATCGGGCCGTGCCATCACAAATACGGGCTGGCCCGCCACGGCAATACGGCCCACTTCTTGCCAGGTCTCGGTATTGACTACCAAGACTTCATGCCTGCCAATTGCAGGAAGGTATGCGCGATTGCCTGCAACCGCCCAGCCCCGCAAGTGCGGCATTTTGTATACGGGCAAAGGCTCGGAACCCCGGCCGTAGCCGGTAAGAATGTGCCGCACCTGGGGCGCATCGCTCCAGAGATCAATCATGGCCAGGCCATCTTGGCCAAATAAGCCCGCGATGTAATGCCGCCCATTGGGCGTAACCAAGGCATCGTAGGGTTGGCGACCGATCTGTCGATGCCTGGTGATTCTCGGTTTGGAAAGATCGTTGCAATCCACCACCCAGATCTCATCAGCATCAAACAAGCTGTAGGCAAAATGTCGATTGGGAAGATCCACAAGACCCACCACGCGCGACAGTTCGCCCTGGCCGTATTGGGCCGGTAAATCGAGCCTGAGTTCCAGTGTGTGTGCATCGAACACCTTCACGCCACCGGGCTTGTAATTCTGCGCAACCACCAGGCTGCCATCGGCCGAGATCGCCCCGCCAATCGAATTGCCGGCCTGCATGACGCGGCCCTCTATCGCGCGGGTCAGAATATTGACCTTGGTGAGCCCGCCATCACGGCCAAACACATAGGCAAAGCGGGCATCGCGGGAAAACACCACCGAGGCATGCGACAAATCCCCCAGGCCTTGCACTTCACCCAGCACCTCACGGGTGGAGGTGTTCACGACCGATAAGCGGCCCTTAGCCCGTTGAATCACAACGCCGAGATCGCCCGTTCCCACCGGCGAATAATTCACGCCAAACGAGGCGCAGCCTGCCAGCCATGTTGGCCCCAGCAATGCGCCCGCTAAAAAAAAACGCCGTTTCATCGTGGACCCCGATTCAGTTCTTCAGGAAAACCAGCCACCAGATGCTTCACAATCCACTGCGCTTCCTCATAACTGAGCAAGGCCGACCATGGGGGCATGGGGGTGCCGGGCCGCCCTGCGTGCACAGTCGCCACCAATGACTCGAACGGTTTGCCCGCGAGCGCCTCCTGGGTAAGCGCTGGGCCCAGGCCACCCGTGAGCCGCATGCCATGGCAGGATCCGCAATCCTGACGCACCATGCGAACCAGTTCTGTCTGCCTGGATTCGCCTGGTGCCGCCTGTATAAAAAGCGGGAAAGCCATCACCACGGCAGCGACGCCCCCCCAAAAAAACAATCGACCCCGCATTCGTATCTCCTAGACCGCCTCTCTTGGATCCATGGTGCGACGATAAAACTGCGATTTCCTTAACCGCGGACAAGGAAAACGGCCGCAGGCCCCAACAGAATGATCTGCATCAATCTTTTTTTGGGGGGGAGCCATGAACATGCGGGACAACGGCCTGAGCGGAAAAGTGACCCTGATTGGCGCCGGCCCGGGCGATCCGGATCTGCTCACGCTCAAGGCTTATCGTGCGCTGCAAAGCGCCGAAGTCGTGCTCTACGATCACCTCGTGAGCCAAGAGATCATGAAATTTCTACCTCACAATGCAGAGCTGATCTATGTGGGCAAAGAATCCTCACGTCATTCCATGCCGCAAGAGGAAATTGGAAAAACCCTAGTAGCCATGGCCAAAAGCGGGCGCAATGTCATTCGCCTAAAAGGCGGTGATGGCTATATTTTTGGCCGGGGTGGCGAAGAGGCCCAGGCCCTGGCCCTGGCCAATATTGCCTTTACTGTGATTCCTGGCATCACCTCGGCACAGGGTGCTGCCGCATCTGTCGGCATTCCACTGACACACCGAGATTATTCACGGGCCCTGATCTTTGCAACTGGCCATTTGCGCGAAAACAAGCAGGTGGATCTCGATTGGGACACACTGGCAAGACCGAACCAGACCCTGGTGATCTATATGGGCATTGGCACCTTACCCATGATCTGCAAGCAATTGATTGCCCACGGCTTGGCCCCGAACACGCCGGCAGCGCTCATTGAGCGGGCCACCACGCAGGCAGAGCGCTGCGTGGTGGGCTCAGTCCAAAGCCTGCCCGATCTTGCAATTGAACAAGCCATTAAGCCGCCTGCCTTGATTGTGATTGGCGAAGTGGTAGGCCTGCGTGAAACCCTGATGCATCACCAGCCCGAAACCATTGCGATCGCCTAGGACTAATTCAACGGGTATGCTTGGCACATGACAATCGGTATTTTGTTGTTTGCGCATGGGTCTCGAGATCCCAATTGGAAGCGGCCTTTTGAGTCAATCCTGAGTCAGACTCAAGCACAGGCGGCCGGGCCGGTAGCGTTGGCATTTTTAGAGTCGATGCAGCCTGATTTTCATGAGGGAATAACAAGCCTTGTGGCCAGCGGTGCGCAGGCGATTCGCGTGGTGCCCCTGTTTCTTGCCAGTGGTTCTCACCTTCGCGCCGATCTTCCAGAACTCATCGCGCAAGCGAAGGCCGAGCGCCCAGACCTCGATATTTCAATTGCAACGGCAATCGGCGAGTCACAGGTGATTCAAGAGTCTATTGCCCGCTATGCAGCAGGCTGCTAGGCCCAGACACCCTTATCAATCAACGGTCAGCTGCCCGTAAAGTGTCGCCAGACGTGTCGTGAGCTCTTCGGGCTTGCGCAAAAGGGCATAGCCTTGCGCCCCGAAAATATGCGGTAAATAGTCGGCACCCTCTCGATCAATCGTTACACAAAAAGGCTTGACCCCCATCTCCCGGGCCTCATGAATGCTTTTTTTGGAGTCTTCAACACCATAGCGTCCTTCATACAGATCGAGATCGTGGGGTTTTCCATCGGAAAGAATGAGCAAGAGTTTTTGTCGATTCGGCTGGCGTTGCAGAATTGTCGAGGCATGGCGCACCGCTGCTCCCAGCCGCGTGTAGTAGCCCGGCTTGATTGCCGCCACCCGACCGCGGGCCAAGGCATCGTAAGGCTGCTCGAAATGTTTGAGCTCATAAAAACGGACATCGTGACGGCGAATGGAAGAAAAACCATAGATTGCGTAACGATCGCCAGTCTGCCCCAATGCCTCGGCAAAGAGCATCAGGCTGTCACGAATCATATCAATGACCTTTTGGTCTTGAGAAACACTGGCGTCGGTCGACAGAGACAAATCGGCCAGCACCAGACAGGCTAAATCGCGATCTTGCTGCCGATGCGATAAATACAGGCCCCCATCGCGCGTGGCTCCTGCAAGCCGGTCAGCCTTGGCGCTGACCCATGCATCGATATCAGGCTCGGCGCCTTCGGGCTGTGCTCGCATCCAGCGGCGAACAGGCGCCACAGTCGATAACTGCGAACGTAAGCGGCGCGCGTGATAGCGAAGCCGTTCGGGCAACACAATGGGCTTAATAGCCTGCGACTGCATGGGCTGAATTCGGCAATGGCCTTGGCGCATTTCACTGCGGCGGAAATCCCATTCCGGCAGAAGAATTCCAGGCCCCACGGGCAAGTCATCTTCGGCTGCGACCGGTAGATCAAGATCCATGCGCACACGGCTTGCCACACGTTCTTCATCTTGCGTCACCGATAAAGACTCCATGCTCTCTGTGGCTTTTGCTGCATCGGCCTCGGGGTCATCGTCTTGCGAGCGGTTCACGCGAATCATATCGGCCCATGACAGCAGGCTTTCTGCACGAAAAAACATCAGCATGCCATGCTTGTCTTTTACAGCTTCGGTTTGCTGCGCAGTTTTTCGCTCCGCATCGCTTTCCTGAGTCTTGCCACTGGCCGCTTCTTGGTGTCGGCGTTCAGACGCCTTGGCGCGACCCGATTGCCCTGGGTAGATCCACAAGGGCAAGGGCTGAAGGGGCTTGGAACGGCTCGAGCGCAAAGGCGGCAAGGCCTTGACTGAACCGGGGTGTATCAAAGCAGATCGAAGTGCCTGCTCCTGGGCGGCTTCATCGGCAGCAAGCAGACCAGGATCAATACGCTGCGCCAAAGTAGCAGCGACCAGATTGTCATAAATGGCTCTTAACCCAGGGTATTGGGCCAAGGCCTTGCTTGTGGCTGTTTGGTTTTCGTAAAACCAGGCGCCAGAGCCTGCCAGATTCTGGGGATAATGTGCCGCCAAGGCGCCAAGCCAAATATAGAGATTCCGATTCCACTCATGCTTGGGAAAACAGGCAATACGCTGAGGTAGCCGAAAACGTTCCCGATCAAGCCGCGCAACACTGACACGCTCATTGGTTCCCGCTATGCGCTCCACCAAACGTCGCCGCGCACCGTGAACATGCGCGCCCGCACGTTCAATCGACACTCCTGCATCACCGCCCATGGCACGAAACACAATGCCAAGACTGCGCTGAACCTCTGACAGTCTTACCGCTGCCTGCGGATAATCATGCTGCCCCTGCCGGGTAATGAATCGATGCCAAAGGCCTCCAACCCACTCTTCCATGACTTAACGACCAAAGGTAGCCCGAATCAGGGTCGTGAGCCCTTCAGAGACTTCCGGGTCATCGCTTAGACTCTCAGCCAAGGCGGCCTGACAGGCCGCCACCGGATCAAGCCCGTCTCTGATCAGAATTGCAGCGTAAACCAGCAAACGCGTGCTCGCCACCTCTTCTAAATCGACATTTTTTAACGCACGAATTCCCGAGCCGATTGAGATCAGCCGCCTGGCGAGATTGCTATCGCACCCCGTTTCCCCAATCAGAATTTTCTCTTCCTGTTCAGGCGAGGGAAAATCAAACCGTAACGATACAAAACGCTGTCGGGTAGAGGGTTTAAGCCCTTTCAGAAAGTTTTGATAGCCCGGGTTATAAGAAATTACCAGCATGAAGGAATCAGGCGCCACCAGGGTTTCACCGAGCCGGTCAATCGGAAGACTGCGCCGATGATCGGCCAAGGGATGTATCACCACGGTGGTATCGCGCCGCGCTTCAACAATCTCATCAAGGTAGCAAATGCCGCCTTCACGCACGGCTCTTGTCAAAGGGCCGTCGCTCCAACACGTAGCCCCTTCCTGAATCAAATGACGGCCAACCAGATCGGCCGCCGTAAGGTCATCGTGACAGGCCACGGTGAACAGAGGCAGGCCCAGGTGTGCTGCCATATAAGAAACAAACCGGGTCTTGCCCACCCCAGTAGGTCCTTTGATTAATACCGGCAAATGGTTGCGCCAGGCATGTTCAAAAAGCGCTATCTCTTGGCCATGGGCTTGATAAAACGGCAGGTCGACAACGCCTGCCGGCCGGGGTATTTTGTCCAACGCGTCAAGGGAGTCACGATGCAAGGTGTCGATCCTTAAAGAAACTAATAAAGTAGACAATCATTCCGATCAAGAACACGACACCGGAAATTTCACGTAACCAGTAAAACAAGGCCGTTTGATCCTGGGCCATCATGAAAGACATGGGCGTTGTCGAAATGCGCTGCAGCCAGACCTGCACAATTCCTGCAGCAGTCAAAAAGAGCGTGATGAACACCATAGCAACACCCATAAGCCAAAAGCCCCACATCTCAAGCACTTGAGAGGCATTGCTGTTTGCCGCCCTTCCCCGCAACATGGGCATGGCGTAAGAGATCATGGTAATCACAACCAGGACATAGGCCCCGTAAAAGGCCAGGTGGCCATGAGCTGCAGTGATCTGAGAGCCGTGGGTGTAATAGTTCACAGGGGCGAGCGTGTGCAAAAAGCCCCAGACACCAGCGCCCAAGAAAGCCATTACACCGGTTCCCAATGCCCATAAGGTAGCGGCCCGATTCGGATGATCACGTCGGCGCTTATTGACCATGTTGAAGGCAAACAAGGTCATGGCGAAAAACGGCAAGGGCTCAAGGGCTGAAAAGAAAGAGCCCCACCACTGCCAATATTCAGGCGTTCCAATCCAGAAGTAGTGGTGGCCTGTACCAATCAAACCCGTTACAAGGGCCAGCGTGATAATCACATAGAGCCATTTATCGATCACCTCACGGTCAACGCCCGTGACCTTGATCAATACAAAGGCAAGAATTGCACCGAGGATTAGTTCCCAGACACCTTCTACCCACAGATGCACGACCCACCACCAATAGAACTTATCACGCACCAGGTTGTGGGGGTTGTAAAAGGAAAATAAGAACATGATGGCCAGGCCCCAGAGCCCGATTAACAATACTTTAGTGATGGCGGTCTTCTTGCCCTTCATAAAGGTCATGCTGATGTTGTAAAGAAAGGACAAACAGACCAGCACAATGCCGACCTTGGTGATCAAGGGCTGCTCCAAGAACTCCCGGCCCATTGTGGGCAGGAGTTCATTGCCGGTGATCTTGGCCAAGGTCGCATACGGAACGGCGAGATACCCCACCACTGTGAGGCCAGCCGCAACAAGAAAAACCCAGAAAGTGGCAAGCGCGAGCTTTGGGGAGTGAAGCTCGCGCTCCGCCTCTTCTGGGACTAAGTAGTAGGCCGACCCCATGAACCCCATGAGCAGCCAAACAATGAGTGAATTCGTGTGGACCATTCGGGCCACATTGAAGGGGATATGCGGAAATAAAAAATCTCCGATCAGATACTGCAGGCCCATGATCAGGCCAAACAAGACCTGAGAACAAAACAGCACCAGGGCTGCAATGAAATACGGCTTGGAGACCGCTTGTGATTTGTATTGCATGATGTCGCTCCCTTTAGCCTTCAATATTGGGCGGCCAGTTGGACGTTTTAATTTCCGAGGCGTATTTCAGAAAAGCGACCAGTTCTTCGAGCTGCTCTTCCGTGAGATTGAACTGCGGCATTTGGCGGCGGCCGGGCGCTCCCGTCGGCTGGGCCTTCATCCAGGCCTTAATGAACTCGGGCCCTCTTCGAATGTAGACATTGCCGAGTTCAGGGGCAAAGTAGGCGCCTTCGCCGAGCAATGTATGGCAGCCGATGCAGTTATTGGTTTCCCATATTTTTTTACCGGCAATCACCTTGGGGTTGTTCAGGTGCTCGCGGGCATCGTAATTCGGCAGCTTTCGCTCCGTATCGAGTGTCATTCCCAGAAACAAAAGAATGAAAAACAGCGATCCGCCGTAAAAGATATTCCTCGCCATGGAGGTTGAAAAGGATGCTGGCATGTGATCTCCCTGTAGCAAGATCCGAACCTTTGCCGGATCTATGGCAGGAAGTCTGAGGATTAGGGGTGATCGCAGCCTTGACGGGCGTCAAGAATGGACAAAACCCCGCTCACGACAGGGAATCGGTATCCCGTAAAAAGATCAGGGCAGCTTGCTCAACACGCGCCTGAGCACCGCCACCATCTGTTCAATTTGTGATTCACTGATGATTAGTGGCGGGGACAAAGCAATGATGTCGCCGGTGACCCGAATCAGCGCACCGTCTTCAAACGCCGCCACAAAGGCATCATAGGCGCGCCGGCCCGGCGCGCCGGGCCGCGGCGCAAGCTCAATGCCGCCCACCAGCCCTAGGTTACGAACATCAATCACATGCGGCAGGCCTTTCAAGCTATGCACCGCCTGTTCAAATACAGGCTCGAGCCTTGCTGCACGATCAAACAGTTCGCCCTCTTCATAAGCACGCAATGCGCCAAGCCCAGCGGCGCAGGCAAGTGGATGGCCTGAATAGGTATAGCCATGATAAAACTCGATCATATGTTCGGGGCCTTGCATGAACGCATCGTGAATATCTTGCCTTGCAAACACTGCCCCCATGGGCACAGCGCCATTGGTAATGCCGTTGGCAACTGTCATGAGATCGGGAGTGACACCAAAGCGCTGAGCAGCAAAGGCGCTTCCCAAACGGCCAAAACCGGTGATCACTTCATCAAAGATCAACAAGATGCCGTGCCTGGTGCAGAGCTCGCGAATTTTTTGTAGATAGCCTTGCGGCGGAATGAGCACGCCAGTCGACCCCGCAAGCAGCTCGACAATCACTGCTGCGATATTTGAAGGATCATGCAGCGCAATTAATCGCTCTAGTTCATCGGCAAACTCGGCGCCATGTACAGGCTGGCCTTTAGAAAAAGCATTGCGGCTTAGATCGTGCGTTGATCGCAAATGATCGGTGCCTGAGACCATGGCGCCAAAAACCTTACGATTGCCGGGGATGCCGCCTACTGAAATGCCGCCAAAGTTCACGCCGTGATAGCCACGTTCGCGGCCAATCAGCCGCGTGCGAGTACCCTCGCCTCTTGCACGGTGATAAGCCAAGGCAATTTTTAGGGCGGTCTCCACGGCCTCAGAGCCAGAGTTCGTGAAAAAGATACGGTTGAGTTTTTCAGGTGCTAATTTGCTTAGCTGCGTGGCCAGCTCAAAGGCCTTGGGATGGCCCATCTGAAAAGTCGGCGCGAAATCCATTTCAGCGGCCTGGTTTTGAATGGCTTGCGTGACATGGGGATTAGCATGGCCAGCATTGACGCACCATAAACCCGCCACACAATCCAACACCTCTCGGCCCTGCGGCGTGTAGTAATGCATGCCCGATGCGCGAGCCAGGGTAATCATCCCGTTTTTAACGGGGATCGGAAGTAGAGTTCATGCGGCCATGGCCAACCGCTGTTTTGGTGTGTAACCGCCCAAGGCCATGTTTGGACGATCGTGATTGTAGTGCCACATCCATCGAGTAGCGAAGTCTTGGACCTCATCTAGTTCTGCCCAGTAGTACTGGGATAGCCACTCGTAGCGAACTGTCCGGTTAAATCGCTCAACGTACGCGTTCTGTTGTGGCTTACCTGGCTGGATGTACTGGAACGCAATACCAGCTTCGCTTGCCCAGTTTTGGATTGCGCCACTGATATTTTCCGGCCCGTTATCGCACCGAATAATGTTTGGTCGTCCGCGCCACTCGATGATCTGTTTTAAGGCTCGGATTACCCGTTCAGACGGCAGTGAGAAGTCAATTTCCATGCCCAAGGCTTCTCGGTTGTAGTCATCGATGACATTGAGTAGCCGGAAGGTTCTTCCGTCAGACAACTGGTCATGCATAAAGTCCATCGACCAGACCTGATTGATCTCCTCGGGCACAGCCCAAAATCATATTTGCACTCCATGAGTTGATCGTGGGTGCAACTCTATTGAGCCGGTTTTACCACCTCGCTAACTGGTAAAAATCACTACTTGAGTTCGCTTTTCACAAGACTCAAAAGCTTTTGGAAATACGGCCATTCCGCGAGTTTTTTGTTTTTTAGCCAAACCTCGCGAAGCTCTGGACGACTGCCGGTGAATTCCATCTGCGCAGGCGCCGATTGCTTAAGCGTTTGCCAAGCATTAGCAGCCGAAATCTTTGGGTCTTTTTCTACAAGGTTTTCGACTGCGATGCGTAGCGGCCCTTTGGTTCCCTGTTTTCTGCCCTGCTTAAACTTGGAGCCCAGCTGTGCAAGTGGCCGAATGACATCATCCGACTCAACCAATTGGCGGGCGATCTGCAAGGCCTCCAAAATGGCTCGAAGCAGCTTGCGATCATTGGCCCTTGCGGCCTCAATAGCCTGGTAAACGACGCTTAGCGAGTCGCCGGAAATCCTGAAAATTATGGCAAGTCTTTAGCATCTTGGAGGCCCCTTTCAATTATCCTTCACGACCATGCACTCATACACTTAAATCACAATCTAAGGCTCGAGAAAAACCAGTCTCCGAGCATGAGCCCGCCGAAGATCAAAACGAATAAAGCGGTTAGCACTGCATAGATTACCATTGCCTTTCTTCTGGCCAGTACAGCGCGATTTGTTCTCATAAATCGAGCTTTGCTTCTTTTCGAGCAAATTACCTCAAGGTTGGGTCATGCCCGCCCAGCCACAGCATAAGATTCACGTTACACGTTTTATTACACGGTGGGGTTCTGGCGTTACAACCCATTGATTTTATTGACGAAAATTGGAGCGATTTTCATCATAATCCGCAGGTCCGGGGTTCGAATCCCTGAATCGCCACCACTCTCAAATGGCCCCTCCGAAGGGGCTTATGTTTTATCTCTAGGCCGCAATTAACGAACACTGCTTGATTCGCGCGAGTTCCTTTTGAAGGGTTCGTTTCGCCATCTCGGTGTCAAAGCGGACCTGCCCCCGTAACCACCAGCCCTCGCTCAATCCGAAGTACTTGCACAGCCGCAAGTCAGTGTCTGCCGTAATTGCGCGGCGACCCGCCACGATTTCACTAATGCGGCCAGCAGGCACACCAATCTCTTTTGCAAGCCGATATTTGGAAATACCGAGCGGCTTTAAAAACTCTTCCTCCAGCATTTCGCCCGGCGTGATGGGATCAACTCGTCTCATATTCATTCCTCTTTCAGTGATAATCCACTATCTCAACCTCATAAGCGCCGTCAGCAGCCCATCGAAAACACAAACGCCACTGATCATTAATTCGAATACTGTATTGGCCTTTTCTTTTGCCTTTAAGTGCCTCAAGCCGGTTCCCAGGCGGGACTCTCAGATCCTCAAGCTTTTCAGACCACTCTAGCTGCTCAAGCTTTCTAAGCGCCTGACGCTCGAAAGTCGTCCAACGCTTGACCGCATACCCTGAGAACAACTTTTGAGTATCAGCGCACTTGAAGGTTTTAATCGACACGGAATCAATAATAACGCGATGCGTATATATCCGTCAAGCGTTAATATTAAACGCTTCAGTTTGCGGGGCATTACTGCTACGCCACAGGGCTTGGGGGCATTACACGTTTTGTTACACGGTGGGGTTCGGCTCTTGTAACCCATTGATTTTCTTGATGAAAATTGGAGCGATTTTCATCATAATCCGCAGGTCCGGGGTTCGAATCCCTGAATCGCCACCATCATCAAACGTTACGAAGCTGTATTGCAGGTGTTGTTCCAGTCGCCTCTGCGTAGCGATACAGGCTCTTCATGCTGGGTAATGAATTTCCAGCCTCAAGGCGCGCGATGACCGATTGTGTTGTACCCATGCGTTCAGCCACCTCTTCTTGCGTAAGCCCCGCTTTGACCCGAGCAGCAATCAGTGTCTTTGCGATTGTGAACTCAGGTGTCATTGCATCGTAGGCTTTCTTTACTTTCGTATCAGAAAGCCACTGGTTCTTCAGTTTTTTAACTTTACTCATTTTCCCAACTCCTTCGCTCTATCAAGTGCAGTTTCAATTGCAACGCGCGGCGTCTTCTGAGTCTTTTTGACAAAGGCATGGACGACAATAATCCGTCTGTCCGCGACAGTGACGTAAATTGCCCGCGCTATGCCGCTTCTCCCCTTCATGCGAATCTCCCAGAGTTTCTCTACTAGAAATCGTACGTGCGGGAGACCAACCTCGTGGGGGCCAAATGTCTCCAGCAGTTCGCATATGTGTAGAAACCGGGCCTTAAGAGAAGGCTCTAGCTGTTCCAGCTCCGCATCGACTCGAGCATCTAACGTTTCTACGCGCCACTTCATGTGATCGTTATATAGCAATTTTGCTATATATGTCAAGACCCGATAAATCGAAGCTGCAACGGTGACCCCGGTGCGTGTGCCAAATCCGCATTACACGTTTTATTACACAGTGGGGTTTGGCGCTTGTAACCCATTGATTTTACAGATGAAAATTGGAGCAATTTTCATCATAATCCGCAGGTCCGGGGTGTGAAACGAGCCGCAGGCGAGTTCGGTGCAGGCTAACTTCGCGAAGCAAAGTTACGCCGGAGCCAATTCCTGAATCGCCACCACTTTCAAATAGCCCCTGCGGGATAGTCTTTGAGTTTAGAAGGTTGTTTTTTCTAACAATCGATCAAATGCTTCAATAAACGACTCGGGTGGCTGGGCACCCTGCATTAGATACTGTTCATTCAAGATAATCGACGGCACCGAGTGAATGCCAAGGTCGTGATAGTACGTCTCTTCTTCCCGAACATTTTGTGCAAATTCATTGTTATCCAAGATCTGAGTGGCCCGCACGGGGTCTAGCCCTGCGCGAACGACGGCATCGAGCAGATTCTGTTGCTCATCTAAATTTACCGCTAAACAAAAGTAAGTTCTCATTAGCTCCGTCTTTAGGAGTGCTTGCTGCTCCGGGCCAAGCTCCTTAGCAGCCCAAAATATTAATCGGTGGGCATCAAAAGTGTTGTAAACCCACCTGCGGCCCTCTGGATGAAATGCAAATCCTGCCTCAATCGCTTTTTCACGAATGTCGGCTTGGTTTTCCTTAACCTGCTCCGCGGTAATCCCGTACTTCTCGGTGAGATGCTCGATGACTTCCTGGCCACCCTTCGGCATGTTTGGGTTGAGTTCAAATGCGCGAAAATGTACCTCGAACTGAACCCGGCCTTTAAGGGCGGCCATCGCCTTGTTCAGGTTGCCCAGACCCACGGCGCACCATGGGCAAGCAATATCGGAAACAAAGTCAATCTTAATGTTCGCTGTCATGTGCAAGATTGTAACCGCGCCAAAT
>VERI01000036.1 GCA_018882785.1 Burkholderiaceae bacterium | reverse complement strand
CGTTCGCCTGGCGACGGAAGATACCGTTCTGGTTCATACCGCCGTTGTTGGTCTGGATGTCGCCCTGCAGATCGAAGATGGCTCTCAGACCGCCGCCCAGATCCTCAGAACCCTTCAGGCCCCAAACCGAGGAAACGATCGCGCTGTCAGCAAAACCGGAAACGTTGTTACCAGCGGCATTTGCCTTCTGGATCGCAACCACGGAGGCGTCGAGTGCGCCAGAGATGGTCACGTTCTGAGCCATAGCGGGAGCTGCAACAGCAGCAGCCACAGCGGCAGCAATCAGATGCTTCTTCATTAAATGTTCTCCTAGAACATTTAATGACAGGGATGGGACCGACCGCTAGATGAGTGGTTTTAGAGATTCGGTACCCAAGAGTTGTCGCATCTCGTGTACCACCGAATCAAATCGACCCAGAAGCTTCTCCGTTGGCCGCACCCGTCTATTACGACTATCTTTTACAGATTTATCGATAACAACCCAGCCATCTCGAATCAAAGCGTTGAGGTGATAACGCATCCCCATATCGCTATAAGGCAGGTTACCAAACAGCGCCTTAATATTCATTGGCTCTCTTCCGCGGGCGAAGTTAGAGAACAAAACGAGGGCCATATCAAAGGCGATCGAAGAGTTTCCAATAGGAAAGTTATGCAGAACGCTGCGCCGGAGCTGTATGAGCAGTTCCGCTACAAACTGCCTGGGCTCTTTCTCGAAAATCACGGCAATAAGTTGCGCTTAATATTTCGAGAAACTGTATCACTTATTGTGAAAAGATATATACAATTTTAGTATATGTTTTCTGTCTGAATCTGTGGGGAGCTGCTGGTTCTAGTCTTCAATCAGCTCGTAGTCGTGGGTAATCTCTGCGGTCATGCCCAGCATCTTGGTGGCCGAGCAGTATTTGGTGTGCGACAGGTTGATTGCCCGCTCCACCAGGTTGGCCTTCAGGCCCCGTCCATGGATTCGGAAATGAAGATGGATCTTGGTGAAGACCTTGGGGTCGGTCTCGGCCCGCTCTGAGCTGGTCTGGACTTCACAGGCCCGAATGTCGAGCCCGCTTTTTCTCAGAATCAGCACAACATCGTAGGCATTGCAGGCCGCGGAGCCCGCTAGAACAGTCTCCATGGGCCGTGGGCCCAGGTTTCTGCCCCCACCCTCTGGGGCGCCATCCATGACAAAGCTATGCCCAGAGCCGGTCTCGGCGATAAAGCTCATGGTCTCGGGCCCTGCCCAGCGGATTGTGCATTCCATGATACGAAAAACCCCTCTTTTAATGACTAAATATTCAGAAGTAATTGCAACGCAGCAAGAAACGGACTATTCTGAAGTCTGTCTCCTCCACCTCCTCCTTTGGTGGATTACGCCTCAGGCCGCAAGGCCTGGGGCTCTTTTTTTGATATTTCCCTTAAAAATCAGTATTCTAGAGGGCTTTCCCGAGTGCGGCAGGGGTGGCGTTAACCGCCAGCCGGGTAGATGCACAGACGGGGCGTACCAACGGTTTTACCAACAGTGGTCTTCAATATGAAAACGTTTTCAGCAAAATCACATGAGGTGCAGCACGACTGGTTTGTCGTCGATGGCACCAACGCCGTACTCGGCCGCCTGGCCACCGAAATCGCACATCGTCTGCGTGGCAAGCACAAGGCTGAGTTCACGCCCCACGTCGACACGGGTGATTTCATTGTGGTGGTCAATGCCGACAAGATTCGTGTCACTGGCAATAAAGCCGATGACAAGAAGTATTTCCGTCACTCTGGCTATCCCGGCGGTATTTCGGAGACCACATTTGCCAAGATGCAGGCCAAGTTTCCTGGCCGTGCGCTAGAGATTGCGGTCAAGGGCATGCTGCCCAAGGGCCCACTGGGCTACGCCATGATCAAAAAGCTCAAGATCTATGCGGGTGATTCACATCCCCACACCGCCCAGCAGCCCAAGGCGCTGGCCATTCATTAATCACTGAAAGAACAACGTAACCATGGTCGGTGAATACAACTACGGAACCGGGCGCCGCAAAAGCTCTGTAGCCCGGGTCTTTATCAAAAACGGAAAAGGCAAGTTTCTGGTCAACGGCAAGCCCCTTGATCAATACTTTGCCCGTGAGACTGGCCGCATGGTGGTGATGCAGCCACTGGTGCTTACCAATCACAACGGCACGTTCGACATCATGGTCAATGTCCATGGTGGCGGCGAAACAGGCCAGGCCGGTGCGGTTCGCCACGGCCTAACGCGTGCACTGATTGACTACGATGAGACATTAAAGCCCACGCTTTCCAAGGCAGGCTTGGTGACCCGCGATGCCCGAGAAGTCGAGCGTAAGAAAGTGGGTCTGCATAAGGCAAGAAAACGCAAGCAGTTCTCCAAGCGTTAATCGCCAAAGGAATGCACCGGGGCCAGAAACAAGGCCCCACAACAGACCCCTCCGAGAGTATTCTTCGAGGGGTTTTTTGTTTCACAGGACTAGCCATGATCAAAATCGGAATCGTTGGTGGCACGGGCTACACCGGTGTGGAGCTCTTAAGGCTTTTGGCCCAGCACCCCCATGCAGAACTTGTGGCAATCACGAGCCGCAAAGAGGCAGGCTTATCGGTGGCCGATATGTTTCCGTCGCTACGCACTCGGGTCGATCTCAAATTCACCGATCCCAGCGATGCGCCGTTAAAGCAGTGCGATGTCGTATTTTTCGCGACACCCCATGGTGTTGCCATGGAGCAGGCGCGTGAACTGCTGAATGCCGGCGTTAAGGTCATTGATCTGGCTGCCGACTTTAGGCTTAAAGATGCGGCTGAATTTGAGCGCTGGTACAAAACTGCACATCAGTGCACCGATCTGCTCGCAGAGGCAGTCTATGGCCTGCCGGAAGTCAATCGAGAGGCGATTCGCGCTGCACGATTAATTGGCCTACCGGGCTGCTATCCCACCAGCGTGCAGCTTGGTCTGCTGCCGGTCTTAGAACATGGTGGCTTGGTCGACACCAGTAGCCTGATCGCGGACTGTAAGTCAGGGGTAAGCGGCGCTGGCCGCAAGGCTGAGGTGCCGATTCTGCTGGCAGAGGCAGGCGATAATTTCAAAGCCTATTCCGTGCCTGGCCATCGGCATTGGCCCGAGATTACCCAGGGTTTGAAGGCCATCGCCCAGCTTGCAGGTAAGGCCCAGGGGGCAAATGACCTGAAAATCGCCTTTGTCCCCCACCTGACCCCGATGATCCGTGGCATTCATTCCACACTCTATGCAAGGGTATTGGGCCACGCCCAGGGCTTTGATTTTCAAAGGCTCTACGAGCAGCGTTTTGCCTCGGAACCCTTTGTGGACGTGCTTCCCGCCGGCTCGCACCCCGAGACAAGGTCGGTCCGCGGGTCGAATTTTGTGCGGATCGCCCTGCACCGCCCCCCCGACAGTGATCTTCTCGTGATCCTCGTGGTGGAAGATAATTTGGTTAAAGGCGCCTCCGGCCAGGGAGTCCAGGTGATGAACATCATGTTCGGCCTGCCGGAAACCGCTGGGCTAAGCCAACTGCCGGTCATGCCCTAAAGGGGGCGGCCTGCGATAGATAGAAAGGAAAGTGTCATGAATGCTGCTGTTGAGAATGCTGATCTGGCGATGCCCGCCCCGTTAAATTTCACGGATGCGGCCGCGATGAAGGTCAAGACCCTGATCGAAGAGGAAGGAAACCCCGAGCTCAAACTCCGCGTGTTCGTTCAGGGTGGTGGATGTAGCGGTTTTCAGTACGGCTTCACGTTTGATGAAGCCACCAATGAAGATGACACCGCGATGGAAAAAAACGGCGTCACGCTGCTGATTGACAGCATGAGCTACCAGTATCTGGTCGGCGCCGAGATCGATTACAAAGAAGACTTAGAGGGCTCACAGTTTGTGATCAAGAACCCTAATGCCACCACGACCTGTGGCTGCGGTTCAAGTTTTTCTGCCTAAACGATTAACAAATAGTTAGATCAAAAAAAGGGCGCTGGCTGTGAAGGCTAGCGCCCTTTTGTTTTTAGGCCGCCCTGGTTAATTAAGGTCAACAAGAAAAGAAGTCCCTGTGCGGTTGCAAGTAGGCCAAACAAAACAGAAATCAAAAAGGCGCTTTCTACCCCCACCCCTAAAGTCGAGAGAAAAAATAGGCTTGCGACCTCTCGCGAGCCAAACCCGCCAATCGATGCGGGTACCACCGCCCCAAGAAAAATACCGGCACACAACGCGGCGATCGCCAGTACATCAACACGCAGGCCCAACGCCAACATGCAGGCCAGAAATGCAGAGATGGTAAGCAGCTGGGAGGCCAGCGATATCCATGCCGTACGCAGGACCAGTCGGCTCTGTGCCGCCCGAATTGGCAGTAGCACCAGTGGCCCAATTGCGATGCTCGCCATCGCCAAGAGGTACAGTGCCTTTAATGGTGCAGGCGCCTGAAACGGGGACTCGCTCCAGGTCAACAATAGCGCCACCGTGGCCCATACAGAAAGCGCCCAAAAGCCGCTGACGCGATCCAGAAGCACGGTCTGGGCGGCCTGCAGTTTTGACATACCCTGACGCACCAGCCCCGTGACACGCCAGATATCGCCACCAATGATTCCGCCAGGCAGCACTGTATTCGCGGTCACACCCTGAAAGTAAAGCCGAGTCGCAGCAGAAACGCCGATGGACTGGCCCAATGCAGTGACGATGCGTCGCCAGCGCAGCGCGCAGGCCAGGTTTGCACATGTGGCCAAAACAAATGCCAGCCCAATCCACCACCAGTTTGCAGCAGTAAGGGCAGCGCGAAGCTTTTCACCATCAAGCTGGGTAAGAATGAATAACAGCAGGGCAAGCCCAAGCGCGGGCTTAATAATTCTTTTCAGGATGTTGGCCTTGAAGACGAAGAGGCCGAATCAGGCTTGACGAGATACTGTCTTCGGCCCTCGGGCTCATGGTAGATCCGGACCAGCAGCTCACCGATCAGTCCAGTTGCTAAGAGCTGCACACCCACCAGGGTCAACAGCACGCCCAGAAGCAGCAAGGGACGGCCACCAATATCCGCGCCAAAAAGAATTTTTTCGCCTGCAAGCCAGGCCAGAATGACCAGCCCAATTGCAAGCATGCCAACCGCAACCCCACCAAAGGCATGAATTGGCCGATGCAGAAAACGCATGGTGAAACGAATCCACAGCAGATCAAGTAATACGCGAATCGTACGATCGATGCCGTATTTCGAGACTCCAGCGGTGCGGGCCCGATGATTCACCGGAATCTCGACAATCTTGGCGCCCACTTCAACAGCCAAGGCAGGAATAAAACGATGCAGCTCACCATATAACCGCAGATTCTTGATAATCGATGCCCGATAGGCTTTTAGCGCGCAGCCATAGTCATGAAGCTGAACCTTGGTCACTTTAGAGATCAAGGCATTGGCCATCTGAGATGGAATTTTTCTGGAAATTGCAGCGTCCTGGCGGGCCTTGCGCCAGCCGCTCACGCAATCAATCGTCGGATCACGCTCCAGAAGCTCAATGAGTTTGGGGATATCGGCCGGATCATTTTGCAGATCGCCATCTAGAGTGACGATGAAATCACCCTGGGCATAATCAAAACCCGCCTGAAGGGCTGTGGACTGGCCATAGTTACGAATCAGATAAATGCAACGCAGCCAGGGGGTCGAGGCCGCCGCCTCTTTCATTCGGGCCACGGTTGCATCCCGCGATCCGTCATCAATTAAAACCAGCTCAAAACTCCAGCCTGTGGGCGCCAGCGCTTGGCCCACCTGCGCGATCAGACCGTGGACATTGTCCTCTTCGTTGTAGACCGGGATAACGACCGAAATTTTTGGCACGGGCTGACCTGTAGAGAAATCTTTAAGTGAAATGGGTGCGTTGGGGACGTGATTAATCCGGGAAGTTTAGACAGAAATCGACTTGGCTGAATTGGTCGATATTTTGACAAGAATTCGGGCCACTAAGGCAGCTGTCAGGTAGACCAGGAAAAACGAAAAAACAATATCACTTAAGAAATGTGCGCCCACAGCGATCCGCGCAGCGCCAATCAGACCCCCCGCCAGCAGCCCCAGCCACAGCCAGCGCCGGCCTCGGGCAACAAAGTGCAGCACCACAAAGGAAAATCCGGCAGCCGCATGGCCACTGGTAAATGAACAGTTTCGATCACATTGGTTAGAGACCACCCAGGCAGGCGTAAAAATCTTCTCACCACCAAATTCCTGGACCTGGCGCGGGCGGGCCCGATCCCAATGGTCTTTAAAGACTGCATTGACCACTATGGCTGGGCCAATGATCAGGCTGAAGGCCACAATCGCTGTCGACAAGAGCCGGCCATGGCGTTGAAAAGATCTTAAGATCAACAGCCCAATTACGATGATCAACACCCCGCGTGAGATGACATCGACCGCTTTAAACAGAAAATTAAGGGCGGGGTCTTCTTTGAGAAAAAATCCTTTGCCTGCATCAGTTTCCGCAACGGCTGCCGAGTCGGAATTGAAAAAGATTCGGCTCACAGCAATGTCGATTTCCGGAAACGCCACAAATAAAAATGCCAGTACAAGGCATATTCCGCCACCTAGCCAGAATGCTGTTTTGGTTCGAGCACTGACCAGATCAAATAAGGTTGTCTTGGCCTGACGGTTCATCGCTGGATCCAGAAACCAAAAAGTTTATCCCGGGATGCGCCAAGCAAAATGCCTTCCCCGAATCCATCAGCGGGAACTGCCTGCGGAAAGCCGGCTGCTGCCAATGCCGATAGCGCCGACTGTGTATCAGAGTCGCCCACAAAAACTGCCAATAACCACTGGCCTGAATCGATTGACTGATCGGCCAGGTTATAAAACCAGGTGTAATGATTGCTACGGCGATTCTGCAGATCCAAAGTGGCAATGGGATGGCCGGTGTAGCCCTTAATCGCAGCCAGAATTCTTCTATCCTGGGCAACAACAATTGCCTGTCTTTCGCGGGCAAGGGCATCAATCGACTGGGCTGCCTCGCGCCAGCCACGAAGCTGTTCTACGGCGCGGATTTTTGGCGCCGCCTGCTCGTGATATGAAAATTTCAGGCCATGGATTAAGAACAGCGTGACCACCAGGCCAAAGCCTACGGATAGCCAGAGAAATAACGGCCCCAGACGGGCGTTGATATCGAATCGATCCCGGGCTGCCCACAGCTGGCCCACCACAATCGCAATTGATAGATATGCAGGCGCTGCCCAATTGGCGTGGGCGCGGGACATGATCGCCTGCACCAGAATAAGGGCCAGCATGGGCAGGGCAAAAATTAAAAGTAGTTTGAACTGCCGTGTCTGTGCAAGGGAATCGCCCAGCATCATTCGGGGAAGAAAGAGGAAAACTGCGATCAATGCAAAAGGGCCAAGCAAGAGAAACTGCGCGGCACTGAATTCAGCGAGTGAGCCAAGCGCCCCAGTTACAGACCAGACATGGGCAGAGGCGGCCTGCACCTGAGAGATCTCAAGATGATGGGCAAAGGTAGGAAAGTGGTGCTGTGCATTCCAGACCAGATTGGGTGAGAACACTGCTGCCGCAGTTATCGCAGCAATCCATGGCCCGGGTGTCATCAATTGATGTCTGACTAAAACCGCAATCAAGGCGCTGATCACAAAAACGCCCATGGAGTATTTGGCGAGTAGTCCCAGGCCGACTGCTGCGCCACAGAGCATCCAAAATCCCAGACGATGACGGCCAAGGCCGCTACTGGGCCGCACATGGGAATGAATGCCTACCGCATAGACAAAACTCCACAGCGCAAACGCCCAGCAGACCAAGAGCCAGGCATCCGTGGTGGCGAACAAAGAATAAAAACCGAATAGCGGAGATGTCAGCAGCAGCAGTGCGGTGACACCTGCGGCTGCCTTACTTTGAAAAAGCGCCCAGGACGTTGCCGCAGCGAAAAATGCAGCCAGCCCCAGGGCAATCGGCTGCAGCATGCGGGCACAGCCCTCGATGTAGATCACTCCGCCCATTCCCAGAGCCTCGCA
>VERI01000065.1 GCA_018882785.1 Burkholderiaceae bacterium | reverse complement strand
CCAGGCCTTTGCGACCAGGGTTCTTGCCATCTGCAAAGTTTTCGTGGACGGGTGTGGGACCGATTTGTTCTGACCATTCTAATTCATCTTCATCAATTTTTTTCCATTCGAATGGATAGGGTTGGTCCAGCGTTTCGTTTGTGGATTCGCGACGCGGAGCCAACGCCCGTTGGTATTGATCGAATTTGGCTTCACGATCTTCCAGCCCGCGCAGACCAGGATTGATCCTGCGGGTGACAGCCATGGTGTCGGAGAAATCTTCCACCGCAGACGACACGCGGTTTTTCCAGTACCAGAGAGCGATGCGAGCTGCCACTCCGGGTTGAGCAGCCTGATCGGGATCGCGTTCCAGATCCAGGCCCAATGCCTCACCGGCACGGCGGTAGTTGTAGCGGCCGGTGAGTTGTATGTAGCCGCGGCCGCGAAAACGTTCCCCATCGCCCGCCTGATCATTGCCCAGGCGACGTGCTAGATCATTGACATTGATCATGCGTCCGGTCTTTGGATCCCGGGCGAATTTAGGTTCATATTTGCGGAAATCTCGGCGGCGCTCTAGGGCGTGCACGAAATCACCAGTTTCATGTGCCATCTGCGCGAGAAACTGTGCCAGCTCTGTACCTCGCAGACCAGCTTCTTGGGCCATGCGAGTGAGAAATCGTTCATGTGGAGAATTGGTAACCCAGACCTCATGAGCGGGCGCTGGCGTTTTAGCAACAGCAGGCGCAGCAGGCGCAGCAGGCGCAGCAGGCACAGTTGGTATAGACCGGCTCCGAGTTTGATCATACACAGCAGCACCTCCTGCTGCTAGAGCGCCGGTCACAGCAGCGGCCGCCGCCGCATCACGCCAGCCTTCATCTACCCGGCCGGTATCCACTAGATCGTCTCTCACCAAGAAAGTGATGTGTGCTCCTTGGTCTCGATATTTGCCCAGGCGATCGATCACCCAGCGCACGTAATTGTCGTCATCGGGGATCACCCACTCGGGGTGTCCAGTCACATCCACATATCCGGATCCTGGTAGGAAACGTTTCACTATGGTCTGATACATGCGGTAGCGTTTTTCATACTGGGGTTCTTTGGAATCAACAGCGAAATACAGCATGCCCGGGCGATATTGTCGAGCCCACTCACGCACGGCCTGCACCACAGTGGATATCACACGATGTTCATCTCCCCAGCCAGTCAGTTTGAATTTACTTTGACCCCGTTGGTCTCGATCAAACGTGACCCTGACCGACTGTTCCATGGGAGTACGCGCAAACTCTATGTAGATGAGACGCCCTTGTTGATCCTTGGCCACGGCTTGATCATCGAATACCTTAAAGGGATAAGGCTGATCAAACAGTTCTGTGATAAAATCTCTGGATCTCATTTAATCTGACCCTTCTGGCAGATGGATTTCCTGAGTATGCACTTTGTTTCTACCAGTTTCGGGATCTCGGGTGGTCCAGATGATCTCTACCCGATAGTTGCCAGGTTCGCCTGTGACCTGTACATGCTGTTCAAGATGTCGGATGACACTCTCAGGCAGCGGCTGGAAATGCCCCATTGCTATCTGAGCATAATCAGCTAGACAATCAGGAGCATATTTCATTTGTTTTCCATCTTCATACCGGTGTCGCACCCAGTCGCGGAACTCCTCGGGATCTGGCAGCAGTGCACGATTTATATCATTGAGATAATTTTGATATTCATCATTGTAATCTAGATAAGATATATCAACACGATCCCATTCTATATCACCATTTTCATCGGCAAAACCCTGATCTCTGAGAAATTCATACCAGCTGTCATCATGGGCCTCGGCTTCACTTACCAATTCCCAGATGGCGTCCTGACAGGCCTGCTGCATTTTACGTA
>VERI01000064.1 GCA_018882785.1 Burkholderiaceae bacterium | reverse complement strand
ACATCAAACAGATCAAAGGAACCGAGGGCAATCTCTGGCGTGGACTCATGGAGCGTTGGACCAATCAGGCTACTGCAGGCACCAAGATCGTTGCGCCCAACACCGAGGTCCGCAATGGTCAGGTGCTCGACTTTGGCGATACGCGGCTCAAGATGCATTTCTATGGCACGGCACACACACCTTGCGATCTATCGGTGGAGGTGGTCGAAGATCAGATTACCCATATCGGCGATATTGCAATGGAAAATCGCATTGCCAATATCGATGATGGCTCCTATCCCGGCACCTTTAAGTACTACGATGCGCTTCAAAAGACCGCAGGAAACCAGACATGGCTGCCGGGCCACGGTAATCCGAGTAAGGGCCTGATCGCGGATTATCGCGAGCTGATGGCGGGCATCTGGGAGCCCTGCCTTCAGGCCGTTAAAGACAACAAGGACCTATCTGCGGCGAAAGACCTGGTGCTCAAAGACCCACGTGTTGCCTCACGCGCCAAACGAACGGCAGGGTTCGAGGCCAATATCGGCAAATACACCAGCCTTGCGTTTCTCGAGGCAGAGAAAGAGGCGTTCTAGTTCATCCTGATTTCAAGGACTGAGTTTGTAATTCAATGGCGGCATCGAGCATCCCGCCATCTGCGCAAGTGGTGTGGGCATCGCCACCGCAATCCTCACGCCGGTCTGCCTGAGCCGCTCGCGATCCTTGGGCGCGGCATACACCCACCACCAGCCATTGCCCAGCCGATCGAGCACCAGCGGACTTGCGGTCATTACTGCTGCATCCGAGACCTCACCGGCCCAGACCAGGGTCGGCAAAGGATCCGTGCGCGAGGCCTGCACACCAATCCAAATCCCGATCACCACGATCGCACTACCAATCAGCAGCAGTGCTCCACCGAGATGAGTGTTAATCCGAACCATGCGCGACCCCACCAGAATTCAAAACGACAGGCCGATACCGAACGCCTAAAACGCTCAGGCTGTCTGCGGCTTGGCGGCCCAGAGCTGCTCACGGATGGGCATGTGCAATAACGCCGCAATCACCGCCAGCACCACGCCTCCCCACCAGATCGGCAGATAGCTGCCTGTTGACGCAAAGATTGCACCACCCAGCCAGACGCCGATAAACGCGCCGATTTGATGCGATAAAAATACAAATCCAAAGAGCATCGACAGATAGCGATTACCAAACATCACACCCACCAGTTGTGCAGTCGGTGGCACAGTCGATAGCCAGAGAAATCCCATCGCTGCGCCAAAAATCAACACCGATGCAGTTGAGATTGGCACCAACAGAAACACTGTAATCACGGCAGCGCGGGCAAGATAAATCCAAGACAGCAACACCTTGCGTGACAGCCACAGACCCAGTGGGCCGCTGAGATAACTGCCCACCACATTAAATAGGCCAATCATGGCCAGGCCCCAGCTTGCGGTCTTGGCCGACACACCCATATCCGCGAGATAGGGCGGAAAGTGCACGGTGATAAACGCAAGCTGAAATCCGCAGACAAAAAATCCACCAATCAATAACCAGTAGCTGCGATGGCCAAAGGCCTGGCGCAGAGACTCACGAAATGAGTTCGCGGTTGCGGTAAGCGGTGCATTTGTATTTTGTACAGCGCCCTTTCCCTTTGGCCGCAAGGACAGCGCCAAGGCAGGTGTGGTGAGCATGGCAAAGGCCATGATCATGAGTGTGGAGCCCCAGCCATAGGCCTCGATAAAGGCCTGTCCCAACGGCACCACCATGAACTGTCCCAGGCTCGCCATCGCCGTGGCCAGCCCCAGGGCCCAAGGCCTGCGGTCCACTGGCATCAACTGGGCAAAGGCGGCCAGCACCGTGTTGTGTCCCGCACCGCTCATG
>VERI01000063.1 GCA_018882785.1 Burkholderiaceae bacterium | reverse complement strand
GCCTGATACACCCGGCCCAGCTCCTCTGCGCCGGCGTGTACATGAATTAATCGCTGATCAGGCTTCGGCGCACGAATCAATGTATAGCCGCCAGTGGTCATCTCGCCAAGACGCGGGCCAATCGCAATCATCGGATCCGCCTGTCGAATCATGTCGGCAAGACCAGAGGCAATCCCGATTCCCGCGTGTCCCACATAAAGCGAATGCTGATTATTCACCAGGTCTTGGCATCGAAATGATGTGCACAACGGGATATCGTTTTTCTCTGCCCAGGTAAGAATGTCACCGCAGGCCTGCGCAGTCCAGCCACCTCCACCAAGCATCGCTAAAGGCCGCGTGCCATTAGCGATGAGTTCTTGAAATTGGGCGAGCTGGGCTGCTGATGGCGAAGCTGCTACGCGCTGATAGCGCGATAGATGGATCGGTGCTGCCTGTGCAATAAGCATGTCTTCAGGAAGTGCAAGCACTACAGGCCCAGGCCTGCCCGAGGTCGCCAGATGAAAGGCGTGGCTCATCATTTCTTCGACCCGATCCGCACGGTCAATCTGACCCACCCATTTGGCACTCTGACCAAACATCCGCCGGTAGTCCACCTCTTGAAAGGCCTCGCGCTCGACAAAATCCGAGCCCACCTGGCCGATCAGCAGGATCATGGGGGTGGAGTCCTGATAAGCGGTGTGCAGACCGATGGCAGCGTTCGAGGCGCCCGGCCCGCGGGTGACCATGCAGATGCCTGGCTCGCCAGTTAACTTGCCGAAGGCCTCCGCCATATTGGCCGCCCCGCCCTCGTGGCGGCAGACCACCAGCCGAATCTGCTTGCGGGCCTCATACAAGGCATCCAGAACGGGCAGATAGCTCTCCCCGGGGACGCAGTAGACCGTCCTGGCGCCGTGGGTGAGCAGGGCTCTCACGACAAGCTGGCCGCCGGTTTCAAAGGTGATTGGAGAGGGCATGTGGTTTTGGCGACTACGGAGAAAGGATTATTGGACCATCATTTAATACGGAGAATTTTAAAAATGATTATTGACACCGAAATCCTCTTTGTGTAACCTGGGTTATACATTCGTAATAACATTAGGATCATGATCAAAACGCTTAGTGCCGTTGGGAACAGCCTTGGCTTGATTATCGAGCGGCCAATTCTTGAACTGCTCAACATCACCAAAGATACGGAACTTGAAGTCCGTACCGACGGTGATGCGCTCATCATTCGGCCTCTGCGAAAAGAAAAACTCGAACGCGTGCGTGAGGCAACTCATCGTCTGATGGATAAGCACGACAAGGTTCTGGATAAGCTATCGAAATGAATCCCGATTTCCTCACCCTCGAGGAAGTCCTGGAGATTCACAGCACCCAACTGACCAGATTTGGTGGCGCGGCAGGTGTAAGAGATATAGGACTTCTCGAATCAGCGCTCTCTCAGCCCCAGGCAAGCTTTGGTGGACAGTATGTCCATGAAGATCTATTTGAGATGGCATCTGCCTATCTCTTTCACGTTGTTTCGAATCATCCATTTGTTGACGGAAACAAACGCGCCGGCCTGTTGAGTGCGCTCGTGTTCCTTGATATCAATGGGATTGAGATCAACGACCAAGGGGACACACTTTACAACCTGACAATCAAAGTTGCCTCGGGCAATTCAAATAAGCTCGAGATCAGTGAGGTACTAAGGCGTCTTGCTGGGCCATCTCGGGAGCGTCCCTAACCAATCACATTCAATTCCCGCAGTTGCTCACCGCGGGCAATCCGATCGTGGCCCAACGGGCGGACATCAATGGTCTGGGGCTTACCGGTAAGTATCCATTCCGACAGCGCAAGCCCCGCACCAGCTGCATGCTGCATGCCATGGCCAGAAAAACCTGCGATACAG
>VERI01000017.1 GCA_018882785.1 Burkholderiaceae bacterium | reverse complement strand
ATGCCACTCGAGCGGCCCGAACGCTCCGCTTTCCAGGCCAGGAAACCAAGGAAAAGTTAGAAGCTCAGACGCTGATTCAGGGAATTGAAGTTTATGAGCTCAAAGGGAAAACAAAAGCTCCAGAGCGATTTTTCAAATGGCGTGAGCCCCCCAATCGGAATCCGCCAGGTCCAGACCGCATTAAAGAAATCCTTGAAACAGGAATCGCTTACCAGTCCGTGGAGGGAGAGGCTGACAGCCGATCTATTTTTGTGTTTACCCCGCTCCAAAATGGAGACGAAGCGTCCCGAAATATCATTCTGAAAATCAAAGACTTGGACAACCATCGGCAAGCGTAGGTGCAGCGTGGGTTGCGTAGGTAGAAAACAAAATACGAAACAGGGTGTGGGTTGGCATTCAGCTAAAAGCAAAACCCATGAAACCTGCGCACACCTGCACAGGAAAAGATCAAGCCGGCCGATGGCCGGGGATCAATTCAAAACCTCAAGCAGATACGTCTTGCCCCGCTTCTTACCGCGCTCATCCCAGCGGACGATCCGACCATCCGGCAACGTGAACTTCTTGCCACCATATTGCTCGCTGAGCATTTTCCCAAAGCGTGAGTTGGCCTTTGCCGTAAGGACAAACCGTCCATGATCACCATCCTCACCTCGGACCTCCTTACCCTCCAGCATCCAGGCAAAACAGTTGCGCTCCCGCGCCGCATCAACGATCTGGTGGAAAACAAACTCAGCGCGCTCATCAACGCCCTTTGCCAGCTCTGCCAGCAGCGCCACCATATCCGCCATCTCAGAGTTCCCAGACTCCTCAACCGGAAGAGGCTCCAGCGGATCACCAAGACCAGCAAACGTCACCATGCCAGCGTAGATGTTGCACCACGCTTCATAGCCTCTAACCGTCCGACTCGCACCCGGGCGCCCAGCCTTGTCCCATTCGCGCACGATCGCCCACAGAGCAGCCAGCACCTGGCACCGCACCTCCGGCCGCTCCACCCACTCATCTGAAATCACATTCTCGATCTTCCGCGACTGCGGGTCAGCCTCATCCACCACCATTTTGCAATGAAGGAACCGGCGCGAAACGTCCGGGCTCACTTCAAGATTGTTTCCCGTCAGGAATACCGTGGCCAGCTTCGGAACGGCGAACTTGCTCTGCGAGTGCATGCGCCGGCCGCTCCATGTAGGCGCCGTCAGAAAAGCATTCAGGATCTGCGATTTGAAAAATCCGTTGCAATCATCAAAAAGGATATATGGAGATCCAGCCAAGCATTCCGTATCCAGGATCTTCCGCCAGTTTTCCTCAGTTTCAGGAACAGGCTGCACATCACACATACCCAGCACCGTGATGATCACGATCTGGGCCAGCAGAGTTTTACCACTTCCCACGCTATTCGATGAAAACATGAAGTTAAGCCGCCGGGCAGTCGGGCTCATCAATGGCGCCGCAAACATCGACAGCAACGCCACCAGCACAATCGCCTCATTGCGGCTCAACCCAGTCGCCTTTCGGTCCCCGAACGGAAACTCACGGAAAATTGCCCGCAAGATCGTGCGCGCCTCCTCGAGCGGCAAGTCGTGGTCAAACTCCACCCCCGTGTCCAGTGTGTAAATCTTCGACTCCGCATCATAACCATACGGCAGCAGCTCGATGCGGCCATCCTTACGCTTCACCGGCTGCCGCACCGTGGCAACCCGCGTCACCTCCCTCTGTCTCCCGATAAACTGATCACTCTCAAGAATCGTCGCCGCAGCCTCCACCGTCATCGTCTGGGGCCGTTGTGTGAACTCCCCCGGCTTCTTCCCAGCCTCCCAGCGAAAAGTCACAAGGTGATCCTCGCAATACGTCCGGAAACGCCGCGGCGTCATATCCACCAGACGTCCATCAGGAGAGATCGTCATCGCCGACCGCTGCCGGCAGAATACCCCATTCTGAGACAGCACCCCTCCAATCTCGCGCGCCATCTGCGACAACACCGGCCGCAGCTCAATAAAAGGAAGCTCCCCCTCAGATTCCACCGCACGCAGCGCAGGCCCGCCATCAGGAGGCAATCCCTTTTCAGCCAGCCGACTATTGATCTCATCCGCCACATCACTCATGATTTTTTGATTCCTTCCAGTTCCTCCGCAGCGCTCTTCAGCCAGTTGTCATACTTGGCATAGAAGCGGCATCCCTTCGCACACGCCTGCACCTCATCCTCCGGATAGCCCGCAGCCGCCAGCGCGACCGTCCGCTCGCGCCACAACCGCAACACATCACGCCGAGGCAGCATCTCCGCCACCGTCATCGGCCGCGAAGCCGCAGACGGCGAAAAATACAAAAGTTTCTGCTCACGATCCCCGCGCATACACGCCGGCAACCGTGTCAATCGCACGGCCGACAAAGCCCCCGGATCAGCTCCCACCACCGCCAGATTCTCCAGCCGGCGCTTCACATCATCCCATTCCCTCTTCGTTCTGGCATCCACACGCACCAGAGCGTGCACCGATCGGCCACCACTCGTCGTGATCGCCGCCACACGAGTCACCACGCGCACCAGAGCACCGAGCCAGAGCCGCAGCGGCGCACTGTCACTCTCCAGCACCATCCAGCGCCACGCCGTGACGCTCTCCTCACTCCTGCGCGACATCTTGCCAACCCGAGGATTCGGATGCCGCTTGCCATCCACAGGCTGAGCAAGGAACCAGATCCCCTCCGGGCCAGCCGTAGGGATCTTCTCGGTAGGCCACAAAGCCTGCCCCTGCGACTTGTATTCCGAGAAAACAATCACCCGCTCATCCGGCATATAAAGCCGCCGCAAAAACCCTTCAGCAGTCACAGTGGCCGGGTCGATCTCCGACCGATTCGCAAGCCACACCAGATCCGCCACATCTCCCAGCCCGGCCGACTGCGCCTCCAGCGCCGCCAGATCGAACTCCCTCCGCTTACGAACATCCGGCCGCGACATCGGCGGACGATCCGACACCACCCGCTCATCCTGAGTATTCAGCAGATACCCATCAACGCCCGGACCATTGGCTGCGCTCCGGATTTTGTGCTCCAGTTCATGTAGCGTCCACTTTTCAGCATTCCCCTGGTTCCACTCCTCCAGCAAAGCCAGCGCCTCAGCATGCGGCAATGCGAAACCCTTCACCAGAGCCTTCGCGACCAGCAGCGTGTGTGTGTGCCCACCGGCACCAGAAATAGCCGGGCCGGCCTTCGCCACATAGCGACGCGCGCGTTCGATCAACGGAATCACGCTGGCTTCAAATACTCCTCAACCCCCTTCACCAGCTTCTCCGCCGCCTGGTAGCCGATGCGGAAAAACCGCTGCACCTTCGCCACAGAGAAATCCTGCGGCGCCGTCTTATGCAGGCACAGCGCATCCGTCAGCATCTGCACCGGCACGCCAGTCTTGTTTGCCACCGGCATCACCTCATCGATGCCGAACTCCTCCGCAGACTGCTCCTTAGTCCGCGCGACATGCCCCAGATACTCGATCTCATCCGAGACCTCCACCATCGGACGAAGCAGCTCCAGCACCATGCGGCGACGGCGATCATCCCAACCATTCGGGAAGCCATCACCCCGCACCTTCCGCAGCCACAGATCGAACTGCGCGCGGATCCCCTCGATCGTCACGATCCCCACCGACTTGTCCGACGCATTCACAGAAGGCTTTTCCGCATCATCCTTCACCACCGAGCCCGCCTTGATCGACCGCTGCAGCTCCACCGCAGAGAGATCCTCGCGCTCAGCCGTCTCCAGCCACCTGTCAGCATCCTCCGTCGACTTGCACAGCCTGGCCACCACAAACGCATGCTCATCACTCGCCGCACGCGCCGCAGCCCCAGACTCCAGCCTCTCCAGCGCCTCAGCCGCCCGCAGATCCTTGAACTCCAGCTCAAGCTGCCGCTCAGCCTCCAGCACCGCCTCATCCCCAAACGCCCTGCGCCCCGTCCGGCGCCAATCCGCCAGCCACCGCAGCGAGCACGTCCGCGAAGCCACCACATACCGCCCCACCTGGTCCCACTCCTCCCGCGTCGGAGGCCGGAGAAACTCCAGACTCCCCCTCGAAAACACCGCCACATCCGCCGGCAACGTCAATTCATTCATCATCTGCATCCTTTCTTCCTTTCGGCCCACGCTCTTTTCGCACTTTCGCTAAAGGTCTGCCGGGCCGACGAGACCTTGCGAAACTTGAAAACCTCCAGATCCAACAGATCCGCCCACGCCGTCACATAGTGGCTGATCAACTGGCGCGTGCATCCCAGCTCCTTCGCCACCTCGTCCTGAGAATGCACCCCATTCAGCTCATCCAGCCCCGCAGCCAGAGCCAGCGATCGCACCAGCGCCTTCAGATTCTTCGCCGGCTTGATCAGCAAACCCACGATCCGGCCCAGCTGCTCACCCTTCACATGCTCCACCTCACGAGTCAGCTCCGCCTGGTGCCACGCATAAACCTTCTCAGCATCCTCCAGAGAAAGATGAAGCTCCTCAGCCAGCTTCCACTCCGGCTTGTCCACATCAAACGCCATATCCGGCCAGTAAGAACCCTCAGACATGCTTCACCCCTCCCCGTTGAGCCCGACGCACCGAGCGCTGGATGCACTTCAAAAACGAAATCGCGAACTCCACCCGGCGAGCCGCCCGCTCCTGCTCCCGCAAAGCCTGCAGCAGCCGCCGATGCCCGCCATCAATCCCCACACGAGTCATGGCTTCACCCCTTCCCCATTCAGCATCCGCCGCAGATTCGCGAACGCCACCGCCAACTCAGCATCCGACGCCGGCCGCTCATCCAGTTCGCCCTGGCGCAACGTAGCCCGCCGCGCCATCACGCGATGCCGAGCCAGTTCCACATCCACCCGAGCCAACACCTGCATGCACTTACGCTCCGACCACCGGACCCCCCGCGCAGTCCGCAGCCAATCCCGCAGCGCCCTCACATCCGAAGCCGAGATCATAGCCTGGTCCTCCTCTGAGCAGACGACCATCGAGCCGCGCGCCGCGACCACCACTCCTGCATCCGGCGAGCCTCACGATCCCGACGGATCAAAGCCGGAAGCCGAAAAACGATGCAAAGCGCGGCCCCAAGAAAGGCCAGAGCGACGAAAAAACACAGGTGAGCGAACCACTCACGCTGATAAAAAGCCGCCCCCACAGGCAGCAATCCCGCCAAACAAATCGGACGAATTGTCCCGATTTTGTCCCACTCTTGTGCAAGTCCCTGATTTTCAGAGACTGGCTGGGGAGGGAATCGAACCCCCGACATTGCCAGTATCGAGGCATGTTTACCTTTTCTTCTGTTTTTGTCCATAAGCATTATTTATTTTTGTTGAGGATTGTCCCATTTGTCCCAAAGTTGCCCGCATGGCCTCTCTGTTCAAAGTCCCCGGCTCGCCCTACTGGCAGCTCCGTTATCGCGACCCTGACGGGAAGTGGCGCAAGAAGAGCCTGAAGTTCCGGCACGGCATTGGCACCGAGACCGCGCAAGCCCGCCGCGCCTGCGCGCAGCAGACCGCCAGCGAGCACGGAGCCAGCCGCGAAGGCGAGGCCGCCCTCTGGAAGAGCTGGGTGCAGCAGTGGATCGACGACCACTTTACGCACGCGCTGTCCCGCACCCGCGCCATCAATGCCTGGACGCACCTCTCCGCCTGGCTCATCACCCGCGGGCACATTACCCCCGCCCACGTGCGCCACGAGCACGCCGCAGAGTATATGAGGCACAGGAAGCAAGAAGGCGCCGCGCACAATACCGCCCTCGTCGAGGTGAAATTCATGGCCTCCATCCTGCAGTCCGCCGTCCGCCGCCAGCTCATTCCCGGGAATCCCTGGGTGAAGCTCGGCATCAAGCGAGCCCGCGTCCGCGAAAAACCCGAGATCACCAGCGAGCAAGCCGCCCTCGTCCAGCACAGCCTCACCGCCATGAACAAGCCCGCCTGGATGCACGAGAGCTGGCTCATCGTCACCCACCAGGGCTGCCGCATCACCGAGTGCCGGATCCCCATGCGAGACATCGACGACGAGGCCGGCATCATCTGGTTTGAGAAAACAAAAGGCGACCGTCCATTCTCCACATTGATCCACCCCGCCCTGCGGCCCCTCATCGCGAAGAAACGCGTCGCCCGCGCCACATACCTCTGCGACCTCCCGCCCCACGCCGCTAAGCACTGGTGGGTATTCCTGCGGAAAAAACTGAAGCTCCCCTTCAGCATCCACAGCACCCGCGTCACCGTAGCCACCCAGCTCGCCCGCGCGAAAGTCGACCGCACCGAAGCCATGAGGTTCCTGAATCATTCTACAGAGCTCGTGCACCGCACATATCAGCGCCTCCGGCCGCAGGATCTCTCCGCTGCCGTTGCCGCCGTGGGTTTCTCGGATACTGATGAGAGGCCCGGAAATCCCGATTCTCCTCCAGCCAGCGCAGCGCGTGGTTGAGCTCCGTCGACATGCCAAAGCGCATCACATACCCCGCGCGGACCATCGCGCTCACATATGAAGGAGAGCGCCCGATCGCCTCAGCCAGTTCGCGTTTTTTCAGCAGCTTCATTTTCTCAGTACGATCCGGCACCCCGTCACCGCCGACTTGATAGCCCCCAGAGCGATCAGGAATTTATCCCGCAGCGCCTGCGGCAGAGCCTGCCAGCACGCATCGCAGAAATGCCAGTTCTCAGGCTTCTCACGCCCGCAGTCACACGTTTTCGATTGATTCAGCAGCATAGGATTCAAGCGCTCAGTTCACCCAGCATCCTCACGAGATCCTTCTGGGTCAGATGGCACGGCGCCGGGATGAAGACCTTTCCCTTCCGGATCTGGTAGGTCGTTGAGACTTCCGGCACCCGCGAGAGGCCCAGACGCAGCGCCTCACTTTCGATCCATGCCTTCTGCGCAGCCGGAGTGCGCACTCCATCCCGGTCAAAGACCTGCTGGCACTGCAGCCGGGTCAGATTCGGGGCCGAGATCCTCAGCGTCTCGCCGTTCTCCAGCAGCACATCCACACCATTCGCCAGCACCGCCTTCTGCAGGCTGCAATCCAGCCTCGGCAGGAACGTCGCAGCCGGATACGTCGCCAGCAGCAATTGCGGCATGATGCGCTCACGGCCGAGCATCTCCAACTTGCCCACCACCACAGGGGGCAGGCCCGCGCGCTCCGCGATCTCCTCTTGCGAGATGCCGTGGTCATCCACTAGGTCTTTGATCAGCTTCCCCGCCTCCAGCCAGGAGTCGATTCCCTTCGTTACGAACGCCGCGATTTCCGCGTAGATAGTTTCAGTGATTTCTTTTTTCATGAGGTTTTTTAGTTGTTGATCTCTGCAAGCCGCGCTGCCGCGGCAGTGAGTTGGAAAAAGTTTTTTGCTGCGCGCTTGTTGGCCTTGTAGCGGCGGTACATCTCGCGCACCTTGTCAGGATTCGCCGCCCTCCAGCGACGGCTTGCCTCGCGCGCCTTGTCAGGATTCTCCGCCATCCAGCGGCGGCTCCTCTGGCGCTCCTTGTCAGGATTCGCCGCCCTCAAGCGGCGGTTCTTCTCGCTCACCTTGTCAGGATTGGCCGCCCTCCAGCGGCGGTTACTCTCTCGCGCCTGGTCAAGATTCGCCGCCAGCCAGCGGCGGCTTGCCTCGCGCGCCTGGTCAAGATTCGCCGCCCTCCAGCGACGGCTCGCCTCGCGCCTCCTCTGCTTTCTCTCCTCCTCGGTCAGCTTCGCCCGTTTCACGCTGCCACCTCCTGCCGATGCGCCATCACCGCAGTCACACGTTTTCGATTGATTCAGCAGCATAAGATTTTCAGCGCCCTCCGTAGTTGCACACAGCCTGGAACTCCTCCTCAGTCAGCTTCCCCCTGGCACTCTCCACCAGAGCCTCCTCAGCCGCACGGTCAGCCTCCTCCTGAGCTTGGTAATCCTCCCGCTGCCGAGTCACTTCCTCCCGCCGACGAGCCCGCTGATCATCCGTCCAGAGCGAATAATCCTCCCCGTCATCACACGGCATGTACCGGATCATGATCTGAGGCCCCTCCGCCGGCGTCACATCCCCGTTCGCCCAATAGATCACCCCCTCGCGGACGAAAAGACGCCCCCCGTCAGGCGAGAACCCCGGCCCCTCCTGCAGAAAATGCGGCGGGAAGCACGGCCGATCCAGATTCTGTCCATAGATCATCTTCCGAGCCTGGCATTCCAGATAATCCGCCACAGCAGCCCATGACCTTGTGACGTAGACCGACGGCCCGAGACCCATGCACGAGTGGAAAGCCCAACCTTCACCCGGAGACGCCCATCCGAAAAAATCCCATTCACCCTCACCGCATTCACAGATCTGACCTGTGAAGTTCAGCAAGTGATGGTTTTTTTTCCGCTCCGCGTCGACTTCTGCGCGGTCATGGTAGCAATGGCGCAGCCAAGGCGGGATGTCCGCCGGCGAGCGCATTTCAGGAATCGGGTTTTTCATATTCATGAGAGATATTGATTAGCTCACGCCGCGATCGCCTGCCGATGCGCCATCACCGCAGCCACGTAGCTGCGGCTCGTCGGATGCGTTCCACGCGCAGCCCGCAGCGAATGGAAAGAGCGCTTCACCTGGCGGATGAAATCCGCACGATCATACCGATCCGCGATGCTGCTGATGAGCTCGCGCACTTCGCCCATCTGCGCACGGTCCAGATCCGATTGAGAAGAGTGATCAATCGCCGCCAGGTGCAGCGAGACCAGATTCGCATGGATGCGGCGACCGCATTCCACCGCGAGATCGTAGGCCAAGAAACGAGGGATTTTTGCATTCATGAGGTAGAGAGGGATTGTTCAGCCGATCATCACGCCGGCCGCGCCGTTGGCATCTTCGCCAGCGCCGAGGCCACCACCGGCAGTCCAGCGCGGATTGCCTGCCGCAAAATTGCCGACTCCGAGAAACCAGTCGCTTCCTTCAGCCGGCGTGTTTGCTCTGCGATTTCAGGTTGAAGTTTAAGAGTTACCGCTTTCATGTAGTGATTTGTGCTTGTTGTAGTGCATTTGGTTGGGTTGTAAAGTATTTTTTGAAAAAATTTTCTTTTGATGTAATCTGTTGTCAAAAGGAGCACCCAATGAAGCCCAAGAAATTTGGAAAAAATCACCAGATCCGCCTCGCCGACGAAGACCTCCGCGAGGTCAATGCGATAGTTGCCCGCTCCGGATTCACCTTCAGCGACATCCTGCGCGCCTGCGTCCACGCAGGGATCCCGAGATTGACATCCGGCGAGGTGAACCCCTTCGCCGCCACCGCCGCAGAAGATGCCCCGGCATACAAACCCTCTTCATCCCGGAAGCCCAAAAAATAATTTCATACCCCCGCATCCCTACATCACGGGATAGGACATCCGCCGCCCAACCAAACAACAAAAACGCACACACATGGAAGCATTCTCCTTCATTTCAGGTCTCCTTATTTTCATCGTCGTAGCCGTCATATTCGTTCTGGCAATTCTCATGCCCGTCTACGTCTTCCAGATCCATAATCTGGCGAAGAAAATCGAGGAGCATACCCGCACCAGCGCCGCTTACACGGCCACACTCCACACCGAGCAGCAGCGCGCGAACGTCCTCACCCGCCAGATGCTCAGAGCCTACGGCCACGAGCCCGAAGCCTGAAGCCCCGCGTTTGACAAGCGATACCGCTTGTGTTGATTATGCCCTCAATGAAGATGAAGCAGACAGCCATCCGGATCCCCGACGACATCCGCGCCGCCGGCCAGGCCCGCGCCGCCGCCCTCGGCAGATCCTTTGGAAACTACGTCCGCCTCCTCATCACCGAGGATCTCCGCGCCGCCAGCACCACCACCCCGCAGCGCCGCACCCGGAAGCGCCCCGCCAGCCGGCCCTGAGCCTTTCCGCTTTCCGCTTTTCCCTCTTCTCAGAGCCTCACCCTCCGATACCCCAGCCGCCACAGCAGATCCGCCAGATCGCGAGAGTGGTCCGCCACATCCGCCTCCTCGATAGCCCGGCCCGCCGCCTCATCCCCGTCCTCCATTCGTGCGTGCGCATCAGCGCTCGCCAGATCATGCCGGTGCATCCACTCATGCAGCGTCACCATCAGTCTTTGTTTCTCCCGCTGGCGAGGGTCCACATAGAGCACATTTGTGCCCTCCACATACATCCCATGCGCCGCCTCGCGGCCCAGCTTCTTTTCCACCAGGCGCGTGCGGCCGCTCATTCCGGTTCGAACCCCGCGATCTGCGCAGAGATCCGCGCGTAGCCGGCTATGTCCACGTAGGTATCCGGCGTCGGCCGGTGGCACGCCCGCGCCAGCTTCAGCAAGATCATCATGTGCGAGACATCCAGCGGGCTCAGCGCTGCATCCGGCACAGCCCGGGATTCCAGATACGCATTCCACAGCCGCGCGATCCGCACGTGATTCGGAGTCGCCCGGTCATAATCCTCCCGCCGGGCCCCCGACGTGATCTCCATCGCCGTCTCCAGCACATTCATGCCATCAGCTTTGCCACCTCACGCGCGGGATACTTCGCGCGGATGTCCTTCGGCACGCGGTCGCGGATGTAAGATGCGCTGGCGCCAGGGTAGCGGCGGATCACCGCCATCACACGGGAGAGATCAGAGCCGTCTCCGCCATCCGCAGCACCCGGCCGCGGCACCTGGCGATACCCGATCACCGTCACCACCCGGCGCTGGGCATCATCCCACACGCGGATCGGTCGAGATTCGATCGTTCCGGCCTTGATCCCCGGCGCCAGCAGAGAAGCCACGCGGTCCGGAGAGCACTCCAGCTCGGCGGCGACTTTTTCCCGGCTATCCCAGCCAGCGGGCCAGCGGTAGCTTTCACGCTGGTGCTTTTCAACGATGGTTTTCCACTTAGCCATAGGATTAGAGAGTGATCGGCGTCGTCATCGTGCGGCCGCGCGCGCGGTCGAACAGGAAGAAAGTCTGTTGCGGCGGCTCGTAAGCCGCCTTGATGCTGATCGCATACGCGTTGTAGCCGATCAGCGAGCCGTTCGCGCAGAACTTCGGGCTCTGCATCTGCGTGTGCCAGTGCCCGAAGACATCCAGATCCGCCTTGATCGGCGATTTGTTCCAGCTCGCGATCGCCTTCTCCACCGGGATCGTGAGCCCGCCAATCCCGCCCTGGTATTTCAGCCCGTCCCCATGGTGGAATCGGATCGTGCGTCCGTAGACCTCCACAATGTTGTGGTAGCTCTCCCCCACCTGCCACTGCACATGCGGCAGATGGGCCGTGCGGCCCTCCAGCAGTCGGTAGAGCATCCACTCGTAAGAGTTCGCTGCACCCGTAGCATGGCGGGGCTTTTTCGTAGTGCGGCCGTGGTTCCCGTAGGAGGTCACCACCAGCAGATTTTCGAAGTCCGCCGCCAGCGCCTCGATCCCCGCCAGCAGCCGGTCCTGCAGCCAGAGGATCGTCTGCGTCGGCGTGAGGCCATTCGTCTCCGCCAGTTCCTCGTGGATGAATCCCGTCATCAGATCCCCGCCCAGCCACAACAGGCAAGTCGAGATGTCCGCCCCATGCCGCTCGATCTCCGTGAGTCGGGAAACACCGCGGAAGAACTTGGCGATCCGCTCGTCCGCGATCGCGAGATTGAACTCATTCAGCCCATTCACAGACACCCCCTCCACCGTTTCCTCCACATGCCAGTCGCTCGCCAGCGCCACCGCTACGGCCTCCGATCGGTCAGACTCCGGGATGCCGAAAGCCCGCGGCCGGGGCTTGGATTTCGAGAGCTGCAGCGCCACCGCCAGGCGGCCTTCCAGATCGGCTACCTGGTCTCGGTAGTGAGCCAGTTGGCTCTCCAGCCCAGCCACCACCTTGGCGTGCTCAGTTGAGCGGATGTCGCGCTCGATGTGTGCCCACTTTTTCGTTTTCATAGCATTACCCCCGCCGGATCCCCTCGATCTGCCCCACCGGGAAGCGCGCGATCGACACCGCATCCCCCTGGTTACCCCCCAGCAAGTAGATGTATTCCCCCGCCACCCGGTCCAGGATCCCCACATGGAAGCCCCCCTTGCGCACCAGCACCACCGTGTCACCCTTCAGCGCCTCACGGATCGTATGCACCCCCGTTCCCCACAGCAGCCAGTTCTTCGCCCGGTAGTGCTCCGGCGGCACCCCCGTCGCCGTCGCCAGACCCACCGCGCCACGGAAGCACCCGCACCACGGCGTCGAGCTGTCATCCTGCTCCAGCCACTTAGCAGCCAGCTTGATCCAACCCCGGATCAGCGGATTACTCGCCTTCCCCGGGATTTCCTTCTCCCCGATATGCTTCGCCGCAGCCGCGTAGATCCGTTCGTTATTATTTGGTTCCATGATAGAAGCACGTTGTCTTTTTCCGCCGCGTCAGCACCGAGCCCAGCCCGCGATGGATCCCCCCAAAAAGCCACACAGCCCCCGCATACACCATCGCCGCAGCCACATGCCGCCCATCCCGCGCGATGATGTGCCCAAAGAGACAATCCACATCATGCCGACGCAGCGGGAAACACGCCGTCCCCAGGAATTGATAGCCCGTGTCATGAATCAGCGAAGCCAGCCGCGAAGCCTCGAAATCCGGCGTCCCCACCCACCGGCCCGCGATCCGGCACTTCGGCGAGCACCCATCCCAGGCATACCCCGCATGCACCGTCCACAGCGAGCCACACAGCGACACCCGGCGCACCCCCGCCGCATCATGGAAGGTATGCACCCCCAGCTCCAGCCCCGTATCCACCGTCACATCCTCCAGCAAGAGGAACCGATACCGCGGATTGTCCGCCGTGTATCGGAAATCCGACATCACCCGTATCATTTGTCCCTCCACGCCGGCGCCAGATCCTCATTCCACGCCGAGAACCGTATCCCCCCCGAGAACGTCCGCGACCCCGAGCCCGGGTGAATACTCACCCCCGCAAAAGCCGACCTCGAGCACGGGTCCACCTCCGCCCGGTAGTCCCGGTCATACCCAGCGCAGCCACCCAGCAAAGCCACCCCCAGCGCCGCAAAGCCCAGGAACACCAGCAACACAGCCACCTTCGCAGCCGCGCCCGGCGCCACCGGCCCCGCCACACGCACGCTCTGGTCGATGAAAGCCCGCCAGGCAATGATCGCCGCCAGCGCCACCCGCACCGCGAACCTCCCCGGATCCGCCGCCGCCGTCTCCCAGCTCTGGTCCGCAAACGTCAGCACATTCAGCGCCACGTAGAGGAAAAGCCGCGTGTAGTATCCCGCCCGGCTCATTTATCCTTCCTCCCGCGCACCGCGTAGCAGATCGAGATGACCGCGCCGATGATCGCCACCGCACTACTGCAAATGGAAACCCAGAATTGCGCCTGTTCCTGCCATCCGGCAATCGCTGCCACTAGCGCCGTTGCTGATGAGAAAAGAGATTTCAGAGCGTCTTGGTTCATGGCTTGATGCCGAACGACCGCAGCGCAGTCTCCTTCCAGAGCGTGTATCCAGCGGCAGTTGGATGTGTGCCATCGCTGCTCACAAGGTCAGTGAGAGGAGTTCCCGCAGAGACCGCAGCCATGAATGCCTCCAATGCAGGAATGTATCCCTTGCCGATATTTTCTCCCCAGACCGCTGAATCGAGCGAGCGAACGCGCGTCTGCGTGTAGTCTTGCTGGTCTGTCCGCTTGCACGGCTGAGAGACCGGCACAATCGCGCAGGTAGGAAGGCGTGCTAAAATCATCGATTTTGCCGTGTTCAGAGAATCCCACCAAGTCTTCCCGACGAGATTCCCGTCATTGTATCCAAACGAAATCAAGTAGGCAGTCTGACCAAAATCAGGAACGGTCAGGCTTGCATTTGATCCTGTAAATCCAGCCAGCGCCGCGCCGCTTTGGCTGTCAGAGATAACCCAGAGAGTTGGGCGGTCGAACGGCTTCACCTGGCTAGTGGCCGTGTAGTTGAAATTCCACCGATGCGGGGCCTGGATATTTTGGACCGGATAATTATCTCCAATTCCACCGGAGCGAATTTCGGCTCGGTAGAGTTTAACGTCAGTCAGCAGTGAAACCGTTTGCCTTCCAAGAACCTCCATCGGATTCCCAAGCGTCGCGGTGTAGCCAGTGATCACGGCTCCAACCGTTGCATTGCTCCCGATCTGCGTCCAACTAGCCCCCTCGCTGGCCTGCGCAGTTGAGACGTATGCCTTAGCCGTCGATCCGCTCGCGCCATTGTCTGCGTCCAGCGTGATGCGGAGCCATTTTGTTGTTCCGGCCGGGAAATTCGTGGAGTTGAACTGCCCGTTAAAAAAGTATTGCCGGAGGGTGTTTGTCTGATCGTATACCTCCAGCAGGATGTTGTTGTAGGACCCACCCTGACCAAGAGTGAGAAAGATCGTCCTGTTTGTTGGGCTATTGTATTGGCACAGCAAATATCCACCGCCGCCGAGTCCGGCGACCCACGAGTCGATTCCAATTCGGAATCGCAAATCCAAATCCCCTGTGAGCGTCAGAGGTCCATCAGAGATTCCGACACTGCGATTCGTTCCGCCAGATGGAGACATCACATACGGCTCACCCAGCCCCGCCTGGATCACATTTTCAGTCCATCCGACTCCAGTTCCGTCAGTGTTGATCCGCTCGACGACTCGCAAATTCGATCCGACATAGGACCCGATTGCAGACAGAGTTTGATACCACCATTTATCCGATGAGGAGGATGTGGAGTCACCGACCAATCCAATCGTGTCCGAGTTGCCAGCTACCAGTCGAGACGTGATGCGTTTAAGCGCAGGGACAGTAGGCTGTTCAGCCCGGAATTGATCCACCGCACCCTTTGCATTTGTGGCCCCTGTTCCGCCATAAGCCAGCCCCACCGTCGCGGCCTGCCAGGACCCATTCGTGATCGTTCCGACTGTGCGAATATTTGTTGAACCTGCCATCGGCGCATAGTTCGTGCTACCAAAGGCGGGAGCAAAAGCCGCCGCCGCATTCGTCGCCGCCGTTCCGAGACCAGAGATATTTGTCCAGCTCGCCCCAGGCTGCAGCGCCGTTCCCGCGAGGACGCCCTGCGCCGCCGTCGCGTAATTCGTGCTACCCGTGGCGGGCGCGTAGTTCGTCGGCAGAGTCGCCCAGGTCTTATCGCCGCGCCAGTATTGGAGATAGGTCCCGCCCGTGATTGCATTCTCCTTGTTTCCCAGGACCGTCGCGAGGCTGGAAACATCCGTGATGTCCAGCGACACTGCGCCGGATTTTCCAGCCACAGAAGAAACCCCCGTCACCGGCTTGCTGGTGAGGTCGTTGTAGTTGCCAGACGTAGCCACTGTGGCGAGTCCGAGCGATGCACGATTCGAGGCCGCATTCGTCGCCCAGAAATTCGTCGGCGCCACCACCGTCCCGTTCTCCGAGAGCGTGAGAGATTTGTAAACCGTCTGGCCGAAGAGCGCAGCAATCAGGCCCAGCCAGAGCGTCGCGAAGAGAATGTTTGCACGTTTCATCATAACATTGTCCACGTCGCCTGCGGCGGATCCCCCGCAAACGTCAGCCGGCACCAGGCCGCCAGCGCCGTGTTGTAGAACTCCGGCTCCCCCGTCGCCCCGAAGCGGAACTTCGTATTCCCCCAGCCCGCCAGATCCGGCAGCGCCGTCGGCGCCGTTTCATCCCCGATCACCGTCGAGTTCGTGATCGTCACCGGCAGATTCACCGACCGCAGGATCTCGTCCCCGAAAGTCGCCCGCACCTGCAGCGTCGCCTCCACCGTATCCGGATCATCCGAAAAAGCCGCCTCCATCGCGGAGGTGTTCAGATTCAGGTCAAACTCATACGCCGGAGCCGTCCCCGCCGACCACGTCAGCGCCGCCGCCAGGTAGGATTCCCCGAAAGCCGACTTGATCCCCAGGATCCCCGAGGCCCCCGCACCCAGCGAGACCCCCACACCATCCTCCACATAAGTCACCGGGATCACCAGCCGGTCACGGCGAGAAAACGTCAGCGAAGCCACCTGAGCTGTCGAAGTGATGCTCCTCTGGAAAAGCCTCGACTGCTTGTTCAGGAACAGCTCCATGTCGTCAGCCCTTCACATCCACCGAGAGCATCACATCCGCGATCGCCGGCGTCACCGCCGTCGCCGTCGCAGCATCCGTGCAGGAAATCGAGATCCGGATGTCCAGCACCGCGCCAGCATCCAGAGTCGACGCCGACAGCTCAAAATTCAGATCCGAGAAAGCCGTCGAGTTCATCGACTGCGCCGCAGTCGTCACCAGGTCCGAGCCCGACTTCGTCGTGTCCCCCGCCACCAGGTAAGCCTCCACATCCACCGTGCAAGAGCCATCCGCAGCCGTCGTCAGCATCCCCGCTGTCACGACGATCCGCACACTCTGCCCGCTCACATACTCCAGCGGCAGCCGCGCCGTCGTCCGCGCCCGGCGGGTCGTCGCCCCCGCAGCCTTCAGATCCCCCGCTGTCAGGTAAGGGCACCCCGTGCCAAAAGCCCCCGCCGTGATCCCCAGATCATCCGCAGCCGCAGACCCCACCAGCGAGCCATAAGCATCCCAGATCCGGAAATTCTCCAGAGGCAGATGCACCGGCTGGAAGTCATCCTGCTCCAGATCCGTGCGCGTCATCCCGATAATCCCACCCCGCGCGCGGAACGTCCCCCGCACATCCACATCATTCGGCAAAGTCAACGTGTCCATTTGCACCCCGCCCGATGTCAAATCCTCGCCCCCGTGGCCTCGTCATAGATCCCGCCGTAAGTGAAAAACTTGTCACACGCGATCTCCAGCTTCGGCCGCTCAGAAAACAGCCCCACATCCTCAGACCCGAAAAACACAGAATCATCCAGCTTGTAGAGACCCACCACGAAATCCACATCCCCCGAGCCCAGCTTCACCTTCACCTCCAGCTCATCCGTCGTCTCCGCATAAGTGTCGTATCGCAGCAAACTCGATACATACCGGTGCAGGAACCTCGAGTCATACACCCCCGCAGTATTCGCAGACCGGTCGATCGTTCCATCCCAGGCCCCGGAAAAATCCAGCGCCGGCCAATACAGCCCAGCCGATTTGATCACCGGGTAATCCGTGATCGACGGCCGCGCGAAATACGCCTGCAGCAGGAACTCAAGCCCCACCGCAGCCGACGCCCCAGCCAGCACCCCCGAGCCGCTCCCCGTGGAGGAATCCGTTGCCCCCGCCGAGTATCTCGTCTTGATCGAGTGCTCCACCAGAGAGCTCGCATCCACCCCGCCCTCCGTTACAATGTATTCCCCCCGCACCGCCCAGCCGCTGCCGATCAGCTCAGCCTCCGGCCGGTCCGGCTCGACGAAATTCGGCGGCACGAGCCACCGGCTCCTCCGCGTGTAGCTCTTCAGCAACAGCTCCGCCGTCGCCGTCGCCGAGCCACTCGCCACAGAAGTCCCCAGCGCCTCATTCGTATCCGTGATCGAATCCGCCGTCAGCGTAAACACCCCGAGATTCGTCAGCGTCATCTTCGCATGCCGCCACCGCCAGAAGAGCTCGCACATCTGCTCCAGCGTGAAACCCACCGGATACGGCGTCCACTTCCCCGTCACCGGGAAGACCGCAGAAGAATCAGCCGAGGGATTCAGCGAGCCATCGCCCGGATCATAAAACGTCGTCCCATCCCACTCCCCGATCTCATGCCACGCCGAGCCGTAGTAAACCTGCTCCGTCACCGCGAAAGGGAAATGCCCGTCGCAGAAAGTCATCCAGCTCACGCCGCATACCCCCCCTCGTGGTCAAAAGGATACCGCGCCGGCCTGCCATCGATCGCCACATCCCGCAAGATCTGGTCCCGGAACATTACCTGCGTCAACGACGGCACCCCCGCCTCATCCGGCACCGTGTAGGCAATCAGCTTCCGCGAAGTCTGGTGCACCGGATTATCCGGGTCATCATCATCCTCCACATAGCCATTCTCCCCGCTCCAGGCCACCTGCGTCACATCAAAGTCATCCCCGGCACCCCACGAATCAATCCGCGCAGCCGTAACTACCCCCGAAGAGTTAAACACAATCCCCAGCCAGATCGCATCCGTCGCGATCAAATCAAACCATCCCGAGGCCCCATCCGCCGAGAGCAGCCCCGAGATCGTCACTTTGTCCGTCGGCCGCAGGCTCTTGTAAAGCGCCGACCCATACACCACCCCCGCCTGGTATTGGTCCTCCGTCCCCGGCTTTGTCCGCATCAGCACCTGGAAAGGATGCTGCGCCGTCGCGCCGGCACCCCGGCCACGCGCCCACAGCGACGTGCCCCCCTTCGTCCGAGCAAAAGCCCCGCCCGCGAAAGACACCACCAGCGAGCTCTGCACCGCCTCCACCAGCGCATTCCACCGCGACACCGGCACGATGCCAGGCTTCGAGATCTTCAGCCTTTCCAGATCATTCGCCATATCAGCCCGGGTAAATCGTCGTGTTCCACGGCACCGTCGAGTAGATCCGATTGATCGTCCGCACCCAATACGGATACCGCCGCGCGATCGATCCACTCACCGTCAGCCAGTTCCCCTCCACCTGGCCCACCAGCGACGTCACACTCGCCGGCTTGCCCCAGTAGTATTTCGTCACGCTCTCCGTCACCGAGCCCACCTTGTAAGTCAGGAACCCCGAGAACGGGCTCGTCTTCGTCCAGCCCTTGAAATCCCCCTCCGTCGAAAAGATCGCCCCATTCGCCACCGTCGCAAAATCCTTGAAATTCGGATGCGCCTCGATCGGCACCTCCACCTCATTCGCGCTCTCCGTGTATTCATCCGGCGGCAGCGTCGCCCCCTCAAAAGGTGGATTCCCCCCCTCCGTGTCCGAGTCCTCCGGCGCCTCCGGCTCCTCGTATTTCAGCGTCACATCACAGAGGAACCCCGGCTCGATCTGCGCTGCCGACTTCTCCACCAGAAACGCCGTCGGGTAGACCCCATGCGCCGTCCCCCGCACCGGCGCCTCAGAGAACCAACCAGAGTAAAACGTCCGGTATGTGCTCGTGATCGTCTTCCGGCCACGCGCATCCTCCGTCACCTTGTCCTTCGCCATCTTGATTCCCCCCGCGGGGAAAGCTGTGCCGATAATCGTGTATGTCATGACGCCTCCGGGATCTCCACCGTCCACTTCTTCTCATCGATCGATTTCAAATAATTCCGCATCTCCTCCTGCAGCCGGATCCCCTTCTCCGCCTCCGCATTCACCACCGAGTAATTCACCCCCGCCAGCCGCTGCCCGCTCTGCCCCACCTGCGAGATCCCCGAGGCAAAGCCCAGATCCTTCTGCCGCGAGTCATACCAATTCCGCATCCACTCCTCAGCCGCCGCCGCAGCCTGCTTTTGCTCCCTCTCAGCCGCCACCCGCTTCTCATGCGCCGCACGCTTCGCATCCTCCAGCACGCGCGCCGCGCTCTCCGCCTGGTAGTCCGCAGCCTCCTTCTCCACCTTCGCCTTCTCGTGAGCCGCCTTCTTCGCCTCCTCGATCGTGCGATACGCGCTCTCAGCCTGGTAGTCCGCAGCAGACTTCGCCTCCTTCGCCGCACCAGCCACATCCGCCCGGTCCACCCAGGCCCCCGCCTTCGCAGCCGGCGTCGAGCGCTGCTGCTCACGCTGCCAGCGCATCAGCTGCTCCGCATCGATCACGTCCTGGGCCGCATCCTTCGCCGCATCAAGCCCCTTCGGCAGATTCGAGAGATACGCCCACGCCAGCAGCGCCGCGGAAGAGAGATTCTCAATCTGCGTCGTCAGGAAACCGATCGCATCCGCCGCCAGCACCTTGATGTTATTCGTGAACGCCGCGATCTTATCATCCGCATCCGCCAGCACGCGCACCGTCTCATTCGACGCCACCAGCGTGCCATCCATGCTCGCCTTCAGCGAATCATACCCCTGCGCCAGCATCGGGAGGATCTCCTTGCCCTTCGCCCCGAAAACCTCCAGCGCCACATTGATCCGCTGCTGCGGATCCGGGATCTTGTCCAGCGCCTCCGCGATCATCAGCACCTGGGCATCCATCCCCGACTCAGCAAAAGCCCTTGCATCGATTCCCAGCTTCGCCAGGGTATCGCCCCCATCGCTCCGCAGCTTCGCCATCGCCCTCCCCACCACCTCCACCGAGGTGCCCGCCAGCTCCGCCGCGCCACGCACACGCTGCACCGCCTCAGCCGTCGTCCCGAGACCATCCGCGATGTCCTGCACCCGGGCAAAATCCGAGACCAGCTGCTGGATCCCCAGCCCCGCGAAAAGCCCCGTCACCATCGATGTCACATCGCTCTTAAACGCCGCCACCCCGCGCTTCGCCTCCGCCAGGCCGCTCTTGAAAGCCGCGTTATTCGTCCCCAGCGTGAATTGGATTGCTTCCCTCATAAGTGTCCCGCCTCCCGCAGAGCCTTCATCTCCGCATCACTGATGATCGGCACGTCATTCCCACCCGCCTCAGCCAGCGCCAGCACCAGATGCCGCGCGTAGCCAAACTCCGTAGCCCACGCCTCCCGCTCCGTCTTCCGGCCATGCCTCATCAGCACCGCCACCGAGTAGAGGCACACATCACTCCGCACCGGCCGGCCCTTCATCTCCCAGCACGCCGGCAGCGCCACGTAATCATCCAGATAAGCCCGGAACTCCTGGCCCGGACGCCGAAACCCCGCCTTCACGATCCGACGCACCAGGCCCGCATCCGCACGCAGCGAAAAGCCCCGGCAATCGCCGGGGCTGCTCGCAGGCTTGCTGCAGATCTCAATCGCCAGCGCCAGATCCGCCGGCGTCGCCACCTCAGCCTCCCCCACGTAAGGCGACCGCGCGAAACCCAGCAGCCACGCATGCCACAGCGAGAACGGCCGCAGCCTCCGCCCGCAAACCCTATGCGAAGCGTGGAAAATGCACTCTGCCAGCGAATCAGACATTTTTCAGTGCCCCGGTCGTTCAGTGTTCAGCAGACTGAAAACAGAACACCGAACACCGAAAACATGATTACGTGACGATGCTCGGGGTGAATCCCTCGTGGTAAGCCAGCTGCACCGACTGCTTCAGTGGCTTGCCGCCGAAATCAGCCGTGTCCACCGAGATCACCACAAAGCTCCGGGTGCCCGGCGAAGCCTCCGCCAGCACATCACCCACCGCCAGAGCCGCCTCACCCGCCTTGATCACCAGATCCGCCGAGCAGTCCGCACCCGGACGCCAGAACGTGTAATTATACACATCCGAGTCGCCATCATCCGTGCGCTGCATCTGCGTGTTGTCCTTCTCCTTCCACGTGCCGTCAACGACGACGTAATCCGTGAATTTAGGAGCCGATTGGATTTTAAGGCCTGAGCCGACTTGTGACATAGTATTTTAGTGGTTGCGAATCATTGGAGATCTAAAGCCCTGCGGAGGTGTCAAATCTCCGCCAGCCCCGCCCACGCCGAAAACTCCAGCATCACCCCCATGTGAGCCTTTTCCGGATCCCGCCCCTCCTTGTGCCCATTGTATTCCACACCCGTCACCAGGAGCCCCGGCGTCAACTGTAGCGCCTCGATCACCGTCGAGAGATTATCCAGCGAGAGCAGCTCCCGCACAGCATCCGTCGCCCGCGCCAGCGTCAGAGCCGGCGAGGTATCCCCATCAATATCCGCCGCAGAGATCAGACCCAGGATCTCCACACTCAGCTCATCCACCCCCGCATCCCGCAGCAGGCCCCCGCCACCAGACGTCACCGACACCACCAGACGCGGCAAATCCTCCATCGCATCCGTCCCATGCCCCTCATACACCGAGAACCCCGGGATCTCCGCGCGCAGATACCCCGCCAACGCCCCCTCAAACTTCAAAGCCAGTAAACTCATGATCGGTTGATTTTCAAAAGATTCGGATACGCCCGCTCGATCGCCTCCAGAGAATCAAAAACCCCCTTCTCCAGATTCTTCCGAAAATACTTCACCCGCCCCGTGATCGCCCGCTGCAGCACCGCCTTTATCCGCCGGTCATACGTGCGGCCGATCTCCCCCGTCAGAGAATACCCGCTCCCCGAGCGCTCCTCCCGGCCCCGGTTATCCTCCGGGTAGTCATTCCCCTTCCACGCCGCACGCGCCACATACCCCGGCACCAGGATGTCCAGCCCCAGATGCGCCGCCACCTGCAGCCAGCTCTTCTTCAGCAAGCCCCGCGCCGCCAGCCGCAAATGCGAGCGGATGTTCATAAACGACCGCATCTGCCCCCACAGCTCCGCCGGGAAACGATTCGTCATCCGGTAAACCACCGCAGGGCCATTCTTCGTATCAATCACCCGGCGCACCGGCCGCTTCGGCGCGTAAGCCGACACCGGCAACGTCATCCACTCCGCCATCGCAATCCGGTCCTTGATCCCCTGCACAGAAGCCGAAGGCGTGAACTTCTGTCCCGCCTCCAGAATCGACAGCATCTCCGCACGCGCCACATCCACCATCGGTGTATCCGTCGCCCTCGAGAGCTTCAGCAGCACCTCATCCATCCCCGCCGTATTGATCTCAGCAGTGATCATCCCGGCAGTAAAAGCGACAGCAGCCACTCCCCAGAGTGCAGCACGTTTTTCACCTCAGAAATCCGGTATTTCTTGCCCCCCACCGAGATCGCCGTCTCCGGCCGCGGAGTCGCCCGCAGCGCCGACTTCAGCACCCTCAGCGTCCGGTCAGCCGCCATCGCGAAACCCCCATCCCGCAGCGCCCGCGCATCACGCTCCGTCGACGCCACCCCCTGGAACGTCTCCTCCCCGTATTGGCAATCCGTCGCGAAAACCTCCGCACGCGAAGCCGCAGCCTGGGCAGCAAAAGCAGAAACAGCAGACGACGTCATATACCAGACCGCCCCTGTCAAAAGGGAAAAACCCCGCCGGCACTTGCGCACCAGCGGGGCCCCTGTCCCCTCATGAACACCCTCAAAAAACTTGCAGGAGTCGGATTTGAACCGACGGTCTCCGGGTTATGGGCCCAGCGAGGACTCCAGCCTCCTCCATCCTGCTATCCAGCCGGAGCTGTCAAAACCTGCGACGGAATCGGCGGATCATCCTTCTTCGACACGTAATCGTAAAAATACACCGGTTCATCCCCACTCCACTCCTCCGTCCGAAGATGCGGCAACACCCCCAGCGCAAAATCGTAATCCTCACCCCACATCTTGTCCGAGAACCTCGATCGCAGCGCCAGCTCCCGGCGCATCGGGCACAAGTGATGCGGCGTCCGCTCCTGCCCCTGCCAGGCCGGATTCCCCGCAAACCGCAGCGAGTGCCGGAAAACCGGCGACGGATTCCACGGCCGGCCATCAATCGTCACATGCATCGTGATCCCCACGCAATCCTTGCCAGCACGCACCGCCCGCCAGACCCGCTCCACATAGTCCCCCGACACCATGTCATCATCATCCACAAACGCCACATAATCCCCCGCCGCCATCTCCAGCATCCGCTGCCGCTTCGCCCCGATCGTGCCCGGGCCATCATCCGTCAGATACGACACCCCCGGCACCAGCTGCGGCTCCAGCACCCCCAGCAGCCGGCGCAACAAGTGAGCTCGGCCCAGCATCGTCGGAATCAAAATCTGAAAAGTCATACTACTCGTCCCCCTGATGTCTAAAGCCGCTCCTGGCCCCCGAACCGCACCTCCGGCACATAATGCGGCAGCACCGCATCACAAAACCGCTTCGCATGCCGAGCCGACCGCAGATCCAGGCAGAACCGAGCACCATCCAGCTTATTCACCAGCACCATCTGCCACGGGAAAAACGCCACCGCCTCCGGCCACCGCTCCGGCACCCGCTCCATCCTCTTCCTCGCCTTCGCCGCATTAGCATTCCGGCTCCATTTAATCCGCGCCGCTTTTCTTTTCCCGATTCTGCTGAGCATCATTTATTTGCGCCTTTTGCGGTGTTGTCACTGCACGCTATTCCAATGTTCGGCGGATAACCAAGAGCCGCTCTTTCTTCATCAGTAAGTTTGCGAAGCGCACGCTCCCGCACGCTAGCCCGCTTGATCCACTCTGCACGATCAGCCGTCACAAGGTCGCGAATCCATCCAGAGAATCCACGAGGATGAAGCATTCCCATGTCCTCCATGTAGATTGCGAGGTCTCGGTCGGGCACATTGACAGAGAAAACACGCCGAACAGGGCGGTCGAGAGAACCACTACCCGCGACGACTTCCAGCGGGCTATTCATGATCCTCCTTCGCGGGTAGTGGCCTCTCACCTTGGTCGTTCGGGAAAAGTATCGTTGCTGCGTCGAATATCTGTTTTCCAACCTTCGGGTGAACGCAGTTCCGCAAGATTTGAGCGGGGCAGTGATTAGTGCCGTAGTAGATGTTTTCCTGGTAGTGGATGCCAAGCCAGTCCTGCATTGCCTGCTTTCCTGCCACGTTGCACCGATTGATGAAGTTTCCCGGCGTTGGCACATCCTCCGCGTCGAAGTCGAAGTTTGACCAGAAGAGGTGCCGACCAACCTGTTTTGTTGGAGCAATCAGCGGCGTGTAGTAGGGCACCACGTTTTCAACCACCCGCGGGCATTTCGCGTATGTCCGCAGGAAGATGATTTGCTGATACAGGCTCATGTCCGGGTAGCGTTTCAATTTGTGCCTGGTTGCCTTCGCCATCTTGGAGTGCGTCTGGCACGGAGGGCTGGACCAGATGAAGTCGAAGCGATGCCAGTTCTCCAGAAGGTAGGCGTGAGCGTCACCGATTATAACAGAGTCTTGCGGGTGAAGCCGCTGATAGACGGCTGCAATTTTAGGCACGTTCTCAACCGCAGTTACGTTCACGCCATGCCAAAGCTTTCGGTTTCCTCCGACACCGGCATAGAGGTTGAGCGCAGAAATTTCCCGAACAGGGCGATACACGTAATGCCCACCAGCGGCCACGCCGGTTTGCGGATTGGAGTCTGTCGCGCTGGTGGTCATACGTGATCTTGTGCGTTCGCAGAATCCTCGCGGAGCGGTCGGAATGCCACGCACTTGCGGCCTTCGATTTCCACCGCTTCGGCTGCTACCGGGAGAGCTTGCGATGCTCCCGGCATATCGAATGCAGGCATTGGAAGGATCGCGATTGCGTCGTCCATCGCGAGCAGTTGGCGGGCGATGGCGTGAGTTGTTGGGTATTGGTCTGGTGTCATAATCTGCGAACAAGTCAGTGGAGCGCAACGCCGCCACGTTGCGCTGTTTCTTGATTCGACGCCGCTGGCGGGGCGGCGTGGCTGACTTCGGCGTTCGACAAGAAAAAGTCGATTTGATCCCTGAGCGACGGCATGGAATCAGATTTTGGCTGCGAGCGTTTACAGACAATCTCAAGCGCAAACGGGACATCTTCCAGCCCGTCCAATCTCGCCTTGTCATCCCTCAACCTCGCGTTCTCCGATCGCGCATCGGGCGGCTGCGATGGAACCTGATACTCCTCCGTGCATTCCCCGCAAAACACGGCCCCGCTCTGCCCCTCGTATGGAGTCCACTCACAGCAATGTGGGCAGACGATCACGGTCTTGAATTTTGCCTCCGGCAAATGATTCGTCGTTTCGCCCGCCGCATCTACCAATCCCGCCTGTTTGGGCATTTCGCTGGTAGCTTCCGGCCCCTCCATCGGCCAGTGCTCGCACCCCGTAACATACCCCCTCTCAGTATCCTGGATCCACGCCCCGCACTTCTCACAAATGAAGCTGCTCATGAATCTAACCGTATAACGTATGTATCTCGCTTGTCAATACCTTTTACCACCCCACAGCCCCCGGATTCCTCCGCTCAAAAATCTCCTTCCCCCGCGCATACGCCACGGGATTTTGCTGCCGCATGTAAGCCTCATCGCTCGCCGCACCGGTGAAAACCGGGTGATCATGGTAAAACCGGATCGCGCTCCCATCGATCACCTCTCCCGCCTCATAAGCCCGGTAGGAGTATTCCGTGTCCGAGTAGTAGCCATCGTATTCCGGGCACAGCAGCGTGCCGTGCTTTTTGAGCCAGGCCCGGGTCACGCACATGATCACCATCAGCCGATCCTCGCGGAACCCGTCATGCAGATGCAGAACCTTTGCCTGCGCCGTGTGCGGCGACAGCAGCCGCCACACGCCTTCATCCCAACCCATCGGCGGATAGATGTCATCCTGCGCCGCGATGATAATCGGGCCCGTCGCCGCAGCAGCCGCCGCATTGTAATTCGCCACCGCGGAGCTGTGCCCCGGCGGCACCGCGTCCGACCACGCATGCGGATAATGCACCAGCGCCCCAGGCGCATCCGCCTCATTGATCCCGAAAATATGCTCGATCGAATGCGGATGCACCGCCCGCTCGAACCAAAGCTGCCGCGTCTTCAGCGCCTGCTCCGGCCGGCACGTCGGGTGGATGATCGAGATCCGCACTCCGTTCTCCTTCCGCCACGCCTTCCTCTGCGGCGTCGGGTCAATCCCATTCGCGCTCATCGCATGCCACAGAATGTCATTTCCCTTCCACGACGCCAGCGCCAGGTCAGCATTCCACGCAGGCACCTCCGGCGCCCGGATCCCGTCCATGATCCGCGCCCAGCCCAGCGCCTTCTTCGCATCCCCGCGCGCCAGGTGCATCCGAGCCAACTCCGCATACGGCTCCCGACGGTAGGGATCCAGCCGCGCCGCCTCGAGAAGCGGCCTCTCTGCATGCTCAGGCTCCTTCAGCCACCGGCCGATAGAAAGGAAACAGGAGAACTTTTCAGGATCCCCCAGGTCTTCCCGGGTAGCAGCCACCACAGCCGCCTCCAGCGCCTCCGGCACCGCCCCCATCATTTCCGCCTCACGGCTCAAAAACCACCACTCCCGGCCCGTGCGCGACTCCGCCGGGATATGCCGCAAAATCCTCCGGTTCCGATCCGTGCTGCCCAGCTTATTCGTCAGCGGCACATGGATCACCTGGAGCTCCGGACAATACGCCACCGGCTCCCCCTCCGGAAGCTGCAGATCCTCATGCACCGCATTGATCCACCGGCTCCCGAGCCACCGCCGCACCAGCCGCAGCCGGTCCGCCTTGCCACCCTGGGCATCCACGATATACGGCGCCATGATCGCGTCCGCCTCCGGCACCTCGCCGGCCCGGATCCCCGCCAGCACCGCCGCACCGGTCTCCCCCAGCATGTCATCGCAATCCGCCCACATCAGCCAGTCCGTGTCCTCAGGCACAGCCTGCCACGCCACATTCCGCGCAGCCGCGAAATTGTCCACATGCGGCCAGTCCGCCTCGGGAGCATTCTCGTAGTGCACCACCGAGCAGCCCGCCGAGCGGCAGATCTCCTCAGTGGCATCGGGCGCCTGGTTCCCCCGCGCCATGCACACGGTCACACCGTCCACATGCGGCTGGAAGCTCGAGAGAAATCGGGAAATCACCGGCTCTTCATTGCCGGCGATAATGCAAAGTTGGATTTTCATGAGGTTAAAAAAAAGGACGGGCCTTCGGGGAGTGAGTTCCCGAAGGCCCGCGGAGTGCTGCCAGTAGCAGCGGAAGAAACCAAACAGCCCGCCGCGCGCTCACTCTTCGCGCGGCTGGCTACTGCGATCAGATGATCAGCGCCATCGTGCCGGAGGTCAGGCCGGCTGCGGAGCCGAACATCACCTCAAGCGAGGCATTCACCTGCCGATTGCTGGTGCTGCCCCACACGTTGTAGGCGACCGAGATACCGAGCTGCTCGAGCGTCACGGTCTCGCTGATCGCGAACTGCTGGCGGATCGACGGATCGATCGCCGGCAGGGCCGAGGCCACACAGACCGCATCCTGCGAGCAGGCGAAGCCGTCAAGGCCGGACACCGCGCCGCTGAACGAGGAGGCGTAGTAAACGCCGTTCTCGAACCCGTATGCGCCCTCGCTCAGCGGGAGCGACAGCGTGCTGGTCGGGATCAATCCCGAGTAGATCGTCGGAGTCACGACGAGACCCTTGCGGCCGGCCTTGGAGACGTTGCTCCAGAGCGTGGCCAGGTGCCCGCTGCCCGGGGTGATCGTGGTCGTGGTGACAACGGCCGGGCCGAAGTTCACGGTCGTGATCGGAGTGATCGCCACGCTCCAGATCTTGTCGGCGAGAGCGTCGAGGTTGATCTGCACAAGGCGCTCCAGGCGGTGGCCGTTCGCCACATCGCTCACGCTCAGTCCGAAAGGCTGGAAGAGGTGATCGAAAGTGACGGTCGCCTTGCCCACAGTCGTCGAGCTGCCGGGCTCGAAATTGGTCGGATTGACCGATGTCGAGGCGGTGGCGGAGACGATCGGCACGCGGATCGTATCGTTCGGTTTGCGAACCTCATCGCTGAAGTCCGAGGTGAAAAGGCGCAGCGGAGCGAGGCGGTTCGCCAGCACGGTCTTGGCCATGCTGGAAATCGTGTCGGCGACGAGCGCGGAGTCGAATGAGTTTGCCATATGATTTTGGTTTTTTTGGTTTGGTTTCTCCTTGGATTACTCCTTGGAAATCGTTTTGCGGTGGGCCCAGATCGCGGCCTTGTGCTTCTCGAAGAGCTGCGCGGCGAGCTTCCGGTCCCCGGCCTCAACAGCCGCCAGATACTCGCGCACCGGATCCGCCCCGCCCTGGTCACCAGAGGGAGCGATCTCAGGCACCACCCGCGCCGGAGCCAGACCGGCCAGTGCCTCAGCGCCCTTGCGCAGGGTGCGTTCGGTTTCAAGATTTGATTCGAGTTCCGCGACTCGTGCGTTTGCCGATGCAAGCGCATTGGCCAGATCTCCGATTCTGGCGATCAGCGCCTCGCGGTTCAGCGCGGCAACAGGAGCCTCGACAGCAGGCTCAGCAGGAACCTCGGGCTCAGCCGGAGCTTCGGGAGCAGCCGGAGCTTCGGAGATGGCAGGCTCGGAAGGAGTGGTCGGAGCGGCGAGGGCGGGTTCGGAATTTTCGGGAGCAGCGGGCTCGGTCGGCTCGATGCCGGCCGGAGCTTCGGGTGTAATCGTCTGAGCGTCCATTTGCATTCCGGAGCCTGTCAAATTCCGAGGCGCATTCCGGAACTTTGCCAGCCTGGCAAACTTGTTGGCGCTCGCCGCCACCGGCAGCGCGTCGGTGATCTCATCGACAAATCCGACGGCCTTCGCCTCCTCGGCGGTAAACCACGTTTCGGCATCCATCCACTCCTCGATCGCGACATCGCTTTTCCCGCTCTTCTCGGCATACGCGCGGATCATGTTGCTCTTGATCTTGTCGAGCAGTGACGCCTGGTCGCGCATCTCCGCTGCGTCACCTACGGCCATGCCCCACGGGTTGTGGATCATGAAAAAGGCATTTGCCGCCATCTTCACCGGCACACCAGCCAGAGCGATCACGCTGGCCATGCTGGCAGCGAGGCCCTCGATCTGCACGATGACCCCACCCGCGTGCCGCTTCAGCGCGTTGTAGATGACGTTTCCGTCGAAGACTTCTCCACCAGGGGAATGGATCCGGAGCAGGATCCGGTGTCCGGCGGGCACCGTTTTGAGATCGTCGACGAACTGTTTCGCCGAAACGCCGTAATAGCCGATCTCGTCGAAAATGGAGATTTCGGTTTCGTTGTCCTCAGCGCGGGGAGCAATGGCATACCAGGAATTTTTTTGAGCGGTCATTCTATGGGTTTCCCGCTGTCAAAGTTTTCTGGCTCGGGAAAACCGCGCTCACATCCAGCCCAGCGGCCTCACACTTTTTCGCCCGCCGCTGGTAGGCCGTGATGATGTCGTCCTCCTCGGACTCCGCATCCAGGCCGTGGATGTTGCAGTAGCGCTCCCACGACATATGCCCCTTCTCCATCAGCTCCGCGTAGAGCCGGCCATCGCGGCCGTTGTCCACAGTGATCTTCCGCGGCGTCACCCAATCGTGCCGCCACCAGTCATCCCCGGGATACGGCAGCCGGCCGGCCGTGATTTCATGCCACACCCAATACTTCCAGAACCTGCGGCAGAACTGGTCGATCAACATTTGCTGCAGCCTCTCGAGGAAGTTTTGCGCAACTTCCAGCAGCCCCCGGAACTCCGTGCCGGCCGCACCCACCGCCAGCATCATCGCCTCCGGCGGAAGCCCGATTGCCCGGGCAATCTGGGAAACCATGTAGCGCATGATCGGCTCGTAGCTGGTCCCCGGGTGCTCATTCCTCAGCATCTTGATGTCCTCGCCAGGCTTCAGCTTCGGAATCAGCGTGCCGTTGTAGAGCGCCTCGGCATTCAATTCCGGAGCACTCGCGCTTGAGCTCCCGTCGTTCAAAGTCGAGAGCCCACCCCCGAGACGCACGTTCTCAGGTGAGGTCACCAGAAAGCCAAGCTGCGAAGCCGCCTTGAAAGCACCCTTCGTGTAAGCATTGATCTCAGCCAGATCCTGCAGATTGATCGCCGCGCTATGCAGCCACGACACCCCGCGCACATACCCGGCGCGCCGGATGTGCCGGAAGTGCAGCATGTCGGCCGACGGCACATCCACGCTCTTGCCCGCCGCGCGATCCGTGATCACCCGATACTCCTGGGGGGCCCCGAAACGGTCCACCTTCACCCCGTCGAACCACCCATCCCCGCTGTCCGCCGTATTCCCGACCGCCTCCGCACCGATGAAGCGCACCCGCGCCGCACCGTCGGCCGTTGTCAGGAACTGCGCGAAAAAGTCTCCATCACAGGCCACCTGCCGCAAGATCAGCGACTGCGCGCCGTAAAAATTCACCGCCGCCGCCGCATCGAAAGCCCACGCCTCCCCGCAAGCCCGATCCTCGAACGCCCTCTCCACGGCCCGGTTCCATACCGGATCCGCCGTCCGCGCCTGCGGCACAATCCCGGTTCCCACCGCGCGCTGCGCCAGGTGCTCGATGATGTAAGTCGCCGTCGCCTCGTTGTTGTAGAGGTAGCGCGCCCGGCGCATGATTTCCGTCCGCACCCCCTGCGTGAGCTCACGCTTCGGATCCACCGTGTTGAACACGATCACCCCGCGCGCCGGGCTGGGCTTGCTGGCGTCGAAGGACGCCTTGGGTTTGCGGCCGGCACCCGGACGGGCCCCGCCGCGCTTTGATTTTTTGATTTCCGATTTGATTTCCGAGGCCATGCCTCAGGCCGCCTGTCAAATGGGCGGGAAGTAAGCAGACCGGTCAATCACCGAGCAAAGCTGCCGGCCAGTGGTGCCCTCCGCCAACACTTCCTCAATCGCCTGCAGCAGCAACCATTTCGGCATGGAGACCACGCCGGAAGCCCCGGCACCGTCGACATTGTGCGTCGTGATCGTCACCTCCTCAGTCGCACTGGCAAACGTCGTGGTCGCCAGAGTCTCAAGTTCCTCAGTCGTCTTCGTGCGGGCAAGGTATCGTTTGATACCGGCAACTTTCTGCATGTCGTCCATATCGAGGGAGCCGTTGTCAATTATTTGAGAACCCACCAGCACACCCCGTGCAGCTTCGTGCAGTCCCCATAATGGTCATGCGCCACCTTCTTCCAGTGGTGGGGCGCCAGGCGGTTATTGTTGTTCGTCAGCAACTGCTGGCCCACGTGCCCATCCAGAAAATCCCGCGACACATCCCCGGGCAGATGCAGAGGCGGCGGCAGCTTTTTATTCACCCGCTCCAGGTAAAGCTCCGTCTTCGCGGTGTAATCCACATACGTCACCAGCCGCAGCGACGGATACGCCGGCACCTGGCTCTGAGTCCACGTCCCGAAGCTCGCAGTCGATCCCTTGCTCGGCATGTAAAGCCCGCCGCTCCGCGCGCACAGCGCATACACCCGCTCCGTGTTGTATCCGGAATCGATCAGCCCGAACCGCGGCGTGAACGTCTGCCCATTGAACGTATAGCGGCGGGCCCCCAGAAAATTCGGGTCCAGCAGATCCTCAATCGCCAGCAGCGTCCCGTAATCGATCACCCAGCTTTCTCCCGTCGCGATCCGTGCCTCAGCCGTCCAGTGTGTCTCTCTCTCCCCGGGATCCGCGCACAGCGTAATGATCACCGGCTCGACCGGCAGCTCGCCCGTCCGATAGCTGGGATCCCTCAACGCCAGCACCGCATCCTCCTTCACCGACGCGGCCCGATTCTCCCAGGGAATGCCAAGGAAGTTGTTGTAGAAATCGTGCATCCCCCCCGTCGTGTCCTTCTTCTGCAAGAACAACTTCGCCAGATCCCCCCAAGTCATCTGCGGGGAATACAGCGCTGAGATATGCGCCGAAATGTGATCGGCCGGCGCTTTTGAATTTGTTTGATTCCATTCCCCGGCACGCACAAGGTCCGACTGCATCACCTGCGGCCACGGAGACCCGCATCCCTCGCACTCATACGTCGCAGATCGCGCCACCCCGTCAATATCCCACCCGCCGGCCAGATCGCGGAAATGCTCCGGCCATTTGATTTGCTCAAATTTCAAATGCTGCCACGTCCGGCAATCCGGACACAGCACATGATACCGGTGCATTGATCCCAGCAGCCACTGTTTCCAGATCGCCCCAGCCTCGACCGTCGGAGTCGAAGCCAGGCAGATCTTGGCGATCTTCCGGTAAAAATTCGTGCGCGCCATCGCCAGCTCGAGAGCCGGCGCCTCCGTGCTGGATTGATCCGGCCACTTGTCCACCTCATCCGCAAACAGATACCGGATCGGGCGGGAGGCCAGATTCCCCTCCGAGTTCGATCCCACCAGCCGCAGCGTGCAAGTCGCAAAGTGCATCTCCGCCTTCCGGAAATCATCATCATTGCTCGGCAGCAGCGCCTTGATTGCCCCGCAAGATTTCAAACGCGGCTGCAGTTCGCGCTCGGACCACGATTTCGCATTGTCCCCGGTCGACGTCACATAGAGGATCGGACCCGGATCCTCGGCAATCGCCCACATGATGCAGTTTGCCAGCCAGGTCGTCCCGCCAATCTGGGCAGATTTCACCAGCGTCAGTTGCCGCACCCGGGGATCCCCGAACCATTCATGCAACTGCCGCAGGTAAGGAGTGTAGGTGCAATCATACCGGCCCGGCCGCGGCGAAAACCGCTTGTCGAGAACGACGTTGCTTTCAGCCCACGCCAACGGCGTCGGCCGCTCCCGCGGATCCCAGATCTTCCCGAGCTGCTCCTGCAGATCCTCAAACGCCATCGAGCCGGATCTCCTTCGCAGCCCGCTGCACATCCGCCACCTCGGCCCGGATCTTCGAAGCCAGCGCCTCCTCCAGATTCGGCAGGAGCGTCAGAATCCGGTCCGGCAAATTCGCCAACGCCGCCGCGATCGCCGAGGAATACTGAATGACCGTCTGATGAAACAGCCGCTTCGGAACCACATCGCCGGAATCCCGGGCAATCCCAGGCGCATCCTTTTCCAGCCGGCGCAGAGCCTCCGCGTGTTGCAACCACATCCGCCTCAACGCCAACTCGGAATCCAAATCCCCCGCCTTCTTGGCAACCTCTGCGCGCTCACGCAGATCCGCCGTCGCCTCCTTCATTTTCCGGATCTGGGTCTCGAGAGCCAGTTCCTCATCCGTCCAGGCGCGCGGCGACTCCGGAGCAGGTAATCCAGCCGAGCCGACGGGCACCATGCCGGCCGCCGCCCGTTCCGCAAGAAATTGCGCCCAGCGCGGATCGCTCTGATCACGCCACTTCCGCACGCCACGAGGAGTCACCCCGTGCCTCGCAGCGCAAGCC